>JASGMJ010000022.1 GCA_030156535.1 Candidatus Sumerlaeota bacterium
GGGCCGAATCCCTTAGCCCAGGGCAAGCGCCGCAGGCGCGCCGCCCTGGGTCCGGGCACCACCAATGACCGCGCCCTGAAAGCGGCGCGATCCCATGGGTCGATTTCGAAGAGGCGTTGAGTTGTGGATCGCACCACCTTCGGGGTGCGGGTTGAAACGCTGCGCCTACCCAGGGCGGCGCGCCTGCGGCGCTTGCCCTGGGCTGTGTGATCTCGCCTCTTCGAGGCGTACCACGCCCTTCGGCATGACCGCTTTAACACCGGGTCTGTGTTGAGATGCGCTCGGCCACTGTGTTGACTTCTCGGAAACGACTCTCCTTTGAGAACGTCCTGTGAGTCACTCCAGCGTCGTCCAATAGACTTGGCCGGTGCCGCCGTCGGTACGGTCGCTCACCACGATCAGATGGAGTCCACCGCTGTCATTCGGGGCGATGCGGGGCTGGCTGGGATGCGGGAAGCCTTCGAGGCGGGCGAGCGTCTCGCGATGGAGAACAAGAATATCGGAGCCGGTGGAGTCTTCCTCGCGCCAGGCGAACGAGGGGGCACCGGGGCCGCCGCTGGCATCAGGTTCGAGCTGGCGCGCGCCAGTTGCCCCGGGCATTGGGAGCAGCGGCTCCGACGCCGGAAAGCGCGGATCCCACGCGACGACGATTTCGCCATCGCTGAGCGGCTCGACCCACAGAGCGCCGGGCGTCGTGCCGGTGCCATAGAGCAGCGGAAAACGATTGGCGGGAACCAGTTCGGACGTGGGCGGCGCGAACGGCACCCAGCCGCCGGGGGCGAGCTCAACGCCTGTCAGCGAGAAGTCCTGCTCGCCGAGGGTGTACCAGCAGACCGACGGTACGGGGGTGCCGAAGACCTGGGGGAAAACGTCATAGGCGTCGGGCGAGGTGCTGGCGCGTTCGCGCACCCACTTCCCCTCGGCGTCGCGGCGCGCCGTCATCACGAGATAGCGCCCCGCCTCGCTCTCCGTCCACGCGAGCACCGGTGTTCCGGCCGCGTCGAAATCGAGCGACGGGGACTCCATGCGCAACGCCGACTTGGCAATCGTAGCGGGGAATCCAGCGGGTGGTGCGAATTCGAGGAACGAAGTCTCGCCCTCGCGGCGGACCCACGCGATGCCCGGATCGCCACCAGGCGCAAAGCGCACGACGGGGTCCAGGCAATCGCCGTCGAGGGAACTGTCGACCGGGTAGGGGAACGTCCAGTCGCGATTGATGCGGCGGACGGCAAAGATGCGCGAGCGCCCTTCGTAGAGGCTCTTCCAGGCCACGATGGCGTCGTCACCCACCGCGTCGATCACGGGATCCTGGCACGCGCCGGGGGGATCGCTCAACATACGCAGACTGCCCGGCGCGATCGCGCGCTCGCCGTCCTGCGCCGCAGCCGAGGCGGCAGCGAGGGGGAGAACAAGGCTGGCGATGAGGAGCTTGCTGGGCATGGGGTCTGACGCAATCCTGTTGCAAAATCGACCCGGGGTGAGCCGATGAGGTTAGTGTAGAGAGGAAGGCGGATTGCGGCAACGGCAAAAGGGGGGAGGGGGCGTGGTTCGTTGTTTGGGGGTCGTGGTTTGGGCCTGCTTCCGGCGGGGGGTGGTAGAGGAGATTCGTCGTGGTACGAAAGCAAACGCCCCGGTCGGGGCATACCTGACCGGGGCGCGTGTTCTTCAGCGTGAGGAGGGCGCTGCGATTAGTCGATCATGAAGGAGTCGAGTTCGACGGGGACAAGCGCCGCAGTGGCCTCATTCAATACATTCGATGTACCCGCTTCGTTCCAGTTGTCCGCCGTTGTATCGCCGGTTCCACTTGGGATCTGGTCGAAACAACCGTGCTCAGCGGAGTTGTTGCCCGTGAGGAAGAACCCCACGTTGATGTTCTGGAGACCAGCAATTCCCAGCGTTGCGAGAGGAATACGGCATTCGATAAAGGTTGCGCTGACGTTCGACTCGGTGGCGCCAAGGTCAACGCCGCTGCCAGTACTCCAGTCGGAGCCATTCCACGTGCGCAGTTCCCGCCAGCCGTTGTCGTTGTTGCCACGGAGAACGAAATCGGGTGCATCCGGGTAGTTGAAATTGACGCGATATGCCCAAGGGTCTTCGGTGTTTCCGCCGCCAGTCGTCGTGTTGATGGTGAATCCGAAACTCATCCAGTCTGAGTTCACGCATTCCGCACCCAGATAGAGATAAGTGGCGTCCTGAGTGACATACAGATTGGTGGCATCGGCGCCACCCCAGCCGTCAGCAGAGGCGTCGGTTGCGATGGCAGTGCCCCAGACGCCGACGCCGTCAAACGTTCCGTCGATGGTGGGTGTGCCTGCGGAGACGGCCCCGGCGATTGCGAGCATGGAAACAAACGAGAATACTTTCTTCATCAGATCATCCTCCTTGGGATGGGTTGCAGTGAGGTGCTTGCGGCAACTCCTTCGGACAGACTCACTCCCGAAATCCCGTCCGGGGCTTCTGCCTTCTCTTTGCACCGTAAGCTTTGACTCACGAAATACTCACAAATCGTCTGGGCAATCAAGCCCTTTCCCGGGTTCTTTATTCGCAGCACGAGTAAATTTTATCAGTGTTGATTCATTCGCCTTGGCTTAATCCGGCCGCGCCGCAGAATGCCTGCCTGACACGGTTTGCATGCCATTCCGCTGCCCGGTTTCGCGCCGGATTTGCACCCCGGAGGAGTTCCCATGCCGCCCTGCACGTTGATTGCCCCTTCATCCTTTGTGTCCAATGTGAAGAAAGTCCTTCGCGATGGCGTACTCCTGTCGTCCGTTCTGCTGCTTTCCGCCGCTCAGGCCGGCGCATCCCCCTACGCCAACCGCGTGGACACGGCCCGCGCGGCGGAGTGGGCCGGACGCGCGGCGGACTGGCGCAACGGCGCGCTGGTCTACCAGGTGATCGTGGATCGCTTTGCCCCGCCCGCCGATCTGGAGGCCAAGCGTCCTCTCTATCCGCCCCCCAAGCGGCTGCGCGCCTGGGACGAGACGCCGGTGCGAGGCACCTACGTGGACGAGGCGGAAGTCTGGAGCCACGAGATCGACTTCTGGGGCGGCGACTTGCAGAGTCTGCGCGGGCGCATGGATTACATCGAGGGGCTCGGCGTCGATGTGCTGTACCTCAACCCCATTCATCTGGCGTACACGAATCACAAGTACGACGCGCAGGACTACTTTGCCGTCTCGCCGGAATACGGCAGCCGCGCCGACGTGGCGGCGCTGGCCGACGACGCGCACGCACGCGGATTGCGGCTCGTGCTCGACGGTGTGTTCAACCACATGGGGCGCACCTCGCCGCAGTTCATCGACGCGATGGCCGACCCGCAAAGCCCCTGGCGCGACTGGTACTCCATCGGCCCGCAACACACGTTGGGTTATCGCGCGTGGTACAACGTGCCGAATCTGCCGGAGCTGAATCTGGAAAGCCCCGCCGTGCGTGCGCGTCTGTGGGGCGACGAGGATTCCGTGATCCAGGGCTACCTGCGCGAAGGCGTGGACGGATGGCGCCTCGACGTCGGCTTCGACATCGGATTCGTGTACCTGGACGAACTGACGCGCAGCGCGCACGCCGCGCGGCCGGACTCGGTCGTGATCGGGGAAATCTGGAACTACCCCGAGCAATGGGTGCCCGCCGTCGATGGCGTGATGAACATGGTGATGCGCGAGCTGATCCTGAAGACCGTCTGGAACGACATGACGGGCGAGCAACTGGCGCGCAACGTGGCGCTGATGGTGGAGGACACGGGGATCGTGCCGCTGCTGCGCTCGTGGGTCATCATCGACAACCACGACACGCCGCGCATTGCGACGCTGGTGCCCGAGCAGGACCGGCGGCATCTGGCGCAGGTCCTCCAGTTCACGCTGCCCGGCTCCCCGTGCATCTACTACGGCGTGGAACTTGGCATGACGGGAGGCGACGATCCTGAGCAGCGCGCTCCGATGCGCTGGGATCTGGTGAACGAGGAAAACGGGGAATTGGCGTGGATGCGCCGGCTGATCGAAGTGCGCAACGCGAGCCCGGCGCTGGACTACGGGGATTTCCGGCTGCTGGCCTCACAGCGCGTGGCGGCGTTTCTGCGCACGACGGACAGGGCGGCGGACACCGTGGTCGTCGTTGCGAATCCCGAGCCTGATGCGGTGCGCGAGGTGCTGATGCTGCGCGACTCCAAAATGATGAGCGGCACCGCGTTCGTGGACGCACTCTCGGGCCAGGAGTTCGGCCTGCACGCCGGGTTGCTGACCGTGGAGATTCCGCCACGCACGGCGATGATCCTGAAGCCACGCGTCGATCAGCAGACAAGCGAGTATACGAACTACAAGCGGGTGCAGTAGGGGACTCTTCGATGAACCGCAGTTGAAGCGGGGCTGGGGGAGGGCCAAGCCTTGAGCAGCGAAGAAGGTTAGCGATTGCCGAAGGAACGTGGTACGCCTCGAAGAGGCGAGATCATCCAGCCCAGGGCAAGCGCCGCAGGCGCGCCGCCTTGGGTAGGCGCAGCGTTTCAACCCGCACCCCGAAGGTGGTGCGATCCACAACTCAACGGCTTTCCTGAATCGACCCATGGGATCGCGCCGCTTTCAGGGCGCGGTCATTGTTTGTGGCCGGACCCAGGGCGGCGCGCCTTGCGGCGCTTGCCCTGGGCTAAGGGATTCGGCCCCGTTGGGGCCGTTGCGGCCGGAACGAATCCTTGCTCAAGACGAGCTCCTTCCCATCGAAAACAACCGCGCCTCTTCCGAAAATGTTGACCCTCGGGCGCCACGAAAAAAAACGGAGAACGCGGCCCATGGCATTCTCCGATGCATCGTGGCCGGACGCACGTTTCGGAGAGACGTCAGCCTTGAAGATTGCAGAGCGTGCGCGATTGCCGAAGGAACGTGGTACGCCTCGAAGAGGCGAGATCATCCAGCCCAGGGCAAGCGCCGCAAGGCGCGCGGCCCTGGGATAGCGCATGCCGTCAACCCGCACCCCGAAGGTGGTGCGATCCAAACTCAACGCCTCTTCGGACTCGACCCATGGGATCGCGCCGCTTTCAGGGCGCGGTCATTGGTGCTGGCCGGACCCAGGGCGGCGCGCCTTGCGGCGCTTGCCCTGGGCTAAGGGATTCGGCCCCGTTGGGGCCATTGCGGCCGGAACGAATTTGGGATCGAGGCTCGCCGAGCCGGTGAGATTCGTTGGGGCCATTGCGGGCCGTGACGAATCCTTGCTCAAGACGAGCTCCTTCCCATCGAAAACAACCGCGCCTCTTCCGAGAATCCTCTATGACCCTCGGGCACCACGAAAGAGAGCCCCGCAGGGAACGCGGCCGATGGCATTCTCCGATGCATCGTGGCCAGACGCACGTCACGGAGAGACGTCAGCCTTGAAGATCGCAGAGCGTGCGCGATTGTCGAAGGAGCGTAGTACGCCTCGAAGAGGCGAGATCATCCAGCCCAGGGCAAGCGCCGCAAGGCGCGCCGCCCTGGGTAGGCGCAGCGTTTCACCCCGCACCCCGAAGGTGGTGCGATCCACACTGAACGCCTCTTCGGACTCGTCCCATGGGATCGCGCCGCTTTCAGGGCGCAGTCCGTCACTCAGCCGTCGAACTTACCCTGGTAGTTGCTCTCGTAATAGTCGCGATAGCTGCCGTCGATGCAGGCGGCAAGCCAGTCGGTATGGTGGAGGTACCATTCGATGGTGTGGCGCAGGCCGTCCTCGAAGTTGAAGCGCGGTTCCCAGCCGAGGTCGTCGCGGATTTTCGTGGCGTCGATGGCGTAGCGGCGGTCGTGGCCGGGGCGGTCCTTCACGTAGGTGATCAGGCGGCGGCGCGGTCCCTCGGGCTGCGGGCCGGCGAGCTCGTCGACGAGATCGCATACGGCGTGCACGACGTCGATGTTGCGGCGCTCGTTGTTGCCACCGATGTTGTAGACTTCGCCGGCGGTGCCCTTGTGCAGCACGAGGTCGATAGCCTCGCAGTGGTCCTGGACATAGAGCCAGTCGCGCACGTTGCGTCCGTCGCCGTAGACGGGGAGGGGCTTGCCGTCGCGGGCGTTCATGATCATCAGGGGGATGAGTTTTTCGGGAAACTGGAAGGGGCCGTAGTTGTTCGAGCAGTTCGTTGTGACGACGTCGAGGCCGTAGGTGTGGTGGTAGGCGCGGACCAGGTGGTCGCTGGCGGCCTTGCTGGCGCTGTAGGGCGAGTTGGGGGCGTAGGGCGTCGTTTCAGTGAAGTACCCGGTCTCTCCGAGCGAGCCGTACACTTCGTCGGTGGAGACGTGATGGAAGCGGCCGGTGCGTCCATCGCGCCAGACGGTGCGTGCGGCTTCGAGCAGCGCGAACGTGCCCATCACGTTCGTTTGCAGGAACTCCTCGGGGCCGAGGATCGAGCGATCGACGTGGGATTCGGCGGCGAGATGGATGATGCCTTCGATTTGCAGGTCGGCGAGGAGTTGCGTGACGAGTTTCTGGTCGCGGATGTCGCCACGGACAAAGTGGTAGTTCGGGGCGTTCTCCAGATCGGCGAGCGAACGCAGGTTCCCCGCGTAGGTGAGCGCATCGAGGACAACGATGCGGTGTGCGGGATAGGCAGCGGCGAGGTGGCGCACGAGGTTGCTGCCAATGAAGCCTGCGCCACCGGTTACGAGTAGGTTCATGGATCAGGCCCCTGCCTGGAATGCGGCCGCGCGTTCAGAAGTGGCCGCCCCGGTTCAAGCACCGGGGAGGACTTTGGGCAAGGGAATGAGGGGTCAGCTGTGGAACGCCGGATAATCGCGCGTCAGGATCAGCCACCAGGAATGCACGACGCCCAGTGTGGAAAGAGTCAGGAACCACAAGGCGAGGTTGAGCCAGAAGTGAAAGGTGATGCCCTCGAGAATGCCGACAGCAATCGGCGAGGCGAATAAGGCGAGAATAAGGAAGAGAAGACGGCGCATGAGCGACTCCAGATGAGGATACAGCAATAGTACGTCAGGGCAGCGTGATTATTCAAGTGTGGAATGTGACGGGAAGGCCGGCGAAGCGTTCGCGCATGACGGCGATGGCCTCGGGGTTGTTGTCGATCAGGACGCAATCGCAGCCGTGTTCCTCGGCGGCGTCGCCGAGAGTGCCGCTCCCCGCGAAGAAATCCAGCAGGTGGCCGCCTGGGCTGGAGTGGACGCGCACGATGCGGCGCAGCACCCCGAGGGGCTTCTGTGTCGGGTAGCCGGTCTTCTCCTTCGACATGGGGCTGACGATGGTGTGCCACCAGACGTCGGTGGGCGTCTTGCCGCGAGCGGCTTTCTCGGGCCCGACGAGTTTGGGCGCCATGTAGGGAATGCGGTCGATGTTGTCGTAATTGAACGTATAGTTCTTCGGGTCGCGGGCGTACCAGAAAATCGTGTCGTGCTTGGCAGACCAGCGGTTCTTCGCACGCGCGCCGTAGTCATAGGACCAGATGATCTCGTTGATGAACGATTCGCGGCCGAAGATGCCGTCGAGCATGACCTTGCAGTAGTGGGCTTCGCGGTAGTCGATGTGGAAGAAGAGGCTGGCGTGTGGCTTGAGCAGGCGGTGTGCCTCGGCCAGGCGGGGCTGGAGAAAGGCGAGGTAATCGTCGAAGGTGTCGGCGTAGGCCATCGATCCGAGGACGGTGGTGCGGTAGCGCTGGCCGGAGAAACCGGTGCGGTCGCCGTCCTCGTCGCGTTCGGTGCGCAGGCGCGTGCGTTTCTGCGAGCGCCCCGTGTTGAAAGGGGGATCGATGTAGATGAGATCGAAACTGGCGTCGGGCAGGGTGCGCAGGATTTCGAGGTTGTCGCCCTGATGGATGTGAATCACGCAGTCCCCCCGGCGCGGCCGCCGGGTCAGTCCAGCGACTCGTTCACCCGCACCATGATGTTTTGGTCCATCGCCTTCTCCAGATTGTCCAGCATCTGCTGGGGCGTCTGTTTCTGCTGGAGGAGAAGATCGACCTCGGGAGTGAAGATGTTGCTTTCGAGGATGCCGTAAAGGGGAATCTGGGGAATGCGGCGGGCGAGCAGCAGTTGGTCCATGAATTTGGGCATGAACGGGTACTTGCTCGTATCGAGATCCTTCCAGGCGGCGCGGCGCACGGGAATCTGGCCAAGCCGGCTGGCCCAGCGGCGCTGAACGGGTTCGCTGGTGAAGTAGTCGAGGAATTCGAGGGCGGCCTCGGGGTTCTCGCAGGTGCGCATGATGACGCCGCTCTGGCCGCCGACGTTGCTTGACGAGTAGGCGAGCTGGCCCCACGTCTCGACGAGGTCGGGGTACTCGGGTTCAAGACCGAGGCGTTCGACTTCCTCCTCCGTCGGCCCCGGAATCAGCGAGATGTCGAAGTCCAGCCCCGCGTTCGTGAAGGACTCGACCATCCACGGCCCCATCATGACCATCGCGTACTTGCGGTTGATGAAGCCCGCGTCGGGGCCGAGCGCGCTGCGTTTCCACGCGCCGCCCTCGATGCCGCTGTGCGCCAGCGTGCTCAGACGCTCGAGCGCCGCGAGGCCATTGGGCGAGTTGACGGCCGAACTGGCGCGCCCCTTCTCATCGTACTGAACGAACTCCATGCGGTACATGTTGAAGATGGGGAAGTTGAACCACATGGAACCGTGCATTCCGAAGCCATAGACGCCGGCGGCCTCGTCGGTGAGCACTTTGCCGTAGGCGGTGAGTTCGTCCCAGTCGCGTGGTGCGCGGTTGGGATCGAGGCCCGCGGCGCGCAGTTCGTTGGCTTTGCGGCGGAACATTTCGCGGTTCCAGAAGAGCGCGACGGTGGTCGTCTGCACGGGGTAGGCGTAGAGGTTCACCACGCCTTTGCGGTTGACGATGCCGGAGTCGAAGGACGCGCCGACGAACTCCTCCCGCGCCTGGGCAATCGTGCCATAGCGGCGCTTGAAGGCGGGCATTTCGTCGATCTTCATCAGGGCCTGTCCGAGAGCGAGATCGGTGACCTTGATCGAGTCCATGAAGGCAACGTCGGGAGTGAGTTCGCCGAGCGCGGCGGTGCGCAGCTTGGTGAACATGTCGCCGTAGGAGACGTACTTCAGGTCGATGACGATTTCCTCGCCGGTGCGTTTCTTCCAGTCGGCTTCGTACTCGGCAACGATCTTGCGGAAGACGCTCGTCTCCTCGGCGTTGAAGGCGTGCCAGACTTCGATGGTGTTGGTGTCGCGTTCTCCGCCGTTGCCGCACGCAGCGAGAAGAAGCAGCCCCGCCATGAGGGCGAGCACGGCAGTGGCGCGCGCCAGGATACGTTTCGCAATGCTCGTCATTCCTTCACCGCCCCTGCGGTCAGACCGCTCATGAAGTACTTCTGCAACGCCATGAAGAGTGCGGCGATCGGCAGGATTGAGAAGCAGGCTCCCGCCATGATGCGCTCCCACTCCGTTGCGTTCTGTCCCTTGAACTGCTGCAGGCCGACGGGCAGCGTCATCGTCGCCGGATCACCCGTGTTCACGATCAACTGCCAGAGGAAGTTCGACCACTGGCCAACGAACACGAGGAGGAAGAGCGTGACCATGATCGGCAGGCAGACGGGGATGACGATCTTCGAGAAGACCTGCGCGTTGTTCGCGCCGTCGATTTCCGCTGCGTTGAACAGGTCCTTGGGAATCTGAACGACGTACTGGCGGAGCAGGAAGAGGCCGAAGACGTTGGCGAGATGCGGCACGATCATGCCCTGGAAGCTGTTCAGCCACCCGAGCTTGAGCGTGATGCTGAACTGCGGCACCATGTAGATCATGCCGGGCACGAGCATCGAGGCGAGGAGCAGGCCGAACAACTCGTCGCGGTAGTGGAACTTCTTCGCGGCGAAGGCGTAGCCCGCCATCGTGCAGATCAGCACGGTGAGCAGCGCGGCCGACGTCGCCACGATGAGCGAGTTCATGAAATAGCGTGCGAAGTTGAAGTCGGGGTTGTTCAGAATGATGCGGAAGTTGTCGATGGTGTAGAGCGAACCGAGGGCTTCCGCGAAGGGACGTTTGCGCACGAGGCGGTACTCCGTCGCGCCCTTCGGGTCGAAGCGTGCCTCGTAGAAGCCGGGAGTCTGTTGCACCAGCTGGACGCGCTCCGCCTGGGGGGTGGCGACGAACCATTGCTGGTCGGGTTCGGTGCGCAGGATGACAGTCGCTTCGCCGCCCGAGCGCCAGCCGAGCAACTCGGGGGGTCCCTGCGTGGCGACTTCGCCCGGTGTCACGGTCATCGTGGCGAAGCCCTCGTCGTCGATCATTTCGGCGGCGGGGTCGGGCACTTCCTCCTCGTCGTTGACGAGGAACTTGTAGGTGAAAGCGCCTTCCTGGGCGGCGGGGATGTCGGCGATCCAGAGGCCGTCGAGCGTGAGGTGCATCTGGTGCTTCGCGGGTTCGCCGTCCGTATTCTTCACGAGTGTGGCCACGGAGGTGACGCCGCTGCGTTCGAGTTCGACGTGCGCCCAGGCGCCCTGGCCCGGGTCGATCAGGTCGAGCGGTGTGTCCTCCGGCACGGGAACGACGAGCTCGGTCTTGGGAAGGAACTCGAAACGGAACGCGGTGCCCCGCACTTTGAACGCCGTAAGGATCATCCAGACCAGCGGCAGCAGAACAAAGAGCAGCAGCAGAACGAGAACGGCGTAGATCGCCGAGTCCCGAATGGCGATGAGCGCCGGCGTCTGTGAGAGCGGCGGCGGGGAAGGGTTTTTGATGTCGGGCCGGCTGTCCATCGGCGTTTCTTAATCCTTGGGAGAGAGAACCTTGAAGTTGATGAAGGCAACGACGATGGCAATGCCGAGGAGGACAAAACTGATCGCCGCGGCTTCGCCGTACATCGATTCGTTGAAGACCTTGAAGAGGTGGTAGCCGCTGATGCGGCCGCTTTGCAGCGTCGTGTCGAGCACGCGGACGCTGGTGCCGCCGGTGTCATCGGTCAGCGCGTAGATCTCGGCAAACGCGTTGAGCGAGCCCACGAGCCCGGTGATCGAGAGGAACAGGATCGTGGGCTTGAGCATCGGGATCGTGATGTGGACGAGCTTCTGCCAGGGGTTGGCGCCATCGACGTCGGCGGCCTCGAAGATCGAGGAGGAGATGTTGTTCAGGCTCGTCAGAAACAGGATCATGCCGAAGCCGGCGTTCTTGAGCACCATGACGAGCGCGATGGCGGGCAGCACGAGCCACGGGTTGTTCAGCACCCCGGAATCCGCGAGCCCGTGGACCCCCGCCCAGTGCAGGAGCACGGAGAACAGGCCACCCTTGGGGTTGTAGATCAGCAGCCAGATCACGCCGACGACGTAGATGTCGAACACGTTGGGGAGGAAGAAGCCGCTGCGCAGGAGGGCGAAGCCGCGCCGCTTGCGGTTGAGCATCAGCGCCAGGGCCAGCGACATCGCGATGCCGGGCGCGATCATCAGCAGCGCATAGACCATCGTCAGGAAGATCGACCAGAGGAACACGGGGTCCTGGAAGATGCGCACATAGTTGCCGAGGCCGACGAACTCCATCGTGCCAAACAAGTCGTAGAAGTCCGAGTAGATCGTGACGCGGTACAGGCTGATGAAAAGACTGTAGAAGAGCGGGTAGCCGATGAAGACGACAAAGACGGCCATGAAGGGCAGCAGGAACGGTGCGGCCTCAAGGTCCTGACGAATCGAAATATGCTCGCGATGCTTGCGCGCCATGGGCGTACTGTTCCCTTCCTGCTACTCTACCTCGATGACCGCTCCACCAATCGGCGGCAGGGTCACGGACGATCTTGTGAAGTCGGTGGACGGCTGACTTGTGCCTGGTGTGGCATGAAGCAGCCGGAACTTCCGGGCCCTCGTCGGGATTTCCACCGTCTGCTCCTTCGTGCTGTTGTTCAGCACCACCAGCAGGGCGCGGCTCTTGTCGGCCGGGTCGTGCCGCCAGTAGCCGAACACGTCCTTGTCGTCGTCCACGATGGCGGTGCGGTAATCGCCCCGGCGCAGCAACGGCTCGCGCTGGCGCAGGTGGAAGAGCGCACGGAACTCCTCGCGCAGATCCTTGTCCACCCGGTAGTCCGGGTTGTCGAACGGCTCCATGTCGTCCCACCACATGGGCATGCGGCACATCGGGTCGTCGGCGCCGTACATGCCCACCTCGGTGCCGTACCAGATCATGGGGGCGCCGATGTAGGTTGCCTGGAAGAGTGCCATGAGGCGGAGTCGGCGGTAGGCTTCCTCGGGGGGACGGGCGTCGTTGTACGCGGCGCCGTCTTCGTCCTGGCGCCGGTTGGCGCCGTCGTAGGGGAGATCGGGATTCGCGATGCGCGAGACCCAGCGATCGGTGTCGTGGCTGTCGAACAGGTTTTGCAGAACATAGGTATGGTTGCGCGGATAGCGGATGCGCAGACGGGCGAGCCGGCGGTCGAATTCGCTCGCCGTGATCTTCTCGCGGTCGTTGGCGAACCAGGGGAACGCGGCCTTGGGGAGTTGGTAGTTCATCACGGCGTCGAACGTCTGGCCGTCGAGCCATTCCTCCGCCGGATCCCAGATCTCGCCGGTGATGTAGGCCTCGGGGTTGATCGAGCGCACGTGCGCGCACCACTCCACCCAGAATCCCATCGGCACGTCCATGGGGACGTCGAGGCGCCAGCCATCGATGCCGTCGGAGGGATCGCCGTCGCCATTGGGGTCCATCCAGCGGTGCGTCACGGCGAAGATGTGGGCCTTGGCGGAGTCGCTGGCCAGCCCGTCGGGGGATTTGGCGAACTCGGGGAGCCCGTCGAATCCCGCCCAGCCCCGGTAGACGAACGGGTCCCAGCTCACGACGTTGAACCAGTCGGCGTAGCGCGATTCCTTGCCGTTCTCGCGGACGTCCAGGAATGCGGGATGGTCGTCGCCCACGTGGTTCCACACGCCGTCGAAGATGATGCGCATGTCGCGGGCGTGCACTTCGCGGATAAGTTCCAGCAGCATGCGGTCGGACGCGTTGAACTTCCACGTCGTGGGATCGAGCAGATCCTCGCCGTCCTTGACCGCTGCGTACGACCCGGCGACGCCGTAGCCGTCGTCGGCGTGAACGTAGGTGCGCGCGTTGTATTTGTGCGAATTGTGCGAGACGAACACGGGGTTGAGGTAGATGGCCGTGACGCCGAGTTCCTTGAGGTAGGTCAGCTTGTCGATCAGGCCGCGAAAGTCCCCGCCGTAGAGGCGGTCGTACATCGACCACTTCCAGAACGTCCAGCCATCGGTGCGCTCCCACGGGTACTCGGTGTACCAGTCGCTGCGCCACGGATGGGTGCGTCCCTTGGTGCGGGGCTCGCCGGTGAACTCGGGGTTGTTGGCCGTGTCCCCGTCGCGAAAGCGATCGACCATGATTTGGTACCAAATGGCGTCGCGGGCCCATTCGGGGGGCTGTGGGGCGCGGGGGGCATTCACTCTCGGATAGAGGTCCGGGTGCTTGTGCTCCGGTGTCTCGAAGGAGGCGTCGCCATCGCGCAGCTCGAAGTGGTAGGACATCATTGCCGTGGAGGGGCGCAGGTGGTACTCGAAGTAGTCGAACAGTTCGTCCGCCGCCGCGAGTTCCATTCTGTAGCGGCCGGACTGGCCGGGGCCCTTCATCACGAACGACACGCTTTCGACGTCGTTGGCCAGCGCCCGCACGCGAACGATGGCGTCGTCCGTCCCGATGCGGTCGTAGTACAGGTAGGCATCGGGGTCGTGCTTTACGGCGCGCGATTCGATGACACCGTCGCCCCGCTTGGGAGTGACATCGTGCAGGAAGGCCACGACGCCCAGACGCAGGAGCGAGTTGCCGCTGCCGCCTTCCTCGCGCAGTGGGTTCAGCGGGTCGGACTCCCAGATGTCGGGCGCAGCGACGAACTTGTAGGCGTACTCGCCGCCGGCGAGACGCGCGGTGACGGAGTAGACCCCGTCCGCGTCCGGGCCGGAGAGGGGAAGCTCGGCGCGGTTCCAGCTATTGAACGTTCCGGCGACAGCGGGATCCTTGACGGGGGCGTCCGGTTTCCAACGGAACGTCACCAGATAATCGTCGTCGCCGATCTCCCAGACGTCGAGATGCTCGGGGTGGGGGAATTCGACGGGACGGCGGGTGAAAGTCTCGACGCCGGGAACGGGACCAGCCAGCGCGGACGAATGGAATGCCCCGCCGATAAAAATTAACCCACTCGCTCCTGCAAGCAGGATTCCCTTTTTCAAAACATCGGCCGAATGAGTAAAAAGTCCTGAAAACATTGGTCCCTCATTGCCGGGTGGCGGTCTGCGAACAGGACGGGAAGGATGGCTCATGCGGCCCACGGTGCCCAAAATCCGCCGCTGCCCCGTTGTGGCTCAAACGTTGCCTGCTTGACGAGCAACGCCCTTTGCTCCCCAATCCGCCGTGCCTAGGGCAACCATAACGCGGTGCTTGTGGATGTTGTTGTTGCTTCTTGTTAGGAAACTTTTATCGCTCGCCGTATATGACCTTCGCGTTTCCCGGGCAGAAAAGACAACGGTAATGGGCCCGTGCGGGCCGTCAATCGCATGGAGGGTTGCAAGATGGCTAAAAGGATCGGAACAATTTTTATCGGAGCAGGGGCACTCCTTCTGGCGGCGGGTTGCACGGCCAGGAATCCGCACGCACTGGCGCGGATCGGGGAGCACGAGACCGAACGCGTCTGGAAGGTGTCGAAAACGCCGGAACCCCTTGGCGCGTTGACGATGATCCCCGGCGACGAGCGGCGGATCGGTCTGCGCGGGGCGGTTGCAGGGGAGGAAGTGCGGGTGCAATCAGCCAGCTATGCCGCGGGCTCGGCGGAAATCCTTTCACTTTCATTTGTGCCCGGCGACGAAGAAATTACGGTTCGTGCAGTACCGGGAAAGGGTGGCGAGGGAGTCCTGATTTTGAAAGCGATTACGTCCTCCGGCGAGCACGCTGAGCTTGCCGTCCCGTACAAGGCCGCGTTCCACCCCATCGTCACCTTCACCTATCGCCCGCCCGCAGGCGCCAGCCCCCAGCACGTCTTCGTCGCCGGAGCCTTCAACGGTTGGAGCAGCGCGCGTCATGAACTGCTCGACAGCGGCAACGGCGTGTACACGCTCGACCTTCCGGTTCCGCCGGGCAACTGGCCGTACAAGTTCGTCGTCGATGGCGAATGGATGGCCGATCCCGCGAATCCAAAGAGGGAGGCAGGCGGGCACGGCAACTCACTTCTCGACGTGGAGGGCACCTCGGCTGATGTCTTGACGTTCTCGCTGCTCTCGTCGGCGATGCCGGGCTCGGGCCCGCAGGGCGCGATCGCGCTGGCTTCCGGCTTCGACGAACCATTGGATCCCGCACGCGTTCATCTTGTCGTGAACAACGTGCTGGCCCCGCGTCAGTGGTGGAGCCTGGACGCGGCGGGGCAGACGGTGCGTCTGGCCATTCCGCCGGATCAGTGGCTCGACGAAAACTTTATCGTGCTGTTGGCGAGCGACACGGCCGGGCGTACGGGCATCTTTCAGTCGCGCGCCGACCTGCCGGGTGCACCGCGCTCGCCCCGCGACGAGGTCATTTACTTTGCCATGACCGACCGGTTCCTCGACGGCGATCCGTCGAACAATCCCGTGCACACCGAGACGGAGGAAGAACTGCATCCGCTCGCACGCTATCATGGTGGCGACTGGCAGGGCATCACCACGAAGATCGACGAGGGCTACTTCGACAAGCTCGGCGTCACGTCGATCTGGCTCTCGCCCGCCAATCGCAACACCGACCGCATCGAGCAGGACGCGCTGCCTCCGCATCGCCGTTTCTCTTCCTACCACGCTTACTGGCCCACGTCGCTGGACGAAACGAATCCCCCGTTCGGCACGGCACGCGAACTCGCCACCCTGGTGGACAACGCGCACGAGCACGAGATCGCGATCCTGCTCGACTACGTTGCCAACCACGTTCACGAGACGCATCCCCTTGTCGCCGAGCACCCCGACTGGGTCACCGACATGCACACGCCCGACGGACGCCTGAACATCCGCCTCTTCGACGAGTACCCGTTCACCACGTGGTTCGACAATTTCCTGCCGACGCTGGAATACCACGACAATCCCGAGCTCGTGCAGACGATGGTGAAGAACGCGGCGTACTGGCTGGACAAAACGGGTGCCGACGGCTTTCGCCTCGACGCGGTGAAGCACGTCGATCCGGCGTACTGGACGGCGTTGTCGGAGGAGTTGTACGAGCGCTACACGCTCGGCCGTGGCGAGAACATCTACACGGTGGGCGAGACGATTTCCGACCGCTCGACGATCAACAAGTTCGTGGGGCCGGGCCTGCTGACGGGGCAGTTCGACTTCCCGCTGCTCTTCGCTCTTCAGGGGCCGCTGGGGCGCGGCGATGGGTCGTTCGCCGACGCGGCCGAGGCGGTTCTCGCCTCACAGGAAGAGTACCCCGCCGCTGGCGTGATGAGTCCGCTGCTGGGCAACCACGACGTGGTGCGCTTCATGGCGCTGGTCGATGGTGACATGCCGCCGGGGGTGGACGAAAAGGAAGTGGGTTTCACGAACCCGCCCCGCGTGGATCGAGCTGATTCGCACGCCCGGATGCGCCTGGCGTTTGCGTTTCTCTTCTCGGTGCCCGGGCCGCCGACGTTGTACTATGGCGACGAGATCGGCATGACGGGCGCACACGATCCTGACAACCGGCGCTCGATGCGCTGGCAGGATTGGAGCAGCGAGGAGACGGCGACGTTCGAAGCCGTCTCGCAACTGGCCCATGCACGCGGCGCGTCCGTGGCACTGCGCCGTGGACGCTATGAAATCGTGGCAGCGGGCGAGGACCACCTGGTGGCCGCGCGCGTGAGCCCGGAGGAAACGGTGCTGATCGCGATGAAGGCAGGCTCCGGAGCGGTGACGGCCGAACTGCCTGCGGCGTGGGGAAGCCCCGCGGCCCTGGAGCCCCTCGTGGATGGCGGCTTGCGGGCGTCCCTGGCGGGGGAGAGCGTGGAGTTCGCCGGGCCCTCGCAGGCCTACGGATACTGGATCGTGCGGTGGTAGGGGCGTGACTGGCGGCGGGTATAAAACTTTAGTGGAGCCCGCCGCCGCAGCGCCGTGGCCAGGGTGTCAGCGAAGGTGGATGGAGCGGGTAAAGCGGAGCGAGAACAGCCGGCAGGGCAAGGCGTGGGGTTGTAACCGCTTTCCATGGCCCATTATCTGTCCGTCTCATAAAAAAATAACGCCCCGTTCATTTATAACATCCTTTAAAACTTCCGCGAACGGCTTGACAGGGCACATCGAATGAAATGATGTTCTCCATGTCCACTTTAGAACGCGGTGCCCATTCCAGCGCACGCCTCCAGGTGGAAGATGTATCAGGGCGGATGTATCGCGGGCACAGTGGCCAATAGGGGCCTGCCGGGAAACGCCACCCAAGCGGATTGCACCCCGTGGAATCCACCATCCCAGAGGAGGTATCTCCAAGCATGACGCAGTCTCGCATCAAAACCATTCGAACCGGGCAGGGCTTCACCCTGATCGAGCTCCTGATCGTGGTGGCCATCATCGCCATCCTGGCGGCGATCGCCGTGCCCAACTTCCTGGAGGCGCAGGTTCGCTCCAAGGTTTCCCGCTCGCTCTCCGATATGCGCACGATCCGCACGGCCCTCGAATCGTACGCCGTCGACAACAACAAATACCCGGAGACGGACTTGGGCCGCGCCGCCTACAACGCGGGGTATCGCACGATCGACCGCCTCACCACGCCGATCTCCTACATCACCAGCATTCCGAAGTCCCCCTTCATCGAGAAGTTCGGTGCCAGTAACGCCACCGACCCCAAGATGGCAACGCTGCGCAATCACGTGCTTTATGTCCGCAAGGACCGCGCACGCTCGACGGACAGCGAGAACCCTACGGGCTCCGGCGTTGACGCAAACTACTACAGTGATCGCATCGCTTATCTTCAGCCCCCTCTGAGTGCCTCCATCCCCGTGCTCAACGGCATTGGCACAGCAGGCCAGTGGCTGATGAAGAGCAACGGCCCCAACAACTTCGACGACCGTGAGGCCCCTCCCGTTGGCTTTGGGACAAGCGGCCGCGTCTACGACCCGACGAACGGTACTGCCTCTGACGGCGACATTGTCGTCTTCAGCGACCTTTCCGGCACGGGCAAGAACATCTAAGGGATGGAGACACGGGGGCTGGTGTCTCTCCGGCCTCATCATCGTTGTTCGCACCATCCGAAACCCTGAACAATTCGACCACGAACGGTACCAACTCAACACACCCTCTGGAGGGTAATACCATGCAGCAGCAATCGTTTCGCACCGCTCTCGCGATTGGCCTGATTGCCGGAGCCGGCAGCCTGGCCTTCGCACAGGAAGGCAACACGACGTTCTTCACCGGCGAGCACGTTGTCGCGGGTGGAAATCTCCCGGCTTTTAGCAGCTTTGATCCCAGCGTCAATGACGCCACGAGCCGCATGTACAACGACGGCACGACTGCCGGCGACGTCAGCGCGTCCGACCACATCTGGACCTACTCCGCCACTGGCATCACCCCTTCGGGCGACCCCCTTGCGGTTGAAACTTGGAAGATGGCGACTTGGGATGGCGTGGATTCGGGAACCGCCTGGTCGCATGAGAGTCCGTCGGGTGGCGACGCTCTGTATCCCACCAACGAAGCGGCCGTGGATTTCTTCTGGGTGGACCCGGACGGTTCGATGGGCGACGGCTACCTGCCGGATAACAACTTTGTCTACACCTCGCCGAACAACATTGCGGCGCGGATGCAGGCAGCGAGCAGTTTTGCCATTTTCGGCAACTTCGGCACGGAGCTCGGTGCCACTGGTGACTGGGGAGACTCTGGCACCCATCTGTCGCTGACTCGCAATGCCAGCACGCAGGAGTGGGAGGTCACCCTCTCCGGCTGGCAGAACATCGGCAACAAGGAATTCAAGGCCGTAATGAACGGCGACTGGGGGCCCGGAAACGAAATCGGCACCAACGGTTTTGGTGGCGGCAACATCAGCTTCTTCCTGCTCAACAAGGCCGACGTGGTGACCTTCAAGGTGCGCGAAGCCGACGGCCGCTACAAGTTTGAAGGCCTGACGCCGCTCCCCAGCACGGATGGCGTTTATGCCCTCGGACCGTGGACGACGACGCCCGAGACCGACAGCATGATGACATCGGTCGCAGATGGCTTTGAACTGACCGTGACCGTTCCGACGGCCGGCCAGCAGACCCTGACAGTGTTCGAGATCTCCGGTGGTAATCTTGTCAAGCTGTGGCCGGGACAGGGCGCGCATCCCTTCAAGACCACGACCGACAATCAGGAGATTCGCGTCAACCTGCACACCGCCTCCATGGCGGACGGTGCCTTCCCCGATTCCGACTTCATTTACACGGACCCGGCTTCTCGCATCGACTTCACCGCTGCAGCCAACGCCCGTATCCAGATCGTCGGGCCGCTCAGCATGTGGGGCCTGCGCTATGGCGGCGACTTCGACAACCCCGCCACCGATGGCGTTGGCAGCAATGACCCCGTCGCCACACAGGTCGGCTCCGATGCGTTCCTGTATCGCTGGGACGCCCCGACGACCAACCACGGCACTCCTGCACCGGGCCTGACCAAAGAGTACAAGGCCGTTGCCGTTACTGACGACATCGCCATCTCGGCCTCGAACGCCTGGGCCATTCAGCTTGGTGGTGTCCATGACCTGACCGGCGAGGAACGCAAGTGCGGCCTCTCGCTGCTTGGCGACAACAAGAACCCGAGCTACGACTTCCTGGATGCGACGGACTACTCGTTCTTCGTCGACACGGCTACCGGCCGCGTGAAGGTCCAGCTCGCCACGGATCCTGTCCCGACACTTCGTCCCGCCCGTGCGAACGACGCCGTCGGCGCCTCCAATGTTTCCGAGTGGACCGCCTACTAAGGCCCCGCTCTTCCAAACGCTTCACGCGAACCCCTACCACTCCACGAGCCGCCCCCGCCTGCAAGCGGGGGCGGTTTCGTTTGAAGACCGCGCACCTTGCCGACAATCACCCACTTCCACATTCGTCGAGGCTGGGACGCCTCCGAGTTCAACTTCCGGCGACGATTCATCAAGACTGCTCTACGACAAGGCTCCGTGCCCTGTCGCATTGAGAACATCCCGCTGCGCCTGTATGATCCACGGAAGCAAATTTATTGGACGGGTTTCTTTCTTTTCTCCGTGCCTCCGTGTCTCCGTGGTGAAATGATTTCCACCACACACGACTTTCGAGAAAGCGCCCTCCCGGCGTTGCGATGAAGCCATGAGTCCCAAGCGTCCGAAAACCGCGCAAGCCGCGCGCAAGTCCCTTTCTCCCCGCCAGCGTCTGTTGCTTGTCGCCTTCGGGTTGGGCGTGGCGTTGGGGTGCCTGCTCCTCGTGGAGATCACCCTGCGCGCCATGGGCTATGCGCGCCCGGACCCGTTCTTCGCCGAGGGACCGGACGTGCCCGGGTATGGAACGGTGCACGTGACGTCGGAGAATTGGGCGCGGCGGTTCTTCTTTCAGCGCGTCGATGGCAAGCGCCTGCCCGTGGGGAGTTCGGTGCCCCAGTACTACTTCACCCCGAAGCCGCGCGAGGCGTTGCGGGTGGCGGTGATCGGCGAATCAACGGTGCAGGGGTTCCCCTATCCGGCGAATCTTTCCATCAGCCAATACGTGCAGGCGCTCCTGCAGGACCTTGCCCCCGAGCGCGACGTGCAGGTGTTCAACTTCGGTTTCACGGCTGTGGCATCCTATCCGGTGTCGCGCGTCGTGGAGGAGACCGCCGTGCAAACGGAGTGCGACGCCGTTGTGATCCTCGTCGGGCACAACGAGTTCTTCGGTGCGTATGGAGTTGCTTCGAGTCAGTACGCCGGCAACTCGCGCCGGTTGCTCGCGCTTCACGAGGCGTACAACGATCTGCGCTTCGTCAAGCTGCTGCGGGAGGGCATCGGGAAACTGGGGACGGAGTCAGATGCCGGGCAGGAAGCAGAAGGGGGCTTGATCAACTACATGGCGGCGGACAGCGGCATCGGGCCGGATGACGCGCGGCGCAGGACGGCGGCCACGTTGCTCGAAGCGAACGTGCGCTGGTCGATTCGTCACTGCCGCGATGCCGGAATTCCGGTGCTTGTGGGCACGATGCCGAGCAACCTGTCGGGCTTTGCGCCGGTGGGGCGTTCGGTTGCCGCCCTGCCCGGGACGGACGAGGCATTGAAGGAAGCGATGCAGATCGAGGAAGGGCCCGGGCGCCTGGCCGCTCTGGAGGCACTCGCCGAGAAGGACGCGAATCACGCGCTGCTGTGGTTTCGTCTGGGCGAGGCGCGCGAGAAGGCGGAAGACAACGAGGGCGCGCGGGTGGCGTTCGTGCGGGCCCTCGATCTGGACGGAATGCCTTGGCGCGCGCCGACACTGTCGAACGAGGCGCTGCGCCGTGCGGCGGCGGAAGAGGGAGCCGCGCTCGCCGATTGCGTGGAATCGTTTCAGCAGGCAACGAAGTACGCCGCGCCCGGGTGGGACTTCTTCGACGACCACGTGCATCCGTCGCTGCGGGGCCGGATGCTTTATGCGCGCACGCTTGTCGATGGGCTGATTCCGCTGCTCGGGCTTGAGGGGCGTGAAGGGAGCCTGCGCGCGGACGAAGAGTACCAGCGCGAGCTCGGCGGCCAGCATCTTCTCTCCAGCCGCGAGGCGTACAACCGTCTCGGTTCGCTCTTCGAGGGGCCGCCGATGTCGGTCAACAACGAACAAGTGTACGGGAACTTCGTGAGGATCGTGAATGACCTGGATGCGCGGATGTTGCCGGAGGAAGCGAATGCGTGGCAGATCCACGGCAAGCTGGTGGAGGAAGGCGTTCCCGGTCCGCCGCCGGCGCTTGTGGCGGGCACGCTGATGATGCAGGCGGGGAAGTTGCGTCCGGCGATTTATCAGATGGGGATTGTGCGGCAGTCGCGGACGCTGTTCTCGATGCCGTGGGTGCAGGCGGCTTGGACAGAGGGGCATTGCCGCCGTCTGCTGGGCGAGCCGCTGGGGCCTGCCCTGGAGCGCGACCTCGACCGTGCGCTGATGGTGCTGGATGTGCTTCCACAACTCGAATCCGGGCCCGAGGCGGAGTTGCACAAGGCCCGTGGGCAGATTTACTGGGTGCAGGAGCGCTACGACGACGCCATCGCCGAGTTGGAGAAGGTCCTGGCCGTTGCGGAAAGCGACGAGGCACGCAAGGACGCGCGCACGTCGATCGAGGCCATCAAGGCGGAAAAGCAGGCCCGTATGGCGCAGCAGTAACGCGCCTGCTTGCTACATCACGCGCTTGAACATCGAGTAGTTCGTCGCGTGGCCGCGGTCGACGGAACGGAACATTCGCACGCCCTTGGGCGGCAGCGTCACCGTCAACGTGCCCGCGTGCAGAGTGGTGCGCTCGCCGGTGAGGAGGCACTCCATCGGCGCCGCGTCCATCCAGAGCGAGTAGCGCACCGGGATCAACTCCGTCACCGTTTCGCTCGTCGAGGGATTCGCAACGATGAGCACCGTGTCGATGGCGTGCTCGGAAGTGCGCAGAAAGCACACGAGGCGTTCGGCGTCGAGCACACGGCAGTCGCCGTGAATGAGCGCCGGGTTCTTCCGGCGCAGGCGCAGCAGGCGGCGGATGAAGGCGTACTCGGGGTTGTCGTCGTTCACGAGATCCCATCGCATCGCCCCACGGCAGAAGGGATCGTGCCCGCCCTCCATGCCGAGTTCAGAGCCGTAGTAGATCGTGGGGCAGCCGGGGAGCGTGAACTGCAGCACGCGCAAGAGCTCGCGCATGGCGATATCCGGCACGAGGTGGGGCAGGCGCGCCGTGTCGTGATTGTCGAGGACGAGGTGGCTGCGCAGAAGGCCGTCGTAGTCGCATTCGTCGAGCGCGCGCTGGAGGGCACGGTTGAACGCGGCGGGGGAGAACCTGCCGGCGGCGAGTGCGAGCATCAGTTCGCGCCAGTGCATGAGCAGGATGCCGTCGAGCACGGTGAGCCAGTCCTGCGGGTAGTTCCAACATTCGCCAACGACCCAGGAGCCTGGTTTGGCCTCGTGGGCGCAGTTGGTGAGGTCGCGCAGAATGGCGGGGCCGAGGTCGGGTGCGACGTCCAGGCGCCAGCCGTCGATGCCCTCGTTGCTCAGATACTGGCGCACGATGCCGTCCTCCGCGGCGTAGAGCCAGTCGCGGACGGCCGGGTTCTCCAGATTGAGCTCCGGCAGATTGGGGACGTTGCGCCATCCGCGCCATCCATTGCGGAACTGCTCTCCGATGTAAAAGAACTCTGCTCCGTCCCCGGTTTCCAGTGCCTTCTCGAAACAGCGCGCGTGCCGTCCCATGTGATTGAACACGCCATCGAGCATCAGGTACATGCCGCGTTCGTGCAGACTGGTGGCGAGTTGCTTGAGTTCGGCGTTGGTGCCGTACTGCGGGTCCACGCGGCAGTAGTCGCCGGTGTCGTACTTGTGATTGGTCCACGCCTCGAAGATGGGATTCAGATAAACCCATTGAACGCCAAGTTGCTGGAGGTAATCGAGCTTGGCGCGGAGCGATTCGAGGTCGCCGCCCCAGAACTCCAACTGTCCCTCGACGATTCCCTCGGGTTCGATGCGGTGGCCGCGCTGGGGCGTGTCGCTCCACTGTTTCAGACGGCGCGGCGGGGCGTAGTGCTCGCGTTTGGCATCGAGGCGGCTGGAGGGCGCAAAGCGATCCACGATGATCTGGTAGACGACGGCACCGATGCGCGGGTCGTGGCGGCGTTCTTCGATGCGCCGATGGCGCTGTTGCTCGATGGCGCTGAACAGGGCGGGGTTTTCGGTTTGCTCGTGCGTCATGTGTCGTTGCTCCGGCGGCTGGCTGTAAAGAAAGCCGGGGAGGGTGAGCTCCCCGGCCGGTGCTGGTGTTTGTTGTGTTCGTTCGCGGCCATCAGGGGCAGGCGCTGATGATCTGAAGGGCGTGGTTGAAGATGCGTTGTGCATCGGCGGGAGTGACACTGCCGTCCCCGTCGCCGGCATCGACGCATCCATCCGCGTCGTCTGGTGCGATGTCGGCGGCGTCGGAGGAAACACCCGTGCCGCACGTGGCGAACAGGAAGCATTCGAACGCGGCCTGCGCATCGGCGGGGGTCACGACTCCGTCCCCATTGGCGTCTCCGGGGACGACGGGTGCCGAGCCGATGTTGGCGGCGCCCGGCGTGGGCACGGAGGCGTCGGCGCCGCTCGTCGGATCCCAGTCCGCCGCGCTGTCGGTGTCGGTGCTTGCCGAGTCGCGTGCCAGCGAATGGTTGCTTGTTCCACTGGCCGGGCCTGCAACGTCGCCCACCAGGGTCGTGCCGTCCGGTGCCTTGCGAATCACTCCACTGGTCTCTTCGTTGGCGCTGTTACGCCAGTCCACATAGTCGATGCCGATTCCCCACGGATCGACGAGACCGACGGACGCGCCGCGCGTCTCGTCCCACGGGATGTTGAAGCCCGTGTGGAGAACTGTCGCCGTATCGGCTGGGGGAGTGGTGCCGCCGTCGTCCGACACGAGCAGATAGCCCCCCGGGGCGATCGTCGTTCCATCGGGGAAGACATAATCGCGCGGAACGATTTCCTTGTCGTTCATGCGCAGCGCCCAGCCGGAAAGATCGACGGGCGAAGCGCCCGGGTTGTAAAGCTCAACCCAGTCCGGCACGCCGGCGAACACTTCGTTGATGAGGACGGTGGGGCTGGTGCCAAAGGCAGCGACCGCTTCGATGGTCTGCGTGCCGACGTAGGAATCGCTCGCGTTTTCGGGGAGCGTGTTCGGGCTGGCGCCGCCGGTGTCGGGCGCCGTGACGGCGGCGAGGCGGATCTTGCGCGGGTCGGGATTTCCGAGCGCCTCCAGCGGGAGGACGATCTCGAACGTGTTCGGCCCCGCGATGGTTGTTCCCGGTGCGGCGGAGAAACCCGCCGTTGCCGCATCGTAGCCCGCGGAGAACGAACTGTTGAACTCGAAGTTGTCAAACGCTCCCGGCAAACCGTCGCCGCCGACGGTGTAGCCGTATGCCGTGCCCGGCGATGTCATGCCGAAAACGGCGTCGAAGCCCACGCCGGCGGTGACGAGCGCGGGCGCGAGGGTGAAGTCGGCACGGCTGATGTCGCCGCGCAGGCCATCGGATTCGTCCGTCAGTTCCACGCCCATTTCCGTCGTGCCGCCGCCGGAACCGGCATTCACGTCGATGTAGAGAATCGAGACGTTGTCCAGGCTGTCCTCGTTGGCGCCGAACATGTCGCCGCGCAGAGCAATGCCGAGCACCCCGTCGCGAACTGCCGCGTGCAACTCCGTCAACGTGCCATCGGCGCCGTAGTCGGCGGGGAGTGCGCTGCCGGTGGAGCCGTCGGCGGCGGAGGCCGCGAGGACGGGCAACGCGAGGAACTCCGTGGCGTCGCCGTCGATGGCGAAGGGAGGAAGCGTCTCCGGCTGGCCGAGTCCATCAACGGTCAGGCTCGAGTTCGCTTCCGACGTGAAGCCCGTGCCGTTGGGGCCGGTGCTGGCGCGGACGCGCACGGTGTAGGTGCCGTTCTGCAGGCTCAGCGCCCCGGCGGGAATCGTGTCGGCCAGATCGAAGGAGCCGACGGGCTTCGTCACCGAGAACGCTCCGGCAGGCGGATCGGTAAGCGTCGCGATCAACTGCGAATCGGCGGGGCCATCCAGGAAAATCTGGGCAAACCCCGGGGCCGAGCCGAACGTGCCCGCGACGACGATCTCCGTGGGGTTGGTGACGGTCTCCCCCGGAGGGGCGGGATTCGTGATCGTGATCGTGGGGCCCGAGGCGTCATCGGCGACCGTGACGTTGGCAATCGCTTCGGAGGGCGGCTCGCCTCCGGCGGTCAGCTGGGCGACGGCGCGGAACGTGTGCGGGCCGGGGCCGTAGTTGCGCCAGAGGAAGCGGAACTCGTCGTAGTCGTCGCCGCCGAGGTTCTGATCGTTCTGCACGAGACGGCCAACCGGGGGGAGCAGCGAGGCGTCATACGGCTCGGCGCTGATCGCGGCGCCGTCATCCACCTGCAGCATCACGGTGTAGTCGCCGTCGTTGAACGAGATCGGGCCGTCGGCTGCGGACTCCGTGTTCACGCGGACCACGATTTCGTTCGCGTACTCGGCGGTATCGATGCTCGCGGGGAAGGACTCGAAACTGACGCTGTCCGAGGAAGGATCGGTGTCCACGCCAATCAGAATCTCGGGTGTTGCGACGTCCACACCGATGTTGTCGAAGCGCGTGATCGAGTAATTGCCGGATTCCTCGAAGGCGACGACGGTGATTTCGGTTGTCGTGCCGGTGCCCGCAAAGCCGCTGAGCACGCGGCGCCATTCGAGGCGGTCGTGCTGGCGCGCCTTGTTGCTGTCGTTGACGAGCGCGAGAACCTGCTCATCGGTGGCATCGGCGGGAACATCGAGCAGAATGTGAACGGCGTTCGCCGTGTGGTCGGACTGCACGGCGGCTTCGTAGTCGGCCGAGGTGATGTCGCCGCTTCCGGTGCGGGGCGGGAAGAGGAGTTCGGCGGTTGGCGGAACGCGATCGAGATAAACCACGGCGCGTTCGTTGTCGTAAATGGCGGGGGTATCGGCGGGGCGCTCGAGGAACGCCACGGTCTCGATGTACGTGTAGCCTTCCTTCAGGTTCGTGGCGTCGATGCTCGCCGTGTAGGTGCCGTCGTTGACGTTGGGGAAGTTCTCGAAGCCGGCGAACTCGCCGTGGGCGTTGCGGGTGCCGTCGCCATCAACATCGACTTCGCCGAAGTTGACCTTGATGAGCGCGGCGTCGCTGACCGGCGAGTCGGCCACGTCGAGTTGAACCTCGATAGTGTCGGCCGTGACGACTTGCAGCGTCGTCAGGCGGCGCTGGGCCTGCGAGCGGCCGTCGTCGGGATCGGGGCCGATCGTCGATGAGGCGTTGGCAATCGTCAGCGTGGAATCGGGCTTTTGCGGGCCGTAGATCACGTACCCCAGACCGTGGAAAGTGTCGTTCGTATTGCGGTTGCGCGGAACGCGGAGCGTCACGCGGCTGTCGCTGCCAACGGTGATGGTGTCGAAGATGTCGTCGTTCGGATCAACGGTTGTGCTCGTGGCGTTGCCGGTGAGTTCGACGAGAACGGTGCCGGGCGCAAAGGAGGTGTCGACACTGCGCTCGTCGTATCCGCTGTCCCCCCGGTCGTTCAGGCCGACGAGGCAGGCGTTGAGGCGCTCGTAAACATAGACCGTGTCGTCGATCCAGCGCGTTGCGTGGCCGCCGCGCGCGTACTCCTTGTTGATGCGCACCAGCGTCGTGATGTGCGCGTTGCCGTTGCCGAGCGCCTCGGGGCGGCCCGGTTTGGGGAAGTCGCGTCCGTCGCCGAATTCGGCGGCATTGTAGTACACCGAGGGATAGCCCGTGCGCGTGAGGATGTGCGCGTGCCCGAGCAGATTGAAGCCCGGGCCCTCGGTGGAGTAGCCGCCGCCGGTGTTGTCGTGGCTGTTGACGAACATGACGCCGCGGCTGCCGTCGTTGTAGTCGCCGTCCGAACCGTCGAACGAGGAGTACTCGAGGTCGCGCATGTCGCCAAAGCCCTGCGCGCCGAAGACACTGTTCATGGCAAAGAACAGCGGGAAGTCCAGCATGTCGCGGTTTCCGTAGCCATCCTTGCGCGTGTAGGAAGTCAGCAGGTCGAAGTTGCTGTCGAGCGCTTCGCCGAAACTGAAGGGCGTGAAGGCCGAACCGTCGATCGGGTTGCGCCCGACGTTGTAGACCGCCTGGTCGTAGAAGTCGTTGAAGAAAAACTGGGGGACGTGCTTCACGGCATCGATGCGGAAGCCGTCAACGCCCTGCACCTCGACCATCCACTGCAGGTAGCGCATGAGCAGTCCGGTGGCGTTTTCCTCATAGGGATCGCCCGCCATGGGATCGGCGAGGTTGAACGGATGGCGGCCGTTTTCCAGCGGGAGATCCAGGTCGGGATAGAACTGGCGGTTCTCTTCGCGGGGCGTTTCGTTCGGAATGTTGTTCGTGGCCCCGGGAACAGGGTGGCGCGTGAAGCGGTGGTTCTTTTCCTGGGCGATGTCGTTGAGTCCGGCGAGGCGTCCGTTCAAGTCGCCCTCTTCGTAGGCGCCGTGGAAGTCGCCATCGACGTCGCTGTCCAGGGTCGTGACGAATCCGGGGTAGCCACCGTTGGCCTCGAAGTCCGGCGTGCTGCCATCGCGAAAGCCGTTGTGGTTCACAATCGCATCAACGAAGACACCGATGCCGGCGCGGTCGAATTCGGTGTTCATCTGGCGGAAGCTCTGGGCCGTGCCGTAGAGCGTCTGGTCGTAGGGCGTTCCGAGGTCGAAGCGGTCGAAGACGTCGTAGCCGACGGAGTAGCCGCCGGTGTCGGCCTTGCCGGGTGGGGGCACCCACAGCGATTGGTAGCGGGCCATGAAGACGTCGGGAGCGCGGCGCTCGATCGTCTTCCACTTGCTCTCGAAGTACTGGAGGATCACGTCACCGGCGGCGGCGCGTTGCGGCGCCAGGCTCAGCGCTCCGGCCACTGCCATCGCTGCGGCCACTCCGGTCTTCCTCGCAAGAACGCGCACTTTGCCCATTGTCTTCCCTCGTCAATCGTCTTCGGGGCGCGCCCGCGGAACGGACTCCGGTGCGAAACCCCGGCGGCGACACGGTAGGAAGAAGGCGCGGGGCTGTCGAGTCGGAACGAGCGATTCACTAAAATTTGGAGTGCCCGTTTTGCCCCATTTTACCGGGAGTTTTATTGCCCTCTCTCCGGGCCGCGCCACCCTTGCGATACTTCCCTCCCGGGAGAACGCTCCATGTTCCGCCGCTCCACGCCGATCCGTGCTCTGGCCCTGGCGCTCGCCGCCTCCACAGGCCCCGCCGTTCCGGTTGAAATCGCTCTTCACCAGGAGACCCTGCCGGGGCAGAGCGTCTTCGTCTCCGGCCCGCTGCCCCTGCTGGGCGGCGGCGATGTGCGGCGCGCCGTCAAGCTCTCGCCCCACCAGTATCCGGTCTGGTCGATCGTCATCGACCTGCCGCCGGGGACGAGCTTCCAGCCGAAGTTTTATCTGCGCGACGACGCCCCCGCCCGCCTCGCGGATGCGGGAAATGCCACGCCGATTCCCACGACGCACACGATCACCACGCCGGCGGCGGAGGAACCCGGGGGCCTCCAGCGCGATCCCGTCCCCGGGCCCGGTGCGTCGATTCCGCGCCGCGAGTCCTTCACGTGGACCCCGTCGGCGCCGCTCTTCAAGCCGCGCGCGATCACCGTACTGCTGCCGCGCGGGTACGACGACACCACCACGCGCCGCTACCCCGTGCTCTATGCCGAGGACGGGCAGAATGTTTTCTCGCCCGGCGGGCCGTTCGGATCGTGGGATCTCGATCTGATCGCGACGGATCTGATCCGCAGAGGCGAAATCCCCGAGATCATCATCGTGTCCATCGACAATGGCGGGGTCGACCGCATCGCCGAGTACATTCCCGAGTGGATCGTCTACAAGGATGTGCCCACGCGCGGCGGAGAGTACCTGCGGCTGCTGATCGGGGAAGTGATGCCGGAGATCGACCGGCGCTATCGCACGAAGCGCGGGCCCGCAAACACGGCACACCTGGGGAGCTCGCTCGGCGGCGTGATTGGCTTCGAGGCCGCCAACGAGCACGCCGACGTGTTCGGCGCCGTCGTCGCGATGTCGCCAAGTTTCTGGCTCAACCGCCCCGGGTTCGTCGAGCGCGCCGGGCGCCCGCCATCCACCCGCGCGCGGCTCTACATCGACTCGGGCACCGAGGGGCCGAACAGCGACGCCTATGCCGACACGATGGCCGTGCGCGATGCGCTCATCGAGAGCGGTCACGTGTTCGGCGCACCGTTCCTGCACACCGTCGGCCTCGGGGACGGGCACAACGAAGCGGCCTGGCGCGGGCGCCTGCCCGGCGCGCTGCGCTGGCTGTACGCGCCAACCACCACAACGGAGTGAGGAGGCCCCCCATGCCCAAGATGTGCCCCAAGATCATCCTCGAAGGCACGCGTCTGACCTTCAAGACCGACCTCGCGTTCGCGCTCAACGAGCACCCGCGCATCGTCGGCCCGCGCAAGTACCGCTACCACTCGCCCCTCATCAGCGGCGAATGGTGCGTCTTCACGAACTTTCCGTGGGGACGCGGACTCATCAACTTCGATCCGGCCGAGGAACGCCTCGCGATGGAAACCTACGCGACGTGGATGCGGCTGTTCGAGTTGCAGAAATACTACTCGTGGGTGATCGACCGCTTTCACATTTCGACGCGGGCGTTCCAGCTCCAGCACCGCGAGAAGGACTACGAATTCGAGTGGCTGGAGGACCGCCTGAAGGCCGTGGGGTTCCGGCTCGTGTTCCTGACGCGCACGGAGGAGAGCTTCGTCGAGGCGCGCGAACGGCGTCTGAAGGTCTCGGCGAAACCCGACCAGTACGACGACCTCTCGTACTTCCACCGCGAGCAGGCGCTGATGCGGCGGCTCGTGGCGCAGTCGAAGCTGCCGACGCTGGAGGTTGACATCTCGGACAACGACGTACCCGCCGCCGCCGAACGCGTCGCGGACTGGATGGAATCCACGGGCGCGCTCTACGCGGACTACTGATTGTATTGTGGGACCGCATTTCCCCCTGACACCCGCGCCGCGATGTCCCATACTGTGTGCAGTGCGTGGGGTGGACCTTGTGGATCGGGGGAGTCTGTCGATGAAAACGAAACGCGGGTCTAATGATGTCGCGTCCCTGCAGGGGCGACTCGCTTCACTATTCCCCTGCAGAGTTTGCCCCCGGCAGGGGGCCAACACGCTTGACCCCGAGTGACTTTCTGCCAAGCTGGATTTGGGGGTAGATTGAAGGAGTGCGATGCAGGCACCACCAGTACGGAACTTTTCCCTCCAGCAGATTCTGGACACGATGGCCGATGGCGTTTATGTCGCCGACCGGGATCGGAGGATCATTTTCTGGAACAAGTCGGCCGAGCGCTTGACGGGCTGGCTGGCGGAGGACGTTGTTGGCCATTCGTGCCGCGACAACATTCTGTGCCACGTCGACAAGGACGGTCACCACATGTGCGGCGAGGAGTATTGCCCGCTGCACCGTTCGATCGTGACGGGGAATGCCACGACGGAACCGGTCATTGCGTTCGCCCAGCGCAAGGACGGCTCGCGCGCCCCCTTTGAAATCAGCATCGCGCCGATCCGCGACGATACCGGCGAAGTCGTTGCCGCCGTGGAAACGTTCCACGATCTCAACGTGCAGATGCTCGACTTGGAGCGCGCGCGGAAGATTCAGCGCGAGGCACTCCCCCAAACGTTTCCGGCGAGCGAGCACTTTGCGTTCCGCGTCCATTACATGCCCCAGGGGATGATCGGCGGCGACTTCTACGCGGTGAACGTTCAGGACAGCGGCGCGGTGCTGATCCTGATCGCGGACATCATGGGGCACGGGGTGGCGGCCGCGCTGTACACGATGTACCTGCGGTCGATCTGGGAGGAGCAGCGCAATCTGCAGGACGATCCCCTGGAATTTCTCGCGATTCTCAACGACCGCCTGCATCGGCTGGTTTATCGCGACAACGCATTCGCGACGGCGGCGCTGATGCGGTTCGACCCGGCGACGGGGCGGCTTGAAGTCGCCGGCGCGGGCCAGAACTGCCCGCTGGTCTTTCGCACGGATGGCACGGTGGACAAGCTGATGACGGCGGGGCTGCCGTTGGGGCTGATTCCCGACGCTCCGTACGACAAGATCGAGTATACGCTGGCGCCCGGCGACGTGCTGCTGGCGTGCACGGATGGCGCCGTCGAGATTGACAACGACAAGGGCGAGGAACTGGGCGACGACGGGTTGATCGCGCTGCTCAAGGAGCTTGGCTATCCGAACCACAAGGTGCGCTTCAGCCTGGTGGACGAGGCGCTGCTGCGGTATTCGAACGACATTCGTCTGCGGGACGACGTGACGCTGCTGGAGATGCGGTATCTGGGGTAGAGGGTAGTGGCGCGTGGTGCGTTTCTCGTGGTTCGTGGGGAAGTTCCAGGTTTTCAGTTTTCAGGCGAAAAGCACGGGGCTGCGCACCCTTTTGTGGGTTCGGGTGATTCGTGGCTTGGTGGCTTGCGGGTCTTGACCCGGGGCGCTTGGGTGTAAACGCTTACGGCAACGCGAGGGCCGCCCGGCTCCGCGACACCCGGGAGGAGTTGCCCCATGAAGCCCGATGCGTCCCACATCCGCCAGATCCACGTCGTCAGCAACACACACTGGGACCGCGAATTCCGCCGCACGTTCGAGAAAACACGCCGCCGCCTGCTCACCATGATGGATGTCACCCTCGACATCCTCGAAGCCGATCCCGCGTTTCCATCGTTCACGATGGACGGTCACTCCATCATGATCGACGACTATCTGGAAATGCGGCCGGAGCGCCGCGAGCAGGTCGAGGGATTCATCCGCAGTGGGCGCTTGATCATCGGGCCGTGGTACACGCTGCCCGAGACGATGAGCATCGGGCACGAGGCGTTGGCGCGCAACTTCCTGTGGGGGCGCCGCAACATGGAGCGCTATGGCGCGCCGCGCGGCACGGTGGCGTACACGCCGGCCTCGTGGGGCCAGACGGGGCAGTTGCCACAGATTCTGGCAAACTTTGGTCTGACGCGCACGATGTTCTATCGCGGCATCTCACACCACGAGAGCGACGCGGAGTTCCGCTGGCAGGCGCCCGACGGGACGGAGTTGCTCGGCAGCCGTTTCGCGATCTACGCGCGTTACAACTGGTACTACCAGGTGCACCGCGCCGTGACGCGCGGGCGGACGTTCACGAAGGACTACGTCTGGGGTGAATTCGACGAGGCGCCGTTCCGCTTTGCCGATGGGCTGGCGGGGGAGGACCTCGCGTTCGATCTGAAGGACCCGTCGGTCGATTACGACGGCTCGCGTCTGAAGAAGGCCATCGAGGACATGGTTGAGGCGGAGGGGCCGCACTTCACGACGGAAGTCTTCCTGGCGATGCACGGGCACGACATCTCCGTGGCGCATCCGTTGGAGAGCCGCGTCGTCGCCGATGCGCAGAAGGCCTTTGAAGGCAAGTACGCGATCACGCACACGAACCTGGAGGACTACTGGGACGAGCTGGAGAAGCATCTCGACCGCGAGGCGCTGCCGGTGCTCAAGGGCGAGCGCCGCGCACATCTCGTCAAGGGGATGTGGACGTACCTGCTCCCCGCGTCGATCAGTGCGCGCACGTACCTCAAGCTGCTCGATTTCGCGGCGACGACGGCGCTGGTCTCCGTTGCCGAGCCGCTCGCGTCGCTCGCCTCCGCCTTCGGCGTGCCTTATCCGTCCGCCTATGTGGACCGCGGGTGGGAGTTCCTGCTCTCGAATCACACACATGACGCGAACGGCGGGTGCGCGCCGGACGAGGCGTGTCTGGACATCGAGTACCGCTATCGCAAGGCGCGCGACTGCGCGGAGATCGTGATGGAGGACGCGATGGGGGACATTGCCCGGCGGCTCTCGCCCGCGGGCCAGCCCGCCGATGCGATGCAACTGATCGTCTTCAACCCGCTGCCGTTCGAGCGCGATGCCGTGGCACTGGTCGATCTGGAAATTCCCGCGAAGCACAAGGCCGGCGCCGCGCGGCTCGAAAGTCCCGCCGATAACGTGACCGACCGGCAGCCCGTGAGCACCGAGAAGTCCAGCTCGTTTGTCGACAGTATCTGGGACGTGCCGACGATTCTCGACTCGCACCGCCTGCGGTTCCACGCGCGGCTGCGTCGTTTGCCGGGACTTGGCTGGCGCGCGTACACGATCGTGCCGGAGCACGGCGAGCTTCGCCACCCCGGTTCCCTCGTCACGGGCTCCGCCACGATGGAGAACGAGTGCGTGCGCGTGACGGTGAACGCCAACGGCACGATCCGGCTGGAGAACAAGCAGACCGGCCGCGTGTACGACGGCCTTGGCTATCTGAGTGATCAGGGCGAGGCGGGCAACGCCTGGCGCCACGTCGCGCCGCGTTACGACCGCGTCTACACGTCGCTGGGCGTGGCGGCGAACGTGTCCATCGTGGAGAGCGGCCCGCTCGTCGCCCGCATCGCGGCGGAATTTGACTTCCCCGTGCCGGTCGACTACGCCGACGGCACGTGCCGCGCCGCGCGTCTCGTGGCGCTGCCTATTCGCGTGGTCTGGCGTCTGGAAGCGGGCTCGCCGACGGTGAAGGCAACGCTGGAGGTGGACAACCGCGCGAAGGACCACTGGCTGCGGGTGTGCTTTCCGACGGGGCTGGAGACGGAGGAGTCCGTGGCCGACAGCCACTTCGACGTCGTGCGCCGGGCGATTGCCGTGCCGGACTCGACGGGCTGGGTCGAGCGCTTCGAACCGACGCATCCGCTGCGCACGTTCGTGGACTTGTCCGACGGGAGCGACGGACTCGCCGTGTTCACGAAGGGGCTCTTCGAGTACGAGGCACGCGAGGACGCCGCGCGCACGTTGCTCGTGTCGCTGATTCGCTCGTGCCGGATCAAACTGGCCGTCAGCGAGGAGAAGCAGACCGAGCTGCCCGACCAGGGCGTGCAGTGCCCCGGCCCACATACTTTCGAGTTCGCCGTGCATGCGCACGCGGGCACGTGGGAGGACGCGGGTCTGCCGAATCGCGCCGCCGAGTTCGCCGTGCCGGTGCGTGCGGCGATGATCGGACGCGGCAAGGGGGACCTGCCGCTGGAGGCGAGCCTGTTCGCGGTGGACAACGCCGTGGTGCACGTGACGGCGGTGAAGCAGGCCGAGGACGGGCGGGGACTGGTGGTGCGGCTGTACAACGGTTCGGACGCGGCGCAGGACGTGGCGCTGCGTTTCGGCCGCCCGGTGGTGTCGGCGTGCCGGGCGCGGATGGACGAATCGGCGGGCGAGGCGCTGGCGGCCGAGGGTTCGGTGGTGCGGCTGACTGCCAGGCCGCACGCGATCGTGACGCTGCGGGTGGAGGTGGGGTAGGGGAGATCGCTCTCAACGCCCTCGATCTCCGTATGGTGCCTCGGTGCCCGCGTCGGTCAGCGTCGCCCCGCCAAGAATCCTTCGCCTTCCGCCTTCACCGAGACGATGGCGGGACAAGTGTGCGCTTCTGTCTCTGGAACCCGGCAGAACATCCGGAGCCAGATTGTTTCTTGGGGCAAACGCTTGAGCCCACGCGGCCTTCCGTCATGCTGGCTTCGGGCGTGAAAAAAGGAGGCCAATACCGGTATCGCCACCCCTGCGTATTTTTCCTTCCAGTACCTCCTGGATACGATGTCCGCTGCATCGATTCAGGCGGGGCCCCACCAGTAATGACATCCCTCTCGGATGCTCCCCGTCCCAGGCAGTCGGCCTCGATCCACTCCCCAAGCGCCAGACTGGCATTGATCGACCCTGTGCAACCCTGAATGGCGATCCTACGGACTGGCGATGACGACACGGAAGCCCAAGGTGTTCAGCCGGGCGTCTGGGTACATACCCTTCTGCGACGCGGACTGCAGGTCTAGCGGGACATCGTCCCACGAACCACTGCGGCGAACGCGGAGCGACCCACTATCGGGACCCTTGGGGTCTGTCACACTCCCACCTGGGTAGTTCCCCAACCAGTCCATGCACCATTCCCACACGTTGCCGTGCATGTCGTGCAGGCCCCACGCGTTGGGCCGCCTGCCGCGCACCGGCTTGGCCTGGCCGCCCGAATTCGACTCGTACCACGCGTGGTTTCCCAGCGCCGAGTCGCTGTCCCCAAACGAAAAGTGCGTCTTTGTCCCGGCGCGGCAAGCGTACTCCCATTGCGCCTCGGTGGGCAACGACACGCGCAGGTCGGCCCGTTGTCCGAGTCGCCTGGCGAAGTCGTCGCTCTCCAGTGCGGTCACGCAATACATGGGGAAGTCGGGCCCCTCGCCCCACGACTTGGAGGAGTCGATTGGGGCAAAAGGATCCACGGGTTTCATCTGCTCGAGGCTGGTGCCCATGATGATCCGCCACTGCTCTTGCGTGGTCTCCGTCTCCGCCATCCAGAACCCCCGCGTCAGGGTCACCCGCGTTTGCGGCCCCCCGCAGCCGTCCTCGGGGGAGCCCATAAGGAAGGTCCCCGGGGGGATCCAGCGAAAGTACATGAACTCCCGCCCACCCAGGATCATCGGCCACCGTTGCCCCGCGCTTGGGTTCGGTGGCGGAGAGGAACGTTCCACCGGGCCCTGCTTCCAGTCAGAAGCGACGAAGTCCGCCACATCGGCGGAGTGGACAAGTTCAGCGTCGACACCGCAGGAGACCGGCACACGGAATTCGGCGGTTTTCTCTCCCTCCGTCACGCTGCCGGCGGCGAAGTGGATCGTCCGGCGGACAAAAAAAACGTGGACTTGGCCCGGATCGGGTGCGGGCAGGGTGACGGACTTCTCAGACGTGATGCTGTGCGAACGGCTGACCTCCTGCATCACCATCCGCTCGGCGGAGGTGGACCAGTTCTTTCCGGTTTCCGCGCCGCCGTGGAAGATGACGCCGACCCCGGCGTTTGCCCCGGCATAGCTGCCCGACTGGGACCCTTCGCTGCTGCCCGTCGCGCTGGCGCGCCCCATCGCCCCGCTGATGCTGACGTTTTCGGTCTTTGACAGCGGCGCGCCGTCGTTGCGGACGACCACGCATTCGACAGTGGTCTCGCTCACCAGATTGTCGCGCAGGCGGACCTGCGCGGGCAGCCATCCGGTAAGCAACAGGCTCATACAGAGGATCAGGGGGATCGTGCGATTAAGGGTCATGGGGGACCAGTTCCTCGTCTAGAATAGCACCAGTGAACGGTATGTCTTCTTTTGTGTCAATAACGGGATAGATGAGAGGCGCCATGGCCAACTCGCACTCCTCTTGCAACCTTGCCAATACGCTTGCGGTCTCCTTTATTTCCACTTTTTACTATCCCCACCCCGAGGCCGTCGGATTTGACGGCCCCAGCGGCGTGAAGTGCGCACTCCTTCCGGCGCCTCATTGACGAATGCCCCCGCACCCCACAGGAGCACCATGACCCGCTACGATTGCCACGTCATCTCGAACACCCACTGGGACCGCGAATGGCGCTACCCGTTCCAGGCCTATCGCACCGATCTGGTCGATCTGCTTGATCGCCTGCTCGATCTGTTGGAGCGGCGCCCGGATTATCGCGCGTTCTTTCTCGACAGCCAGACGGTGATCCTGGAGGACTACCTGGAAATTCGGCCGGAGAACGAGGAGCGCATCCGCGCGCTGGTGCTCGCCGACCGCTTGCAGATCGGGCCGTGGTACACGTTGCCCGACGAGTGGGGGTGCCCGGGCGAGGCGCTCGTGCGCAACCTGCTGCTGGGGCATCGCCAGGCGCGCGCCTTTGGCCGCGTTGCCAAGGTGGGCTACACGCCGTTCTCCAACGGCCAGATTTCCCAGCTCCCACAGTTGTACATGGGCTTCGGGATTGATTCGTGTTTCTTCTACCGCGGCGTGGGCAAGCACGTGGCCAAGCCCGAGTTCGTGTGGGAGGGCGCGGACGACACGCGGGTCTTCGCCTTCAAGTTCGGGGACTACGCGCGCTACAACTACTACTATCTGGCGTACCGGCCGGGTCTGCTGGGCCGCACGATCAAGGATCGCGACTACACGTGGGACCCCGACGAGGTGCCCTACCACGTGGCGAATTCCACGGTGTCGCTGGACCGGCAGTACGGCTGGCTCGAGCAGAAGCTGTTCGTGCGCGAGGACAAGATCGCCGAGGCGCTCGCCGACACGCGCAAGTTCACGGCCGACGACGCCCAGACGAGCCAGTTGCTCTACATGATGGGGCACGATCACAGCGCGGCGGCGGAGGAGGAACTCGATCTCGTCGAGGCGCTCGACAAGGCCGCACGCCCCTCGGGCGACCGCATTCTGCACAGCGCGCTGACCGATTACATGGAGGCTTTCCGCAAGGAGGCCCGCGACCTCGCCGTCCTCAAGGGCGAGATGCGGCACGTCAACAAGGAGGGCCTTTGGACGAACCTCATGGGCCATATCCTTTCCTGCCGCCTGTATCTGAAGCAGCGTAACGCCAAGGTGTGTGCGGACATTCTGCACGGCGCCGAACCGCTTGCCGCGATGGCGTGGATGACGGGGTGGGAGTGGCCCGCCGGGTTCCTGAACGTGGCGTGGAAGAAGATTCTGATCAATCACGCGCACGACGCAATTGGCGGATGCAGCACCGACCGCGTGCACGAGGAGATGCTGGCGCGGTGGGGCGAGGTGGAAACGCTGGGCGAGGAGTTGTGCCGCCGTGCGATGCGCGACATGGTGAAGCGCATCGACGGGTCGGCGCTGCGCCGCGAGGACTTGCAGCTCACCGTCTTCAACACGCTCCCCTTCGAGCGCCGCGAGCTTGCCGATCTGTGGATCGACCTGCCGCACCAGGAGGCCGGGACGCCGTTCCGTCTGGAAACATCCGGTGGCGCCGAAGTTGCCTACCAGGTCCTCGACACTGGGTCGTACAAGGCGAGCATTGAAGGCCAGTTGGAACTGACGATGCCGTTCCGCGTGCAGCGCGCGCGTGCCCTCGTGGAGGTGCCCGCCGCGCCGGCGTGCGGGTACGAGGTGCTGACCGTTCGCATCGGCGAGAAGCCGGCCGCCATCGCCAACGGAATCGTTGCATCGCCGAACGCGCTCGAGAACGAGCACCTGCGCGTGACGTTCAACGGCAACGGCACGTTCGATCTGACGGACAAGGCGAGCGGCCGCACGATGAAGGGCCTCGGACTGCTGGAGGACACCGCCGAGTTTGGCGACCCGTGGAACCGCGAGGTTCCCGCGCGCGCCAAGCCGATTCTCTCGCGTGGATGCAAGGCCACGATTACGGTGCTTCGCGACGGACCGCTGGTCGGGACGCTGCGCGCGACGTACAGCTTCTCCGTCCCCAAGGGGCGCGATGGCGACAAGCGCAGCAGCAAGCGCGTTGCCCTGCCCGTCACGGTGGACGTGTCGCTGCGGCGCGGCGAACGTTTCCTCGGTGTCGAAGCCGAACTCGACAATCGGGCCACGGATCATCGCCTGCGCATGTTGTTTCCCACCGGTATCGCGAAGGCCACCGAGGCGACGGCGGACAGCCAGTTCGACGTGGTCCAACGCCCCATTGAATTGCCCAACGCCAAGGGATGGCGCGAGGCACCGTACCCCACGCAGCCGATGTGGAACTGGGTGGATATCAGTGACGGCGAACAGGGCGCGGCAATCATCAACAACGGCCTGATCGAGTACGAAGCCGTGGACGACGCCGAGCGCACCGTGGCGATCACGTTGCTGCGGGGCTTTGGCAAGTTCGTCTTCTCGCGTCCCACACCCGGTTCGCAGTGCCTCGGCACGCGTCGCTATGCGTTCTGGATTCATCCCCACGCGGGTGATTGGCGGGAGAGCGACGTGGTGCGTTTGGCGCAGCGGCACGTTGTGCTGTTGCAGGGCGTGTTGTCGGCGCCGGGCAAGGGCACGCGGCCGCGCCGTGCCAGTTTCCTGAGCGTGACGGACGACCGCCTCATTGTCAGCGCGATCAAGCAGAGCGAGGACGGCAAGTCCGTCGTCGTGCGCCTGTGGAATCCGCGCGCGGAGACGATCAGCACACGGGTTGACTTCGAGGCGCCCGTTGCGAAAGCCACGCTTCTCACGCTCGAGGAGCTGGTGCAGGAAGAGCTCGCGCCCGCTGGCAACTCATTGACTCTTGCCGTGGGGCCGAAGAAGATCGTGACCCTCGCCGTGTCGTTGGCGGGAATGTGATGCCCGTGGCCAACCCTGTCCCTGCGAGGAAGTAATCATGAATTTGGGTACGTCCAACCTCCCGATCCCGGGTATCGGGGTCATTCCTCCCGATGTATCCAGCGACTTTATCGAGGTCGCGCACACGTTCGACGGTTCCTTTGCGGCGGGACAGGAAGGCGTGCGCCGGATTTTGACGCCGCTGGACCGCAAGGTTGAGTTCATCGTCTTCGCGGACAAGACGCTGGCATACGTCAAGTCGGCGATGGGGTATCCGGCGCTGTACCCGTTGCTCGACGCGAGTTTTCGCGGCCCGGCCGATGCTGTGCTGATGGACCTCGACGGGACGAGCGTCCACAGCGAGGAGTTCTGGATCTGGATCATCCAGCAATCCACGGCGCGCCTGCTGGATAATCCGAAGTTCGAGCTGGAGGACGAGGACCTGCCGCACGTCTCCGGTCACTCGGTCAGCGAGCACCTGCAATACTGCATCGGCAAGTACTGCCCCGACAAGAACGTCGAGGAGGCCCGCCGTCACTACTTCGCGATCACGCACCACGAGTTGGCGGAGATCGCGGCAGGGCGCGGACGGCCGAACGCGTTCAAGCCGACGCCGGGCCTCAAGGAATTCCTGCTCGAACTGAAGGCGAACAAGATCGCGATCGGGCTGGTGACGTCGGGACTCCATGAGAAGGCCTGGCCGGAGATTCTCTCGGCGTTCCGCACGATGGAACTGGGCGATCCACTGGAGTTCTACGACGCGATCATCAGCGCCGGGCACGCCGTCCGCAAGGGGCAGGCGGGGACGCTGGGCGAACTCGCCCCCAAGCCGCACCCGTGGCTTTATGCGGAGACGGCGCGTATCGGGCTGGGTATTCCGGTGGAGCGGCGCCATCGCGTGATCGGGTTCGAGGACTCCTCGGCGGGCGTGGTGTCGATCCGGCTGGCGGGATTCGCGGCCGTGGGCGTCGGAGGCGGAAACATCGAGCGCAGTGGCGTGCGCCCGCTGCTGCATCGCGCGATCGGGACGCTGCCCGAGGCGCTGCCATTGGTGCTGGGGCGGGAGTAGGAAGTACGCGCCTGATTCGTTATTCGGCAAGCCCGTGCAATAATTTCCGTGCCGTTGTTTCGTAGAACTCCCGCTCCTCGTCGAGGCGGCCGGGCGTGGTTCGTTCGCTCCCTTTGTCCAGGCGGCGCGAACGCATGGAGAGCTTCTCCAGTGCCAGCAACAATTCGAGCGCGTGCGTCAGGGTGTCGTCTGCTGCCGTTCCGTAGGCGCGCAGGAACGTCTCGTACTGCGCGTGCGGCGTCAGCCAGCGGCGCAGCCCGGCGAAGTCCTCGGCCGGATGCCCGAAGCGCACCGTCTGGAAGTCGATCCAGGTGATCGTGCCATCGGGCGCGCACAGGAAGTTGCCGGGGTTCATGTCGCCATGCACCAGACGGGGGCGCCCGAAATGGCTCCGGGCGATGGTCTGGCCGATGGTGCCGAGGACACTGCGTACCTCAGCGGGTTCGAACGTTCCGAGGCCATAGCGCGCGGCGCGTTGCCCGAGCGCGGCGAGGCGGCGCGTCCATTCGCGTGCGGGATCGGGCGAGCGGCGGCCGCGCCACGGCTTGCCCCACGCGGCGCCGTCGACGGCGTGCAGACGCGCGATCTGCCGAGCCAGGCGCTCGAGCAGTTGCGCATCGACAGGTTTGCCGGGGTCGGGATAGGCGCCCGGTGCCTCGCGTTCGATGACGAATTCGCCCCGGTAGCGCCGCCGCGAGGCAAACGAATCGTCCCACAGCAGCACCTGGGGCACCGTGAGTCCCGCGCGTCCGAGCAGGACGCCTGCTTCCACGTGATCACGCGCCCGGCGGGCGGGAACGGAGTACGGCCACGCGCGCACGATCAGCGGCCCGTGGCGTTCGTGCCGCCAGCGAAAGACGAGCGACTGGCGCCCGACGGCGATGCGTTCGAGCTCCGCCGAGGCCGTCTCCCACTCGACGCTTTCGGCGGCGAGGACGGAGGCGAATTCCTGCGTGCGGCGGGCGAGGCGCTTGGTGCTCGTCGGCGGCAGCGCGGTGTGGTTGATCCACTTCCAGACACGGCAGAGCGGGTTGTTGGAGGAAAGCGCCACGATGGGGGAGAGACTCGCCGGGGAATGCGTTGGCGCGGGGCTTGTGCCCGCCGCGCTCAACGCAAAGCGATTCCCCACGGGCGCCAGAGAGTCGAGCGGGTTCTTGCCCGGGATGCGGGCATCATGAGTCCGCATCCTCCCAGACAGGAGTTCGTCCGGCCCGCAGCGGCCCCGTTGAGGCAGTGCCGCTCTGTTCCGGCACACCCACTTCTTCCGTTCACCCCTTTGCCGCGATCCCCTGCAGGCGTTGGGTGAAGTTGGCGAAGCCCTTGGTCTGCTCCCTGAGCATTTCAAGATGCTTCTCGGACGTGAGATTGCCTTCGGCGTCGAGCTTGTTGCCCACGCCTTCGATGAACACGCGCTTGGGATAAAAGAAGGCATTCCGGTAGCCGAAAACGAGCTGGAGCATTTCAACGGGGCGGAGGGCTCCCCACACACCCGCGGCTTCGCCAGTAAAGGCAACGGGGCGGCTCTCGAAGCTCTCGGGGAACTTGAGCATGTCGATGAAGTATTTCAGGACGCCGGGAAAGCCGCCGTTGTATTCGGGGGTGACGATGTGGAGGCCGTCGGCCTGCAGGACGCGGTTCTGGAAGGGAAGAAAGGAGTCGGGCTTCTTGGCGTAGGAGGCAGGGGAGAAAATCTCCGGCGGCAGGTCCTGGAGATTGAGAATGGCGCTCTCCACGCCCTGCTCGTCGTAGAGCTTCTTGATAAGGCGGGAAATCTTCAGGGCGTTGCAGTCCGGGCGATTCGTCCCGGAAATGATTTCGATCATCGTGAGACCTCTTGGAGAAGATGATCGGGGAGAAAGCAAGATCGGTGCAATATGCAGGCGGCGGGATGCCGGTCAGGAAATGGCGAGAAAATCGTCAGGACTGTGCTTGCTCCTCGCCGGGATTCCCATGGCACTGTCGCTTCTTACGCCATGAGCCGTCTTGCCCCCAAATTGCTGGAATCAATCGCCTTGGAGCGCATCACTCCCCTGCTGGGGGAGAGCGGTGTGCCACAATTTGCGCTGCCCACGCGGGGCAACAACAGCGAGGTCTATCTCCTGAGCTACCCTTCCGGGACGGGAGCGGTGCTGCGTGCCTTTACGGATCGGCACGAATACCGGCGTTATCGGCGCGCCATGTCCTGGGCCTCGCGTCACGACGCACCGGTGCCTCGGTTGCTGGGGTGCTGGGGCAGTCCGGCGTGCATTCGCCGCTGGGGGCGGCTGTTTTGTCTGGAGGAATTCGTCGACGGGCCGCTGGCGGAGGAATGCGACCTCGGGGATCCTGCGGTGCAGGGGGCGATTCTGGACGCGGCGGCCCGGCTGCACGACAAGATCGTTCCCGCCGACGGTGTCTGGACGCGTCTGCGCTACCATCCCCCGCGCCAGCCCTACCTGCTCGCACGCGCGCTCAAATATCTGGCGGAAATCCCGCCCTCGTCGCCGGTGTTCTCACCGGCTGAACGCCAGCACATCGAGTGCCGTCTGGCCGAAAGCGCTGCCGCGATTCCCCGCCAGAAGGTGTTCTCGCTGGTTCATCACCACCTCGCGGCCGACGACATTGCGTTGTGGCGCGACGGGCGCGGGGCAGTGGTGCTCGACAACGGCGGGCTGCGCTTCGGCCATTGGGGGCACGATCTTGAGGACGTTCTGGCGTTTCTCGACGGAAACGACGTGGAGCAGCGCCGCCGCCTGATCGCGCTGTATCTGGAGCGCCGCACCACCCTTCCCGCGTCGTTCCCCTACGAGCCCATGGAGACGTTCTTCCAGGCGGACCGGCATCTGAAGAAGCTCCGTTCCTGGGTGCGCAAGCTCGGCCCGGATCCCGGCGCTCCGCTGTCCGAGCAGGTCGAAACCCACCGCAGCGCGCTGCTGCGCCTGCTGGCCTAGGGAGCGCACTCGTGTCCTCCGATGAAAGGGCCTGTACGGCGGGGCTTGACGCTCTGCCCCGTCATCCCGTCGCGTAGAGCGAGAGCATCCTCACGGCCAGGGCTTGTCTCATGCAGATTACAGTCTCCCGCCTTCTCCAGGAGAAGGGCAAACAATTCGACCTGCGTATTGCCGCGGGGAGCAAGGGGCTGGACAATCCGATCGCCAGCAGCGAGCTCAACCGTCCGGGCCTGGCGTTTGCCGGTTTCCTGGACGTTTATACGCACGACCGCATTCAGATCCTCGGGAACACGGAAGTCACGTTCCTGGCGAGCATGGAGGCGCGCCTGCGCCGCGAGCGCATTTCGGCGGCGCTGGAGTACGCACTGCCGTGCATCATCGTGACGACGGGGATCGAGCCGCCACCCGAGCTGCTGGAGATGTGCGAGGCACGCGGAATCCCGCTGCTCGTGACGTCGAACACGACGACGCGGCTGGCCAGCAACCTGACGTTTTATCTGGAACGCGTCTTTGCGCCCACGGAAACGGCGCACGGGGTGCTGGTGGACGTTTTTGGCGTGGGCCTGCTGATCATGGGGTCGGCCGGCGTCGGGAAATCGGAATGCGGCCTGGAACTGATCGAGCGCGGGCACCGGCTGGTGGCCGACGACGTGGTGATTCTCAAGCGTCTGGGGCGCAGTCTTCTGATGGGCTCGGCGGTCAGCAACGTGGCGCACCACATGGAAGTGCGCGGACTCGGAATCGTGGATGTCGAGCTTCTTTTTGGGGCCGGCTCGGTTCGTGATGAAAAAAAGATCGATTTGGTGGTGCGGCTTGAGCGGTGGAAAGAGGACACACTGGTTGACCGCCTCGGGATGGATGAGCACTTTCGCACGCTGTTAGGCGTTGAGGTTCGGGAATTTACGATTCCGGTGGAGCCGGGGCGGAACATCTCGATCCTGGTGGAAGTGGCCGCACTGCAATACCGCATCCACTCGCAGGGGCGCAACCCCGCCCAGGAACTCAACGAACGACTTATCAAGCACATGGCGCGGGCACGCCTCATCTGATTGCGTGCCCGCCGCCCGACGACGAGATACCCTGCATGAAAACGGTTCAGTTTGTCTTCGCCCTGCACGACCACCAGCCGGTCGGTAATTTCGACGGCGTGTTCGCCGATGCCTACGAGAAGGCCTACCTGCCTTTTCTGGACCTGCTGGAAATCTACAAGGGCTTCCGCGCGGTGCTGCATCACACCGGCCCACTGCTGGAGTGGATCGAGGAAAACCGCCCGGATTACCTGAAGCGGCTGGCGCGTCTGGTTGCCAGCGGACAGGTGGAACTGCTGGGCGGGGCGTTCTACGAGCCGATCCTTCCCGTGATTCCCGAGGCAGACCAGGTGGGCCAGATCCTGAAAATGTCGGACTGGCTGGAGAAGCGCTTTGGCACGCGCCCGCGCGGCATGTGGCTGGCCGAGCGCGTGTGGGAGCCGACGCTGCCGACGGCGATGGCAAAGGCCGGGATCGAGTACACGGTGCTCGACGACTCGCACTTCGCCTCCGTCGGTGTCCGGCCCGAGCAGGCGCTGGGCTATTTCCTCACCGAGGACCAGGGCAACGCGGTCGCCGTCTTTCCGATCAACGAGGCCGTGCGCCACCGCATTCCCTATGCCCAGCCCGACGAGACGATCCACTACCTGCGCGAGATGAGTGACGCGCAGGCGGCGCGCACCGTCGTGATGGCAGACGACGGCGAAAAGTTCGGCGTGTGGCCCGATTCGCACTGGTACTGCTACCAGGACGGCTGGATGTACCGCTTCGTCGAGAAGGTGGTGAACAACCGCGACTGGATTCAGATGAAGACGTTCTCCGAGGTGCTCGACACCACGGAACCGCTCGGGCGTGTGTACCTGCCCACGGCATCGTACAGCGAGATGATGCAGTGGGCGATGCCCCCGGAGGCGAGCAACGAACTCGACGAAATCAAGAACGACCTGAAGGAGCGCGGTGCCTACGACCGCGCCCATACCTATGTGCGTGGCGGCTTCTGGCGCTCGTTCCTGACAAAGTACGACGAGTCGAACCACCTGCACAAACGCATGTTGCACGTCAGCGGCAAAATCGCCGCGCTGGAGGCGGAAGGACAGGGCGGAGCGAAACTCGACGCCGCGCGCGATCACCTGTGGCGCGCGCAATGCAACTGCGCCTACTGGCACGGTGTCTTCGGCGGCATCTATCTGACGAACCTGCGCAACGCGCTCTACCGCCACCTGATCGCAGCGGACACGCTGGCCGATGAAGTCGCGCACGGCACCAGGCCGCGCGTTTCGTATCTGGCAAAGGACTTCGACGTGGACGGCGCGCCGGAGCTTCTGGTGGAAACACCGGACCAGGCGATGATGTTCAAGCCCCAGCAGGGCGGCATCCTGGTGGAGCACGACATCCGCGCGGCGAACGTGAACCTGCTGGATACGCTGGGCCGCCGGCGCGAGGCGTACCACAAGAAACTCGAAGAGTCGGGCAGCGACGCGCGCGTGAAGGAAAAGGACCTCGGCAAGTATCTCGCCGTGGACTGGTACCGCCGCGGCGCGCTGATCGATCACTTCATGGGGCGCGAGACGACGCCGGAAATGTTCCGCACGGCCGCGTACCCCGAACTCGGCGAATTCGTCACCGGGCCCTTCGAGTTGGAATGGGAAACCGTGGAGGACAGCGCCGTCATCCGCATGAAGCGCGAGGGATTCGTGACGCTCGCCGTCGGCGCGATCCCCGTTCTGCTGGAGAAGACGATCTTCATCCCGGCGTCAGGATGCGCCAATCGCGTGGAGTACCGCGTGACGAACAAGTGGGACGTGGAACTCGAAGCGCGTTTCGGCGTGGAGTTCAACGCGAACCTGTTGGCGGGCAACGCGCCGGATCGCTATCACGAGGTGGAAGGCGCGAACCTGGGCGGCGAGAACTCGCTCGATTCGCTCGGCATCGTGAAGAACACGCGCCGCTTTGCGCTCGTCGACGAGTGGATGAAACTGCGCGTGCAGTGGGAACTCTCGACGCCCGCGGAGCACTGGCGCCTGCCGATCGAAACCGTTTCGGATTCGGAGTACGGCATCGAGCGCGTCTACCAGTCGACGGTGGTCATGCCGGTGTGGAAGCTCAAGCTGGCGCCGGGCCGCAGCTTCGAAGCCGTGATCGACTATGGCGTGACGCAGTTGGACTGAAACGGCATTCAGTCCCTCCGCCGCAGCCACTCTCCCACGCGCGCAATGGCGCCCGCGTTGGTGTTGGCAACCGTGGTCACAAGCCACTGCCCGTCCAGCCGGTAGAGTCCGCCGGGATGCGTGAGCACGCCCGCGTCGCGCACGAGGCCGAGGGCTGCCTGCTCCGCGTCTTGCTCCGTCCCCAATTTCACGGGAAGGTACACGCCCCCTTCGGGGAGAGCCGTTTCGATGCCCGCAGCGCGCCACGCGGCGACGCACGTTTGCATCCGCGCGCGCCACAGGGCGGCCAGGCGTTCGGCTTCCGTTGCGAGCGCCTCCATGAGCAGGGGCAACGCGCCCTGAACGGCTTCGTTGACGGGGAGGAAGGTGTCCGAGAGGTACTCCGCAGCGGCGAGAAAACTCCGGCGGCGCTCTTCATCGCCTTCGACGACCATCCAGCCGGCCTTCAGTCCGGGGAGCGACGCCATCTTGGACAAGCCGTTGAGCGTCACGCACAGCGGCGCCCCAAACGCCGATGGCCGGGGAACGCTGCCAGCGCCGTGCAGCACCGTGCGGAAGACCTCGTCGAGCACGACGGCGATGCCCCGTTCGCGCGCGAAGACGGCCAGCGCGCGCAGTTCCTCCGCAGAGGCCACCGAGCCCGTGGGGTTGTGCGGTGAAACGACAACGATGACGCGGGTGCGCGGCGTGGCCTGGAATGCGACTTCCTCCACGTCGATGCCCCAGTGCCCTTCGCCGCCGGGCCGCATGTGATAATGCCGGACGCGCGCGCCCGCCAGCATCGCCAGATCGTCGAAGAGCGGGTAGGTGGGCGCGGGGCAGAGGACGTCGTCGCCCGGCTCGCACAGCAGGCGGAAGCAGTACCAGTAGGCCAGGCTCGTTCCGGGAGTGAGCAGCACCTCGCCGGGCGTGACACCGCCATGCCACCGGGCGACGGCTTCGCGGGCCAGCGCATTGCCGCGTGCGTCGGGCCGGTACGTGGCCGTGGCGCGCAGGCCGTGACGCAGTGCGTCCTCCAGAACGGCGGGGGGGAAGACGATGCCGTGCTCGTGCGGGTTGGCGGTGACGAGATCGTCAACGGGGAGGCCCGCCGCCCGGCGCTGCTCCGCCGCGCGGAGAAGCTCCGACGCCTCGCCTGCTCCCCATTCGTCGATCAGCCGCACGGGATCGTTTCTCCGCGGAAAGTCGGCACGCACTGAAGGCAGTGCCTACGGGGGGAGAGAACCAGAGCGGGAAGTGCGTGTCACGCGGGATGAACGACGGTGCCTGATCCCGTGCATTGGAGGGAGCCCTCGCCCATTGACGACTGCCCGGGGCGCACCCTACAGTTTCGCCCCTTTGGGGACTGAGTCGCTAACCCCAGGAACGTCAAGCGCTGAGGACGGTTTCCGTGCCCGAGATGAATCAGAAGAACGAACTTCCCAAGCAGTACCAGCCCAATGAGACGGAAGCACGTTGGTCCGCGTTCTGGGACACCCAGGGGTATTTCATCGGCGATCCCGATCACCCGGGCGAGCCGTACTGCATTGCGATCCCGCCGCCGAACGTGACGGGCGCGCTGCACATGGGGCACGGGCTGGACGAAACGATTCAGGACACGCTGGTGCGCTATCACCGCATGAAGGGGCGCCGGGCCGTGTGGGTGCCGGGAACGGACCACGCAGGCATCGCAACCCAGACCGTGGTGGCGAACAAGCTGGCACGCGAGGGACGCAACCGGCGCGACATGGAGCGCGAGGAGTTCGTCGCCGAAGTCTGGAAGTGGAAGAAGGAACACGGCGACCGGATCGTGAGCCAGCTCAAGCGGCTGGGATGCTCGTGCGACTGGTCGCGCGAGGCCTTCACGCTCGACGACGCGCGGGCCCGCGCGGTGCGCACGGCGTTCAAAACCCTGTACGACCGCGGGCTGATTTATCGTGGCGAGTACCTGGTGAACTGGGACCCCGTGAGTCTGACGGCATTGTCCGACGACGAGGTGGAGTACGAGGACGAGAAGGGGTACCTGTGGCACCTGCGCTATCCGCTGGAGGATGGCAGCGGACACGTGGTGGTGGCGACGACGCGCCCCGAGACGATGATGGGCGACACGGCCGTCGCGGTGAACCCGACGGATGAACGCTGGCAGCACCTGATCGGCAAGAACGTGATATTGCCGCTGATGGACCGGCCGATCCCGGTGATCGCCGACGACTTTGTGAAGAAGGACTTCGGCACCGGTCTGGTGAAGATCACGCCCGGGCACGATCCGAACGACTTTTTGTGCGGCACGCGCCACGACCTCCCCATGATCAATGTCATGACGGAGGACGGGCACATCAACGAGAACGGCGGCAAGTACGCCGGGCTGGACCGCTACGAGGCACGCGAGCGCGTCGTGGAGGACCTGAAGGCGCTGGGCCTGTTGGAGAAGGTGGAGGAGCACGATCACCGCATTGGACGCGGCTATCGCAGCAAGGCGGTGATCGAGCCACGCCTCTCCAAGCAGTGGTTCGTGAAGATCAAGCCGCTGGCCGAGAAGGCGCTCGCCGCCGTCGACAACGGCGACATCCGCATCATCCCCGAGTCGCCCTGGGGCGATGTCTATCGCAACTGGATGACGAACGTGCGCGACTGGTGCATCAGCCGCCAGCTCTGGTGGGGCCACCGTATTCCGATCTGGTACCGCAAGGACGACCCCGAAACGGTGATCTGTTTCGCGGGCGAAGGCGTGCCGCCGGAAGTGGCGAAGGAGCCGGAAGCGTGGGCGCAGGACGAGGACGTGCTCGACACGTGGTTCTCGTCGGCGTTGTGGCCCGCGTCGATCCTGGGCTGGCCGGAGCAGACGAAGGACCTGGCCTCCTGGTATCCGACGAACGTGCTGGTGACGGGCCACGACATCCTGTTCTTCTGGGTGGCGCGGATGATCATGTTCGGGCTGGAGCTTGTCGGAGGAAAGCCGTTCTCCGACGTGTATCTGCACGGCCTGATTTTCGGCAAGACGTACTATGAAAAGAAGGGCGGGCAGATGGACGTGATCCCGCCGCTGGAGGCACGCAAGTTCGAGCTCGATGGCGGCGGGAAGCTGCCAAAGAACGTGACGGCGAAGTGGGAGAAGATGTCGAAGTCGAAGGGAAACGTGATCGATCCCATCGACGTGATCGACGAGTTCGGAACGGACGCGTTGCGCCTGACGGTGGCGGCGTACGCAGCGCTGGGGCGCAACATCGACCTGGACTGGACGCGCTTCGAGGGCTACCGCAACTTCGTGAACAAACTGTGGAACGCGACGCGGTTCGTGCTCATGGTGACCGAGCCGCTGACGGGCGAGGAATTCCGCGCGGGAGCACGCACGTGCGCGCTCGCCGCGGAGGACCGCTGGATCCTGACCCGGATGCAGCGCACCGTGGACACCGCGACCCGCCACCTCGACGCCTACGAGTTCGACAAGACGGTCGCGGCGCTCTATGCGTTCGTCTGGGGGGATTACTGCGACTGGTACATCGAGCTGGCCAAGCGCCGCGTGTACAACGAAGAGGCGGACCCGGCGGGCGCGCGGGCGGCGCGGGCAACGCTGCTGACGGTGCTGGAGCACATCTGCCGCCTGCTGCATCCCGTCATGCCATTCGCAACCGAGGAAATCTGGCAGATCATGCGCGAACGCCTGACGGGGAAAGCACCGGGCGAGGAGGCGCCGGAATGGGCGGGTTCGGACAGCGGCTTTGCGAAGGGGAGCCTGTGCGTGGCGCCGTGGCCGCTGGCAGAGGGCTTTGAGATCGACGAGGCGGCGGAGGCCGAGATCGGACTCTTGCAGGAGGCGATCGGGGCGATCCGCAACATCCGCGGCGAGATGTTCGTGCCCGTGGAAATGAAGGTGGAAGCGCTGATCGAGCACGAATCGGCGGCGTGCCGCGCGGCACTGGAGGCCCAGGAAGGGGCCATCCGGGCGCTGGCATCGGTGAGTGCCCTGAAGGTGGGCGAGAAGCTGGAACACCCCAAGTTCGCCTCGACCTACGTGTCGGGGGGGATGACGATCCTTGTTGTCTTACCCACGGAGTTGGTGGAGAAGGAACAGGCGCGGCTGCGCAAGGAATTGGAATTCGCGCAAAAGGGCCTTGCGGCGTGCCGGGGCAAGCTGGGCAACGAGGGCTTTGTTGCCAAGGCACCGCCGAACGTCGTGGAGCAGGAGCGCGCCAAATTGGCCAAGTTGGAAGCCGATGTGGAGGCGATGCGCCAGAAGCTGGCGTCGATGGGCGGGTGAAACACCTGATTACGAGAGACGCACCGGAGGCTGTCCGATGTTCGGCATGTTGGGATTCGCACTGATTGCACTGGGAGGCATCATCCTGCTGGGGGCGGGGATCTGGCAGCTCGTGGAGGCCTTCAAAGACAGCGTGCTGTGGGGCGTGATCTCGCTGATTTTCTGCGGGGCGGGCGGCGTGGTGTGGTGTCTGGTCAACGTGAAGGACGAGGGGTGGAAGCCGCTCGTGGCGGGCTGCGGCGGGATACTGCCACTGGCACTGGGGATCGTGATGGCCAACATGGAACTGGCGATCAAGCTCGTGGAGACGTCGTAACGGCAACCGCAGTGGCTTGGGGATCAACCGATGTGGCTTGGGCATCCCGCGCAAGCTGGGCAAGCTCCGGCCTTCCATGGCGCTTTGGGATTTGTATCGCAAGACGGACGGCAACCGTGGTGCCCGGGCAGAGAGCGGCTCGGCCAAGGCGGTTCCAGCGTCCCTCAGGCTGGACAGGCCGTGGCCTTCCGTGACGCCCGGGGTTCCTTTCCATTGGCCGAGGCCACCTCGGTTGGACGCTCCGCTTCGGCGTTCTTCTTGCTCCCTTACTGAATCCATTCCCATGCACCGGCGCTGCCGGTGGAGAAGGTAACGCATCGATTTGAGTCCCTCGTCCGATTCCTCCCGCTCTTCCGTTCCCGGGCTGAATACCCCCGGTGAAGGCGCGCCGCATGGCTCGCGGCGTGGCACGTTGGACTTGCTGCGGGGCCGGTTCATCACGGGGCTGATTACAATCATCCCAGCCGCGGTGACCATCTGGGTGATTGCCCTGATGGTGGAGCTGCTGAATCGCAACGTCGGGGCGCTGATCCGCCCATTCGTGCAGGAGTACCTGGAGTTCCTGGGCTGGCCGGGGGCGATGGCGGGGCCGCTGACGATCGGGATCTCGCTGGGCCTGACCCTGCTGTTCATCATGGCCGCCGGGATTTTGTCGCGCTTCTTCTTCATCCGGCGGGTCATCCGGATGGGCGAGGACATCGTCGAGCGCATTCCGCTCATCCGCTTCTTCTACATCACGCCACGCGAGGTGCTCAGGACGCTGACGGCCAACCGCACGGCCAGCAAGCGCGTCGTCATGATCGAGTACCCCCGCAAGGGCGTCTGGTGCGTGGCCTACGCCACGGGCGAGCTGTTTCACCAGCCCGCCGGCCATCACGTCGTCACCGTCTTCCTCCCCACGACCCCAAACCCGACGAGCGGGTTTCTCCTGATGGTCGACAAGGACGATGTGTACGACGTGAATCTGGGGACGGAGGACGCCGTGCGCTTCATCATTTCGGGTGGAATCCTGGCGCCCGACAACCTGCACATGGCCCCGTTCAACGGCCTGCAAAACAAGCCAAACCTGCCGCCGCCCGAACCGCTGACGACGCACCTGCCCTCCGGCGATGCCGTCGCAACGGGGTCGCCGGCGATCATCCTGCCAGCGGGCAGCAAAGTGGAAGACCAGCCCGCCAAGAAAACCGACTAAGAGGAACCATGCCATGCCCGCGAATCTGCTGCTCGTCGATGATCAACCCGAAGTGCTGGAGGGTCTGTCCCTCGCCTTCGGCCGCACAGACAACAACGTCCTGACGGCGGCCAGCGGCGAGGAAGCCATCCACCTGCTCAACAGCGACGACATCGACGTCGTTGTGACGGACCTGCGGATGGACGGAATCGACGGCCTCGGCGTGCTGCGCCATGCGCTGGCAATGAATCCCGCGCCCGCAGTGATTGTCCTGACGGCGCACGGCACGATCGAGTCGGCCGTAGATGCGCTGAAGGAAGGCGCGTTCGATTACCTGACAAAGCCGGTGAACGTGAAGGAACTGCGCGTGCTCGTCGAGAAAGCCGCGGAGCACCGCCGCCTCCTGCGCGAGAACTTCGAGCTGCGCCAGCAGATCGACAAACGCTTTGGCATCGAGGGCATGGTCGGCGATTCGCCGGAAATGCAGCAGCTCTACCAGATGATCCGCCAAGTGGGCCCGACAAAGGCCACCGTGCTCGTTCAGGGCGAATCGGGAACGGGCAAGGAACTGGTGGCGCGCGCGCTGCACCAGATGAGCCCGCGGGCGAAGAAGGACTTCGTGCCGGTGCATTGCGCCGCACTCCCGGAGACACTGCTGGAGAGCGAGTTGTTCGGGCACGAACGCGGCGCCTTCACGGGAGCCATTTCACGGCGCCCCGGACGCTTCGAAATGGCGAACAACGGGACGCTGTTCCTCGACGAAATCGGCGAGATTCCGCTCTCGATGCAGGTCAAGCTGCTGCGCGTGCTCGAACAGCGCGAGATTCAGCGCGTCGGCGGCAACGAGACGATCAAGGTGGACGTGCGTCTGATCGTGGCAACGAACCGCGACTTGGAGGAAGAAGTGGCCGAAGGGCGCTTCCGCGAGGACCTGTACTACCGCCTGAAGGTCGTGCAGATCGTCTCGCCGCCGCTGCGCCACCGCCGCAGCGACATCCCCGTGCTCGCCCAGCATTTCCTGGCCGACTTCGCGAAGGAGAACGGCCGCCCCATGCCGTCGCTCTCGCGCGAGGCGATCGAAATGCTGCAAGCCTACCACTGGCCCGGCAACGTGCGCGAGCTGCGCAACATCATGGAGAACACGTTTGTCTTCCTGCAGGGCGAGACGGTGCGCGCAGAGGATCTGCCGGGGACGGTGAAGACGGACGCGCCCGCGCCGGCCGATGCGCTGACGGTGCCGCTGGGGTTGCCGCTGGAGGAAGTGGAGACGCTGTACCTGAAGCGGACGCTGTCGCTGGTGGACGGCAATCGCACGCGGGCGGCTGAGGTGCTGGGCATCTCGCGGCGCACGTTGCAGCGGCGGATCAAGGAACTGGGGATCGAGGGGTAGGCTGGACGTGCCCAAAGTCCCCGGTCTTCAGGAACTGTTCTGCCTCTGATCGCCGCCGCGAAGACCACCAACCAAAATCGGAAAACTGAAGGCTCTTCCCATTCGTTTCGCGGAACCGCGAGACGGACGGGAATTCCTTGCGTTCGGTCGACCGGGTAGGGTGGATGGTAGAGACGGATGCTGCCGAACCGAAACGGGCGCTCCGCCAGGGAGCCAAATGACGATGGAATTGCTGACGCTGCTGCGGGAAGCGGACGAAAAGGATGCGTCGGATCTTTATCTGATCGCGGGGGCCGTGCCGGCCATGTCGCTCTACGGGCGTTTTATGGCGCCCGACGGTTGCGCGGGCGAGCGCCTTTCCCCCAGCCGGGCCATCGAGTTCGCCCGTCAGGTGATGACTCCGGAGCAGTGGGAGGCCCTGCTCGAAAAACGCGAGGCCAATCTGGCGTACATGACGCCGTGGCGCAGCCGCTTTCGCGTCAATGTGCTTTGGCAGCGTGGACACGTGGGCATGGTGTTGCGCCGCGTGGTGGAGAACATCCCGACGCTGCGGATGCTCGGGCTGCCGCCGGTGCTGCGCAACATCGCGCTGGCCGAGCGCGGCATCGTGCTCATCACCGGGGCGACGGGGAGCGGCAAGTCCACGACGATGGCGTCGATGATCGACTACCGCAATCACCTGCTGACCGGGCATGTCGTGACGATCGAGGACCCGATCGAGTTCCTCTACCGCCACCGGCGCTCGATCGTGACGCAGCGCGAGGTGGGCATCGACACGCATAGCTTTGGCGAGGCCCTGAGGAATTCGCTGCGCCAGGCGCCCAACGTGATTTCGATCGGCGAAATGCGCGATGAAGACTCCGTGAAGTTCTCCATGCACGCCGCGGAAACGGGCCATCTGGTGTTCGCGACGCTGCATTCGACGAACGCTGTCTCGGCCGTCAAGCGCCTGCTCAACTTCTTCCCCTCCGAGATGCACGAGCGTCTGCTCATCGGCCTTTCCACGAATCTGACGGCGGTGATCAGCCAGCGCCTCGTGCGTGGCAAGCACGGCGGGCGTTCCTGCGCCACCGAGGTGATGACCAATTCCCCCCGCGCGCGCGATCTGATCAGCCGAGGCGAAACGGACAAGTTGCGCGAACACATCAACAGCGAGCACCACGACGGCACACAGTCGATGGACCTCGCCCTCTATCGCCTGGTCCGGCGAGGCCAGATCAGCGACGAGGACGCGCTGCAAAACGCAAACTCGGAAAATGATCTGCGCCTGCGCCTGGGCGGCGTGGGCATTTCGCCGGGCTCTTCGTGGGAGGACCTGCAAGACCCCTGGGTCTCCATCCCCGAAGACTACATTTTCCCCGAGGACTTCAACCCTCCCGCCGAGCAGGCCTTTGCGCCGGATTCCTACAACAACGAGGGTGCAGCGAACTTTGACACCGGCACGGCCTCGGGCATTAGCCCCGCACGTCCGGACCTGGCCGTGAAAAAACACCCGGAAAAGACGGAAAAGAAGACGGAACGGAGGCACGAGCCGCCGGAGGAGCACGCGGACGGCGATCCCGAAAGCCGCGAGAGCGTTGTGGCCCGCTACAAGGACGTGATCCAGCAGGCGACCTCGAAAGCCGTGGCGCCACCCCCAGCTGCACCCCCTGCGGCATCCGCACCGCCCAGACAGCCGAAGCCGCAAGACCCGCCGCCTCCACCCCAAGAGCAGGCGCCGCCCGCCGGGAAACCCGTCGCTCCGGCGACGCCCCCTCCCATCATGCCCATGCCCCAGCGCACCCCCCTTCCCGTGCGCGACGACCCCGGCATGCCGCCCAAGGGCCCCCTGCCCTTCCGCCCCAGCACCGAGGACATTCCCATCCCGATGCCGGGCGACGAACACGACGAGGATTTGGACCTGGATTGATTCTTCGAGGAATCTGCCCCAGGACGTTTTCAGAGTCCCCGAACTTCGTGCCGCGCGGCGCGATGGTGTGGGGATGCAGCATCTTGCGGAGAGGGTGGCGATGAACTTCCTGGCACATCTGACGTTTGCCGATCCAACGCCCGAGTCGATGGCGGGGAATCTGATGGCGGATTTTCTGCGCGGGGCGCTGGATCCGGGGCTCCCGGAGGAAGTGCGTGTGGGCATCATGCTGCACCGGCGCGTCGATGCATTCACGGATGCGCATCCGCTCTTTCATCGCAGCCGTAATCGTATTCGCCCGCGCTGGGGGCGTTATTCACCGATCCTGGTGGACATCTTTTACGATCATGTTCTGGCACGCGAATGGGATGAATTCGCTTGCATCGGGCTGGGCGATTTCGTGCGCGAGGCGCATGCGTTTTTAGCCGAGGCCGAGCCGCTGATGCCGGAGGTGATGCAGCGCGTGATGGCACGGATGCGGGCGGAAGACTGGCTGCTCTCGTATGCCGAGAACGCGGGGATTGCGGCGACGCTGGCGCGCCTGGAGCGGCGCTTCAAGCGCCCACCACCCGAGGCACTTGCGCTGGCGGCCGACGACCTGGCGGCCCACTACGAGGGGCTGGCGGAGGACTTCCGGGAATTCTTCCCGGAGCTGCGCGCACACGTGGAAGAGGCGACGGGACACCCCTCGATCTATCTGCGGTAAAAACGAAGGAGCGGGCCCTTTCGAGCCCGCTCCGACGTGATGAGGAGATTGCAGTGCGAGATGACTACTCGAACATCTGCCATTCGTTGACAGAGCTCACGACGGCACCGGTGGGAAGAACAAAGTTCGAAGGGGTGAGCACGCCAGCCGACAGGGCGATCGCGTCCACGCCGCCGCTCAATCCGCGGTGATCGGTTGTGTTCGCTTCCAGGCTGTTATGGATCCCGACACCGATGCGGCGCAGGGAATTGTAGCCGGTGGGGAACAGTGTCGCGGAAGCCGACGAGGCGTCGTAGGTGCTGGTGCCGACCTGGGCTCCGTTGCGGTATGCGATGATCTGGCTGTTTGCGGGACTGGCATCGTTGTAGTCCAGAACGAGGACGTCGTGGTACCAAGTGTTGGCGGCAACCACCCCGGTTCCGAGGATCTGGACATTCTCGGAGTTCGAGTCGCCGCGGTCCGTCCAGAAGTCCATGCGGTCGGCACCAACGGTGCGGATGAACAGTTGGGCTGCCTCGCCTGCAGGCCACTCATTGCCGATCGGCGTCTGGATGCCGGCCGTGTTCGAGCCGCCCGAGGCATCATTGGTGTACCAGACGACTTCGATGGTCACGTCCTGAAGGATGCCGTTGTCGGACGTGATGGTCAGGCCTTCGTCCTGTCCGGCGCCGGAGTCGACGAGAAGAGCCTTGCCACCTTGGGACGTGCCGGAAACGCCCGCCGGAGCGCCGATGCTCGGGCCGTCGCCATTGTGGTTGCGCATGGTGTAGGAGAGGGAGAGGCCGAAGAGAGAACCCTGATCGACTTCGCTGGCGCCAAGTGTGTAGGCCGTGCCCTCGGCGATACCCGTCGCATCAGCAGCGTCGTCGAAATTCAAGTAAACGATTGTCTGTGCGGAGACTGCCGAGCAAAGCAGCGCCGCTCCCAAGGTACAAAGTGCCTTTCTCATGTTTCTTCTCCTGCGAGGGGATGAAGTAAGCGTTACCATGAGGCTGTGTAAGCGCTTTCTTGATCCACGGTCAAGGGCAAAAATGTCCAGTCAGGACGATTTCGGTTCTCGGGAGAGGCGTTTCTTGCCCACCCGGGCCCGCATGTAATATCTCTCCTTTTCTGCTATTGTGGAATGAATTCGCTTACAGGAGGTTGTCCGGGATGCTGCTCGTCGTGTCGGGCAGCAGTAGTGTTTGTGGAGAGGAATGCGCGTATTTGCCCCAAAAGAGAACGGCTTCTGTGCAGGAGACTACTTTTTGTTTGATGTGCTAAAACGCTTCATTCGATCTTTTTCTATCGACCGAAAGCGCATTCGCTCCATTTGAGAGTCCTCCTGTCGGAACATCGAAAAAGGTTCGCTGTAACCGATTTCGACTGCCGCGCAAGAGTCTTCCGCACTGTCACCCACCCCCTGAAGGAGGATTTCGATAAATGAAGTTTCAGAAGGCCTTTACGCTCATCGAACTGCTCATTGTGGTGGCAACCATCGCCATCCTTGCAGCCATCGCTGTTCCTAACTTCCTTGAAGCCCAGGTGCGCTCCAAGGTCTCCCGCACCGAGGCTGATATGCGTTCCATCAAGACCGGCATTGAGTCTTGTGCCGTTGACTACAACAAGTAACGCCTGCGGGCGTTCCTGTGCGGACCTTTGGGCTGCCGGGTATCCGGAAGGTTCGGGGCAATTTCGCCTGCGCCTCATCGCGACTCCGGTTGCCTACATGAGTTCCCTGCCAGGTGACTCGTTCAATACGAACTTCGGGGGATTTGTGGAGCCGTGCGACCGGCCCAGTTTTGTTTATCACCATAAGCAATATCATGCAAACGCCTTTGGGGTCTGGAATCCTGGGCCTCCAGGACAGGGGAAGTTGACAACTGACCCGGCATGGGTTCTGTGGCCAGAGGGTATAGACCCTGAATGGGTCCTGTATTCCCAAGGCCCCTCAGCCACCGTCGACGGCGTGACCACCTACATCACCGCCATTCCCTATGATCCGAGCAACGGCACCATCAGTCATGGCGAGATCGTCACCTACGGTCTTGGCTGAGCTTCGCTTTACTCTTCTTTCCCTCTCTCCGCCCTCCCGGTTTCTCCTTTTTGCCCGCATTGGCCAAGACCCGGCGCTGAACAAGAGCCACCTGATCGGGCTGATCGCGGCCGCTGACGCCGCGTTTCCTGCTTTGTCTGCAAGCGATTTCGCCAGATGTCTTTTGCCCCGCCGGGGAGAGCTGTTTCTGCAGGGGATTCCGTTGTTTTTTGTCTTTTCGGCTTCCAGCTGGAGGTGTGCACTGCAGTTCTTTTGTCTGTAAGCGAATTCTTTGCTTGCTTGCTTGCTGGCGTGGAGTGGCGGTAATTCTTGGCCGCTGCAACCGATTACGTTGCCCCGTCCCGGGGCCCCTGCGGGGAGGGGCTCCCGCGCGAATCTCTCGGCTCTTTCTTCCAGAAGCGGAGGAAGACACCCCTTGCAAAGGATGATGTCCCATGACCAAGCGTGCGTTTACCCTGATCGAACTTCTGATTGTCGTGGCAATCATTGCCATTCTGGCGGCGATTGCCGTTCCCAACTTCCTGGAGGCGCAGGTGCGCTCGAAAGTCTCGCGCGTGAAGGCGGATATGCGCACGATGGACACGGCCCTGAAGTCTTACTACGTTGATGCGAATCGCTATCCCTACGACAAGGCTTACAGCAATACGATGGGGATTCCGGGAGATCGCCAACTGGAGGATTGGAGCATCGCGAGCCTGTTCATGCTCTCCACCCCGATTTCCTACGTTTCCAGCGTGAACTTCGACGACCCGTTCCTAGTCAGCAACGAGGCAGGAGCTGTGCCCCCGGGGTGGCCGAATCCTCCCGCCGGCGAGCTCCCCTACTTCAATCTTGGCTACGGGACGGATGTGGTGTCGAACTCCAGTTCAGGGAACTGGGGCGATCTCGTTGGCCCGGCAAACGAAAACACACCGGATGCGGGCTTTGTTCTCGTCAGCTACGGTCCCGACCAATTGTACATGGGGGCAGAGTGGATTTCGGCCGGGCCGGATGCCGATACAGGCTCCAACAGCATGGGCCTGACAAAGCGCATTGACCAGATTTACGATCCGACGAACGGGACGATCAGCGCGGGCGACATCGTGCGCGTTGAAGTTCCTGGTGTGCAGGTGACGTTCTGACTGATTCCGCCAAGCGAGACGCTGAAAACCGCGGACACCCCCGGCGTGCCGGGGGTGTCCTGCTGTCTTGGTGCTGAAGGCTTTTGTCTATTCGAGCAGCAGCAGGGCGAAGAGTTGGAACGGGGCGTCGGCCTCGCGCACGACGTAGTCCTGCCAGAGGACCATTTCGAGAGTTTCGCGCAGTTCGATGCCGATGGCCTCGAAGGTGGGGCGGCGCTTCTGGGGGAAGTCGCAGGGGCGCAGCGAATCGTCGTGGTGCAGGTACAGGCAGTTGCCGATGGCGAGGGCGAACGCCTGGGTGTAGCCGCGCACCTGGGACTGGCGCTCGATTTCGAGCACGTCGCGGGAGAACTCGCTCCAGACGCCGCGGATGTCGCGCTGGCCGAAGGGTTCCTCGCGGCGGAGCAGCAGGCCGTACTTGTAGCTGTCGATGATGATGCGGGTTTCGTCGTGCTGGGGGGTGTGGGGCGGGACGAGGTCGGACTGGCGGACCTGGCTGCACGTGTACTGGCAGCGCAGGCGGACGGCGGGGGCGGTGAAGATTTGGGGGGTGTGGATGAACTTTGCCTCGGAGAGGCCGAAGGTGCCGGGGTCCTGCATGATTTGGGCGATGAGTCGTTCACGCACGGCCATTGCGGTGTCCCTTGGCGGGTGCGGAGTCGATCTCGCGCCCGGCGATTTTGCGGACGCGGTCGAGCACGCCGTTGACGAATCCGGGCGAGTCGTCGTCGCCGAACTCGCGGGCGAGCTCGATGTACTCGTTGATCGAGACGCGGGCGGGGATGTCGGCACAGAAGAGGAGCTCGGCGGTGCCCAGGCGCAGGACGGCGCGGATGGAGGCGGTGAGGCGGTCCTCGGTCCAATTCTTGAGGGCGGCGGCCATGGCGTCGTCGATGGCATCGTGGTGCTGCTCGACGAGGCCGAGCAGGCGGGTGGAGAGTTCGTCCTGGGGGCGCACGTCGTCGCTTTCGATCATGCCGACGTGGGCAATGGCCTCCTGACGATCCTGGGCAGTGAAGCCCATGGCGTAGAGGACTTGCAGGGCGGCTTCACGCGAACGGCGGCGACGGCTCATGGAGGGCTCCGTGGAAGGTCGGCGTGGGGTGGCCACGCGGGGCGCAGAATGAGCAGGGCACTGGGGGCAGCGCAAGCGAAGGTCTCAGGGGCGGTTTCGTTTTCCGCCCCTGAGTGCTGGCGGGAGGGGAGTCGCCCGGATCAGTCTGCCTGCGGCTCGGTTGCTTCTTCCTCTTCTTCGGCGGGGAGGGCGGGGGCATCGACGTCGAGGGCGTTGACGGGTGTGTTGTCCTGGAGGACTTCGTGGCCGCGGACGACGACGCGGTCGCCTTCCTTGACGCCGAAGGTGACTTCGACCTCGTCCTTGCCTTCGAGGCCGAGTTCCACGGCAGTCATGCGCGCCACGTCGTAGCCGGTGTCATTTTGCGGCGTGGCGACGAAGACGATGTCCACATTGTTGCGGCGGGTGATGGCGCTCTTGGGGAGGCGGATCGTGTCGCGGCGGCGCTCGACGACGATTTCGGCGCGGCCGAACATGCCGGGCTTGAGCGTGCCCGTTTCGTTGGCAAGACGGATGTCCACTTCAAAGGCGCGGGTGTCGGGGTTGACGCTGTTGGAGAGGCGGACGACTTCGCCGGTGAGGGTGTAGTCTTCGGTGGCATAGAGGGTGGCGTCGGCCTGCTGGCCGATGCGAATGCGGCCAATGTCCTTGCTGGTGATGTCGCAGCGCATGAAGACCTCGGTGGTATCGACGAGGCCGCAGACGAGGTGCCCACTGGCGACCTGCTTGCCCTCGTAGCTGGTGACGGCTTCCTGGCCGAAGCCGCGGGTGAAGCGCCCCGTGCCTTCGAGGGTGGCGGGGGCGACGAGGATGCCGGAGTAGGGGGCCTTGATGACGAGGCGCTCGAGACGAGCTTCGCTTTCGAGCAGATTGGCGCGCGCCTTTTCGAGGTTGATCTGCGCTTGCTTGCGGGAGTTGCGGGCGCGTTCGAGTTCGAGTTCGGTGGCGTCGAGTTCCTTCTTGGCGGAGATGCCGCGGCTGTAGAGATTCTGGACGGTCTGGAACTCGTCCTCGCGGAAGCGCAGGGAGCGCTCGGCGATGTCGAGGTTTTCCTTCTGGATGTCGAGGTCGGCGCGGTTGAGCAGGACCTCGCGTGCGAGAGAGGGGCTGTCGAGGCGGGCGATGACGGTGCCTTCCTCAACGAAATCGCCTTCCTTCCAGGGCTTTTCGAAGAAAAGGCGGCCGGGTTCCTCGGTGCGGATGGCGAGGCTGCGGGCGGGGATGATGGAGCCGGTGGTGGCAATGGTGGAGCGGATCTCGCCGCGCTCGGCTTCGTCGACGAGTACGGGGGTGAGGAAGGGCTTTTCCTCTTTGACCTCAGTGCTCTTGTCCTCGTCCTTGGAGTTCCTGGCGTTGTTCTCCGGCCGTTTGCAGGCGGCAAGCGGCGCGAGAAGCAGCAGAAGGAAAAGGGAACGAAGGCAGAGGCGCATACAGAACAGACCCCGCAGAGGTGGGAAGTCATGGGGTCGCGGTGGCGGGAATCGGGGCAAGGGAATACCCGGTGGGGGAGTTCGTTCGCTTCCCGGTTCCTCGCTTGCCTCTCTGCCTCTGTCCTTGTCCTTGCCCGGGGCTTTGAGTACGAAACATGGGAATCGCCGATGAAAGCGCACGTGGTGCACGATGGATGCTGAACGGATCACGGGGAACCTTCCGAACCGGCCAGCAGCCGTGAAGCACGAGTCACGCAATCCCCTGCACTCGTCGGCGGGATTGCAGACGGACTTTCTGGACAACGAAGTGGTCTCGGCGGCGGACAATCCGTTGCGCGGCTGGCGATGGTTCGGCGCCGAATTGCTCTACGCCGAGTTGTGGCCCAAGTGCGTGCTTTTCAATCCCGTGATGGTGTATTTTTCGGGGCGCCGCGCGGGGCGCGAGGAGGACCTGCTCGGCCTGGCGCCGTGGGCCACGCTGCTCCTGCTCCACATCGCGTTCATGTTCTTTGTTGCCAGCGACGGCGCGGAAATCATGGCGCTGGCAGTGCTGGAGCTCATCCTTCTGCCCATCATGGCGGCCATTGTTACAGGCGTGATGACGGGCAGCCATCTGCGCCACGCGATGCGGGGCATGTCGCTGGAGGAGTTTCTGACGACGCCGATCACGCCCCTGGATCTCGTGCAGGGTTTCTCGGTGCGCCCCATCGCCGTGCAGGCCGCCGCGCACTTTGGCTTTCTCGTCCTCAATGCCGCACTCGTTCTCATGGCCACGTGGTATCATGACGGTTCGCCGGGGTTTGTTGCCTTCGTCATCATGGTGGTCTGGAGTCCGGTGGTGTGGCATCTGATGCGCGGAACGAACGAGCTTGGCGGGGCGTTCGGAGTGCGCGCGCATCTGTGCATCAAGGACCCGCACATTGCCGCGATGCGCATGATGCTCGACATCCTGCTCTACATTGTTGTCTGCGTGGGAATCGCGATCCTGATGATCCCCGGGCTGATCGCCGTGATCCAGCTGACGATGGGGTTGTTCTGTCTGCTGACGCCCGTCCTGCTGGTGGTGTTGCCCCTCCTGATCGTGCGGCAGACGCGCGCGTGGGCGGTGAGCGCGATGAACTTCTGCCACGAGAATCCACAGGAGTGGTGGGTCAACGAGTTGAACGAAGAGGGACGTTTCGTGCGCGAACGCGGGCTGTGGACCGGATGGGACATGGAGGGGATGCGCGTGGATTAGCCGATCACCGCCGGAGCGGTTCCCTCGTTCTTGGCGGGGGCAGGCTTGCCGTCACGCGCGGCGTAGCCAAACGGCGTGGCCGCAGCGGGGAGGTCGATCACGAAACGCGCGCCGCCTTCGGGGCGGTTCTCGCCCACGATGCGTCCGCCGTGGGCTTCGACGATGCGCCGCGCAATGGGCAGACCGAAGCCCGAGCCGCCACGGCGTCCCGTCACGAAAACCTGGAAGATTTCCTCGGCCTTTCCTTCGGGCAGGCCCGGCCCCGTGTCCTCGACGAACAGGCGCCACACGCCCGTTTCCAACGCCACGGCGCGCACGTGCACTTCGCGGCGGGGGACGTTTTCGAGTGCCTGCGCGGCATTGAGCAGGATGTTCGTGAGCACCTGGCGCACCGCCGTTTGGTCCGCGTTGATCCATGCATTCTCGGGCACGTCGCGGATCAGGCGCGCGTCGCGTTCCTCGAATTCCGGTTCCATCAGCGTTGCGACTTCGCCCAGCAGCGAGCCGAGCCGGATCGGCTCGGTCTCCAGCGACGACGGGAGTGCGAAGTTCATGAAGTTCGAGACGATGGCGTTGAGGCTCTGAATCTGGCGCTGGACGTTGCCGATGGTTTTCGCGGCGAACTCGGGTGAATTGTCACGCGGGTCCTCCAGTTCCTCGCGCGCGGATTCCAGATGCAGGTTCATCGCGTGAAGAGGATTGCGGATTTCGTGGGCCAGGCCGCTGGCCAGCGTGCCGATGTTCGCGAGGTGCTGGGCCTCGGCGTGCACCTGCTGCAACTCGTGGTGGCGCTTCCAGATGATGTGCAGCATCGCCATGGCGAGCGCAAGGCAGCCAATGACGGCAAGCACCATCCAGATCAGGCTGCGCTCGATGCGCGCACTGACGGGATCGAGGCTCGCGAGGGTGAGGTCCTTTTCGAGTCCGTAGGTCACGTAGCCGAGCGTCCGCTCGCCCGAGCGCACGGGGAGGCGCTCGGCCTTCACGCCCTGCGGGTACTCGCGGAACTCCAGCTCCCACGTCAGCGGTTTGTCGGAAGCGGGGATGATTCCGGCGAGCGACTGGCCCTTGCGCAGCGGGCACTTGTCCGTCGCTTCCTCGCCGCCGAACTGCTGGTAGAAGCAGTTCCCCTCGTTGTCGATCATGGCGGACATCACGACGGCGCCGTTGTTCGACATGATACGAAGCTGGGCCTTCACGGCGGGGTCGTTGGCCACCTCGGCCAGTGATCCGATCGGGCGTCCTTCCTCGTGCTCGTATTCCGAAACGATCTTTTCGATTTCCGCGACGGAGTACTCCGCGATGCGGTTGGCTTCCTCGTGGGCGACTTCGACGAGTTCGTCCTTCATTCGGTTGATGATGAGGGCGGAGACGAGCACGATCAGCGAGACGCAGAGCAGGAACATGCCCGTGACCGTGAAGAGCGTGCGCATGCGGGTGGAGCACGCGGCGTTCAGCAGGCCGCGCTTCTCGCCGCAATTGGGCGTTGCTGCTGCGTTGAGGTCTTTGGACACGCGCGTCTCCGTGGCGAGGTCGAATTGTGCCTTCTCGTCTAACAACCCTTGTGCCGTCCGGCAAGGCCGGACATCCACTGGACGCGCCTCTTGCGGCGAAGGATTCGCGAACCGTGTGGACGTCACCCGACTTTCTGATCCGATGGACGCTCGAGCACAAGCGGCTTGCCCGCCAGGTGCTGCGCGGCATCCGTCCCTCCGCTGAATCGGCGTGGAGCCGCCCACCCCGCGCCGGAGCGCCCTGGCCGCTCGTGCTCTACTCCCAGGTGGCCTGGGACGACGTCTGGCAGCGCCCGCAGGAACTCGCGCGCGGCATGGCTGCCCACCGCCCCGTGCTCTTCGTCTCGCCCGTGCAGGTGCACCAGACGGCCGGCCCCCTGAACGGACGATGCGAGACCGTGCGCGTGGAATGTGGCGGGCGTCTGACGATTCTCTCGCCGCTGCTCCTCACGGGCGAGTATCGCGGCTCGGCCATCCGCGCGCTCAACCGCGCCATTCTGGCGCGCGCCCTGCGCCCCTTCGTCCACGGCAGGCCGTTTGTCTTCCTCTCCAACTCGCCGTTCGTCGATGACCTCCAGGCCACGCTGCGCCCGGCCCTGACGGGCTACGACATCATCGACGACTTCTGCGCGTTCGAGTGGGCACCGGCGAGCGCCCGCCGCCGCGAGCGCCGCCTGCTGGCCCGATGCGATTTCGCCACGGCGGGAACGTGGGCGCTGCACCGCAAGTACCAGCGCTCCGCACCGGGCATGGAGTACCTGCCCAGCGGCGTCGATTTTCCGAAGCTCACCCGCCCCGCTCCAGAACCCGCCAGCCTCGCGGACCTTCCCCACCCGCGCTTCCTTTACGTCGGCACGCTCAACGACCGCCTTGACGGCGCGCTGTTCGACCGCGTGGCCCGCGCCTTCCCCGAGGCCACCATCGTCGTCGTTGGCCCGCGCCGCCAGACGTTCAGCGCCCCGGCCTTTCCGTCCAACGTCGTCGAGCTCGGTCTCAAGCCGCACGACGAACTCCCCGGCTTCTACCAGCATTGCGACCTGGGCCTGATGCCCTTTGCGGACAACGATGCCGCGCGCGCGATCAACCCGGTCAAGACGCTCGAATACCTGTCCGCCGGGCTCCCCGTCATCTCGACGCCGATCCCCGACGTGAAGCGCTTCTACGTCCCCCCCGTCGTCATCGCGCGTCCGGACGAATGGCCCGCGCAGATTCGCCGGATGCTCGCCGAGGACACGCCGGAGTTGCGCGCCGAACGCCGCGCCTTCGCCAGCGGCCACTCATGGGAATCGCTCGTTCAACGCATGGAGAACCGCATCCGTGCGCTCGAAGAGAAGCGGAGAGGCGCGCGATGAGGTTCCTGTTCGTCACGTACCGCTGGGGCGTCGATCTGGTGGGAGGCGCGGAGATTCACCACCGCCGTCTCGTGCACGATCTGCTGGAGCTTGGCCACGAGGTTGACGTGTGGACGACCACGGGACGCGACATCGCCCCCGCGGCGCACTGGGCAACGGAATGGACACCGGGCTACCCCGAGGGCGAACGCGTGGAGGACGGCGTGCGCGTGCGGCGTTTCCGCATGGACGCGGGCAATCGCAAGCTGCTGCAAGTCTCCGCGCGCTATCTGCAGCGTTACATCGAGCGCGAATGGAGCGGGGCCGACCCGCGCACGATGGCGCGCATTGCCGCACGCCAGCCGGAAGCGCAAGAGCCCTGGGTGCATCTGCTCGACGGCTGGCATCCCGTGGAGCTCTGCCACGATGGCACGATGGCGCGCTGGTCGTTTCGCGAATCGCACATCGCCGCCTTTCCCCTTGGTGTGCATGGCGAATTGTGGATTTCGGGAAAGGCGCGCCGTCCGCTTCGCCTTGGCGTGCGCGACGGGTCGGACCGCTATCACTGGCGCGACGTCGAGGGTGACTTCGACGTCATGTTCCCCGTGCGCCGCGCGGAGGAGGGCGCCGATGCGTTCTCGCTCCTCGTCGAGCAACCGTGGCGCCCCCTGACGGACTACCGCACGCTCGGCGTCTACGTGCAGTCGGTGCGCTGGATGCCGGCGGGAACGCAAACGCCCGTCGAAGCCAATCTTTGGAACGACCACCGTGCCATCGGACGCCGCGACCCGGAGGCATGGTGGGAACTCCTCTGGCAGCGCGCACAGACACGCCCCGAGCGTTATGCGAAACTCTTCGACTGGCTGCGCGGCCCGCGCAGCGGTGCGCTCGCCAAGGCCCTGCGCACGCCGCCGCCCTGCGACGCCGTCATCGCCGCCAACCTGCCGTGGTCCATCATTCCGATGGTGGCGCGCGAATGTCCGTTGCCGCTGCTGGCGATGGCGCTCTGGCACATCGAGGACGACTTCTACTATTGGCCGCAGTACATCGCCGCGCTCAAGCAGGCGCGCCTGGTCCTCGCGAACACGCCGTACTCGGCCGAGCGCTTCTTCCGCCCGCGCGGCATTCGTGCGGAGTTCGTCGGCCCCGGCGTGCCGCTCCCCCCCGAGCCCGCTTCCCCCATCGACGCCGCCGCGTGGAAGCAGCGCCACGGCATCGCGCAGGACGAGGCCGTCGTGCTGAGCGTGTCGCGCAAGAGCCCGGAGAAACGCTACGACACGATCGCCAGCGCGGTTGAGTTGTTGAACGCACGCGGACGGCGCACGCGCTTTGTTCTCATCGGCCCCGACATGGATTGCCGCGTCGTGCCCGCGTCCACGCTCTTTCTCGGCCGCGTGGACGACGCCGAACTGGATGCGGCGTACCGGTGCTGCGACGTGTTCGCCCTGATGTCCGACAGCGAGAGCTTCGGCATGGTGCTGGCCGAGGCCTGGTTGCGCGGCAAACCGGTGATTGCCAACGCGGCGTGCGGCCCGGCGGCGTCGCTGGTGGACGACGGTGCCGACGGCCTGCTGGCGCACGATGTCGAAACACTTGCCGGGCGCATTGCCGAGCTGCTCGACGATCCCGCGCGCGCCCGCGCGATGGGGGAAGCGGGCCGCGCCAAGGCCCGCCGCGACTTCGTCCAGCGCGCCGCCACTCAGCGCCTGCTCGCCGCCGCCCGGCAGGCCCTCGCAAACCGGCCTTCTCCGCCGCTCTCTCCTTGAAAACGCCCTGCAAGCGTGCATGGTCGTTTCATCGGATTCGTCCGCGCAACGGAACCCGGCACTTCAATCGCTTGTCCCATTCAACAAGACGATCCCCGAAGGACGGGCATACCCCGCCGGGAGAAGAACCATGAAGACTCCACGCCTATTCGCTCTCACCCTGCTGTTCGCACTGCTGGCGGTCTCGGCTGTCACCGCGCAATCCAAGCTCGAACGCAAACCCGAAGCGCAGGCGGGCACGCGCGTTCAGGTCGTTCCCCAACCCGAACGCATCGCCGTCTACCCCGAGCAGATCACCGTTACGCTGCGGACTGATCGCAGCTCCTATTGGGAAGGGGACGATGTGGACATCACGTTCCGCGTCAGCCACGATTCCTACCTCTATCTGTTCAGCACCGATCCGCGCGGCGAAACCCGCATGATTTTCCCGAATCGCTACGACCGCGACAACCTCCTGCGTGGCGGACGCACCTACCGCATTCCCGATTCGTCCTACCGCATGGTCGCAACGGGACCGTCGGGCTACGACACGTTGCACGCCATCGCCACGACGGAACGCTATGACTGGATCGACCGCGGTTATCACCGCATTTCCTACGACGACCCGTTTCCGATCGTTCAGCGCGCACCGGCGCAGTTCTTTGGCGAGGTGCGGCGCAGCGCCGAATCGCAGGTGAATGCCAAGGTGGCAGGGCAGCGCAATTCGGGCGTCGCCACCGAACGCATCGCCGTTGTTCCCGGCCACCTCTGGAAAGCGCCCGGCTATGGCGAGGCCATCCGCACCGTTCGCGTCCGTGGACGCAGTTACTATGAACCGCCCAATGTGCGCCCGCCGGACATCCGTTCTCCCATCATCCGTCCTCCCCACCGGGATGACTACGACAACCCGGGGGAACTGAGCATCAGTTCCTCGCCCAGCCGCGCGTATGTCTACATCGACGGACGCTACGTCGGACGCACGCCCTTCGATGCCGAGCTCAAGGCCGGACGTTACGACGTGCAGGTCTACAAGGACGGCTACTATCCGTGGACGACGACGGTGGACCTCGATCCGAACCGCCGCGAATCCTTCCGCTTCGCACTCCGCAGGCTGCCTTACCGCTAAGGAAGTCGCTGCGCGATGGCCGTCACCATCCACTTCTGTGACGGCATCGCGTTGGAGGCCTGCCTTCCCTTGTGATGCCATCGATTGCTCAGGGACGGGGCCCCATGATCTCAGGCTCTATTCAGGAATCCTGTTGATCCCGGTGCCGATTGGGGCGAGGAAGCCACGGGGGTCATTACTTCCTTTCTTTTATTAAGACTTCAGGAGTGTTCCATGTCCTATTTCAAGGGGAGAGGTCTGCGCCGGTTTCTGGGCGCGGTGTTGATACTTGCTGCCACGGCGACGACGGCACAGGCGCAACTGTTGTCCGGCGCCAACTGGTTCGAACGCGAAGTTGGCAAGGGGGTGACGTGGAGGTACTATCAGTTCGACGATCTCTTCAGCAGCAAGCAGAGCATCTCGTACATGGAGGTGGATCTGGACGATCCGGATGTTGATTTCCAGATTCGTTTCCGCGAGGCGGCCGTGGGACCCAGCCCGCCCGCAATTTTTCCGCGTGCCCCCACCAGCACGTTCGCGGGCGAAGTTCCCGGAGCCAAGGCCGCAATCAACGGCACTTACTTCAATACCAAGAGTTATGATTCCGCGAATCCCACGACGCCCTGGGGCGGTGGGACGACGTACCTCAAGGTCGACGGAACCACCGTGCATGCGTTCGACGGGACAAATGTCAACACGTCCGGTATGGGGATTCTCTACAACACCAAGAATGACGTGACGTTCGAGCGCAGGCCGGAATCGGGCGGATGGACAGGCATCGATTCCAGCTGGCAGAACATGATGATCTGCGGCCCGGTGCTGCTCAAGAACGGTGTTGTCGAGACCTACGCGGAATCAAACACCCACGCGACCGCGCGCCATCCGCGCTCGGCCGTTGGCATCACGAGCACGAACAAGCTGATCCTGCTGGCTGTGGACGGGCGCACGTCCGACGCGGCGGGCATGTCGTGCACCGAGCTTGCGCAGGTCATCAAGGAACTCGGCGCGGTTGACGCGATCAACCTCGACGGCGGCGGCTCGACGACGCTTTGGGCTGCGGGCGAGCCCTACAGCGGCGTGGTCAATTTTCCCTCCGACAACGGTACCTACGACCACCTCGGCCAGCGTTCCGCAGCCAACGCGTTGATTGTGACGTCCACGGCGCCCACACCCGCACCGTGGGACGGCCGGCTGAACAACATCACCTATGATCTGACGGCGCGCTCGGGCGATCCGTACACCGTGACGCTGACGTACACGAACATCGGCACGGAGACGTGGACGCCGGGCACTGTCAAGGTTGTCCCCAGCCGCGCCCTCGGCCGCACGAGTTCCTTCATTCCGGCGGGCCAGGAGAACACCTTCTTCGCGATGAGCCCCACTTCTGTCGCCACGGGGCAGACGGCGACGTTCACGCTCACCCTGACGCCGCCGGAGGTGGCCGCCGACACCGCCTTCATCGAGCACTTCGCTCTGTCGCACAGCACGCTCGGCTACTTCGGCCCGGCGGACAACGAGGCGCGCGTCACGGTGACGGTGCGCCCCTCCTTCACCACCACGCCGCCACCGATGATCGTTCAGGGCGGATCGGGTGCCCCCAACAGCCAATGGTACGAAGAGACCTCGGGGTCATGGAGCAACTCCAGCGTCAGCTTCACGGCTCCCGGCGTCTACAGCCCCGGCAGCCAGCGCTATGTCGGCGCCGGTTCCACGGGCCGCTCGGCACGCTTCGCCCCCGTCTTTGAACTCCAGGGCTTCTACAAGGTCTCCGTCGCCTTCCCGGCCAGCACGAACAGCATCGCGGTACGCTACGACGTGAACCATCTGGGTGGCACGTCGTCGTTCACCGTTGATCAGAACCAGACGACCGGATCGCCCAATGAGTGGGTGGAGCTCGGCACGTTCGAGTTCGGCACCGGTACGACGAGTGGCGGGGCGTTTGGCGCGCACAGCGTCGTCATCGGCAACCCCACGACAACCGGCAACCGCTTCTACTCGGGCGCCGTGCTCTTCGAATTCGACGAGACGGTTGTGCAGGACTGGGAGGGGTACTGATCCCACTGGGAGCGGAGCTTTGATTCAACGAAATCAGCCCCCGCCTGGCAAACCGGCGGGGGCTGATTTTTCGTTTCACGTTCTTTTTTCGCTCCGCTATCTTCCGCCGCCGCCGGGGCGTCCGCCACCACCCGAGCGCCCTCCACTTCCACCCGGAGGAACGCCACGGGTCGGAATATCGATGTCGGGAATCTCGATGGTGGGGAGGTTCTCGGGGAGTACGGGCTGGGGAATGGTGTAGGTTTCCTCGGGGCCGTAGTCAAAGCGGCTTCCCGCGTCGTAAGTCAGGATGTACTTGTAGCCGCCTGCCAGAGGATGGCGCAGGTAGGCAGGTCGCTGGGTGATTTCGCGCTGGATCATCCCCGGCAGGGTGGATTGGTCGCGCTTGGCGTCGGCGATGGACTGGGTGCCGGTGGTGGCGACTTCGGCGGCGAGGTCATAGCGCCCGGGGAGGACGAAGACACGCTGCTGCATGGAGTACGGTTCGATGATGATCGAACGGCTCATCGGGCCGCTGAGGAGAAAACGGACGGTCTGGCTGGAGGAGTTGACGAGTTGGAGTTCGGAGTCGGAGGAGTCGATGCGGCCGACGGGGCGCGGGGCTTCCAAGCGGATGAAGTCGCTCTCGGCGATGGTGGCGACGCGCTCGTCGATGCTCGTCTCCACATCGCGCACCTCGGGGGTGACCCAGCGATCCTTGAACAGAACGAGGCCCGCGGCGGCCTGATCGGCGGCAAACAGCTCGTCGCGCTTGGCGGGAGTCAGCCACTGGCCCTTGTAGTTTACCAGGCCCTTGGCCTGCATGGCGAGGGCCTCGGCCTCCTCGGCGGGATACCATTCGCCGTTGAATTCGACGAGGCCCTTGTCGGCGGGCTTCACCCACTCGCCCTGAAAGAGAACAAGGCCTTCTGAGCGCATGCGGGCAGCGTAGTTCTCCGGCGTTTCCTTGAGCTCAAAGGAGAGGCTTTCGTTGCGGAACAGATAAAGTTGAACGGGCTGGGGCAGCGGGCGGAAGTAGCCGTCCTTTTCGACAGTGATCCAGAAGGCGTCGCCATAGCGGCCGCTGGCACGCAGAGGCGTTTGGACACCGGTGGAGTAGGAGGTGTCGTCCCAGGCACGCGGTGGCCACGGACGCCAGTCATCGTCGTTTGCCGAGGGCGACCACAGGACCGTGGCGCCCGGCGGAGTCGATTCCACGACGAGGCGCGCACACCCGGTTGTGGCGAGAAGAGAGGCTGCCAAACAAAAACCGCCGGCCCATCGCACGATGCGGCTGACCGGCGGAGAAACGGAAACCGCTGTCATAGGTGTCGCCTCAGGCCAATTCTTGTTCAACGGGCTGGAAGGTTTCATCTTCGCTCAGGATGCGCGAGCAGTGATCGCACTGAAAGAGCGAGTCGTTGCGATGAAGTTCCACTAGGCGGTTGGGAAGCAACGCATAGTTGCATCCGGTGCAACTGCCGTTGCGGACGGGGACAACTGGGTTGTCGGGCCAGCGTTTGCGGACGCGCTCGTAAAGTTCGAGGGAGGGGGCATCGATTTTCGGGACTGTCTTGGCGCGTGCCTTCTGAAGGGCGTCGATGCGCTGCTTTTTCTTGGTCACCTGGTCGCGGATGCGGTTGCGCTCGGTGCGGGCACGTTCCTTGGCCTCGGCGAGTTCGGCCTCGGCGGCGATGGTCTTCTCGTTGAGCTGCGGGTCTTCCTCAAGCAGTTGCATGCCGCGCTCTTCGAGCCGCGCGATGGTCTTCTTCAGGCTGTCGATCTGGGCGGAGATGGCGGTGAGTTCCTTGCCGGTCTTCACGAGCATCTGCTGGGACTGGTACTGCTTCAGCTTCTCGGTGCTGAGGCGAAGTTCCTGCTCGGTCTTGCGGCGCTCGGCCATGCGCTTTTCGATGGTGGAGTGAAGTTCCTCCACTTTCTCGGTCTTCTTGCGCAGCTCGGCTTTTGTCTCCTCCCAGATAACGGGATAGCGATTGAGCTGCTGCTGAAGCTGACCGGTTTCGCTGTCGATCTCCTGCAATTCCAGGAGCAGGCTAATCTGCGGATGCACGGCCATTGGGTCTTCCTCACACGTTTTCTTTTGGTCGATCGTTGGTGACGGCAGGGCATTCTTGTGAAGAACAAGGAAAGGGAGCCGGGAGAACTTGTCTCTCCCGCCTTCGGAACCTTCCGAAGCTTGGGAAGATAGAAGGCCCTGGCGATTCAGCTTACGTTCGTTTTGCCGTCCGCCCCGGGAGCCGGATTCCATGAAACCCGTCCAACAGAAGAAAAGCTAGGGGAGTCCCCTCTCGTGCCTCAAGGCTTTTCGTCCGGTGCGTGTGGGCCCTGCGCTACAGATGAACGACGACGGCCCATTCGTTGGCGGTGCGGTACAACGTCAGGCGCAGCGAAAGCGCAAGCCGATGGACGGTGAGATCCCCTTCGCCGATGGTCTCGATGCGGTGCCACGCCTCGGGTTCGACGAGAGTGGAAAGTTCGCGGGCAATGCGCTCGGAGGTGAGAGGGGGATAGGGGCCGGCGGGGAAAAGGTCCTCGCCCCTGCGGCGCAGCATGGGCGGTGCGCCGGCGACGAGATGGATTTTCCCCGCGCCCTCTTCCTCGGCACGATAAATCAAGTCGTCGAGAGTCCAGTCGGCGTTGGTCATGGCGAATTTCGGAGGAGTTGTGTGTTGCCCGGATGCTGACAGAAGCCGGGGGGCCTTCACCCCCCGGTGTCGTTGATTGCTGTTTGTTCGGGACGATCAGTTGTCCGCTGCGGTGACGCGATCGAGTTCCTCAAGGGTTGTCTGGCCGAGGGCCACCTTGCGGAAGCCGTCCATGCGCAGGGTTCTCATGCCATTGCGGACACCAACCTTCTTGAGTCGGCTGGAAGGCTCGCCGCGCGTGACGAGCTGGCGAAGCGCCGGCGTCATGACAAAGATTTCGTGGATGGCGGTACGGCCACGGTAGCCCGATCCCGCGCAGCGATCACAGCCCACGGGCATCGGGGCATCGATGCCGTTTTCCAACTCCAGTTCCGTGGCGCCAATGCCCTCGATGCCGTGGACGTCGAGGTGTTCGAGGCGCTTGCAGTGCGGACAGATCTTGCGCAGCAGACGCTGGGCGATAACGGCCTGGACGGACGAGGCCACGAGGAAGGGCTTCGTCCCCATGTCGATCAGACGCGTCGCGGCCGAAGGAGCGTCGTTGGTGTGCAGCGTGGAGAAAACCAGGTGGCCGGTGAGGGCGGCGCGGACGGCGATCTCAGAGGTTTCCTTGTCGCGGATTTCACCGACGAGAATCACGTCCGGCGACTGGCGCAGCATCGAGCGCAGGCCCTTGCCGAAGTCCAGCCCAACTTCCTCGTTCACCTGCACCTGGATCACGCCGTCGAGCATGTACTCGACGGGGTTCTCAATGGTGATGATCTTTGTTTCGGGATTGTTCAGAGTCGAAAGGGCGGAGTACAGCGTGGTCGTCTTGCCCGAACCCGTCGGACCCGTCATCAGGATGACGCCCGTCGGCGTGCGGATCAGTTCGGAGAAGATGGCAATGTTGTCGGGAAGGAAGCCGACGTCCTCAAGGCCCAGAATAACGGAGGACTGGTCGAGAATACGCATGACGATGGACTCGCCGTAGATCGTGGGGAGCGAGTTCACGCGCAGGTCGAGTTTGCGGTCGGCGAGATTGAGCTTAATACGGCCGTCCTGGGGAATGCGCTTCTCGGCGAGGTCCATGCCCGAGAGCACCTTGAGACGGGAAATAATGTTGTTCTGCCACTTCTTGGGAGGCGAAGGCACTTCGTGGCAAACGCCGTCGATGCGGAAGCGGATGACGAGCCCGGCGCGCTGGGGCTCGATGTGAATATCCGAGGCGCGGTCGTGGACGGCCTGCTTGAAGATCAGGTCGACGAACTTGACGACCGGCTCGACGCTTTGCTCGTTGATATCGATCTCGGTGTACTGATCGAGGTTCGCGTCCAGTTCCTTCTGGTGCAGATCTTCGGTGACAGACTCGTAGATTTGGACGAAGACATCGCCCTCGTAGTACTTCTTGTAGCAGCGGATGATGTCTTCTTCGCGGGCAACGAGGCCGATGACCTTTTTCTGGAGGATGCGTTCGAGGTCGTCGGTCGCCTGAATATTGAGCGGATCCGCGATGGCGATTTCGATGGTGTTGTCGTCGAAGCGGACCGGGAAAATCCTGTATTCCTTGGCGACGCGCGGGGGGATTTGCTGGATGAGTTCGGGGGTGACGTTGACCGTGTTTAGGTCAACCTTCTCCATCCCGAGGCCTTCGGCGAGCGCATCGACGAAGTCCTCTTCGCGCATGACGCCGGTCTGCGAGAGCGTCTTGGCGAGCGAAGTCGCTTCCTCGCCCGAGCGCTTCAGGGCTTCCTTGACCATCTCGGCGCTGACGAGGCCGGATTCTTCAAGGATACGGGCGATGGCGCCGCCGGGCTTGGACGCGCGCTCGTTCGAAATGGACTCGAAGTAGGCGCGCTGTTCCTTGGAGGGAAGTTTGCGGCGGTCGCTCAGGCCTGTGGGAGCGGCTTCCTCGCCCAACGGCACGTTTTCAAGGGGATCGACTCCCTTGATCGGGGCCGCCAGATCCTTCTGGAGCTCCGGTTCCTTTTTCGTTTCCTTGGACTTGCGACTGCCAAACAGACCCATGAGTCATCCCTTGCAGGAGAATCCGTGGCATCCGGGGTCCGGGTGCCACGGCACGCCGAATACTGCGGGGTGGGAGGGGGGAATGGGCAAGCGTTTCCCGGCCCGCACGGGAGAGAACACCATGTTCCCGCCCCGGGCGTGCCTCTCATCCCACTTGATCAGTATCAACAAACGTGCCTCTCCCCGCAACGGGAAAGCCGGAAAAGCGGAGCCGGCGCCTCAGGGGCGCACGTCGAGGCCGTCGACGGCGAAGACTTCCAGCGTGCCGGTGTCGAGCAGGCTGAGCGGGAGGATCTCGGTGGCCAGCACGGCGTTCTTGCGGATCGTGACCGGGTGGCGCCAGTCGGCGCCCTCCAGCGAGGAGAGCACCACGCCGTGAATGCGGGACTGGACCCTGCCGTCGCGCGGGTCGCGCTCATCGACGAAGAAAACATAGCGCTCGGCGCCCGACGGTTCGCGGTCATCGGCCAACAGGACGCCGGCAAAAAGCACGGGGACGCGTTCGAGCTGATCGCTGTTGCGGTAGGCGGACGGCCGATTGCGCCCGTGGAGCGCCTCGCCCGCGCCAGGCGAGGCCGCGAGACTGGTGCCCATGAGGACGTGGAAATCGGCCTGCCCAACGAAGAACAGGGAGCCGTCGTATTCCTTGCGCAGCTCGGCGAGAACGTCTTCGAGAGGCAGGCCGCGAAAGCCCCCCTCGATGCGGTAGGTGGCGGTGGGGGCAGCGTTGGCGGGGATGCCCGCGAGGAAGCTGCTGTAGACCGAGTCGCTGATGAGCAGGCTGGAGGCTTCCACGGCCGGGCCCACAACGGGGCGGAGATAACCGGTGCCGCCAATGACCATGCCGGTCCCCTGGCGGTTGGGATCGGCGCGGTCGGCCACAGTGCCGAGCGCCATCCCGTAGATCCCGGGCGCGACGGACCAGAAGTTCTCCGGCCCCGCCTTGCCTTCCATCAGAACGCGCACGTCGCCGACGACGACCACGTCCGTCACGCTGTCGGACGATTCGTCCAGAATCAGGCCGCTTCGGCTGCACGCCGTGCAGAGAATCAGGCAGGCGGAGAAGGCGAGAAAGAGCAGGCGGTTGACGGTGGGCATACGGGCCTCGTTGCGAGTGGATGTGCGATTGGAAGTGGCGTCCCGGGGTGAGGCAATGGGAGTTGCGACGCAGGACACTCCTCAAAGTACAGGACGTTCTCAATGCCGCAGTGTCCAGCAGCCGCCTGCCTGGTCAAGAGAGTCTGCCAGGGGACGGCTGAACGTTTGGTGCTTCTCATTCCTGAGAAGTTGCGCTGTGGCGCCGAGCGCATCTCGCCCTGGCACCCGGTGTTGAGGAGAAGAGGAAGCGGTCAGGCCAAAGCTTGGCGGTTCTGCCTCGAAGAGGCAGGATCCCACAGCCCAGGGCAAGCGCCGCAAGGCGCGCCGCCCTGGGTAGGCGCCGCGTTTTG
>JASGMJ010000046.1 GCA_030156535.1 Candidatus Sumerlaeota bacterium
GCGTGCTTTGGCCCGCAGTCGCCGATTTTTCTCTCGGGCTTTTCGATGGGCGGGTTCGGCGCGTTGCGGCTGGGCGCAAAATACGCGGACCGTTTCCGGGCCATTGGCGGGCATTCGTCGGTGACGCACTTTGATCAGTTGTCGATTTTTGCGAATGATCCTTCCGGCGCTTATCACAGCGTGCCGGCCGAAGAACGATCGGTGCTCCACTGGATGAAGAAGAACCGCGCGTTCCTGCCACCCGTGCGGTTCGACTGCGGTGCCGACGACAGGTTGGTCGAGTTCAACCGGCAGCTCCATCGCGAGCTCGAAGCCGAAGGAATCCCGCACGAGTACGTGGAACTTCCCGGTACACACAGTTGGGACTACTGGCACGCGCAGTTGCGCGAGATGCTGAAGTTCTTCGACGCGCAGCTGGGATGAGAAGGCGCGCGATGCGAGAGCCATACGGTCGCCATCCGGCGTCCCTCGAATTGAACGACTCATCGTCATGGGAGTGTTGTGATGGCGGACGACAACAGTGGGAGCAAGGCGTGGCCTATTCTGCTGGGGTGCCTGGCGGTTGTTTTGTTGCTGGTTGTCTTCATCTGCGCGGGCGGTGCCTGGTATTTCGTGGAAGTCGAGAAGCAGCGTGCCGAGGCGGAACGGCAGGAGAAGATCGCGGCGCTCGTTGCCGAAGGCAGACGCGCGATGGCGAAGGATTCGCCCGAGACGGCTGCCTTGGCGTTCGCGCGTGCATTGGAGCTGGCTCCCGGTGACGAGACGTTGACGGCGGACCTCGGTGTGGCTCTTGCCCTGTCCGGGCATTACGAGAAGGCATTGCCGCTTCTTGGCGACATTGTGGAACACGACGCGGAAAACGTGAAAGCGTGGATGGCGCTCGCGGAAGCGCTGGAGGCAACGGGGGACGAGGCGAAGGCGATCGAAGCGCACGGGATGGCCTATGCGCTACAGCCCGGCGAAGAGACCTTGATGCCTTACGCACGATTGCTGGCGATATACGGTCATGATGAGGAAGCCGTGGAAGCCTTGAAGGGAGGCGTTGAATCGGATGCCTCCGTGAGCATTGCGGCTCGGGCACTGCTTGCGGACCTCCTGCTTCAGCAGGACGACGAGCTGGCGGCGATGGCGCTTGTGGAAGAGGTCCTCAAGGCGCTTGAGACAACTCCGCCGGACAGCGTGCGGGTAAGCGCCGCGCGGGACGACGTGATGACGCTGGCTCGCCAACTCGCGGCGAGAGGCAGGGACACGGACTCCGCTCAGTTGCTGCTCGCGTTGCTCGCCGTCTCTCCCGGCAACCCGGCGGTGATGTGCGAGGCCGCGGGACTTGTGCGAGAGTCAGGGCGTCCCGCGCGTGCCGCATGGCTGGCGACGCGCTGCGTGGAATCCGGCTGGAACGCACCGCAAGGGAGCGCGGCAGCAGACCTTTTCATGATGAGCGAGGAGGATCGCTTCCTTGATGCCGTGGTGGAGTTCGCCACCGTGCAGCGGGGCATTGGCGTTTCCTTTCTTGGCGAAAACGCCTGGGCGTTCTCCGTGCCGAATCGTGTTCCGCCTAGTGCCATTGCACTCGAGGACAGGTGGGCACGCCTGCGCGACGAGAGCCTGTTGCTGGCCCAGCTTGATCCGGCGAGTTCCCTTTACCGCCAGCGCGAGCACAGCCATGCTATAACGTTGCGTTCGGTGGGGTATCGGCCGGACTTGCGCGTTACGTTGTCAGAACAATTCGGCCCGCTGGCGGGCACGATGTATCTTGCCGGTGCCTTGGAAGACCTTGGGGCGAGCTCTCCGGAGGAGATGCTCGCCGGTGCAGCGACACCGGTGGAGAAACGGCAAGTGGTACTCGGAGTTCTTCGCGAGGAATTACCGCAGCCTCTGCCCTGGCACGAGCTGGTGCTGCTCGAAGACATGCTAGTTGGCTTTGAAGCGATCGGAGTCGAGGACGTGACACTCGTCAGTGTTCGCCAGTCGCCGGAGGGAACCATCAGTTTGAAGGTGCGTTTCGTGGTGGGCCAACAACGTGTTGCCGCGCTGGCGGTGGATGCCGTGAATCGCCTTCTGACGGGCAGTGGCGCACAACTCGAGAGCGTGAAACACGAGGCCGACGGCAAGTTCGTCGTACTCCTCGGTTCCGAGGGACTGGCTCGGGAGTAATCAAAATGGCGGCGTCGCAAGGACGCCGCCATTTGTGTGTGTGCGGGTGGTGATGGAGCGGGGCGGTTACTTTTCGCCCCGCGGTTCGTTCTTGGCGTTTGCGCCCGGGGCAGGGATGCGCTGCATCGGAGGCTGCGAGGCGGCAGCGGGCTGGGGAGCCGCCGGTGCGACGAGAAGACGGAACGGAATCTCGACGTCCATCTTCTCCTTGTTGGCCGTGTGTCCGTGCAGGACGATGATGCCTTCAAAGCTCCCGGCCGTGTCCTGCGCGGTAAGCGTCATGCCGACATTCTGGTACGCGGAGTTCGGAAGTTTCGGAGTCAGTTCGACATCGACTTTCGGCAGGGCCGCGTCGGCGGGTGTGCGCTTGCCGCGCACGACGTCATAGCCTTCGAGGACGAACTCCGATCCATCGACGACCTTCAGGCGCGCGACGCGTTTGGCCTGGTTCCCACCCTTGAGGATTCCGAAGTACGCCTGAGACGGCTCGATGACGACTTCGCCGACGATCCGGCCGGTGATCGTGGCCGTGAAGTTCGGAATGGGGCCGTAGTTCGTGCGGATCGTGAGCGAGCCGCGCAGCATCGTCTTCTCCATGTCGGGCGGAGCCACGACTTCGATCACGGTCTTCTGGCCGTGCTCGCCGCTCACGGGATCCTTGTAGGGAACGGGCTTCTGGACGACGACGTTGAGGCCGCGGATCGAAGCGTAGGCCGATTGGATCTGCACGCCGCTGGAGGAAACGTCGATAAATTCGATCGCCACCTTCTTGCCGGTACCTTCCTGAACGTCGCCGAAGTTGACGACGCGTGTGTTGAGGTAGACCTCGGAGACGACCTCGCCGGCCAGCGTGAGAACATAGGCGGGCTGCTTGGGATCGGAGGTGCGCACCGTCACGGTCTTCGACTGCGGGCCCTTGCGGCCGGTGGTGTTGAAGGCGGCTTCAATGACGCCGGATTCGCCGGGCGCGTATTCCTTCTTGTCGAGTTTGGGTGTTGTGCATCCGCACGAGGCCCGGACGGATTCGATGACGACGGTTTCGGTCGAGACGTTCTTGAAGGGGAACTTGACGTCGACGATTTCACCTTCTTTGACTTTGCCGTAGGTGAATGTCGTCGATTCGAACTGGAGGGCCTTGAAGTCTTCCTGTGCCTGTTGCGCGGGCGTTGTCGTCACGCTGGGATCAAAGTCCACGCGTTTGAACTGGGGAATGAGTTTCGGGGATTTCTCGCCGGTGTCCTGGGGTTGGGCGGTGGCGGAGGTCCAGACGCCAGCAAACAGCGCGGCGGCCAGCAACGAAATCGAGAGCGTCTTTCTGTTCATCACTGCGGTTCTCCCTGGGAGTCCGGAACGATTTCCGGTGCGTCCATTGACGCGTGAGTGTGTTGCCGCCGTTGGGCGGGTGTCAAAACGCGATTGAGACCGCCGCTGCGAAAACCTGCGAGGTCGAGGGCGACCCACTGAAAGCCGAGTGCGCGCAGAGCATCGACGATTTCGTCGCGGCGCTCGAGGGCGAGCGGGAAGTCGCCGGGCATCAATTCGAGTCTGGCGATGTCGCCATGATGGCGGCAGCGGAACTCACGCAATCCCAGGCCGCGCAGGAACTGCTCTGCAGCGCCGACCTGATCGAGCTTCCCGCGTGTCACACGCTGCCCATACGGAATGCGCGAAGAGAGGCAGGGGCTGGAGGGCTTGTCGTGATTGGGCAGGCCATAGTGGTGCGCGAGAGCGCGCACGGCCGCCTTGGTGATGCCAATTTCGCGCAGCGGGGAACGGACGCGGCGGTTGGCGACGGCCTTGAGCCCCGGGCGGTAGTCCCCGCCATCGTCGGCGTTCGATCCGTCGCAGATCGTCTCGATCCCGTGCCTGGCGGCCATTTCCGCCAGACGTCCGTACAGGGCATCCTTGCAGAAGAAGCAGCGATTGACCGGGTTGTCGGCGTAATTCTCGATGGCAAGTTCACTATACTCAACGATCTCCAGCCGCATGGAGTGCTCTTCCGCGATGCGGCGGGCGAGTGCGATGTCCTCGTCCGTGTTGGATTCCGTGTCGGCGAGAACGCCCAGGGCGCGTTCGCCGAGCGCTGCCGTTGCGGCGCGCAGGACCACCGTGCTGTCCACTCCGCCACTGTAGGCGACCAGAACGCTGCCAAACGCCGCGAGGTGCTCCTCCAGTTGGCTGGCAAGCGTAGCGGCATCAGTCGTTTGCAGGGAATCGGTCATCAAGGGACGGAAACGCCCTCCTAGGGCCGTGGACAGAAGACTGCTAGCGAAGACCGTGCACGACAACATGGAGTGAAAAGGAAGGGGGATGGGCCTCTCATGCCGACCAACTGCCATCCTTGGGGGGATTGGGGTGGCTGAATGATTGGAAAGCGGGATACGGCCGAGACTCAAAAGGGAGAAATGAGGACGTCTTCCGCTCTCCCTCACATCCCTCCCCGCCGCCATTTGGCGATCAGGGTGTCCTTCTCCCCGTCGCCTGCCTGTGGCCAGCGGCCGGGGTTCTCCACCCATTCGAGAACGGGTTTGAGTGTTTCCTCAAACGTCACGCCGCGCAGGTAGGCCAGACCGCGCCGGCGCAGTTCGCGCCGCTCGCCACTCGTGCGGTGCAGCACCTGGCGAATCGGCAGCACGGCGCGCACGGGGTCGCCCGCCATCGCTGCGGTTGCAAGGCCCGCTGCGACGAGTTCGGAAGCGAGTTCGCTGTGCGTGGAAATCACCGGACTCAATCCCCAGCGCAGGAACGCCAGCAGGCGATTGCGCGAGCCCAGATGGGACTCCGGCAGGTCGCGGTCGAGAAGCAGCGTGCCCGACGCATAGGCGAGAAGATCGGCTTCGGCGACGTCCTCGCGTGGATCGATTTCATGCACGGCTCCCGCCGGGGCCTTCGCGCCGAGGGCGGCGAAGAAGTTCTGGCGGATGTGCCCGGCCAGATCGTGCGCCGGGCCGCCGCGCACCACAAGTTCAAGGCCGGGCTCGGTGGCCAGCAGATGCCCGAGCAGTTCGCCCATGCGTGTCTCGTCGAGCCACGGCGTCCAACTGCCGCCAACGTAAAGGTACGTGCTGTCGGGGCCGAGGCCCAGTTCGGAGAGGGCGGAGGGGAAGACCGGGTCGGACGTCGGGCGCGTCCAGGATTCCGGAACGCCGCAGGGAATCGTGATGGCGCGTGCGTGCGGAGTTGCCCCGCTGGTGCCTTTGCCGAGCAGGATCAACTGTCCAAGGAGCGCGTCGCGCTGGCGCATGGAAACGGCGGAGAAGCGATCGCCCGCCGTCAGGCCCTCGCGCACAAAGCGCCAGATGTGATCGCGCAGCACGAGGTCGCTCTTCACGCCCGGCCGCGAGATGCCCGCGTGGAACTCGGCCAGCGGATCGCCGAAGTAGTCGATCCAGCAAGGCTTGTCCAGATGCACGGCCATGCGCGCGGCCGCGGCGACGGGCATCATCGACCCCACGCCGAAGACGGCATCCACGGGGGGCGTGGCAACGGCCTTGAGCGCCTTCCACGGCTCGAGGATCTCGCGGGGAGTCAGCGACGCGGCGCGCTTGACGCCGTTGATTTCGACGGCGTCGCGCACCCGGCTTTCGAGCATCACGATGGAGACGTCGTGCCCCGCCGCTGCCAGCGGCTCCACGAATTGGCGCAGGCGGATCGTCGGGCCACTGACGGCCGCGCCCGCCTCGGTGGGGTAGGGGCCGATTCCGAAGACGAGAATGCTGCTCACGGTAACACCTTTCGCCTGCCCGGTTTGTGAGTTCGCGGAAAGGCTGGACTCCGCCGCCACCCTGGGGCAATTGCAGACAGAGGCTCGCCGGGACGCGAACACCGCGCCTCATTCTTCCACACGGCAAAGCGCCGCAATGACCGAGCAACTCTTCGACATCGCCCAGCTCTCGTTTTCCTACGGCAACCGCGAGGTTCTCCGGGAGATCGACCTGTCAATCGGACGCGGGGACTTCGTTGGCGTGATCGGGCCGAACGGCGTGGGGAAATCGACGTTGCTGCACCTGATGAGCGGCTGGCTGAAGCCGCGCTCGGGGAGCGTTGCCTACAAGGGGCGCACAGTGGGGGAGTGGCCGCGCCGCGCGTTCGCCCAACAGGTCGGTGTCGTTGCCCAGCACGAGGAAGGGCTCTTTCCGTTCACCGCTGAGGAAGTGGTGCTCATGGGGCGCTATGCGCACCAGGCGGCACTGGCGGGTTTTGACAACCCCGAGGATCACGCGATCGCGCGGGGCGTGCTCGAACTCGTTGGCCTCAAGGGAATGGAGAAGCGCCGCCTTGCCGAACTCTCCGGTGGCGAACGTCAACGTGTCTTCATCGCCCGCGCGTTGGCCCAGTGCCCCGAGGTGCTTCTTCTCGACGAGCCGACCTCGTCGCTCGACCTCAGTTTTCAGCGCGACGTGTTCCGTCTGCTCGAACGCCTGAACCGCGAGCACGCGCTGACCGTGTTCGTCGTCACGCACGACATCAATCTCGCCGCGCTTTTTTGCCGCACGCTGATTGTGATGGGTGGCAAAACGATTCGCGCGCAGGGCGCGCCGCGCGATCTCCTGCGCCAGGATCTCCTGCAGGACGTCTACCACACGCCCATCGACGTTTTGACTTCGGGCGACGGCACGCCGGTCGTGGTGCTGCGCAAATGACCGAGTCCGCCGGCGAAACCGGAAAGCTCGTCTTTCCGCCGCAAACGCCCACGGAGGCATTGGCCGCGCCGGTGGCTTGGCGCCGGGCACTCGCCGCCTGGGGAGCGCTCGCGTTGCTGGCGCTTGCGGCCGTGGCGCTCAGCCCCCTTGTCGGCTCCACCAATATTGATCTCCTGCGCGCGTGGGGAATCGGCGTTGCCGCGGGCGAAGAGAACATCGACGCGGCGATTTTCTTCACGGCGCGGCTGCCGCGCGTTCTGTTCGGCCTGTTGGCGGGGGCTTCGCTCTCCGTGGCGGGTGCAACGTACCAGGCGCTGCTGCGCAACGACCTCGCCGAGCCGTTCACGCTGGGCGTGGCGGGCGGCGCGTCAGTCGGCGCGTTGCTGGCGTTGAACTTTCTGCCGATCACGGTCTCGCCGCTGGCGGCGCCCGGTCTGGCGTTGGCGTTCGCGGGTGTGGCCGTCGCGCTGCTGTACGGATTGACGCGGCTGCGCGGTCCGCGCTCGTCGCCTGCCACTCTGATCCTCGCGGGCGTCACGATGAACTTTCTCTTCGGCGCCGCGATCCTGCTCATTCAGTACATCAGCGATCCCTACCAGACCATGGCGATCGTGCGCTGGCTGATGGGCGGGCTCGACGTTACTTCGTATCGCGTGTGCGCCGTCGCGGCCGTGTTGCTCGTCGTGGGAGGCGGCATCCTGATCGCGCATGCGCGTCCGCTCAACCTGCTGGCTCTTGGCGATATGACGGCGCATCATCTCGGCGTGCCGGTCGAGCGCACGCGTCTCGTGGCGCTCGCCGTGTCGTCGGCGCTTGCCGCGTTCGTCGTGGCCTTTGCGGGGCCGATCGGGTTCGTGGGGTTGCTGGTGCCGCACGTGCTGCGGCGCCTTGTCGGCGCCGACCACCGCATTCTGCTTCCCGCGACGATTCTGGGCGGCGGTTTTTTTCTCGTCGTGTGCGATTCGGCCGCGCGGGTGTTGTTCGCGCCGAGCGAACTCCCCGTCGGCATCCTGACGGCCTTCCTCGGCGCGCCGTTTTTTCTGTGGCTGCTGTTCCGCAAAGGATAGCAGGACGTCCTCAAAGTCCCAGATTTCGGTGTTGTGCATCGGCACTCTGCCTGTTGACCACCATCCTTCTCTCAACAACCGTCGCTCCGTTGATTCAAATCCCGCTGTGACGAGCCGCCGTGTTCTTTCTCGATTCCTGCCATGCAAGCGCCGAAACGGACGCGGCTCTCGCCGGTTTGTTGGAGAGCGACAGCCTGCGCCTCGTCGTCACGGATTCGGGCTTCGGCGGGCTCTCCGTCGCCGCCGACACCGCCCGGCGGGCCGAGGAATCCCGCGCGTACCGGCGGGTCGAACTGATTTTCGTCAACGCCCTCTTTCGCGACCGCGGGGGCTACAACAGCCTCGCCGCGCGCGAGGACAAAATCCGCATCTTCAACGCAGCGCTCGCCGCCATGGCGGGGCACGAGGCACCCGACGCCCTTCTCGTCGCCTGCAACACGTTGTCGGTGCTGCTGCCCGACTGCGCCTTTGCCCGGGGAAGCTCCGTCCCCATTGCCGGAATGGTCGAACCCGGCGTGGACCTGATCGCCCGCGTGCTGGAGGACAACCCCGGCGCGGCGGCGATTCTCTTCGCCACGCAGACCACCGTTGCCGAGGGCTCGCACCACCGCGGGCTGCTCGAACGCGGCATCGCCGGGGAACGCTTCGTCGTTCAGTCATGCCCCGACCTCGCGGGCCAGATCGAGGACGACCCGTTGGGCCCCGAAACCGAACGCATGATCGCCTCGTTCGTGTCCGACGCCGCGAGCAAACTCGCGCCTTCCGATGGCCCCGTCTTCGCCAGCCTCAACTGCACGCACTTCGGTTACTCGGCGGAAGTGTGGGAGCGCCGGATGCGGGCGAGCGGCGTGCCGGCGGGCGGGCTGCTGAACCCGAACGACCGGATGGCGGCACCGCTCTTCCCCGCTCACCTGCACGGCAGGTTCGCGCAAACGGACGTGACAGTGCGCACCGTCTCGATGGTCGATATTCCCGCCACCGCCGTGAACGCCCTCGCGCCGGTGCTGGCACGCACGTCTCCCGCCACGGCCCGCGCCATGGAAAACTGGGAGAAGGTGCCCGGGTTGTTCGAGTGGGAGATCGCAGCGACGTAACGCCGCGCCTCAGCGCTTCACGAGGTCGCGCAGTTCGCCGATGCTGGTCTTCAGAAGTTTGCCGCGATCGCGTTCGACCAGGTTGTGGCAGCCGACGCACGGAGCCGGTTTGCGCCCGGCCTTGAGGTCGGCGCGCAGCTTCACCCACTCCTCGCCGTTCCACAGCGTCCCGACGTCGTCCTTCAGCAGATCGCCCACCGCGCCCTCGGTCCAGAAGCAGCAGAACTTGATCTCGCCCTTCACCGTGACGTGAATCTGGTTCCACACGTTGTCGCAGTGGTAGGAGTGTTTGCCGTTTGCCGTGGCGGGCTTGTGGCCCACGCGCCCGTCGGCTTCGGCGGCGGTGTAGGCTCCGTAGCTGCCGCCTTCGTTGGCGTCGCGTTCGTCGATGTCGAAACTCATCGGCAACCAGTCGATGCGGATGCCGTGGGGCGCGGCGCGCTTGCGCGCGTTGGCGATGGCCTTGCGGCAGGCATCGATGTCGCGGATGCGCTGGTCCTCGAGGCCATCGACGTAGGGATATAGGTTCTGGAAGTTGATGACAGAGACGCCCGCCTCGGCGCCCCAATCGACGATCTCCTCGACTTCCTCCAGATTGTCCTTCATCAGGCAGACATTGAACGTCGTGATGGGAAAGGGCGAACCGGCGCGGTCGCGGGCTTCGCGCAGTTCGCGCAGGTTCGCGCGCACCTCGTCGTAGTTCGCCTTCAGGCGCCACTTCTCGAACGTCTCGCGCGTGCCGCCGTCGATGCTGACGTTGAGCAGCATCGGCCCCATGCCGGCGAGCTGCTCCACCACGCCGAGGCGTTTCCACAACGTCGCGTTGCTGATGACCGACGGCGTCGCGCCGCACTCGATCACGAGGCGCAGGATCTCCATGATGTTGGGGTGCAGGAACGGCTCGCCGTTGCCCGTCAGGCCGACGTAGCTCGCCGTGCGCATCCACGGTTCCAGGCGCTTGATGGCCTCGAAGGGGACGTGGCCGGTGTTCTTGGGGATGTCGGGGTTCTCGCGGGGGCAGTGCGGGCACTTCAGGTTGCAGAGGTCGTTGACCTCGATGTGGATGCGCAGCGGGCGCGCGGAAACGCGCTCGCGGGCGAGCAGTTTATCGCCTGCGTTGAGCAGCGTGTTCCAGATGCGGGGAAAGTCCAATGTGCGCACTCCGGCTGGTGGTTCGCCCGCGAATCCGAGCTTGCGGCGTGGCTCGCGTGCGAAGGTGCCGCAAGAGTGGGGCAGGCCGGTTCGTCCGGCAACTCGATTCCTTGCCGAAAGGGGCGGGTTCTGTGCCGCGCGCGGAATGGAGAGGATCGTCTACTGCGGTGGAGCGGGCGTTTCGGCGCGGGGAGCGGCGGGCGCCGGGACAAGGCGCAGCTCGGCCGTCACGCGCTGGACCATGCGTTCGCGGTGGATCGTTTCAAAGCCCAGCGAGACTTCCTCGCCCGAGACGATTCCCATGCTGCGGCGGCGGACGACGCCCTCCGTCACGGGCATGTAGCGCCGCAGTGATCCCTGCTCGTCGGTTTCCAGCCGTTCCGTAACGCGTGCGATGCCGGCCACCCGCGCACCCAGCCCCGCCGCCATGATCCGCGCCCGCTCGGTGATGACGGCGAGGCACTGGCGAATCCACTCGTTGCGTTCCTGTTCGAGATGGCTGAACAGCCAAAGAGTCCGGTTGATCTGCAGGTTCTTTGTTTCCGCCAGAACCACCATGACGGCGGGAATCATGGTGGTCTGCGTGACTTTCAGACGCAGGAAGTAGGTGACGTGCGAGGACTTGCCCAGCAGTCCGGCGGCGGTTTCGGCGCTGACGTTCTCAACGCCGATGGCCTCGCCGGGAAAGCCCACGTGTGCCAGGCGGCGGACAAGGTCGGCGATCTCCTTGGATTCCTTCAGCGCCGCGTTGCCCTGGACAAAGCTGGTGGCCTTGAGTTGCACATGGATCAGCAGCGCATCCGCCTCGATCTCCGCCTCGTGCGAGGTTTCGAGGACAAGGATACCGCTGTTTTCGGATTCAGCCGTCATGCGGCGCCTCCGTGGGCTGGTGCCCTACTTCTTGCGCAAAATCCAGCACGAGTGGGGTGGGTGCGAGTCGTCCACGAGCTTGCCCGTCCATCCGTGCTTTTCGAGCAATTCCTCGAAGCGCGCGCGATTGCGCTCCAGATAGTGGACCTCGCACAGGATCACGGTCTTGGGCGAAACGAGCGGCAGATCGTGGTCGAGCACATCGAGTTCCGCGCCCTCGATGTCGAGCTTGAGCAGGTCAACGTCCTTCAGGCGCTCGCCGAGCACGCTTTGCAGACTGGTGGCGGGAACCTTCACGGTTTCGGTGAGCCGTCCGGCCACGGCCTTTGCGTCGAAATCGCTCGACGTTTCCGCCAGGCGGCCGCCGTTGGATTTGCCCGCGAGGAACTCCAGCGTCGTGTCCTCGATCCACAGCGCCTTGTCCACCACGCGCCCCTTGATGGCGTTGAGGCGGAAGTTCTCGTCGAGCAGTTTGGCGTTTGCGGGTTCGGGCTCGAAGGAAACGATCTCCGCATCGGGAAACCATTGATGCAGCCGCGCCGTAAAGCAGCCGACGTGCGCGCCGGCATCGACGATCAGACGCGGCGTGCCGAACTCGGTAATGTCGTAGGGGATCTCGAAAAAGTTCTCGAAGAAGCTGGCGTGATCGCCGCCGTCCTTGCGGCGCAGACGCAGGCGGCATCCGCCACCATGGGCGAGTTGCAGATCGACGAAACGCTCGGGGGATTTGCCGAGTCGGCGCAGCAGCTTGCGCCCCGGCACGCGTCGATAGCGCCGCGCCCACAGCCCCAGCAGCTCGCGGCGCGAATGCCAGTCCGCACCCGCACTCCACAGCGCGGCAAAGGATGGGTAATTACGGCGGGAACCGCTCATCGCATGGCCCTTTCGGTAACGGGCGAGGATTCGCGCCTGGGGGTTTGTAACGTCAACCGCGTTCTTCGTGGTGCGTGGTTTGGGGTTCGAATTGCGTTGTTCCGTCCCCACATTCGCCGGCGTCAGCAAGCAGGACCCCCAACTTCTCGCGCGGAAGACTTCATTCTTCCCGCCCCCCCCCACTCGAACTTCGAACCGCGCAATAGGCGTTGCCATCCCGGCATCCGCTCATTCAGCTAATCTGCCATCCCCTCTTGGTGCGGAATGCCCATGAGAGTCACGATATCCCACCCCACTTTCGCCGGCAGCCGCGTGGCTTCCCCGATCCTGCGTACCGAGCGCCTGATCCTGCGTCCCCCGACGCCCGCCGATGCTCCCGCGATCGTGAACTACTATTCCCTCAACGCCGATTTCCTCGCTCCCTGGGAACCTTCGAAGCCCCGCGACTTCTACACGGTCCCCTTTTGGGAGCGTCAGGCCCGCGACATCCAACGCGAATTCGAGCACGGCAGCGCCGTCCGCTTCTTCCTCCATCCCAACACCGGCGATCCCCGCATCATCGGCTACGTCAGCTACTCCCAGATCGTGCGCCGCGCTGCGCAGTATTGCGTCCTTGGCTACAGCCTTGGCGCCGATTGCGAAGGGCGCGGCCTGATGACCGAGGCCCTGCGCGAGTCGATCCGCTGGGTCTTCCAGGACCTCGGCCTCCACCGCATCTCGGCCAACTACATGCCGCACAATCGCCGCAGCGGCAACGTGCTGCGCCGCCTCGGGTTCGCCGTGGAGGGCTATGCGCGCGACTACCTCTTCATCAACGGCCGCTGGGAGGACCACGTGCTCGCGGCGCTGACCAATCCGGCCTGGCAGCCCCAGTAAGCAGCGTGGTTCGCGGTCGAAAAAGGATCAGTCTTCGCTCGGATAGCAATGATGCGCCCAGCCCGCAAATCGAACCACGAACAACGAACCGCGCTCTTCCCCAAATGGAACGAAAATGGCTCGCCTCCGGGGAGGCCACGGAGTAGCCCCTGCGCATGAAGCAATACGTCACCCGCCTCCTTGTCATTGCCGCCGTTGCTCTCGTCGCCGCCTTGGTGGACGGGTCGGTGCGCGGCCTGAAGATGCCCCCCAAGCCCGACGAGACCCGCGTCCCCCACCTGCCGCCGCGTCCCGCTGGCACACCTGCTCCCTCCGACGCCGCCGAGACGAGCGCGCCCGCAGACAGCACGGGCACCGCTACCGAGGACGGCTTCACGCCCCAGCTTCTCGCCGAGCTCATGGAGTCTCCCAGCACGATCCTCATCGACGCGCGCTCGGATGCGGAACACCGCCAGGGGCGCATTCCCAACTCGTTCCATCTGGAGCCGAGCGATCTCGGCCGCGATTCCGCCAAGTCTTCCCTCGTGCAGTTCCTGATCGATACCGCCGCCGGTGATCCCAACGTGCAGTTCATCATCTATTGCGGCGGCGGGGACTGCCACGCCTCGCGCGACCTCGCCTCCCAGATGATCCGCTACGGATTCCGCGAGGACCAGATCTACATGTTCGAGGGCGGCTACCCGGCCTGGGTGGAAGCCGGGTACGAGATTCAATCCGGGGACCCGTTGTTCTGATGCCGCTTCATCCTTCTGTTTCCGCGCCGAGCGGGTGTGCCTGTCCGGCCAAGACCATCGTGCTGACGACGTGCCGTTTTCTGGCGGGGGGGGCGTTCCTGCTGGCGGCGACGATGAAGTTGCAGGACCCCCAGCTTTTCATGCTCTCGATCGACGCCTTCGGGCTCGTGCCTTCCGCACTCGTCCCGTTCTTTGCCTATGCGATTCCGTGGACCGAGATCGTGGCCGGGCTGCTGCTCGTCTACGGTTTCTGGTCGCGTGCGGCGGGCGTTGTGGGCGTGGGGCTCTACGGCGTTTTCACGGCGGCGCTGGCGTGGGTCTATCTTTCGGGGGCGGACGTGGACTGCGGTTGCTTCGGCGGCTTGTTCGGGCGGGGCGATGTCGGCCCCTTCAGTCTGGTGCGCAACACGATCTTCATTGCCTGCTCCGCCGTCGTTGTGCTCCGTGGCGCTGGCGCGGCGTCACTCGATCACGTTCTCGGAGTCGAGTGCGCCCACAACCCCTCTTCACCCCCGCAGGCAGGACAACAGGCACCATGAGAGTCATCGGCTCGACCCCCATCTGGAACGAACCCTTTGGCGAGCTGGTGCTGCGATGGTTTCATCGCCAGAGCCCTGAATTGCGTGAAAGGATCGGCGGCCCGGCCGAGGCCCAGCTGCGCGTCGAACGCCGTGCGGCACGTCTCATGGAGCTGGCCGGTATCGCGCCCGCCCGCGCGCTCTCTTCTCCCCGCGAGTGGGAAACCCGTTGGAACGCGCGCGCGCAGTGGGATCGCCTCGTTGCCCACGCCGACCGCCGGGGCTGGGACGTCGTTATCGATCCCGACGACACGCGGGGATTGCGCTGGACGGCCACGGCTCTTGCCGAGTCCGACCGCAAAACGATCCTCGTCGCCGACCAGGCGCTCGAAGTCCTCGCCGCGCAGGCCTCGCTCTCCGGCTGCCTGCTTGGCCTGAGAGCCGAAGACCTCGCGCCGCTTGCCCTCGCCATTCAGCTCTACGGCATTGAAGCGGCGCGTCTCGGGAATCCGCCGCAGGAATGGGTTGATGAACTCGGCGCCCTCGAATTCACGCGCCGCGTCCTCGGACTCCCCTTCCACCCGCTCGTGTTCCAGTTGCTGGACAACAAGCCGGAATAGGCGCGCCCCTTCCCGTGAAGTTTACGGGAGCGCCTTCTCGTAAATCCGATAGCGGCGGAAGTCCTTGGAGTCGAACGACCGAATCTGGTGGTTCATCGCTTCGTTGCGTTCGAGCACCCACGAGAACTCGCCGCCCGTGATTCCCTTGCGGATGCAGTTCTCGCCGTACACGCGGTACATGATCATCTCGATGCCGCGCCCGCGCCATTCCGGCAGGACACCCATCATCATCAGACGCATCATGCGGATTCCGCCCTTCAGCAGCAGCGCCTTCGCAATGGAGAGCGGCGTCAGCCGTCCGTCCATGTGCAGCAGCAACTGGTTGTAGTCCGGCAGGCCGATCGTCATGCCCACCGGTTCGCCGTCCATTTCGGCGAACAGCACCATGGTCGGCTCGACGATCAGCTTCAACTCATGCGCGACGAAATCCATCTCGGCGTCCGTCATCGGGATGAAGCCCCAGTTCTTCTCCCACGCCTTGTGATAGATCGCCTTGATCGTTTCGATTTCGCGGCCCCACTGCGACTTGTCGAGCGTGCGGATTGTCAGCTTGTGGTCGCCGCGTTCGATGCGCCGTTGCGCGCCGTCGGCCAGCCGCACGATGCGGTCGGGCACCTTGGGAAACGTCATCCACCAGCAAAGCAGGTCCTCGGCCTTTGCATAGCCACAGGCCTCGACGTGCGTGCGATAGTGCGGCGGATGAAACGGCGTCATCACGGCGGGCGTGCTGTGGAAGTTTTCGACGAGCAGGCCGCATTCCTCGTTCGTGCTGAACGAGCAGGGGCCCCGCAGCGCTTCCAGGCCGCGCTTGGCGGCCCACTTCTCCGCCGCGCGCAGCAACGCGCGGAAAACCTCCACGTCGTCGATCGCCTCCAGAAAACCGAAGAATCCGATGTTCTCGCCGTGGATGCTGTTGTGGCGGAAGTTCTCGATGGCCGCGATCCGGCCCACGGGTTCGCCCTCGCGCAGCGCCAGGAAATACTCCACCTGCGCGTGCTCGTGGAACGGGTGCTTCATGCGGTTCAGCAGAATGTACTGATCACGCCGCAACGGCGGCACCCAGTGCGCGAGCTGGCTGTGCAGCCGGTAGGGCAGCTCGATGAAAGCGTCGAGGGCGGGGCGCGAACGGACGCGAAGCAGGCGAATCGGGGCGCCAGCCATGGCGGCGCGTTACTCCGCCGTCGGCGAGGTTGCGGAATCGTCGCTCATGGCCGCCGCTTCCTTCTGCGCCAGGAATTCCTTGTAGCGCTCCATGGCGGACTTCAATTCCTCGGTGCGGCGCGTGGCCGACTCCTCGATGTTCGTGCCCTTGTTCTCGCGGGCGATCTGCTCGAGGATGGCGTTCGCCTTTTCGAGGAAGACGTCGTCCTGATTCTGGAGCGCGGCGCTTGCGTACATTTCGGCAATGCCGAACTGCGTTTCGATGGCCAGACGGCTGCGCGTGTTCTCGCCCATCACGCGGAGCATCAAATCCTCCGCTTCCTGATAGCGTCCGACGGCCGCGTAGTTCTGCGCCAGTTCCAGCAGCTTGCGCCCGCGCACTTCGCTCTCCAGTTCCTCTTCGGCCTTCGCTTTGATCTTGTCCGCCCACTCGTTGAAGATCGCGGCGGATTCGTCTTCGTTGCCGGCCAGGTGTTCGTTGATCGCGATGGCCAGCCAAAGCTGCGGCACGATCGAATCGTCGGGATAGGCGGCGATGTAGTCGCGATAGAGCGCGTTGCTCTCCGCGAACATCTTGTTCTGGCGATAGTAGCTCGCCAGGTTCTCGCGCGCGATGCCGCGTGTCGTCTTTTCCGGCGCCTCCAGGGTCAGGTCGCGCAGCAGCGCAATGGCTTCCTCGACGCGGGGCGGCTCGTTCGTGCTCAGCAAGAGGTTCGCCTTCCAGATGTCGATCTGGCCGCGCGAATCCTGGTCTGTTTCCGGAAACTGCTCGCGCGCCTCGTCGAGCAGCGCGAGGGCCTCGTCGTATTCCTGAATCTGCTGCTTGATCGTCACGAGCCCTTCGAGCGCCTGGGCACCCAGGGGGTCTGAGGGACCGGCTTTGTCGTAGACCGCCTGAAGTTGTTGCAGGGCGCTGGTCGCGTTCCCTTCGGAAGCGTGATAGCGGGCGAGCAGAAGGCGGGCTTCGTTTGCCAGCGGATCGTCGGGCGATTCGCGCACGAACTCCTTCAGCTTCATGACGCCGCGCGCCGTCTGCCCCTGCTGAATCAGCTCCACGGCCTCGGTCATCTGCTCTTCAGGCGTCGGCTTGCTGCAGCCCGTTGCCAGCAGAGCCGCTCCGGCCAGTAGTCCCACCCAGGTTGTCCTCGCGGTCAGTCTCACCATTGTAGCCCTGTCATTATTCAAGTTGGAGTTTTGCGCCCTTTGCCAGCGCGGCCAGACGCTGGGCGCGCGGTGGCTTGTCCGGCAAGGATTTTCCGCGCCGGGCCCGCCGGGGGAGCCCAGCGTTTCCGCCAGCGCTTCCGAGAGTCTACCGGGTCGCTTCCAGAATGATGAGGTGCACCACGGGGATGAGGACCACGAGGGCGGCGAGCACGGCGGCGGCGATCTTGGCCGCGCTCCAGGGCCGTTCGCCGCGCACCTCGCCGCTGCGCGCGTTCACCATCACGCGGAACGGCTTGTCCTTGTAGCGGTACACCGCCAGCCACACCGGCAGCAGCAGCAGTTTGAACGTGATGCCCTCGCACTGCGTGTGCATGCTCGTGATGCGCTGCTCGTCGCCGCCGATGTCGCGCCGCACCATCCGGCCGATTTCGTCGTCCATGATCCGGCGCGCTTCCTGGAAGCCCTCGACCGCGCTCACCTGGTAGCGTTCCGTCTGGAAGCCGGAGAGGTACGCCTCGTCGTAGGGTGCGGCTGCCTTCAGGTCCCACGGTTCGAGTGCCCGGACGTACTTTTCCGGCAGGCTGCGCGAGCCGCAGACCAGCACGTCGTCGAAGAAGTGATTGATGTGGCCGCTCACCGGGCGCCAGCGGATGCGGCGCTGGCGCGTGCGGTTCTTGCCGTGCCCGACGGTGACATAGTAGGCATCGCCGCGCATTCCCGTGTAGAACGTGAACGTCATCGAATCGTAGGTCCAGTACGGGACGTAGATGCCGTTGATGCGGTCGAGGCGGTCGAGCTTCTTGAAGTCGCCGGGCGCAAACCAGCGCGACTTCACCCAGCGGGCAAAGTACCCGCGGGCGTCGTTGCGTTCGATCTTGAAGGGGAGCACCGCGCCCGGGCGCATCATCGGGCGGGCGCTCTCGATGGCATTCGTCAGGTGCGTGCCGCAGAACGGGCAGTTGTCGTGCGAGACGGACGTGCGCACTTCGACCATCGCCCCGCAACCTGAACAGCGGGTTTCGCCCTCCACGCCGTGCAGGACTTCCTCCGCGACGTTGCCTGCCTCGAAGTATTTCTGGAAGCTGAGTTCCTGGACGTCCTGCTCGGACTGTGGGATTTCCAGGCGGTGCCCGCAGTACTCGCACGTCAGCGACACGGCGCCGGGGGAGAACTTCATCCCCGCACCGCAGTTTGCGCAGGAGAACTGCTTGCCTTCGGCCGGGGCCGGGCGGGCCTCGATGGCGGGGGCGGGCGGGCCGGAGGGAGGGGCGGGCTCCCACGTTTCCTCCTCATCGGCGGGGGGGCGTTCGCCCGGCGGGGCCGTGCGGCCGAGTTCGGCGGGCGGCGGCGCCACTCCGGGTTTCTCGCTTCTGGCCATGAGACACATCCTCTTTCTGATTGAAGATTAAGTCTGCCGTCCTGGGGTGCCGGGGTCAACGGGCAGGACGGCTTCGTTGTGCTCCCCTCCGTCCCCGCGGTCCCCTGTGCCCCTTCTATCCCCGTGTTCCGGGATGGGTGGTGGCCTGACGGATCGAAGACAAAGCGAAAGCGGGCGGGCGAAATTGCCGGATGCGCCGGAGAACCGTGAACTACCCTCCGGCCCGTCTTGACATCTACGCGGCAGACGGCGTCATATTCCCCACAGCGGGCGCCGCACACGAAACCGGCCCTCTCCCGGGAAGACCGCATGGCCATCAAGCATGCGAAACAGTCGTTCACGCGCGAGGAGATCGTTGATATTCTCCAGCGCAACGTCACGCTCTTTCGCGACGACGCCAATTTTGCCGAGTACATTGTCGAACTGACGATGTACCTCGTCGATCAGGCCTATGTGGTCGGCGGCGAGAGAATGCGCGGCTTTGGTGATCTGCCCGAAGCGGCGGGGCACGCGGCTTCGCCCGGGTCGGAGGATGACCCCCACGGCTCTTCCGCCAGGAAAGAAGCCCCCGAACGTTCCCACATCGAATTCGATGCCAACGATCCCGACAAGCCCACGAACAAGATGCGCTTGCAGGATCTCGAGGCCGTCATCAAGGCACCGCCTCCTCCGCTGCTCGCTGGCGAGGACGAACTCGATCCCTCCACCGACCAGCTTCGCGACCTGCGCCGCCAGTACGAAACCGCCATGCGCGAACGCGAACTGGCCATGGGGGTCCAGAAATACGAGCATCCACCCGAAGAGGAACTCGACCACGCAACCGACGACCCCTCGGATTCGGACACCGACTACACCATCTCGCGCATGGAGCGGGATGGCTTCGAGGCGCTGCGGCGTTCGCGTGCCGAGGCCGACTCCCCGCGCACGCCCCGCTCGCTCGCCGAGCTTGCCAAGCAGCTTCCCTCCGTTGGCTACATCACCCCCGGGCAACCCGAAGGCGGCCTGCCCAACAGCGAGGAAGACGTCCGCCGCAGCCGCCCCTCCGTTCAGAAGATGGAAGGCCGCGCGAACATCTACCGCCCCGTGCGCCCCGACACCGCCGCCCGCAATCGCCAATGGACCTGTCCCGTCTGTGGCACCGACACCAAGGGATCGCGCATCTGCCCCTCCTGTGGGAATATTCTTTAGGTGCGTGGACGGAGTGGATGGAGTCCAGAACGCAGTGCGCCTCCCAGAAGCCCTCCCCCCAGCCGCAGACACCCCCAGCCGCTGACACCCCCAGCCGCTGACACCCCCGGCCGCTGACACCCCCGGCCGCGAAGCTTGATTTCCGAACCTCGCCCAAACACCAGTCGAACCACGCACCACGCACCACGAACCACGGCCCCCTACGGCAGCAGGTACCGCTGCGGGATGGGGTCGATTTTCACGTGGAGGCGGCGCGTGTCGGGGAACTCGATGGCTTCGCCGTCGAGCTGCACGTGCGTCGGGCGGGGCGAGCGCCAATGGGCCTCGGTGAACGGCGCCACGGCCCGCGCGGGGGGGAGGGCCGCAATCCGCCGGCCGCTCACTCCACGCGCCACGATGGACCCATAGAGCGTCTGAAGCCCGGGAAAGGAGTCGTCGCGCAGGTACAGCCCCTCGAACTCATCGGATTCAGCCGAGGCGTCGAACGCGGCAAACCCCGCGTAATTGCGGATTTTCGAGATAACGACCGAGGTGGCAGGCAGGCAGGCAGCTCCCCGCGGGCCAAACCGCACCCGCCCCGGGACGGCCGTGCGTCTGCCCGCCGCGATCTCCCGAATCCCCGTCACCACATAGGAGCCCGCGCGCAGGCGGCGCTTGAGCGCCGAGGGGTTCTTGTGAACTACCCGCGCATCATAGCCCCAGGACGCAAAGCAGGCAAAGCGCCGGCCGTTGAGCAGGCCAACACGCCCCTCCACGACGCGCCCTTCCAGGAGCTGGCGGAATGTCTCGGCCGGGTGCCGCACATCCGCCCCCTCCGAGCGCAGGAAGGCGTTGATTGTCCCCGCCGGGATCATGGAGACGGCGGCGCGGTGGATCAGCGGATGGTTCACGACATGATGCAGGGTTCCGTCGCCACCGCAGGAGACGATGGTGTCAAAGCCCGCCTCGATGGCCTTGCCGATGATGGAATCCACGTGGGCGAGATCGCGGGAGATGGCGATGACGGGCATGATGCCGCGCTCGGCTCCCAGAAGGCGCAGGCGCTCGGGGAGGGCGGCGTTCCAGCGCCGCAGCTTGCTGCCGTTGAGAATAACAAGAATCCGCAAGGAAGGTCTCCAAGGGAGTTGAGCGAGGCCACAGTGGGCCGGGAGGAGTCACGTGGGGCAAGCGCGTACTGGGCCTCGCCGCCTCCTGTCTCCGGGTATGTTTTCCCTTGTCAGACTCTGGCCTGCAGTCCTAGACCGCTTGCCACTATTCATGACCGAATCGCGCATGTCTTTGTGTTGAGCGTTTTGCGGTTCATGGCCCAGCAGAGCGCCTTGTCGAGCCGCTCCATCAGTTGCTCTCGCGTCTTGGCGACGAAGTCGGTGAACCAGTTGGCCTTGATGATGAGCCAAAGACGCTCGATCGGATTCATGTCGGGCGAGTACGGCGGCAGGTACAAGGGCTCGAATCGGCCCCATTGCAGGGACTTCGATTTGTGCCACGAGGCGTTGTCCATGATCAGAATCTGGCGCGTGCGCTCCAGCACGAGGTCCTTGTTCGCCTCGTCGAGGAAGATCTGGAAGACTTCACGGTCGGAGTGACTGAACTCGAGGAGGAAGGCTTCGCCGGTGCGTGGACAGATCATGCCGCAGACGTTCATGCGCAGGTGGTCGCCGTTTTTCGTGACGGTCGGCTTGCTCCCCTTCTTCGCCCACCGCCGACGCGGCCGCGGGTCGCCTTCGACACCCATCTCGTCCTGAAACCAGAGTTCGATCTGATTGTCAGCCATCAACTGCTCAAGCTTTTCGCGAAACGCCTCGCGGGCCTCTTCATCCTGACGGTCGGGCCACGGACGCGGCACCTTCAGGGCGAAGCCGCGCTCATGGAAAAGACGCACCACGGTGCGGTAGCTCACCTCGACTTCCGTGTTTTCCGTCAGCCATCCGTGGAACTTGCGCGCCGTCCAATGCGTTTCGTTCGCGAGCGTCGGGTCTTCAATGACCTTCTCGAAGTAGGCGGCCTGCTCGGCCTGGATTGCCTTCGGACGTCCCGGATGACGACGGTCGATCAGGCCGTCGATCCCCTGCGCATTGAAGGCCGCCACCCAGCGGCGAAGCGTCCGCTCGCTCGTGTTGAACAGCGCACACGTGAACTCGAACGTCGCGCCGAGAATCAGCGCCTTCATCGCCTGCAGGCGGCGCTTGGCGAGTTCGGACGCACCCGCGCTCGCCGCCGTGTCCAGATCGGCGGCCGAAGCGTTCTCAGGGTTCGGGATGGCTCGTGCGCGGCTCACGCGTCAGGTAAAACACAGGTGCGCCACGTAAAAAAGAGAAATCTTCACTTCGGGAACACTTTTTTCGGCCATCTATTCTGGCAATCGCTCTA
>JASGMJ010000023.1 GCA_030156535.1 Candidatus Sumerlaeota bacterium
AGATCGGTCAGGCCATCACCATTGAAATCACCAGCGAGCACGTTGAACCCAAGCGCGGGATCGGCGTACCAGCCACTGGATTGTTTATTGGGGACGGAGAAAGCGTCGGGCGCCTCGAACGTCGCCGTCCATGCTTCGCCGTCTGCGGTGACGGTGACGAGATCGGTGAACCCGTCGCCGTCGAAATCGCCTGCGAGCGTCATCCAATTCGCGCCGGGGTCGTGGCGGAAACCGATGAAACCGAGGGAGGCCGCATCCGTCAATGTTCCTGTATCAAGGCGAGAGACCCAGAGGTCGGTGAACTCTGTCAGGCCGAGCAGTTCGCCCGGGCCGGGTTGCTTGACCGTGAAACTCCAGACGGGCGAGGCGTCCTCGCCCGAGGGGCTTTGAGCACGAACCTGCCAGTAATAGGTTTCGCCGGGTTCCGTCAGTCCGTCGATGGAGACAACCGGGGAGAGAGTGGCGTCCATGCGATGCTGGGTCGGAGGATTCGTGGTGCCGAACCAGACCTCGTAGGTTGCCTCGCATTCCGGGCCAGTCCAACCGAATGTCGGTAGTTCGCGCTGAAATTGCAGCGTGTCGATTTCTGGAGGAACGACGGACGCATTGGGCGGAACCGGATTCGAGAGAACCGCGGCCGCGCAGCTCTCCGTGCTGAACGTCCACTCGGTACCGCGGACAACGGTATCGCCGAAGTTGCTGTCCACGCGCCATGCGTAGGTTCGGCCCGGTTCGAGGTTCATCAGGTGCCAGGACTGCTGCGACGTGGTGCCGAACTTGAAGAGCGTTCCCGGGACGCCCACATGGACGTCGTAGGACAAAGCTCCGGCGTGGTCCATCCAGGTCAGCGTTACGCCAGGATCAGCGACGCTGGCGCCGTCGGTGGGCGCGGGTTCAGTGACGGGAGCGAAGGGCTGGGTGGTGGTTCCGATCGCGAAGTAGCCGAGCGTCGGCACGGTGGCCGCAATGGTGTTGCGTACGATGTTGCGTTTGGAAATAGGGACGGAGGTCCACGGTCCGGCGGGATCGGCGGCGCGGTACAGGGCCAGCGCGGTCTCCGCCACGCCGAGGGACGCGATGTCGCTGTCGAGATAGCGGAACTGAACCTGGGCTGCCGAGTAACCGGTGCGGTCGGTTTCGATCTTCCACAGAACGTTGGCGGGCTCGCCGAGGGTTTGCCCCGCGGCATCGGCCAGGTTGATGGAGGCGTTGCTGCGCGTCAGTGTCACGTCCTGGCGGCTGGTGGTGCCGCCGGTGAAGCCGATCCACGCGCGCGAGAAGGGATACTCTTCCTGCTCGCCCGCCGTGTGCCCGACGCCGAGCAGCGGCGCGTTGCCGTCGTGCGCGAAGGAGCGATAAACGCCCGATTCGGAAACGGGACGGGTGTACTGAAACCACGTCTCGAAGGGGGAGATGCGCGAGTAGCTGACGTAGAGCGTTTCGGCGGATCCAATGGCGTAGTCGGAGAGGCCGTCGCCGTCAATATCGCCAAGGCCCTTGACCTTTGTTCCCACGCGTTCGCCTTGGTAGGTGCTAAGGTAGGTGCGCCCGCCGTTGCCGTAGCCCGGAGTCGTGGTTCTATTGTCGGCAATGGCGCGCAGGTTGATGGTGTCCACGCCCTCCCGGCCGTAGACGAGAAACGCCATTCCACTCGAGACGGCTTTGCCAGCGTATCCGACGTGGCTGGTGATTGCCGTGAATCCGATAAGAAGATCGGCAAGACCATCGCCATCCACATCTCCGGCACCCGCGATGTCGAGGGCGTCCCGGGGGACGATATTGAGGCCGTCGACCAGGCCGCCGAAGACAATCGGCAAGGCCCTGCCCGCCGCGAGTTCTTCGGTAATGGTCGAATCGTGCTGTTCCGGACGTCCAAGGATCACGTAGCACTCCACGCTCCCGAAGTAACCGTTCGGGGAACGGTAGGCAACATGGTCCGAATAGCCGTCGCCGTTGAAATCACCGATGGCGAAGCCCGCAAAGTTTTCGGGTGAGAGGCCGGGGGAAATCGCGATCACGTCGTCGCGGGAGGCTTCCACGGTAATCTGGCGCGTTCCCGGGCCTCCGAGCACGATATAGCTGGCGGCGTCGAAGGCAAGATCCGCGTAGCCATCGCCGTTGAAGTCTCCGGCGGGGATAGCACTTCTGATTGTTGCGCCGGGAGTCGAAAGGATCTCGACACCGGGAAGTGCCCCTGCGATGGAGCTCGTGCTCTCCAGCAGGGTGTCGCCGAGAGGGTGCCCGAAGAGGATGCGATTCTCTGGCCCCCGCACAAGGGCATCCCCCAATCCGTCTCCATCAAAGTCCCCCAATCCGGAAACGGTGATGTAGTCAATCTGGGTTCCGCATAGATCGATGGGAAACCGCGAGGAAGTGACTTGGAAGACAAGTCCCAGGCGATCCAGGAGAATGGATTGCAGGCTGAGTGGTTGTGGATACGTCCGGCCGCCGGGGATGATGTAGCCATGCGAACCGCCGGACTTTGAAGCGCTGGTCGCGCCAAACCCGGCATCCGAGATACCGTCTCCATCGAAATCGCCAAGACGGGTCGCATTGCTGCCGAAGTTGTTGTCCGGGCCGGAAGAGTTTACATCGTAGGACACGTTGCTAAAGAGGAAGGACGTGTCGGTGATCGGATTCACGAGATCCACGTCAACCATGGGGCCCGAGTAGGTCAGGTAGGTGCCCCCGTTGTATTTGAGGCCCCCAAGCAGGATTTCCGGCTGGCCGTCGTTGTTGAGATCAACGGCGCCGTACGGGATGGGCACCCTGGGGGTACCTGTTGTCGTCGGCGGAATGGCGATGGCAAAGCCGTTGTCGTTTCCTTCCTTGCCGAGGTTGCTGAGCGGTTCGCCAGCCTCCCATGCACTGGCGGCCGATGCCGCCAGCAAGGCTGCGCCGAGGGCGAACGTGCGTCCGCCCCGTCGAATTGAATGACGACTCATGACAATCTCCCATTCCTCATCGCGGTCTTCGGGAGGGTGGCTCACTCCCCCAATTGTGGCCGTGATGTCAAAAGTGTATGGGAGCCATATGGTACAAAGTCGTTTGCACGACAACACGTTTCCGAGAGAAAAAAACTTTATTATTCTTTTCTGCAACAGGCGGGAACTTTTGGGTCCCGAGGGTGTTCCAATAACAATTGTTCTTCCATTTGGGCTCCCTGGCGGGGGTTATCTTCATTGCCTTTTTCCAGAAGGGTGTCAGAATTGGGCTTAGCTCAGTGAGATTGGGCTTAGCTCAGTGAGCATTGGTATCTGAACGAATTATCCGGCAGATTCACGCCGATCGGAGAATCTCATGAAAAAACTCCTCCCAGTGCCATTTTCCCCGTTGCTACTGGCCTGCCTCCTGGCTGTGCGGGGCGCATGGGCTGTCGGCGACGCTGCCACGAACTTCCAAATCTTTGTGCCGCCAAACAACGACGTCGTCCATCGCGACTCCGCGTTGATCGTGACGAACGTGTCGCCGAACCCGGCGGCCGTCACGATCGAGGACACCGGAGAGGATGGCGACACGGATGACTCTGTCTCCGGGCTGGTACTGGTCAGGGGGCAGTCGCACATTGTGTTCATCAAGGACGGCGCGGTGAACGACGATGCCGGGAGCAAGTGGGACGGGGACTACTTCCGGATCACGAGCGACCAGCCCGTGGTCACGCAGATCGCGACGCGCAGTGACTGGCAGTGGGACTTCGTGCCGGCGGACAACCGGACGATGCGCGGCCAGTCGTTCTTTATCTACTCGCCGAGCACGTCCGTGTCGGACCGCGACCTCAACGTCTTCGCCTACGAACCGGGGACGGAGGTCTCGCTGTTGCGCATCAGCACCACGCCGCTGAATGCGACGGGGACGACCGCCGTGAACCTTGAAGACTCCGTGGAGATTTTCAAGGTTACGCTGGAGGAGGGCGAAGACCTGATCGTCAAGAAGGGCCTGGGCGTGGACGTGCTCGACCCCGGGCATTCCTATTGGGTGCGCTCCACGCGTTCGGTGACGGTGATGTCGGGCTCGCTGGTGGGCAACGCCCGCGACGGGATGGCCTTCGTGCCCTCGCGCAACGGCTCGTCCACGGGTGAGCTCTTCTATTTCATGATTCCGGCGGACTATGGTGGCGAACGCGAGCTTCGCCTGATCGCCTATGAAGACGGCACTGTGGCCACCTTCGAGGGCTGGGACGAGGACGCCCAGGAATGGGTCACTGTCACGACATTCCAGGTGGACGCGGGTGGCCACGGCGATTGGGTGGAAGGCAGCACGCGCCACCGCCTGTACCGTCTGGCCACCAACGCTGATCACCCCGTCTCCGTCCTCATTCAGGACTGGATGGAGGCCAACGGCATCAGCGGCACCAAGGACGATACGTCTTTCGGCTCGTCATCCTCAGGCTACGGCGCGGGCAGGGACTTCCTGATGTACCTGCCGCCCCCGGGGAACCAGTACAACGTGACCGGGTTCCGTTCTCAAGAAAGCCACGTCTTCCTCTACGGCCACGTCAATGGCACCCTCTGGAGCGTGACCGATGCCGATACGGACGGGACGCTGATCAACCGCACCGGGACTCTGGGCAAGGGCGAGTTTGCCCGGATCAGTGTGAACAGCACGGTGTACAATGGCCAGTTGAACAAGCCGGCGAACGGCATCCGCCCCTACGTGCGCATCTCGGCCGACCACCTGATCACCGCGCAGGTCTCCAACTTCAACGACAACTGGATGACCTATGTACCGAGCGTGACGCTGCCGAATCCGAACCTGACGGCATCCTCGCTGACCGAGGTGGTGGGTATCGGTGACACCCACGCCTTCACGTTCAGCTCGGACAATATCGGCGCCTCGGCATTGCTCAACGCCGAGATCCGGCTGATCCTGGACGGGGCGACCACGTACACGGGGACGGTGTTTACCGGGTTCAGCCCGGGCAGCCCCACCGTCACCACCGACGCTGAAACGGGCAGGCAGAATGTCGTCTGGCAGGACCTGACGATTCCAGAAGGCGCGGAGTTCAGCGCGCAGGTGGAATACGAAGTAAACCCACGTCGGCCCGACAACTCGCGAGTGCTGAACGGAGATTTTGTCCTGCAGACCGTGCAGATCCGCGGCGAGGGCTATGGCACGCCGGCGGCCACCGGAGGAGAATCCGAAACCTTCACGGCGCAGGCCTCGGCCGCAGCCCAAGTGCGTGACACCAACCAGACGGTGGTGAACTTCTTCGCCGCTCAGGCGTCAGGAAACTCGGTCACCGCAAGCTGGCAGACCGCGCAAGAACCCGACGCAACCCAGTTCCGCGTCCATAAGTCCAACAAGGCGGACGGGACCTTCACCCTGCTGAGCGAGGGAACCGTGGACCCGAAGGGCGACGCCCTGACGGGGGCGGACTACTCCGTAGTCGACTCCGGCCTCAGCGGCATCGCCACGCTCTTCTACCGCCTCGAGGTCATCGACGTTGAGGGAAACACCACCCGCTACGGTCCCGTCTCCGTCAGCTATCGCGACACCATTCCCCCGGCGAAACCGGTCATCACCAGCGCCAGCCCGTCCGACAGCCGGGTGGACCTGCACTTCGCCGGAGGTGACGAGGCCGGCGACCTGAAGGGGTACGACCTTTTCCGCGCGGACACACAGGGAGGGACATACACCAAGGTTGGCGGAACCTTTGCCGATCCCACGGGCTCCGACTCGACGGCTCGGAATGGCTCCACTCTTTACTACCGCGTACAGGCTGTGGATACCGCCGGCAACCGCTCAGAACTTTCCGACCCGGTTGCCGCCACGCTGCCCACGAGCCTCTCGACGGGAACCACGTTGGCCTATGAAGACCAACTCGGCCCCGATGCGAATGACTGGGACTACAACGACTTCGTGGTGCTGCTGCGCGTCTACGAATCCTTCGCGCCCGCAGGCCTCTCAGACGTCGTCATCGAAGTCGAGCCGGCCGCCCGCGGAGCAAGTTTCTCGAACCAGTTCTGGCTGCGCATGAGCGTCGCAGGGGACTGGAGTGCCACGATCGAACGCTTCAACGACCGCACTGAGGCGGGACTGCTCTCCAGCGATGTCGTGACGGGATCCTCCACGCTGAACCTAAAGCTGTGGGAGGATACCCGCGAGGCCCTGCCTCCTGCCCCCGAAGACTTCACAACCAACACTCGCACGTCTCAGACAACGCCCATCTATGGCGAGTTCGTCCGCGTCACCATCACGCTGGACAACCCGGCCCTCAATCCGTCGGCCTCACGCCATCGCGCACCCTTTGACCCGTACCTCAAGAGCGAACTTGGCGAAATCCACCTGCTCCGCGAGGGCTTCCCCGACTCTACCGAGATCGTGGGGCAGGACGGTCCCCTGCAGGGCCTCAACCTTGAGTACGTCCTCGAAGTGCCCAACCCGATGTGGCTGTGGCCGCGCGAGACGCGCCGCATCTGGGTAAGCTATCCGGAGATGTTCGCGGCCTACCTGCTCTCGGGAGCCAACGAGGCGACGGACTGGAATGACTCCTCGAACGCCGACCCGGCACATGTCTGGGCGAACTACTCCTTTCTGGATTTGGGCACGAAGGAAACCGTGAAGTCGTCCACCCGCAGGGAGACCATGGCCAAGGCCGTTTCTCCCTCCCTGCACCTGGTGTCGACCGCTCCGGCCGGCATTGTGGCTCCGTTGAACCTGTGGACGCAGGAGGCCGGCCCCTTCCAGATCCCGGTCGGCATCGTCGGCGGCACGCTTGGAGAAACGTTCACCGTGGATGGGACGGATACCTTTGATCTACTCGGAGGCATTTCGCCCCGTGCGCGGCCCGTGCGTGCAGTGCTCGTGCCGGATGGTGATGAAAGGCTCCTCGAAGGTGACTCGCTGGCAGAGGACACGAACTCCGTGCGGCTGCGCGACGCGGCGACTGGGACGCTGTTGTGGGAGAACTCGGTGGACGGAGCGATCAAGTCGCCCCTCGTCTTGGCAGACGTGACCGGCGACGATAGCCGCGAGATCCTGTTCACGACCGATGCCGGGACGCTGCATGTCTGGAACGCGGCGGGCACCCGGGTCTTTGCACCGGTCAGCCTGGGAACGCAGTTGCTGGAGCGTAAGAACGTCCTCCTGTCACCCGCGCCTCTGGTCGCCGACATCAACGGCGACGGAACGCGCGACATTCTCACGGCGTCCGCCAGCAACCATGTTCACGCAGTGGACGCAGCAGGCGGGAGTCTGGCTGGGTGGCCGCGTCTCGTGGATGGCGCCGTCACGGCATCACCCGTGCTCGCCCGCGATCCCGACACCGGCGAGGCTCGCGTGCTGGTTGTCACGCGCAGTGGCACACTGTACTGCTTCGACGGTGCCGGGCGCCAGGCCGAGGGCTATCCCATTGCCTTGGGCCATGCGGTGATCGCCTCGCCCGCAGTGTTCACGACCGCCCAACTGTCCGAACCCCTGATTGTCCTGGCAGCTATCGACGGTACCGTCTCGGTCCTCAGTCTGTCGGGGGATGAACTCCCGGGCTGGCCTGTCAGCATGGAACAGACGATCTCTGCATCGCCTGTTGTCGCCGACCTGGACGGCGACGCCCAGCCTGACGTGATCGTGGCCAGCGAGGGGGGCACCGTGGCGGCCTGGTCGATCGACGGCACCCCGCTCGCGGATTTCCCCCTCGAGACCAACGGGATCATTCAGTCCACACCCGCAGTGACGGACTTCGGGTTCGACGGTCGCCCCGAGGTGTGGGTCGCCACGGCGGACGGACGTCTGCTGAGGTGGACTGCGGCGGAATCCAGTGCCCTGTCGCTGGCCGAACTCGCGCCATGGCCCTGCATGCTGGGCGGAGCAAGGGGCGACCAGTGGGCCGCCGAGACCTTCACTGCCGTCGAACCGTCCCTGGCCATTGGAGATCAGTGGATGTTCCGGTGAGTCAGGCTCCGAACCGGCGCAGGGCCAGATCGAAGGCATCGAGCGCGTCCGGCCACGGCTGGCCGATTTCAAGCCCACGTTGCCGGGCGCGCAGACGCATTTCCAGACGTTCGTCCGCCGGCAGCTCCAGCAGCTTCCCGATGGCCGCAGCCATGGCAGCCGGGTCCCGCGCCGGGACCACGCATCCCGGCATCGGCTCCGTCCCCATCAGTTCGCGCGCCACCGGCGTGGCGGTCACCACGGCAGGCAGTCCATGGAGAAGGGCATCCGCCAGGACGATGCCGAATCCCTCGCCCGAGCTGGCAAGCAGGAAGAGGTCGGCCCCGGCGAGCAGCGTGCTGAGTTCCCCCGGGCTCTTCCAGTCGTCCAGAATGACGCACTCCTCCACGCCAAGGCGGCATGCTTCGTCCCTCAGCCTCTGAACGTACTCTGGAGAAAAGGCCCGGTTACCGACCAGTCGCAGTTGTACGCGGTCCGCCAGTTGGGCATCGGGCGCGGCCAGATCGGCCAGTGCCTGCAGGAGCACATGGAACCCCTTGCGTGGGGTGTAGTTGCCCACGGAGATCAGCATCGCGGGGGCTCCGTCCTGTTCCTGCGCTCCGGGAACCAACTCAAGGCCCGCAAAGTTATTCCCCGGATAGACCACCGCTTCGGGGCGACGCCCGCGCAAGTTCCCCAGGTCCTCTTGGAGCACCGCGTTGCTGACGCCAACGTGTGCGTGGACGGCACGCAGGAAAAAGCGCGTCATCCAGTGGTGCAGCGAGCGGGAGCGGGCGGAACGCCGCAGCGGCCAGTAGGAGAGTTGGGAGAAACTGACAACCTGCGCACCGGAACCCCGCGCGGCGCTCCACAGCACGGGCCACAAGTGCCGGTACAGCCAAGTGTCGACCAATAGGACGTCGCAGCGGCGCCGAGCCACACGAATGGCGCGCGCCAAGTCCACGCGCCACCACACGCCGCCACGGCCGTACCACTCCTCCGCAGCCATGGGCTCGACGAGCCACCCACGTTCCCTCAACCCGTCAACCAGTTGGCGGTTGTAGATCTCGCCACCCGTTCGAGGCTTGGCGGGAAAGCAAGGAGCAAGAAAGGCCAGGCGCAAGGAAATCGTCAACGTCCCATGAGTGATAAGACCAGTGGGCGCATTGCGCCCGTGTATCCGGACAGGGCCAAGTGATTTCCCGCATGTCGCCGGTCTCTTTTCATCTGTGACTCCGTCCCTGATTGGTCTCGGCAACCCCGGCATGAACGCCGGGGCCCTTCGTGTCGAAGCCCCCGAGGATCGAGCGCGACTCTGCCCACTCCGTCAGTTCACGTCCTTGGAGTGTGCCCCGTGGCCCCGCTCCATCGTTTCATGCTGCTCGCGGTGGTGGGCAGGGTGGAGTTTGAGCATGGAGTCACCAGATGTCATTTCCAGCCTCCTGACGCAGCCCTTGCAGCACAGCCTCACGAACTCGCCTTTGATGAGGACGTTGGTGGGGCGCCCATGGAAGCGTGGTCAGGAAGCCCCTGCATTGCGGCACCGAAAAAAGGGTGGCAAAAAGCCTTGACGCATCCCCCCGCTTCCGCCGATACGGCACGCCCTTGCTTGACAGGGGATCTTGTGTGGGGCGTTAGCTCAGTTGGTAGAGCGCCGCGCTGGCAGTGCGGAAGTCGCGAGTTCAAATCTCGCACGCTCCACCAGTTTTCTTCTCGAAAACCGGTGAATTCCCAGACAACATTCTTCAGACGTTCGCGTTGGTGAGCAGCGCGTCGGCGACCTCCGGCCATGTTTCAAAGCGCTGGAAGGCGATGCCGTCGGCTGTCAGCTTTTCCGCCAGCCAGCCGCGTGCGAAGCGCCGCGCGGGAGGCACGAGCAGCGCCGCCTCGTAGTCCGGCCGTCCATCGCCTGCAAACGCCACGACGTCGTGGTGGGCCAGTGCGTGACGCACCACGGCGGCCTTGCTGATGCCTGTTCCGGCGTCGAAGAACGGCGAGTCGCGTGGCAGTTCCATGACCAGTCCGGCACCGTGCTCGAAGCGCCCGGGGTTGGCGTGCACGTCCACGGTAATGCCCGCGCCAGCGAGCAGGCGCTCAATGTACCAGGTGCACCCGGCCGAGGCGACGCTGATCGTCCAGCCCGCGTCCTGCAGGGCGTGCACGCTGGCCGCGAGACGCTCGTGAACGCGCACGAGTTGCAGCACGTGCAGCAGCCCGGCCTCGTCGGTGCGAATGGAGCGGAAGATCAGGTCGAGCGCCTCGAAATGCGTGCGGCGCCCGTCCTCGTATTCCTGCCAGTGGCAGATGAGGGCGGGATCGACAAGGTGCTCGAAGAGCAGGTCGTAAAAATCCGCCATCACCATGGTATTGTCGAAATCCGTGACGAGATGGGGAGAGGGCGGGGGGTGCATTGTTCCGACGCGCATTCCTGTTTTCCTTTCGCAACAAGACCGCCGTGGTCGTTGACGTGCGGCTGTCTCGAATCCTGGAAGATCTATTCGTTTTTCGCACCACGAACCGCGAGGAACGAACCACGCCCCTCATGCTCGCCGCGCGTCAGCAGTACCAGCAGCAGGAGCGCCGCGCCGAAGCTGAGCCATTTGCCCGTGTCCCATCCCGGCGGGAAGTAGCGCATCTCGACCTCCCACACGCCGTCGGGCAGCGGCACGCCGCGCACAAAGCCCTGCACGGGCATGACGGGGCGCCAGCGCTGCTGCTCCTCCGAGCCGTTCAGCAGCCGGTACTTCCATCCTTCCCAATAGGTGTCGCGCACGACGAGCAGCCCCGGGCCGTTGCTCCCCACGCGCACGATCTGGCGTCCGGACTGCATGACGGCGGGATCCACCCAGCCGCCGCCAAGATCCACGTTGGGCGGAACGGAGGGGACGTCGCCCGGCGGCAGATCCCAGGAAAACACGGGGATATGGCGGCGGGTCATGGGCGGCCACGGTTCCCAGTTGTCGCGGATCATTTCGTCGATCGAGTTGACGGGGCGCCATCCGGCGGCGAGGTGAACGCGTGGCGGGGCGTTGTTGAGCGTCACAATGGAGACGCCCATCGTCTCGCCGACGAGCTGGTAGTCGCTCCCCAGCGAGCGCTCATAGGCCGCGCGTTCCTGCTCGTTCATCCGGTCGTTCGCGATGAGCAGGTGCGAGACGGCCCCGACGTGCAGGGGCGTCGGGTTGTCGAGCAGCATGAGTTCCTCCCACGAGCGCCCGGTCTGCGCGATGGGGAGCAGCTTGGTCAGCCGGTAGCTGCGCATCGGCGTGTAGCCGCCGAGATGGCGGTAGCCACGGAAGACGTTGATGTTCGGGGGGATCATTTTGGGCTCCCCCCACGGGTGCCCGGGATGGAGGCCGAAGACGCGGGTGACGGCGTGGGGTGGGAACGGCGCGAGGACGGGGTTCTCGGCCCGGCCGATTTCCCAGTCCGCATTGCCCGGCGGCAGCAAGACACCCGAGGCGGAGAGAACGAACTCCCCCAGCGCCAGAACGAGCAGCACGCCCGGCGCCAGGCCCCGCCACCGCCGCAGCGCCAAAAGCGAGAGCCCTGCCGCCAGGGTGCTGCCGTACCACCACCAGACCAGTGGGTTGTGGACGAGCAGCTCGTGCAAAGGGAGCGAGATAGACTTCAGGGGGTTGATAATGTGGGCGCCGAGCGTGAGGAGAAACAGGTCGAACCAACCCGCTCCGAACGCAAGCAGCCGAGCGCGCGCCCGAAGGCGGAGCATTTCCTGCAGCGCGAATGCCGCCAGAATCGGGGAGAACACCCCGCTCGTCAGGAATAGCCAGCGCGACGGCACCCGGAAGAAATTGAACGGTGGCACGTTGAACAGCAGCGCGTTCGGCGCAAAGTGCGACCCCAGCGCCAGCAGAAACGTCACTCCCATCCCGAGCACGAAGACGAACGTGGCCCGCAGCCGGGGGCTGCGGCGCCTGCCGCGCCGCCACACCAGCACCGGTGCCGCCAGCGCCAGAACCCACGCCGTCGGCGAAACGGTGATGAGCAGTTCCCAGGAAAACTGGTGCCAGCCGATCCACCCCTCGAGCGGCGTTCCGAGGATCGCGGGGTTCAGGAAGAGCAGCGCATGCCCGGGCGGGAAGCTGGAAAACTGCCAGTGGGCCAGGTCCATTTCCGCACGTGGCGTCTGGGCCACGTGCGCCAGCGTCGGCAGCAGCGTCATGGAGAGCAGTCCGACGCCGACAAGTCCGGCGGCGGCAGTCCACAGCGTCGCGCGCCCGAAGCGCCACGTGAATCGGGAAACCGCCAGCCACTCGAAGAATACCCAGACCACCGTGAACAGAAGCACCTGAAGGTAGCCCGTGGCGGTTTGCAGGGCGATGGCGGCGGCCAGAACCCCCGCGCGCCGCGCGCACGGCCGCCTCAGCACGCGCCGCGTCGCCCATGCCACCCACGGCGCCAGACACGCGGCCTCGCGCATGGAGACGTGCCCGGTGTGGTTGATGAGAAACGTGCCGGTGGCGAACCAGACGGTCCCCAGCAACAGCGGCACCGGCGCCAGCCTCCACGTCCGCAGGTAGGCCCGCATTCCGAATCCCGCCACAATCGTGTGAAAAAGCCCGAGCCAGTTCAGGAGTTCGGGGGGGCTGACCAGATAGAGCCAGTTTGGCGGGTAAAAGACGCCCACGTAGCCCGTGGACATCAGAGGGGTGCCGGCAAAAATGCGGTCGGTGAAGAACGGCCATTCGCCCGCACGGACCAGGCGGGCGGCCTCGAAGCGCCAGGCAAGGTACTCAAAGAAGCTCTCGTCGTAGCAAAAGCCCCCCGTCAGCAGCCCGCGATTGCCGATCACGCCGATGGTGAGCAGAAAGGCGCCCAGCAGCAGAACGTCCCAGCGGCGCGCGAGGCAGCGCGAGGCGCGGGACAGCGAATGGGCAGGAAGTGGGGGCGTCATGGCCCGTCATCCCTACGGTGGCGGGTGGCGGGGGCCAAGGGCAGAGAGGGGAGGCGCGGTGCTCCCGGGGCGTTTCCCGTTGCCACGGTGCCCCCGGATTCCCACGCTCGGGGTCTCGTTCGGTCCGGGGCCACGGTGCTCCGGCAGCAATGGCTTGGGAGAGGCCTGTTTTCGTGCTCGTCACTCAGAGAACATTCTTGCGGCGGTTCGCCGTTCTGGCGGGCTTCCTTTTTGCAGCCGCGGGGGCATTTGCGCTCCAGCCGTTTCCGCCCGAAGGCACCCCTGTCGTCGAAATCGACGTGCGTGGCACCGAACGCACCGACCCCCAGCGCATCCGCACGGTGATGCAGCTCCAGCCCGGCGTGCCGTTCACGCGCGAGGCGCAGCGGCGCGACCAGCAGGCCATCGCCAACCTGGGCGACTACAACCCCCTGGCGATCCGCATGGCGTCCGAGGACGTGGAAGGGGGCGTTCGCCTGACCGTCGAGGTGCAGGAGAACGAGGTCATCAACCGCATCATCTTCGTGGGCAACGTTCAGTTCACGACGCAGCGGCTTGTCCGGGAACTGGACTACGCCGAGGGCGGTATCCTGCCGACGGCCGCGAAGGAAAAAACGGTCCGCACAATTCGCGGGTTCTACTCGCAGGGCGGGTTCAAGAACGCGAGCGTGCGCGTCTCCGTGGATCCCGTGCCCGACATGCCCGGCCAGGTGAACGTGACCATCGCGATCGACGAAGGGGAAAAGATCCGCATTCGCGATCTGATCATCGAGGGCAATCGCCACTTCCCCGACTGGCGCGTGCGCACATGGGCGGTGAATTCGGGGAGCTGGCTCTTCTTCGACAACTACTATGACGACCGCGCATTCGACGACGATTTGCGCGTGATCGAGGACAAGTACCGCGCCGCGGGCTTTCTGGATGCGAAGGCGAGCCGCGGCGAGTTCGTCTACAATCAGGAGAAGGCGTGGGTCAGCCCCGTGGTCGTCATCGAGGAAGGGCCGCGCTACAAGGTGAAGGCGGTGCGCTTCTCCGGCTCGACGCTGTTCACCGACGCGGAGCTGCTGCGTCCCTTCGAGCCGTTCATCGGCAAGACCTACGATGGCTACAAGGTGAGCGAGGCGCTGCGTTCCCTGGGGCGCCTGTACGGCGATCAGGGGTACGTCAACGCGGTGTTCGACGGCGACTACGAGAAGCACCCGGCACAGGGCGACGTTGTCCTGAAAATCGCGATCACCGAGAACAACGCCGTCACCATCGGCAACATCGACGTCAAGGTCGAGAAGTACGACTACCACTTTGAACTGAACAAGCTGGAAGAGTTCATCGACTGGACGTCGCCCGGACTGAAGGAAGAGACCGTCATGCGCGAAGTGACCCTGAAGCCCGGGGCCACATACCGCACGGCCGACGAAGTGCGCACGGTGGACCGCCTGCGCAACCTCGGCTTCATCGAGGACGTAAAGATTCAGCGCAAGCCGACCGCCGACCCCGACGTGGTCGACGTTGTCGTGGACGTGGAAGAGGACCCCTCGGCAGGCTTTGTGTCGGTGACGGCCGGCGTGGGCGAGGAGTCCGGCCCGGCCGTCGGTGCGCAGTACGTAAACCCCAACCTGTTCGGCGACGCCAAGGTGCTGCGGCTGGGGGCAACGGTGGGCTCGCGCGTCCATTCGTTCTCGGCGACATACTTCGACCGTCATTTCATGGGGACGGACAACACGTTCGAGCAGACGCTCTTCCGCAGCTACGCGCGCTACCCGGGCTATGCACAACGCATCTACGGTTCCTCCACGGAACTCGGGCACCCGGTGCGCGAGGACCTGCGCGTGTACATGCGGCTGCGGCTGGAACACGTGCGGCTGGAACGGCGCGAGAGCGGGTTGTTCGAGAACATGAATTCCTACGGCGTGGCGGCGTTGCGCGGAATGATCGCGCGCGACGTGCGCAACAACCGCCGCTGGCCAACGGAAGGGTACTACGCGACGGCCGGAATCGAGCCGGGCTGGGCGCGCCACGGAATGCTGCGCCTGACGCACTCCTTTGAATGGTACAAGGCGCTTTCGCGCGACGAGGACTGGGTCTACGCCTACGGCCACGTGATGGGCCTGCAACCGTACAACGCCTACCGCGTCGGCATCACCGAGCGCTTCTTCGTGGGCGGCACCTCGACGTTGCGTGGCTTCCGGCCCCGCGGCATCGGCCCGACCGACGACGGCGAGCACGACGTGCACGTGGGCGGCTCGACGATGCTGACGCAACGCCATGAACTGCGCCATCGTTTCTCGCGCATGTTCCAGGGACGGTTGTTCGTGGATGCCGGCTTCCTGGAGGACCACCCCCTGGAGTTCGGCCCGCCACGTGTTGGCGCCGGTGCGGGCGTGACCGTCGATCTCGGAGCCTTCAGCCTCGACCTCGATCTCGCCGCGCCCGTCGTCAAGTACCGCCACGACCGCACGCGCTCGTTCCACTTCCGCCTGAGATCGAACTTCTAGGCGCGCTCTCTTGAATGCGAACCGAAAACGGATGAACCACGAATCGCACGAATGCCTTGTGGCCGAAGTCGTTCAGTCGTCCCTGCGGGACTCCGGCTCATTTGCGATTCGGAATTCCCGGCACTGAAGTGCTGGGCTACGATCAGTCGTCCCTTCGGGACTCTCTCGCAAACAACAAACCACGCATCACGAAAACAGAACTGAAGACCGAAAACCGACGACTGGGAACCGATAGCCACGAATCGCACGAATTTCGCGAAGGAAGAGGTGGGGCGAAATAGAAGTTGTTGCTCGAACCACGAACCACAAACCACGACAATAGAACCGAAGACTGAGAACTGAAAACTCCCAAGCGAGTCCCCCTCCCATGATCCTTTCGAATCTCCGCCTGTTTTCCGCGTTTGCCTTTCTGCTTTTCTCCGCGGCTCTTCTGCCCGCGCAGGGAGGAGAGTCGGCAAAGAAAGAACCGATGCGCGTGGGCTTCGTGGACATTGAGTTGGTGATCGAAAACAGCCGGGCGCTGCGGCGCGGGCTTGACGCGATGGACGACCAGCTCAGCGAACGCGCCCGCACGATCGACCGGCAGGAACGCGAGTTCCGCAGCATGCGCTTTGAACTCGACCGCCAGGAGCGCATCCTCTCGCAGGAGGAGCGCGAGCGCCGCCGCGCGGAACTCGTCAAGCTCCAGGACGACATCAATCGCATGAGGTTCGAGATGGAGGCGGAACTGCGCGAGAAGGAACGCCTGATCGAACCTGTGCTGGCAAAGGTGATGAACGTGGTTGGCGACATTGCCGAGCGCGACGGCTACGACCTGGTGCTGCGCGGCGAAGTGGTCATCTGGGGGAGCAAGGCCGCCGATCTCACCGACGACGTGATCGCCGAACTCGACGCGCGCACCGACGAGGTCGTCCGCCTCTTCCAACGTTCCGCCACCGCGTCGGACGCATCGACCACGAGCACCGCGCCGGTGCTGCAGGAACGCAAGCTGGCGCCGCTGAAAAACGAAGACCTGATTCCGCTGATTCCCTGACGCACGCTTTCAGTGCGTGACGCGAAAGCCGCCGGCCTCTCCGCGCGGCTGCTTCCACGCGGCGTGGACGCTGGTGACGCGCGCCAGTGCCGGGCCGCGGTGGAGCGCTTCGAGAAACGCCGCGAGCTGCTCTTCCGTTCCCTCGGCCCACGTTTCGACGCTGCCCCCCGCCAGGTTGCGCACCCATCCGTTCAGGCCAAGCTCGCGCGCCTCGCGATGAACGAACGCGCGAAAGCCAACTCCCTGCACGCGCCCATCAACGATGGCGTGGAGAGCTTTCAAGTCCGTGGCTCGTGGTGCGTGGTTCATGGCTGGGAAATCAGGAGGCGTGGTCATTTGCGGCAAACGAGTCCCGTGGGAACGGCTGAACGATTCGATTTGGATTTCAACTTTCGACTTCCCGGTTCTTCAAGATGCAGCGCTGCATGAATCGGAATCCACTTCAAGGCAACTGGTCGAATCACGAGGAACGAACCACGCCCCTCCCTACTCCTCGACTTGCCCGGCGGCGATGCGTGCGGCTTCGTCCTCCAGCCCGTACTTGCGCAGGCGGTAGCCGAGCGTCCGGCGTGTGATGCCAAGCAGGTGCGCGGCACGCGTGCGATTGCCATTGGTCTTTTGAAGCGCGGAGAGCAGGCAGCGCTTCTCGATGTCTTCGAGGCTGGACGCGCCGACAGCGGCGGGCGATGCGGCCTGTGCTGATTTCTCGCGATGCTGCTGCACGGCGGCGGGAAGGTCCTCGACGAGAATGCCCGACGGATCGCCGAGCACCAGCGCGTGCTCGATCGCGTTTTCGAGTTCGCGGATGTTGCCCGGCCAATGGTAGTCGAGCAGCGCCTTGAGCGCGTCGTCGGTGAAGCGCGCCTCGACGCCGCCACCGTAGCGGCGCGCGAAGTGCGCGATGAGCTTTTCGATATCCTCGCGGCGCTCGCGCAGCGGCGGCAGCACAATCGGCACGACGTTGAGCCGGTAATACAAGTCCTGGCGGAACTCGCCGGACTCCACCATCTCCTCCAGGTTGCGGTTGGTGGCCGCGATGATGCGCACGTCGCACTTGCGGGTGGCCGATTCGCCGACGCGCTGGTACTCGCCGCTCTGGAGAACGCGCAGCAGCTTGACCTGTAACGCGGGGGAGACTTCGCCGACTTCGTCGAGCATCAGCGTGCCGCCATCGGCGGACTCGAAGTGCCCGGCGCGGTCGGCTGCCGCGCCCGTGAAGGCGCCCTTGACGTGCCCGAACAACTCGGCCGCGAGCAGCGTTTCGGTCAGCGCGCCGCAGTTGATCTTGATGTAGGGTTTGCCCGCGCGCGTGCTGCGCGACTGGATCAGGTCGGCGAGGACTTCCTTGCCCGTGCCGCTCTCGCCGCGCAGGAGCACGCTGGCGCCCGAGCGCGCGATCTTGTCGAGCTTGGCCATGATGCTCTGCATCGCCGGGCTGTCCATCACCAGGCCCGGGCTCGCGCTGTGCGTGGGCGGCGGAAGAGGCGTTTCGAGGTGCTGGGGAGCGTCGGCGTCCCCGGCGAAGAGGCGGGCAAGCAGCGGCTTGAGATCGTTCTCCGCGCTGACGGGCTTCACGAGATAGTCGAGGGCGCCGCGCATGAGCGCCTCGCGGGCGGTCTCCACAGAGGCGTAGGCCGTCATCAGGATCACTTCGGTCTGCGGGGCGATGGACTTGGCGCGGCGGAGCACTTCGAGACCGTCCATGCCGGGCATCCGCAAGTCGGTGACGAGCACGTCGATGCCGCCGGCCTTCAGAGCGTCGAGCGCCTCGGCGGGCTTGTCGAACGCGGCCACGTCATAGCCGTCGCGTTCGAGGGAGCGCTGCAGAAGCGTCCCCATTTTGGGTTCGTCGTCGAGAATCAGAATCCGGTGGGTCATGGTGGGGTGCCTGCGGGGGTTGGGGATAACGGGCCGAAAGAGTACGTTCGACGGGGATGGGACCGCGAGAGAACTTTCACCTTGACCCGTCCCGATATTGAGGATACTAAACATCTACAATATCGCTAATAGGCGTCCCCTCAGGTTCTCCTCCCACGACGCCGCCCTGCGACCACCCTTCCCCGGAGGCTTCCCCTCATGACTGCCACCATGCACTGCGACCAGTGCGAGCAAACCTTCCGCGGCATCGCCTGCACGTCCGTCGGCGTGTGCGGCAAAGACCCCGACATGGAGTCGCTCCAGAAGATTCTCCTCTACGGCCTCAAGGGCATGGCCTCCTACAAGCACCACGCCCGCCGTCTCGGCAAGACCGACCCCGAGGTCGAATCGTTCATCGAAGAGGCGCTCTTTGCCACCGTCACGAACGTGAACTTCGACATCCCCAGCCTGCTCGAACTCGTTCTCGAATGCGGCCGGATGAACTTGAAGACGATGGAACTGCTCAACGACGGCCACGTCGAGGTACTCGGCCAGCCCGCCCCCAGGGAAGTCATCGAGGGCATCCAGCCCGGCCCCGGCATCCTGGTCACGGGCCACGACATGGTGGACCTCAAGGACATCCTCGAGCAGACCGAGGGAATGGGCATCAACGTCTACACACATGGCGAGATGCTGCCCGCGCACATGTACCCGGGCCTGACGAAGCACAAGCACCTGGTGGGGCATTACGGTGGCGCCTGGCAGAAGCAGCGCGACGAGTTCGAGAGCTTTGGCGGCGCGATTCTGGGCACGACGAACTGCGTGCTGATCCCGCGCAAGGACAACACGTACCTCGACCGCTTCTTCACGACGCGGGCGACGGCGGTGCCGGGAGCGACGCGGCTGACGACGAACGATTTCTCGGCGGTGATTGCGCGCGCGAAGGAAATCGGCGATCTCAAGCCCACACCGACCAAGACCTCGATGGTCGGGTTCCACCACTCCGTGATCCTGAGCCTCGCGGACAAGATCGTGGACGCGGTGAAGGAAGGCAAGATCCGCCACTTCTTCCTCGTGGGCGGATGCGATGGCGCCGAGCCGGGCCGCAACTACTTCGCCGATTTCGCACAGGGAGCGACGAACGATTCGATCGTGCTGACCCTGGGGTGCGGGAAGTACCGCATCCGCGAGCACGACTACGGCATGATCGACCTTGGGGGCGGCGTGCAGGTGCCGCGTCTGATGGACATGGGCCAGTGCAACGACGCCTACGGCGCGGTGAAGGTGGCGCTGGCGCTGGCGAACGCATTCGATTGTTCGGTGAACGACCTGCCGCTGACGCTGTGCATCTCGTGGTTCGAGCAGAAGGCGGTGGCTGTGCTGCTGACGCTGCTGCACCTGGGCGTGAAGGGAATTCGCCTCGGCCCGGCACTTCCGGCCTTCGTGACGCCGAACGTGCTGAAGATTCTGCAGGATACCTACGACCTGCAGGGGCTCGGCGAGAACGGCAAGGCGGACGTGCAGGCGGTGCTTGCGGGCGTCTGACGAGCGTGTGTGTTGTGCATGGATGTGGCTCCGCCGGCCCTCGTGATCGAGGGCCGGTTGTTGTAGAATTCCGGAAAATTGTAGCCATCATCTCTGGGAAGCAGTTCGTCCTGAGCGAGGATTCGTCCCGCCAGTAACAGAAACCGCACCCTGAAAGCAGAGCGATCCCAAGCCAGCGAACGATTCAGGTGCATCGCGAGTCGTGATCGCACCACCTTCGGGGTACGGGTTGAAACACCACACATCCCCAGGGCGGTGCGCCTGCGGCACTTGCCCTGGGCTACGTGATCCTGCCTCTTCGAGGCAGCACCGCGCCCCTTCGAGAATCATCCACTTCAATCATCAAGGCGTGCTTCAGGCTACGAATCATCAGACAACGCTCTAGTCTTCCGACTTCAGCCGTCCTGTTTGTTCGGCGATTCGGGCGCTTGCGGCGCTGCGGTAGTCGAGTGCGATGCGGCTTTCGGGGTTGATGGCGAGGGCGCGGTCGAAGGCGTCGCTGGCGGAGATCCAGCGCTTCTGGTAGAAGAGGGCGCGGCCGAGCGCGACCCAGGTGTTGTCGTTGTCGTCCCAGATGGCGAGGGCGCGGCGGGCGGCCTCCTCGCTGGCCACGAAGTCGCCGCGCCGGAGTTCATAGAACGCCAGCTCGATGTAGTTGTCCCAGAGGATGCCGGGCTCGGTGCCAACGGCGGCGATGAGCTCGGGGTCTTCGACGGGAGGGGTGCGCAGGGCGGCGACGGCCGTTGCGAGCGCCAGAACACCGGCGAGCACCAGACCGGTGCCCATCACCCGGGGCGCGTGGGAGCGGCGCAGGCGGGCGGCGAGGGCCAGGAAGGCGGCTGTTCCGGCTCCGGCGAGGAGCGCGGCGGTGGTGCGGCGGGCGATCCCGGCGGCGGTCCACGGGCCACGAGCGACGGACTGGAGCGTCTGGAACGGCTCGCTCCAGACGCGCAGCATTCCGGCGGCGAACTCCCGCCCCCGGAGCGGGACATAGCGGTCGAGCGGCACGATGAGGCGGCGCTCGGCGAGCAGGAGCCAGACGCTCCAGACGCAGCAGAGCGCGATGGCGGCGAGCACCGCGTGGCGCTGTGGACGCGGGCGGTTCTCCACGGCCCGGAACAACTCGGCAATTCCCCAGGCGGCGACGATGGCGTAGTCCGTCAGGCGGCGGTTGCCGAACGAGCCGCCCGACCACCAGACGACGTTCGCGGCGTTGACGTAAACCTGGAGCGCAAGCACGAGGCCGAGGGCGGCGGCCAGCATGCGGTCGCGCCGCGCCAGCAGCGCCAGCCCGGCCACGACGAGGACGTACACCGGGGTCCAGGGAAGGACGCCGTGGAAATCCGAGAACAGCATTCTCCCCAACGCGGGACGCAGCCAGTGCATCTCTTCGGTCTTGGGGAGCGCCAGTGGGCTGCCGTAAAGCGCCCAGTAGGCGAGCAGCAGCGGCACGACGCCGAGCGCCCCCGCGCCCATCCAGGCGCCCACGGTGCGCGGGCTCCACGTGCGGCCGCGCCACCACCCGGGGACTTCGGCAAGAAAGACGGCGGCAAGCAGGGCGTTCTGGGGGCGGATGGCCGTGGCCACGCCGAGCAGCAGGCCGAGCAGGGCGGCCTCCGAGGCCGGGCGCCCGCCACGGGTGCGATCCCACAGGACCAGGAAGACCGTGACCACCGCGAACGAAAGTGCGTGCGAGAAGAAGGGCCCGAAGAAGACGTAGAAAGCCAGCGGCGTTCCGGCGATCGCGGCGAGCAGGCCCCAGCGCGTGGCGGCGGGCGAGAAACCCGCTCCCCGCGCCCAGAAGGCCAGCGCACCAGCCACCACCATCAGCACCCAGGCGTGCGCGAACATCGGCCCGATCAGCACCCACGGCCCGAGCAGGAAGCCCGAGCCCGGCGGCCAGTCGTTGGCCAGCCGCCCCGTCTCCGTGATGTAGGTGTAGCGCACCGGCATTTCGAAGCGCGCGAACTGATTGAGGAAGGCAAAGTCGCCGTCGCGCACGAGCGATTCACCCCACGACCAGTAGCACGCGCTGTCGGGGGGCGACAGAAACGGGTCGGCGAGCAGAAAGAAGAGCCCGGCGGCGAGGGCGGCGAAGAGCAGGAGGCGGCGGTTGGGCTTCATGGGCCAACCCCATCGCCGAACCCGGCCACCGGCGCGAGGAGGAAAAGCAGGGTGGGGACGGATATGGAGCAACCCGGGTGAAACGCATGCACAGAACCCCGAACTTCGCTCTATTGCCTGCGCTTGGCGTGGCGTTCCGGCACGGCGATACGCATGAGCACGAGCACGGTGCCCAGTGCGGTGACGGCGATCCACCACGGAAGGCGCAGGCTGATGCTCTCGAAGGCGCTGCCGGCAAGGAATCCGAAGCCGCGCCCGAGACCCTGGGCCATCTGGTTGATGCCGAGCAGCAGCCCCTGTCGGTCGTTCGGCGTCAGACGTGAAAGCAGCGCCGTGATGCAGGGGAACGCGACGCCGCCGCCGAGCGCGAGCATGCCCGTGGCGGCCAGCAGGGCCGGCGCAGGGAGGCGCAGGCTGAGCACCAGAAACGCGGCGATCATCACAATCCCGCCGCCGATCACCAGACGCGCTTCTCCAAACCGGGGAACGAGCACGCGCACGAGTCCGCCCTGCGCTATGGCTCCCCCGATTCCCAGAATCATGAAGGCCGGAACAAGATCGCGCTGGTTCCAGGTAAACCACGAGACGGCCTGATTCGGAAACGCGGTGTTGTAGACCGCGTAGGAGGCCATGACGACGAGCGAGACGACGAGCATGGCAGCCATCCCAGGCGCGCCGAGCAGCGCGCGCCATGCCGTGACGTGGAACGCTTCGGGAAGCCAGGAGGCGGCGGCGCGCACGGCGGCACTTTCCGGGCGTGTCTCGGGGAGGGCGAACAGGATCAGCAGCAGGCCCACGCTCTGGATGCACGCCATCACGAGGCCCAGCGGCGCAAAGCCCCAGGCGCTCGACACGAGTCCGCCGACGGCCGGGCCGATCGTGAAGCCCAGCAGTACCAGCCCGCCGACCATGCCCATGCCCGCGGCGCGGCGCTCGGGCGTCGTGCAGTCCGCGATGACGCTGAAGGCGATCGTGGCCTGCGCCCCGAGAAGGCTGTCCACCACGCGGCTGGTGAGCAGGGTCCCGTACGATCCGGCCTGCCACCATATCAGGGAACCGAGAATCGAACCGATGGAGCCGACCACCAGAATCGGCCGGCGGCCCCAACGGTCCGAGAGGCTGCCCCACATCGGGCTGAGCACGGCACGCGGCATCGTCAGCCCCACCCACAGCAACCCGACCATCAGGCCGGTGCCACCGAACGATTCACTGTAAAACTTGAGGGTCGTGAAATTGGCACCCACGCAGATCACCTGGCAGAAGGCAATCAGCGCAATAACGTATATGGGACGCATGGAGAGGATCCTTGGCAGGGCGGCGCAACGCGCGGGACGGGAAGAGTGGGGGAGAGGCGGGGACGGGGGCGAGGAATCTTTGCCGGGAGACGCGTTCAGTTTTCGGCTATCAGATTTCCGCCCTGCCCCCCGCTGCGTTCTTCCCGGTTCCTTCTTCTGCGGGCGGCCGGCTGCCCGACCCTGCGGTGTAAGGACGTCCTGCACTTTGAGAGTGTTTTGGTGATCGGCTCCGCTTCGTCCACGCCAATTGGGATTGTTGCGAAGTCGGACAAAGAGGAGAATATGGCCATTATCATGTTAAAGACAGTGATATCAGACTGATGGACTCGGAATTTGGAAAAGAGGCCGGGAAAGGGCCCGGTTTTCAGGGTGGAATTGCGACAAGTGGGGCACTTAAAGTCAGCGAATTCAAGGGCTCCGCGTCTTGTGTCATCCTCTCCGAAGGGGTCAAAAACAGCTTGCTTCGGCTCCCGAGACCTCGGCACGATCCCGGCCACAACAGCGATGGCGAAGTTGGCAGGCGCGGATTTGTGAAAAGTTTCACGGAACGTGCCGGGGCGCCGGAGACGCCCGTTCAGCCCGCCAGGAGGAACAAAGGGAGGATCGCAGGTATGCGTTCGCAGGCTTTTTCTGTCGGCGTGTTCAGCGCGCCACGAGAGCTCGAACCGGCGAAGTACCGGGGGAATGTGAATGAAAGTTACTGCCGAAGCGATCCTGGCACGCTGGCGCCTCGCCGCGATTGCCGTGGTCCTTCTTGCCGCCGGCGGAGTTAAAGGACTCGAACTTACCCACAACCGCGGGTACGAGCCGCTCCAGCCCATCGCGTTCAGCCACAAGGTCCATGCCGGACAACTCGGCCTGGACTGCCTTTATTGCCACACAAATGCCGAAAAGTCCCGGCACGCCACTGTCCCCCCCATGGAAACATGTATGGGGTGCCACTCGGTCGTGCGCACTGATCGGCCTGAGGTCCAGAAGCTCGCGAAGTTCTACGAGGACGGCGAGCCCGTTCCGTGGGTGCGCATCCACAGCCTGCCCGATCACGTCTACTTTCCGCACTCGGCGCACGTGAACGCCGGGGTGGCCTGCCAGACGTGCCACGGCCCGATCCAGGAAATGGAAGTCGTGAAGCAGTGGGTGGACACGAGCATGGGGTGGTGCATGAAGTGCCACCGCAGCGACGAGTACCTGCGCACGCCTGAGAGTCTGGCACGCGCGCAGGAGCAGGGCGAGTTCGCCCACAGCTACTATCGCACGGGCGGCCCGGCGCGCACCGACGCCACGGCGCTGCGCAAGGAATACGCGAGCGTCAAGGACGCCTTCTGGAACGGCGAGCAGCTCCAGGAAGTGGCGGAGACGGAAAGCCCCGAGGAACTGCACGCGGCGATCGTGGAGACGCTGGGCTACGACAGCTTCGCCCGCCAGCAGGGCGATCGCGGCGCCGTCGCGGATCATGTCAAGGCGTTCCAGAACGCACCGATCAACTGCAACACCTGCCACTATTGAGCGGACGGAAGAAGTCCCAGGAGTTCACCCCGCGCATGTCGGAACAGTCACATCGGCCCATCCTCTGGTCGACTCTTGAAGAATACGAGGGCGACCCCGAGGTCCTCGCGCGCCAGGGCGGCGGCGATTGGAACACCAAGCCGCGCGGTTTCGCGGAGGCCCTGGAGAATCTGGGCATTCCCGAAGTTGCCCTGCGCCGCCGCACGTTTCTGAAGATGAGCGGCTTCGCGGCGGTGCTGGCGGCCGCGGCAGGCTGCGAGAAACCGGCGGAGAAGATCCTTCCCTACGTCAACGCGCCGGAGGAAATCGTTCCCGGTGTCCCGAACTTCTACGCTTCGACGTGCGGCGGTTGCGCGGCGGGGTGCGGCCTGATCGTCAAGACCTACGAAGCACGCCCCATCAAGCTCGAAGGCAATCCCGCCAGCCCGGTCAATCGCGGCACGTTGTGCTCGCGCGGGCAGGCGTCACTGATTGATTTGTACGACCCCGACCGCGTGCGCCATCCGCTTGTGGTGGCGGACGATTCCACGCTCGCGTGGGAGAAGGCCGACGCCGAGCTGGCCGCCGCGCTGAAGAAGGCGGGTGGCAGGGCGGTGCTGCTGACGGGCACGATCCATGGCCCGGCACGCGTGGCCGCGCTCAACGAATTCAAGAAGGCCTACCCGGGCCTGCGTCACATCGTGTACGACGCGTTCTCGGATCACGAGGCAGCCGACGCGCGCGAAGCACTGTTCGGCACGCGCGCCGTGCCGCGCTACCACTTCGACAAGTCCGAAGTCACCGTGCTGCTGGGTGCGGACCCGATGGCCGAAGGGCCTTCGGCGACCGAATCGATGGCGGGCATCGGTGCCTCGCGCAAGGTCCGCGACGATCACGGCAGGAAGACGATGGGCCGGCTCATTGCCTTCGAGCCCACGCCCACGCACAGCGGCATCAACGCGGACTACCGCCACAGCGTGCGGCCGTCCGATCTCGCCCCCATTGCCATCGCCATCGCTGCCCAGTTGCAGAAGGACGGGCACTCCGAGGTTCCCGGTGTTCCCTCCATCACGGTGAACATCGCCGCGATCGAGAGCAAGGCGGGGCTGCCAGAGGGCACCATCGCGCGCGTCGCGAGCGATCTGTGGGCCCATCGCGGCAAGGCCGTCGTGTACGCCGGTGGCGTGATGGGGCGTAACGGCAAGGGCTTCGAGCTGCATCTGGCCACGAATCTGATCAACGCAATGATCGGAGCCGAAGGCACGATCGTGGATTCCTCGCGGCCCGCGAATCACTCGCAGGGTTCCGCGGCCAGCGTGCTCGGGCTGATCGACGACATGAAGAAGGGGCTCGTGGACGTGCTGCTCGTGCACGGCACGAACCCGGTTTACTCGCTGCCAGAGAGTGCGGGATTCGCCGAGGCGATGGCGAAGGTGGAGACGCGCGTCTCCTTCTCCATGCACAAGGACGAAACGGCATCGCTGTGCGGCCGGATTCTTCCCGACGTGCACTACCTGGAGAACTGGGGCGATGCCGAGCCCTACGCGGGGTACGTCAGCCTGCGCCAGCCCGTGATCGGCAAGCTGTGGGATAACCGCGCGTTTGAAGAGTCGTTGATGATGATCGCGCGGGCGGGCGGCTCGACGGCATTCGACGTGACGATCCCCGCCGCCAAGGAAGGCGACGAGCCGACGGTGCGCGCGATGACGTGGCACGAGTTCGTGCGCAAGACGTGGGACGAGAAAGTTTACCAGTCCGGCGGATTCGCGGCAAAGAGCTTCCAGGATTTCTGGTTCGAGGCGTTGCGCCAGGGCGCGCTGGAGCTTCCTGCTCCTGCGGCGAAGGACACAGAGCGCAACGTGGCCGAGGCCGCGACGGCGCTCTCCGCCTTCCAGCCCGCGCCGGCGCCGGCGCTTGAAATCGCCGTCTACCCGATGACGAACACGGGCGACGGCCGGCACGCCAACAACCCGTGGCTGCTTGAATTGCCCGACCCGGTCTCGAAGGTGTGCTGGGACAACTACGTGGCGCTCGCGCCGTCAACGGCGCGCGAGCTGAAGCTGAAGGACGGCGACATCGTTTCGCTGGCCAACGGCTCTGGCGGAACGATCGAAGGCCCCGTGCGCATCCAGCCCGGCACGCACAAGAACGTTGCAGCCGTCGGAACAGGATGGGGCCGCACCGCAGGAGGCGCGGTGGCCAACGGCGAGGGCTTCAACGCCTTCGCCCTCGGATCCGCCTCCGGCAACACCCTGGCGTATTCGGGCGGTGACGCGGCCATCCGCAAGACGGGCGGCAGCACGCAGCTCGCCGACGTGCAGGGCCACAACTTCATGAAGAAGAATCCAGCGGACGAGAACGAGTACGAACGTCCGCTGATCCAGGCCACGAGCCTGGAGCTGTACAACAAGAGCGCCGAGGCCCCGCAGGCCGTTCATCACATTCCGTACTGGGAGAAGGGCGAGAAGAAGCCCGACATCTGGCGGACGAAGGACTTCCCCTACACGCGCCACAAGTGGGTGATGACGATCGACCTCAACTCGTGCACGGGATGCAATGCGTGCATGGTGGCCTGCCAGGCGGAGAACAACATCCCGGTCGTGGGCAAGCGCGAGGTGCTCGTTGGGCGCGAGATGCACTGGATTCGCATCGAGCGCTACTACAAGGGAGATCCCGAGGACCCCGAGTTCGTGAAGAGCCCGATGCTTTGCCAGCAGTGCGACAACGCGCCGTGCGAAACGGTCTGCCCCGTGCTGGCGACGGTGCACAGCGACGAGGGAATCAACCAGCAGATTTACAACCGCTGCGTGGGAACGCGTTATTGCGCGAACAACTGCCCGTACAAGGTGCGGCGGTTCAACTTCTACAACTACTCGAAGTTCCGCAAGGGACCGCACGACGAGCTGGAGGCGGGCGCCGAAGCGCGCATCGCCGAGACGCCACTGGCGCTGGCGCTGAACCCGGAAATCACGGTGCGCAGCAAAGGCATCATGGAGAAGTGCAACTTCTGCCAGCAGCGCGTGCGTTCGGCCAAGGACGAGGCGAAGAAGCTGGGGCACGCCATTCCGGCGGGGTCGTTGAAGACGGCCTGCCAGCAGACGTGCCCGAGTCAGGCCATCACGTTCGGCGATGCTCTCGACGAAAGCAACGAAGTCGTGCGCATCCGCGAAGAGAACGTGGGCAAGCGAGGCTACGGGGTGCTGGAGGAAACAAACGTCAAACCCAACGTCATGTATCTCGCCCAGATCTGGAACCGCGAGACAAAGGCGTTCGACGTTGACTATGTGACGGCCCACTCGCATGGGGCGCACAGCGAGGATCATGCTCCCGCCGAAGGGGGCCACGACGCCGGCGATACGCATCCGGCGGCCGAGACGGAACATCACTCCCAGGCCACGACGGGCCACGCGGGGAGGACGCACTCTTGAGCCTGATAGAACAGGAATCGCGCAACACCGAGGTCCTCGACCCCGGTATTCACGACCACGGCGTGCACGACGACGACGGGCACCACGGCCATGGTGGCATGACGCCCGACGGCTCCGAGCCGCTCGTTGATCCAAAGTACTCGATGCGCGACATCACGGACGACGTGCTGGCGCCAATGTTCAAGTTCCCGCCGCTGGGCTGGCACCTGGCGTTCGGCGCGGCGCAGCTTTGCTTTGCGTTGGGCCTGGTGATCGTCGCGATCCAGATGTACCGCGGCCTCGGCATCCTCGGCATCAACAACCCCGTGGGCTGGGGCGTCTACATCACCGACTTCGTTTTCTGGGTCGGCATCGGCCACGCGGGAACGCTGATCTCGGCAATTCTGTTCCTCTTCCGCCAGAAGTGGCGCACGGGGATCAACCGCGCGGCCGAGGCGATGACGATCTTCGCCGTGCAATGCGCCGGCATCTTCCCGCTGCTGCACGTTGGCCGCACATGGAAGGCCTACTGGCTGATCCCGTATCCGAACGACCGTCTGCTGTGGGTGAACTTCCGCTCGCCGCTGCTCTGGGACGTGTTCGCCGTCACGACCTACGCGACGGTCTCGGTGATTTTCTGGTACACGGGCCTGATCCCCGACTTCGCGACGGTGCGCGACAAGGCGAAGAACAAGATTCAGAAGGGCGTGTACGGCGTGCTGGCGATGAACTGGCGCGGCTCGATCCGCGACTGGGCGCACTACGAGCGCGTCTACGCGCAGTTCGCGTGGCTGGCCACGCCGCTGGTGCTCTCGGTGCACTCGGTCGTTTCGTTCGACTTCGCGGTTTCAATGATCCCGGGCTGGCATACGACGATTTTCCCGCCGTACTTCGTGGCAGGCGCGATCTTCTCCGGTTTCGGCATGGTGATCACCCTGCTGGTTCCGATGCGCAAGTTCCTGCGCCTGGAACACATCATCACGATGAACCACCTGGAACTCTGCAACAAGGTGATCCTGCTGACCTCGATGATCGTCGGCTACGCGTATCTCTCGGAGTTCTTCGTGGCGTGGTATTCGGAGGCTCCCTACGAGAAGGCGCAGTTCATCTACCGCGCGATCGGCATGTTGGATTCGCCGCAGGGCGGCGTGGCGCACGCCTGGGCGTTCTGGACGATGATGACCTGTAACGTGTTCATTCCGCAGCTCTACTGGTCGAAGCGTTTGCGGCGTAACCTGAAGGTCATGTTCATCATCTCGATCTTCGTGAACATCGGGATGTGGTTCGAGCGCTTCAACATCTTCGTGCTCTCGCTGGAGCACGACTTCCTGCCCGCCAACTGGTCGTACTACCAGCCAACACTGTTCGACTGGGGTGTGACGCTCGGCTCGTTCGGATTGTTCTTCACGCTGTTCTTTGGCTTCACGCGTGTGATGCCGACGGTGGCCATCGCGGAGATCAAATCGATTCTGCACCGGCCGAACGCCGGAGGCGCCAACCGGCGCTTCGAGGTCGTCTCCTGGCCCACGGAGAGCGCGCCCGTTCATCCCGGGCAGGCTGCGGTGGCAGGCACTGCAGCGGAAAAGGAGGACGCCGAAGATGGCAAGACTTCCTAAGTCCTGCGTGATCGGGTTCTTCAACGATCCCGACCAACTCGTGCACGCGGCGGGCGAAGCCACCAACGAGGGCTTCCGCAACTGCGACGCGTACTCGCCCTACCCGATTCACGGCATCGAGGAAGTGCTGCGCATCCGGCGCTCGTGGATTCCGAGCGCCGCACTGACCGGGCTGCTGATCGGCGCGTGCCTGGGGTTTGCGCTCCAGTACTGGACGCACGTGATCGACTGGCCAATCAACGTGGGTGGCAAGCCGCTCAACGCCTGGCCGGCCTACGTGGTGATTGTGTTCGAGTGCGGCGTGCTGTGCTCGGCGCTGACGAACTTCCTGTCGATGTTCGTTGCCTGCCGCCTGGTGCCGCATCCGTTCCCCGATGTGATCGACGAGGACCTGACAAACGACCGTTTCGCGCTGGTGATTCCCGCGCGCAGCGACGAGGACGAATCCGCCGCAACCCAACTCCTGAAGCGATTGAAGGCCGATGAAATTCGCAAAGTCGAACAATAGCATGAGGCCCGCCCGTCAGGCTTTTCCGCTGGTTCTTCTGGCCGCCCTCGTGGCGGGGGGGATGCTGACGGGTTGCGACGGACGGCGCGAAACCCGCGAAGTCCTCAACATGCCCGACATGCACTTCCAGCAGTCGTTCAAGCCCCAGGAACCAAACCCGTGGGCCGAAAACGGCACGATGATGACGCCGCCCGAGGGCACGGTGCCGATTGGCTTCCAGCCCTACACCATTGGCGACCTGGAGGCGGACGAACTCGCTTCCAAGCTCCAGAACCCCCTCGAACCCACCGAGGACGTTCTGCGCGTGGGGCGGAAGTACTACGGCGTCTTCTGCATCGGCTGCCACGGCGAGACGGGCAACGGCATGGGCAACGTCGTCACCGTCAACGCCGGCATGCCGATTCCGCCGTCACTGTATTCCGAAAAACTGCGCAGCGAGTGGACCGACGGCCGCATCTTCCACGTCATCACCCGCGGCCAGGGCAACATGCCCCCCTACGACCGCATCGACCCCGACAAGCGCTGGGCCATCATTCACTACGTGCGTTCGCTCCAGCGCGCCGCGACGCCGACAGAGGAAGACCTCCAGATGGTCGAGGGCTTCAAGACCGAGAACCCCGAACTGTTCCGCAACCAGGATGGAAAGGAGTAACGGCGCCCTTGGGCGATGAAGCGCGGTTCGCTTCCCGGCCCTGGCGCCACCAACCACCCGACAATGGCTCACGGACACCTTACCACCGTACATGACCCGGGCCCGGTTTCGCTTCTTGCGGGACTCAAGCCCGTTGCGTTGGCGATGGCTGGCGGCGGCCTGCTGCTCTGGCTGGCGGGCTTCGCGGTCAACGATGCCCTGCGCGTCTGGCAGTCGCTGCTCGTCGCTTATGCGTTCTTCCTGATGCTGGGGCTGGGCGGGGTCGTCTTCACGGCGATCCAGTACTGCGCCAGCGCCCGCTGGTCCATCGCCGTGCGGCGCATTGCCGAAGGCATGGGCGCTTACATCCCGGTCTCGTTCGTCTTCTTTGTCATCATTGTGCTGTTCGGCTGGGGGACGCTGTACGACCTGGAATCCCCGTGGCGCGCGGCCAACGGCAAGGGCGGCGTTCACATCTACGACGGCCTGAAGGCCGCGTACCTCAGCCGCTGGGGAGTGCTCATCAAGGGCGTCGTCTTCTACGCCATCTGGCACGTCCTCTCCCAGAAGCTGCGCCAGACCTCGATCGCGCAGGACCGCACGAAGGAAGCCGCTGGCCACAAGCGCAACGTCAAGACCTCCATTATCTTCCTTCTCCTGTTTGGCTACACGTTCTCGCTGCACTGCGTGGACATGCTCAAGGCGCTGGAGCCGAAGTGGTTCTCGACGATGTTCGGCGTGTACTGCTTCTCGGGGCTGTTCCTCTCCACGCTGTGCACGCTTTCGCTGCTGACGATTGCACTGCGCCGAAATCGCGTCGTCGCGGAGGCAATTCAGCCCCGCCACATGTACGATCTGGGCACGTGGATCATGGCCTTCTCATGCTTCATGTGCTATATTGGATTTTCTCAGTACATGCTGATCTGGTACGCGAACCTGCCGGAAGAGGCCTTCTACATGATCGAACGCACGGAGGGGGGCTGGGAGTACGTTTTCGCCCTTCTGCCGCTGCTGAAGTGGGTGATTCCGTTCGCCGTGCTGATGCCCCAGGGGTTCCGCGCAAACGTGCGGGTGCACGTTTTCGTGTGCGTGGCGGTGCTGTTGGGCCAGTGGCTCGACCTGTACTGGATGGTTTACCCCGTTTTCTCACCGGCACCGGTTCTGCCGGGCCTGCCCGAGTTGGGCGCTTTCCTTGCTTTGCTTGGGGTGTTCGGCTTTGTGCTCGACCGCGTTTACTCGAGCCATTCCGTGCTCCCCGTGGGTGATCCGTATCTGAAGATGAGCGTCAGCGGGAGCTATCTGTAATGTCGGCACATCCCTACGAAGGCCCGAAGGACAAGACAAACCCCTGGATGTACCTCGTCGTGGCGCTGGTCGCCGTGGTGGTGGTCGTCGGCGTGTTTGCGTCCGGGCTGATGCGCGGGCTCTACGTCGGCATGATCACGCCGCCTCCGCCGCCGCGCGAAACGAAGAAGGAAACCGTGAACGTGCAGGCGCTGGCCGAGCCGACAAAGGAACTGATCGCCCAAGGGCGCCAGATTTACGGCTTGAACTGCGCGTCGTGCCACGGCCCCGAGGGGCTCGGCGACGGCGAGAAGGGCGTGGCACTCAACCCCAAGCCCCGCAACTTCCATGAAGCGACTGGCTGGAAGAACGGCCCGCAATTGTCCAGCATGTGGACGACGCTGGAGAAAGGCGTCGCCGGGAGTTCGATGACCTCCTATGCCATGATGCCGCCGCAGGAGCGCATGGCCGTGATCCACTTTATCCGCACAAACTGGGTGCCCGAGCCGCCGGAAATCAGCCCGGACGACATCGCGGCGCTGCCCGGCGCGGGTGCCAGCGCCGGAGGCGGCACGATTGCCCCGCCGCCCGAGAGCGGACCCCGCATCCCCGTTCAGTTGGCGATGAGCCGGCTTGAGCAGCCGGAAGTGCGCCCCGCGGCGCACGTCGAGGTTCGCCCGGAAATCCGCCAGCTTCGCGGCGCCGACCTGTTCGCGTCCCATTGCGCCCAGTGCCACGGCGACGCCGGACAGGGCGTTGCCGCCAACAAGGTCATCACGAGCTATCCCTACGTGCACGTCGCCTCCGCGCCGCTGCTCGGGGCCGATGCCCCGTGGGTGGCCGACCGCGAGGCCTTCACCGAGATTCTCGTGACTCCCAGCAGCGGCGAACGCCTCCACGGCTTCGCAACGCTGACCACCACCCAGGTCGCCGACCTGCACGAATACGTCGCCGCCCTCGCCCGGGAAGGAGCCACCCACTGATGCCGCGCCCGCCCGCTCTCCGCACCCTGCTCGCCGTCGCACTCGTTGCCGCGGCCGGCATTGCGCTCGGCCAGGACTTCGCGAACGTCCCGGCCACCGAGCCGTCGATCACCGACTGGATGCTCGACCCCGTGACACCCATCGCCCACGAGGTGCGTTCCTACACGCTCTTCCTGGTGGCGATGACACTGCCCTACCTGCTCTTGCCGCAGGTTCTGCTGCTCTATTGCATTTTCAAGTTCGGCAAGAAGCCCGGCATGCGCCCCGCCACGTTCCACGAGAACGTGCGTCTGGAAGTCGTTTGGACCATCGTGCCGGCGTTGACATTGGTGCTCCTGGCGATTCCGGCCTACGGCCTCATCAAGAAAATCGAGAACATGCCCGAGGCCGACGTGAATATACAGGTGATCGGCCACCAGTTCTACTGGGAGTACCGCTACCCCGATTACAACGACATCCGCATCTCCGAGGAACCGCTCGTCATTCCCGTCAACAAGACCGTGGTCGCCGACATGACCAGCGTGGACGTCAACCATGCGTGGTGGGTCCCCGCGTTCGGCATCAAGATGGACACGGTGCCCGGGCGTACGACGCAGGTATGGTTCAACGTCGAGCGCGAAGGATGGTTCAAGGGGCAGTGCGCCGAGTTGTGCGGCACGCTGCACTCGAAGATGCTGATCGATGTTCACGTCGTTTCGCAGGAAGAGTTCGACGCCTGGATCGCCAAGAAGCAGGCGGAGTTCGCGCCCGCAGATGAGGCTGAAGAAACTGCCCCCGAGCCGTCCGCAGGCGATGCGGACGAGGGCGCCGTGGCACAGGAGCAAAGCGCATCATGAGCATTATGCTGGACAAGCCGAAGGACCAGAAGACGGCCGAGGCGCCGCGCGGCGTTCCCCGCTTTCCCGACGAACCCGTCAAGCCCGTCAAGACGCCAAACGTCTTTCTCAACATCCTGGGCTCGACGGACCACAAGGTCCTCGGGATCCTGTACCTGATTCTGTCGCTCGTCATGGGCGTGGTCGGTGGTGCCCTCGCGGGCGGCATTCGCGCGCAGCTTGCCGCGCACAACCTCGAAGTGCTTTCGCCCGAACTGTTCAATCAGTTCATCACCATGCACGGCTCGATCATGATCTTCTTCGTGATCATTCCGGCGCTGGCGGGCTTTGGCAACTATCTGGTGCCGATCATGATCGGCGCGCGCGACATGGCGTTCCCGCGGCTGAACGCGTTCAGCTTCTGGATTCTGATTCCGTCGGGCGTCCTGATGTTCACGAGCTTCATGGTCCAGGGCGGAGCGGCCGCGGCGGGATGGACGGCATACCCGCCGCTCTCGCTGAAGGAGTTCTCCGGCGGCCCGGGCGTGGACATGTGGATTCTCGGCGTGCACCTCGCGGGCATCTCCTCGATCACCGGCGCGATCAACTTCATCGTCACGATTCTGAACATGCGCGCTCCGGGCATGAACATAATGAAGATGCCGCTGTTCTGCTGGACGTGGCTGGTCAACGCCTGGCTGATTCTGATCGGTACGCCGGTTTTGGCGGGCGCCGTCACGATGGTGCTGATGGACCGTGCCTTCGGAACGAACTTCTTCAAGCCCGGCATGGGCGGCGACCCGGTGCTCTACCAGCACCTCTTCTGGTTCTACTCGCATCCGGCCGTGTACATCATGGTGCTGCCAGGCTTCGGTATGATTTCGCACGTGCTCGCCTCATTCTCGCACAAGAGGATCTTCGGCTACACCGGGATGGTGTGGGCCGTGTCGGCGATCGGCGTGCTGGGCTTCCTGGTCTGGGGCCACCACATGTTCACGGCGGGCATTTCGCCCGAGCTGCGTTTGTACTTCTCGTTCGCCACGATGGTCATTGCCGTGCCGACGGGCGTGAAAATCTGGTCGTGGCTGGCGACGATCTGGGGCGGGACGATTGAGTTCAGGACCCCGATGAAGTTCGCACTCGGCTTCCTCAGCCTCTTTGTGATCGGCGGCATCAGCGGCGTGTTCCTGGCAAACGTACCGTTCGACATCCAGGTGCACGACTCATACTTCGTCGTCGCGCACTTCCACTACGTTCTCGTGGGCGGGTCTGTGATGTCGCTTTTCGCGGGGGCGTACTTCTGGTTCCCGAAGATGAGTGGGCGCGTACTGAGCGAGAAGCTCGGCAACGTGGTCTTCTGGCTGTTCTTCATCGGCATGAACACGACGTTCCTGCCGCTGCACCTTGTCGGCCTCCAGGGCATGGCGCGCCGCATCTGGCAATACCGTCCTGAATTCGAGACGGTGAACGGTATCGCGTCGCTCGGTTACCTGTTCATGGCGGCGGCCGGCGCACTGTTCATCTACTCGATCTTCGAGGCGCTGCGCCGCCCGCGTGACTGCGGCGCGGACCCGTGGAAGATCAACGACGTGCAGGAATCGCTCGTCTGGGATATTCCCAGCCCGCCACCCGCCTACAACTTTGCAAGGATTCCTGTGATCAAGTAATGAGCGCATCGAAGTACCAGCATCCCGAAGCAACACCGCGCCCCGACGAGGCCTCTCCCGCAGGAGGGGCCTCGCCCGCCGAACGCACCCTTGACGAAATCCGCGCCGCGGCCTGGCTGAAGGTCCTTCTCTTCTTCCTGTTCGCCCTCGTGTTGATTGGCGGCACGGTGCGCATCACCCACTCCGGCCTCTCGATTCCCGAATGGCCCATCATCTACTATGGACCGGAGAAAACGAAGCCAAGCCTCCTGCCCCCATTCACCGAACAGGGCTGGGAGACGGCACACAAAACTTATCACAGTGAAGTGATCGACCTCGGCGTGCACGGCGACCCGCGCACGATGCAGACATTCAAGCGCGAGTTCAAGCTGGAGTACTCGCACCGCTTCACGGCGGCGGTTGTTTCGATTCTCTTTCTCGCGCTGATTGTGCAGACGATTCGCAAGCCCGTGCTGAGGCGGCGGATCGGCGTGCTGATCGGCGTTTCGGCGGCCGTGCTCTTCGCTCAGATTGTGCTCGGCGGCGTTGTGGTGAAGACGCACACCCCGGCGCTCAGTGTTTCGTATCACCTGGGCATGGCGTTCATCTACATCGGCATGATTCTATGGATGGCGTTGCGGCTCGGCCGGCCGGAAGGCACGCCGCTTCCGCCCCGTCCCTCGCGTCATACGTGGCTGGCGTGGATGGCCGCGGCGGTGTGCTTCCTCCAGATTTTCAGCGGCGGCCTCGTTGCGAACACCGAAGCCGGGCGCTCGTACAATACGTGGCCGCTGATGGCGGAGAGCCTGATTCCGCCGGCGAACGCAATGTGGCAGTCGCACTTCGAGCCCGCGATTCTCAACCTCGTGGAAAACAAGATTCTCGTTCAGTGGACGCATCGCTGGTTCGCGTTCATCGTCGCGGCGGCGGTGATTCTGCTCGTCGTGCGCCTGGTGACGTCGCCGCTCTCGCCCTTCGGGCGTTGGATGGCGCGGGCATCGGTGTTCGTGCTGGTGACGCAGATCCTGCTGGGCATCGTGACGCTGCTGGAAGCCGTGCAGCCGTGGATCCTGGGCATCGCACACCTCGGCGTGGGATTGATTCTCTTTCTGATTCTGCTGGGTCTCGTTTATGAACTGAAGACCAACGTTGCTGTTTACGAGTACGAGACCGCGTCCGTTCCGGCCTCCAAGCCCGGAAAGGAGAGCCGCCTTGAAGTCCAGGCTGCGAGCCTATCTTAGTCTGACCAAGCCCACCATCGGGCTGCTCGTCATCATCACGGGTGCCACGGCGCTCGTGATGGAGGGCTCGATGCTGGCCTCGCCCGCGCGCGTGGTGCTCTTTCTCTTCGGCCTGTTCCTGACGGCCGGGAGCGCCAGTGCGTTCAACATGTACCTCGAACGCGAGATCGACGCCCAGATGACGCGCACAGCGAAGAAGCGCCCGCTCGCCAACGGAACGCTGCCCGCTTCCCACGGCCTTGTCTTCGCCATTTCCATTGGCGTCGCGGGCGTGGTGATTCTCGGTGTCTTCTTCAATCTGCTCGCCGCGTTGCTGGGTCTGGGCACGATTCTCTTCTACTCGTTCTTCTACACGCTGTGGCTGAAGCCACGCACACCGCTGAACATCGTGATCGGCGGCGCGGCGGGGGCAATGGGGCCGATCATCGCGTGGGCAGCCGCGACGGGTGGACTCGCGATGGAATCGTGGGTTCTCTTCATGATCATCTTCTGCTGGACGCCGCCGCACTTTTGGGCGCTGGCGTACTGCCTGAAGGAAGACTACAAGACGGTGCAGTATCCGATGATGCCCATCGTACGCGGCGACACCGAGACGTTGCGCCAGATTTTTCTCTACACGCTGGTCACCGTTGCCTTCACGCTCTCGCTCGCCTTCTTCGACGTGGGCGTCCTGTACATCGCGTTCGCGGTGGGGCTGGGCGCGGTGTTCGTCTGGCTGGTGCGCGAATTGATGCGCACGCGCGAGACGCGCTCGGCGTGGAAACTGTTCGGCTACTCGATCGTTTACCTGCTCTTCCTCTTCGTCATTCTGATGATCGATCAGGCGATGCCGTACCAACCCTGGAAAGGATAACGCCCAAGGAGGACGAAATGGCAAACGCACAAGCAACCCACGACCCCGCCGCCGCTGGCCACGCCGTCCCCTGGGATGGCGACGAAGCCGCGCTGGCCGCCGAGAGCCGCCGGCGCAACAAGCGTCTGCTGCTGATTCTGGCGGCAATCGGCATTGGGATGTTCGTCTTTGCGTTTGCAAACGTCCCCATCTTCGGGCTCGTCTGCGAGAAGCTGGGGTTCGCGCAGGATCCCGGCAAGGGGAGCGCCGCCGCGCTGGCCTCCGAAGAGGGCGAGATCGGCCGCCCCATCGAGGTGCGCTTCACCGGCAACGTCTGGGGCCAGCTCCCCGTGGAGTTCCGCCCCGTCACCAGCATCCAGAAAACCAATCTTGGCAAGATGACCGTGGCCGACTACGTCTTCATCAACTTGTCGCGCAACCCGGTCTACTTCCGTCCGATCCACAGCATCCGCCCCACAGAGGCGGCAGGCGAGGACAAGTACGAACTCGGCGAATGCTTCTGCTACACCGAGATGATGATGCACCCCGGCCAGGAACTCGTCCTTCCCGTCGTTTATCGCTTTCATAACGGCCTTGACGAGAACATCAAGGCCGTCACCATGAGTTACACGCTCTTCCCCATCACAAAGGAAGAATACGAGCGCAAGAAGGCGGAAGAAGCCGCGCAGGAGGAGCAGGGATCATGACACCGATCGACACACACATCGACCATGACGACGCCCACGCCCCGGATGAGGGAGCGCTCGAAGCACGCGCGCGCCGACGCAATCGCGTCCTGCTTGTCATCCTCGTGGCAGTCGTCCTCGCGATGACACTGCTCTCCTACCCGCTGTTCAACAAGTACTGGGACCCGGCCCTGTCCGATCAGACCATTTCGCACTAAGGAAGACGAGGCGTCCGATGACCGCCAGTTCGATGACCATTACCAACGACCCCAACGCCCCGGTTGCCGGGGAAGAGCACGGCCACGAGGAGGCGCACGAGGAGCACGTCGAGTACCTCGCCGCCCTCAACCCCAAGCCAAGCCTCTGGCCAATCGTGCTGAGCATGGTGATTCTGCTCGTGCCCGTGGGCGCGCTGATTCTGATCTGGGGCGGCCCGTCACTCGGGCCGCTGGGCTGGATCACATTGATTGCGGGCGGCATTCTCTCGCTCGTTCCCACCTTCGGCTGGTTCCACAGCATCGTCGTCGACAAGTGGGAGGGGCACTTTGGCCTCGCCGCCCAGGGGCGCGACCTCGCGCTCGGCACCAAACTCTTCTTCATCTCCGAGATTGCGATTTTCGCATCCATCTTCGCCTACTACTTCGTGGCGCGCCATCACGCGATTCATTCGGGCGAAGGATGGCCGCTGCCTGACAGCCCGCTGATCGACCAGGCCCTGCCGGCGATTGGCCTCATCATCCTGCTCATCAGTTCCGCGACATGCGAAGTCGCGCACAAGGCGCTGGCGATGGGCCAGCGCGGCTTGTGCAAGAACTGGCTGCTCGTCACGTCACTGCTGGGCCTTGGGTTCCTCTTCATCCAGGGCTACGAGTGGGGCTTCCTGATTCGCAACGAAGGCTTCACGGCCTCGACGAACTGGTTTGGCACGGTGTTCTACGTACTGACGGGCTTCCACGGCCTGCACGTCATCACGGGCCTCATCATGCTGCTGATCGTCTACGGGCGCCTGGAGATCGGGCACTACACGGCGAAGCGTCACTTCTCGATGCTGGCCGCGTCGTGGTACTGGCACCTCGTCGACGTCGTGTGGATTTTCGTCTTCACGTTCATCTACTGCTTCCAGGGCGGCGGCCACTAAGAGCCCACGCGGGCGATGCCACGCATCGGTATCGCGCCTTGAAGGTCAGCCCCAACCGTTCAGTCAGTTGCTGGCGTGGGAGCGAACGCGCCCGGGGCGGCGGTGCTCCCCGTGATGACAAACAGATCGCCCGGGTTGGCGGAACCTGTGTCTGCCAGCGTCAGCTGCCACAGGTCGTTCAAGTGCATCGATGAGCCATTGCAATCGAGGCCGGATCCTCCGAAAAGCCACATGCTGCCATCCGTGCCTCTCCACGAGACAGCATTACTTCGTGAACGCGGAGCGTTACCGGGATGAGGAGTTCCGTATGTTTCGAGGTTTTCCCGCTGCTCGATGACCGGGTCACCGTGCACCCAGGTCCAGTTGCCCGTAGTGGGCTCGTATTTCCACAAGTCGTTCAAAACGCCTCGATTGCCAGCGCTGTCGATCCCGTTTCCAGCAAACAGCCACAAGGCGCCTGATTCATCGGCCCACGTTACGGAACCCGTGCGTGCTCCTGGTGTATTGGCGGGGTCAGGCACTCCGAGGTTACCATAAGTCCCTTGTTGAGCACCTTTTGAGGCTCCCTTCATCCACGTCCAGTTCCCGGTTGCCGGTTCGTACTTCCAAAGGTCATTGAGGGTAACAATAGTCGATGTGCTGTCTGCTCCGTACCCGCCGAAGAGCCAGAAGTTGCCCGCCGCGTCCGTCCAGGAAACGGCATTACTGCGTGTACCAGGAATGTTTGCGGGGTCTGGAACTCCAAGTGTTCCATAGATGCCCTTTGTACTGTCCGATCCCTTCATCCACGTCCAATTTCCCGTGGCAGTGTCGTACTTCCAGAGATCATTGTCTCCGAGCAGCCACAAGCCACCCGTGGCATCCACCCAGGAGACGGGAGCGGAATAGGAAGGTGGAGTGTTGGCGGAATCGGGGACACCAAGAGTTCCATAGACCGCACTCTGGCCGACAGTCTGGGCCCCCTTCATCCACGTCCAGTTGCCCGTTGCCGGATTGTATCTCCACAGGTCGTTGAACCATTCCCAGCTTCCCGTCTCGTCTTTTCCGTAGCCGCCGAAGAGCCAGAGAGAGCCTGTGGGATCGATCCACGAGACACCATTGTTGCGGGCGCCAGGCGTGTTTGCGGAATCGGGGACCCCGATTGTTCCGTAGATTCCCGTTTGATAGCGCTCGGCCGCCCCTTTTCTCCACGTCCAGTTGTCGGTCTCCGGATCATATTCCCACAGGTCGTTCAGGTACCCCTCTGTTAGCCCCTCGCCATGCCCCCATCCGCCAAAGAGCCACAGATGCCCCATCGCATCCGTCCACGAAACAGAGTGAAAACGTCCCCCGGGAGAGTTGGAAGGATCCGGAACTCCGAGCGTTCCGTACCTTCCAATCCTATAGTAGCGCCCGTCTCCTTCCATCCATGTCCAGTTGCCAGTTGTCAGGTCGTACTTCCAGAGATCATTGACTTGTTGGGCGAGTTTTATTTCACGTCCGCCGAAAATCCACAGTTCCCCCGCCTCGTCTGCCCACGAAGAGATGCCATGCCGTTCGCCGGGTATATTGGCGGGATCGGGCACTCCAAGTGTCCCGTATACTGCCTCATGGTCCGCTGGCGATGCTTCCTTCAGGCACGTCCAGTTCCCAGTCGCCGGTTCGTACTTCCACAGATCGTCGAGATGCCTCATCTTTCCAGATTCGGCATAACCCCATCCGCCGAAGAGCAAGAGTGCGCCTGCCTCATCCGTCCACGAAGCAGCTTTGAGGCGGGCGCAGGGCATATTCTTGGAATCGGGTGTCCCGACTGTTCCACAGACTCCCGTCTGATTGACTAGCAGCGGCCCCTTCATCCACGTCCAGTTTCCCGACAACGGGTCGTATTTCCACAAGTCGCTGAGCAGGCCCATTTGCTGCATTCCATCGAGTCCCGCTCCACCGAAAAGCCAGAAATTGCCGGCTGTGTCCTTCCATGAAGAGGGCAGAAGGCGCCCCCCGGGTGTATTACTGGAACTGCTCACCCCCATCGTTCCGTAGTTTCCCGGCTGGTTGTATGTTGTGGCGCCCTCCATCCATGTCCAGTTGCCTGTTGCCGGATCGTATTTCCACAAGTCATTGAGGTATCCAACACGCGAGTAATCGTCTTTTCCTGTCCCGCCAAAGAGCCACAACGCGCCCTCGTCATCCGTCCATGAAGCGGCGTTTTTCCGAGCACCGGGAAGATTGGCGGGATCGGGTGTTCCGCGTGTTCCATACACACCTGGCTGGATGGAGGTGGTCGTTGAGTCGCCCTTCATCCACGTCCAGTCACCCGTCCCGGGATCGTACTTCCACAAGTCATTGAGTAGCTCCGCATCCGTCGGACCGCCGTCGGTCTTCTCTCCGCCGAGGAGCCACAGCCGCCATCGGCCCCGGTCCACGACGTGGCATTGTTGCGTGCCCACGGAATATTGTCAGGATCAGGCTGCCCAATCGTTCCGTAGGTTCCCTCATGATCGAGCACCGATGTTCCCTTCATCAGCGTCCAGTTCCCCGTGGCGGGCTCGTACTTCCACAAATCGTTGAATCGCCCAAAGCTCGTTGCATCCACCAAGCCGCCAAAGAGCCACAGGGCACCATCACCACCGACCCACGATGACGCATCCTGTCTTGGATACGGCTGATTGGCGCGATCAGGCACCCCCGGTGTTCCGTAGAAGGAACAATCGAGGAATTCCGCCCTTCCCTTTATCGCGGCCCACTGCGGTTGTTCCGCGGACGACGCCGAAGACAATGCAAGTGCGAACAGCACAAGCGAGAGCACTGCAGGTTGAAACCACCCCGCGTTGGCTTTGCGGGCAGGACATTCTTAAAGTAGCATGCTCATGAATTCAATCGCTCACTTGCGTCTGGGACGAACAAGCCTGCACGGAACAATGAGCACCTTGATCTCGGGGACTCGAAGAACGTTCTGTCCATTGGGAACGTTCCGGCTTTGCGGGTGATGGCTCCACGGTTTAGATGGAAACATTCCGTTGCCCGGGGGCGGGGCTTCGGCCAGCACTCGGGGTGATTCCGAATGTGCCACGAGGAGCCCGTCTGCCTTGAAATTCATCGCCCTGATTCCACTGCGCGGCGGATCGATGTCGATCCCGCGCAAGAACATCCGCCCGCTGGCCGGGCGGCCGTTGTGCGATTGGGTGATTCGCGCGGCGATGGACAGCGGCGTGTTCGCGCAGGTGTGGGTTTCGACGGACGACGACGAGATTGCGGCGGTGGCGGCGCGGTGCGGAGCACTGGTGCATCGCCGCGCACCGGAGACGGCGACAGCGACGGCTTCCTCGGAGTCCGCGCTGCTGGATTTTGCGAAGGCTTGCGACTGGGATTTCGACGTGCTGGCGCTCGTGCAGGCGACGTCGCCGCTGACGCGCCCCGAGGATTTTCGCGCGGCGGCGGCATTGTTCGAGGAGCGCGGCGCGGATTCGCTGGTGACGACGGCGCGCCAGCACCGCTTCCGCTGGCAGTCCGACGGCACGCCGCTGAACTACGATCCGGTGGCGCGTCCCCGCCGCCAGGACTGGAGTGGCGAGCTCGTGGAGAACGGCGCGTTCTACTTCACGCACAGGCAACTCCTGCGCGACACGGGGTGCCGCCTGGGCGGCGTCGTGGCGGTGCACGAAATGGCGCCGGTGACGGCCTTCGAGATCGACGAGCCCGACGACTGGTACATGCTGGAGTCGTTGGCGCGGCGTCACGGCCACGTTCCCGAGGGGCGCCCGATCCGCTTGTTCGTGATGGACGTGGACGGCGTGCTGAACGACGCGGGATTCTATTATTCAGAGACGGGCGAGGCGCTGAAGAAGTTCAACACGCGCGACGGCGCGGGGCTCGATCAGTTGCGGCGCGCGGGGATCGAGCGCGGCATCATCACGGGCGAGAGCACGGGCTTTGCACCGGCACGGGCGCGCAAGCTGGGGATTGGGCGCGTGGAACTCGGCTGCAAGAACAAGCTGCCGGTGCTCGATGCGTGGCGGCGCGAGCTGGGGCTGGAGTGGGACGAGATCGCCTACATCGGCGACGATCTGGCCGACATCCCTTGCATCAAGGCAGCGGGGGTGGGAGCGTCGCCACGTGACGGCCAGCCCGAAGTCCTCGCCGCCGCCGACTACGTTTGTACGATCGACGGTGGCAAGGGAGCGGTGCGCGACTTCATCCGTTACCTCGCGGCGCTGGGGCGATTGCACGGGGTCGAGTAACCGGCACGGCACGGCGAAACAAACAAGAGACGCCACTATGGAAACCTGCAAGACCTGGCCTGAAGCCGTTGTCATCGCCGAAATCGGCTGCAATCACCGCGGCGACGTCCAGACGGCGCGCGAGTTGATCGTCGTGGCCAAGACGTGTGGCGCGGCCTACGCCAAGTTCCAGAAGCGCAACCCGCGCGAGTGCCTGACGCCGGAGAAATACGCGTCGCTCTACGACAACCCGCACAGCTATGGCCGCACCTACGGCGAGCACCGCGAGTTCCTCGAATTCCCCGCGTCCGTTCACGCCGAATTGAAAGCCTACGCCGAGTCCAACGGCATCGGCTATACGACCAGCGTCTGGGACATGACGAGCGCGCGCGAAATCGCCGCCTTGCAGCCCAAGCTTATCAAGATTCCGAGCGCGTGCAACACCCACCTCGAAATGCTGCGCTTCCTGCGCGACGAGTACGGCGGCGAAGTGCATCTGAGCGTCGGCATGAGCACGCTCGAGGAAATCGACGCCTCCGTCGATGTGTTCAAGAGCTGCCCGGAGCGCGTGGTGCTGTACTCCTGCACGTCGGGCTATCCGGTGCCGCCGTCCGACGTCTGTTTGCTGGAAATTCCGAAGTTGCGCGAACGGTATGCGGGACGCGTGGCGGAGATCGGTTTCTCGGGTCATCACAACGGCATTGCGATCGACGCGGCGGCCTACATGCTCGGCGCTCGCATCATCGAACGCCACTTCACGCTCGACCGCACGTGGAAGGGCACGGACCACGCAGCGAGTCTCGAACCCCAGGGACTCTCCAAGCTGGTGCGCGACCTGCGCTCGATCCGTCAGGCACTCGCCACCAAGAGCGAGGAAATCCTGCCGATCGAGGCGGTGCAGCGCAAGAAGCTGAAGTATGCCGGCCCGACCTCCTGACACCGGCGGCGCCCCGCACGCGACCTACGTTCTTGGCTCGGGGCCCAGCCTGCTGCGCCTGACGGAAAGCGAGAAGCGCTTCCTCGGCAACGAACCGTTCGTGTTCGCAATGAACAAGTACCTCCTTTACTGGGACAAGGTGGGTGTGCATCCCTCGCACTACTTCCTGGCCGACACGCACACGCCCGCGTACCTCGTGCTGCATCGTTCCGCGCGGCGCGCGCGCGAGCTGGCCCGGCCGCCGCTCTTCTGCATTCATCGCACCTATGCGCAATTCGTGAACGCGGGGCTTGGCACAAAGCTCGGTTCGCTGCGCGACGTGGCGCGCGAGTCATGGCGCACGCGCACGCCCCTGGGGTTTCTGAATCTCCCACGCGTCCTGTTCTTCGACAGCAGCATCCACAACGACCGCCCGCTGGAGTGGGCCGCGTCGCTCGCCGAGCCGTTGTACTTCTATCGCGGCTCGCTGACGGTGCTGCTGAACCTGGCGACGATCCTCAATCCCGGCCGGCCGATTTACCTGCTCGGCGTTGACATGAACACACCCGTTTCGTTCTACGAGGAAGAGATCGCGCGCGACCCGCGCCTGCATGATCGCTATCGCGCAATCGGGCTGCGCGAAGGCGTGCATCCGACGGTGGCGGCGGTGTCGGGAATCCCAGGGATTCTGGACCGCTGGGATTTCGTCTCGCGATCCTGCGCCGCGGCAGGATGCACGATTTACAACACGAATCCCGATAGTCTCCTTGTTGAGAAGGGCTTGTGCGGGTTTCGTGCGTTGCCAGCCCCAGGAGAGGAAACCGAATGATCCCGAGCATTCGCGAGCACCTGTGGCGCTTTCCGTCTCCGCTGGCTGCGCCGCTGAAGGCGATGATCCTCGGGCGCGAGCGGCGCCGCATCGCACGCGCCGGGAGGTTGGTGGCCGTCTACCAGATGGGCAAGGTCGGCTCCACCACGGTCTACCGCTCCCTGCGGCACTCCGTCCCTGATTTGCCACGCTTCCACGTTCACTTCCTTGAGAAGCCAAGAATCGACCGCCTTGAGCAGGGAATGCGCGAGAAGGGACTCCCCGTCGCCTGGCACCTTGAGGAAGGGCGCTTTCTCGCCGACCTGCTGCGCGAGGGGGACCCCGCCATCAAGTGGCTCGTCATCGCGCCGACACGCGAGCCCGGAGCACGTAATCTCTCAGCCTACTTTGAAAACATCGAGCACTTCTTTCCCGACTTCGCGGCGCGCCGGGCCCGTGGCACACTCTCGGTGGATGAGTTGATCGACACGTTCCTGGCGCGCTATCACCAGGACACCCCGCTGACCTGGTTCGACAGGGAACTGAAAACGCACTTCGGCATCGATGCCTACGAGACCCCCTTCCCCCACGAGAAGGGATGGCAGATCGTGAGGACCGAGCGGGTCGACGTCCTGGTGGTCCGTCTCGAGGACTTTAAGATCAGACTGCAACCCGCGCTGGCCGACTTCCTTGGCACAGGCGACATCGTCACCCCGCCCGCCAACGTCTCGGAGGACAAGGAGTACGCCGACTTGTACGGCGAGGTGCGCCGCAAAATCGTCTTTCCGCCCGAGTTGCTCGACCACTTGTATGAATCGCGTTACGCCCGGCATTTCTATACGGACGAGGAGCGCTCCCGCTTCCGGGCACGCTGGTCGGGCGAGGGGGAAATCTCCCAGGGCAAGACAGCCGGGAGCAATGTCTGCAATTGAGCCCGCCCCGGCGGCTGCCGCACACTTCGCCCCGTGTTGTTCGAATTTCCGCCGCGAGTTTTCCTGCCATGACCGACTTCCACCGCCCCACGCGCGCTTTCGTCGATCTTGCCGCCTGGCGCCATAATCTGGCCTTCGTGCGCCAGAAAGTGGGCGAACGCTCGGCCATCATGGCGGTGGTGAAAGCGAACGGGTACGGGCACGGAATGACGGCGTTCGCGCGCGAGGCATTGCGCTGGGGCGTGCAGGCGCTCGCCGTGGCCACGGTGGACGAGGCCGTCGGGCTGCGGGAAACGGAAGGCTTTGACAAGTGCCCGATTCTGCTGCTGGGGCCGTCGTTCCCCGAGGACGCCGAGGCCCTTCAGCGCGCACAGATTTCCGTGGCAGCGGGGACGCTCCCCCTCCTGCGCCAGCACCTCTCGATCGCACGCCGCCTGGAGCAGCCCGCGCGTCTGCACCTGAAGATCGACACGGGCATGGGGCGCTACGGCTTCCAGCCCGAGCAGTTGACGTTTCTCGACCTGTTTGCGTCGCGCCCGGAGAACCTCGAAGGGCTGATGACGCACTTCGCCGTCTCCGACAGCACGGCGCGTGAGCACGTGGAGTACACCGAATGGCAGTGCGAGCGCTTTGAGCGCGTCGTCGAGCGCGTGCGCGCGGCGCGGCTGGCTCCGATTGTTCACGCCGCAAACAGCGGCGCCGTGCTCCACCATCCGCGTGCCCACTACCAGATGGTGCGCCCCGGGATGATGCTGTACGGCGCGAATCCAGAGCCAGCCGAGGGCCAGTTGCCGCTGCGCCAGGTGATGACGCTGGCAACAAAGGTCGTCGCCATCTACCACCACGAGGCAGGCGACTCGATCAGTTACGCACGCGCCTACACCATGCCGCGCGAGGGACGCATCGCGATCCTGCCGATCGGGTACGGCGACGGATTTCCCCGCAGCATGGGCAACCGCGCGCACGTTCTGATCAACGGCCACCGCGTTCCCGTGGTGGGGCGCGTGTGCATGGACCAGACGCTGGTGGACGTGACGGATTTCGGCGACATCCAGGTGGGGGACGACGCGGTGCTCTATGGCTCGCAGGGGGGCGAGCGCGTTTCACTCGAAGAGGCGGCAACGTGCGCGGGCACGATTCCGTACGAAATCACGTGCCAGCTCGGGCGCCGCGTGCCGCGCTCCGTGGTGGATTCGGACGCGGGGGAGAACGCCTTGTGACGGAGCTGTTCGTCGCCCTGCTGCTCACCTTCGAACGCGTCTTCATCGGTGCGGGTGTCGTGCTGCTGACGTTGGCATCGTATGCGTGGTGGGGGAATCCTCAGTCCCTGCTCGGCGGCCTGGCAAACGAGGGGATCAACTGCCTTCTGCTCGGCGTGGGATGCTATGCGGGACATCGCTTCGTGCTCGTCCGCGCACACCGGAAGCGCCGCGAGGAGAAGTCGCGTGCTTCCACGGAACGCCTGAAGCTGGAGGAAGGCTGAGCCATGCTCCATTTCCTTCTGCATCCCGTTGCATTCCCCGTTTTTCTCGCGGCTGTTGCCGTGCTGTGCCCGCTGGCGTGCGTGGTGATTGCGCGGCGGCGGGCGGCGGCGCGCGGACGCCTGCTCGTGGCGTGCGGGTTGCTGGGGCCGATGGCGCTCGTGCTGTGGGGCTTTCACCAAGGCGTTCTGGCCCTTGTCGGTTTCGACGCAGCGCTCAGCGCGTTGATCATCCTGGTGACCGGTCTGGCAGCGGGATTGATCCTGGGCGAGTGGGTGCGGCGGAAACCTTTCGCGGAGCGCTGAGGGAAAGATCGGGACATTCACAGAGTACAAGCGCTGGAGGCAAATGCCTCTCTGCTTCCCGTGCAAGAGAGTGAACCACGAATTGCACGACTCTGCACGAAGGGAATGCAGAGCCGCGGGCCATTCGGAATCGAGCCACGAGCCACGAATCACAACCCGGGAACCGGGAATCGAATCCAACGCGATCGTGCTTCACCGCACCCGTTCGCAGACGGCCAGCCAGCGATCAGGCGCCGAGCCGAGATAGCGAAACGGGAAGCAGGTGACGAGCACGAGGCGGTCGGCGCCGCGCAACGTCTCCAGGCGCGCCTCAACGTCTTCCGGTGAAGTGACGCTGACCGAGGCCACGCGGTAGCGCGCGCCACCCATGTGCGTGTCCCACAGCACCATGTCGCCGGTGGTCACGTGCTTGAGCGCGTTGAAGTGCGTGTCGCGATGGCCGAGGACGATCTTGAGGTCGCCGCCCGTGGCGCTCTGTCCCTGGCGCGAGAGGGCGGGGAGGCGGTGGAGGTTTTCCTCGGTGGCGTCGTCGAGGACGTTGATGTCGAGACCAGCGGAGGCAATGCGCAGCCGCGCGACGGGATCGCCGGGCGCGGGCGGGCGGGCGCCGGAGCGTACGTCGCTCCAGGCCCGCGCGGCGCTGCGTTCAGCCGTGAATCGCCCGGCCGCATGACCAGCCGGGCGGGCGAGCAGCACGCCCGCCAGAACGACCAGTCCCGCCTGTGCAAGGCGCACACGTGGCATTCGATTACGCGATGCGGGCATCGCGGCGGCTCCAGGCTCCGAGAATGAGGGCCAGCAGCAACGCGGCCAGTGCCCCCGCGATCAGCGCAGGATCGCTCGTTGCCGTGGCGGGAACGGCAACCTGCAGTCCGGTCTTGGGATCGATCGCCAGGCGCTCTTCGACGGCGACGAAGCTGGTGAATTGCGAGAGCACGCTGAAACGTGTGGAGAGCGCGATGATCTCGGCCTTGAGCTCATCGGGTGATGCGGTGGCCTGTGCGTCCTGGAAGGCATTCATCAGTTCGGCGATGCGCTCGCGCGCCCACAGCGTTGCAATGGCGGGCGAGCGGTCGTTGTTCTTGCGTGCAGGCAGCGTGATGGCGCGTCGCGTTGGTCCCTTCGGCGTGTTTCCCGTCAGGGCGATGTTCGCTGTCTTGGCGGCGGCGCTGTTCCCGGCGATGCGTCCATAGAGCACGATCGGTTTCTCGTCGAACAGATCGGGAATTGCGGCGGGGCACACGTCCTCGACGGCCAGGCCGCCCCAGTCGATCGCGACATCGGTGAGCACGGGCGCCTGGATGCGCCGCAGGAAACGCAGTGCGGCCTCGGCCGAGTCCGTCTCTCGCGTCACGATCTGGTGATCGCCCCGCCCCGCGCGCGCCATCCCCTCGATCAGGTAGCGGTTTACCGAGTTGCCAACTCCAAAGACAAAGACCCGGCTGTTCTCCACGTTGTTGCGCACTTCGCCAATCACGTCGTAATCGTAGCCGATGTAGCCGTCGGTCATAAAGCACACGATGCGCAGGCGGCCTGGATCGGCGGGCGCGCTGAGCGCCTGCTGCACGGCCTCCTTCATTTCGGTGCCTCCTTCTCCCCGCAACGCATCGAGGTAGCCGTGCGCGGCCGCGCGATTCGCGCCATTATTGGGGACGGAGTCAGGAAAGCAGCGCACCGTGCTTCCCGCGAACGCGAGGAGATTGAACGTGTCGTCAGGCCCCATCGTGTCGATGCACAGCCTCATGGTCTCCTTCGCCTTGTCGAGCGGCGCGCCGTCCATCGAACCGCTCGCGTCGATGACGAAGATCAGCTCGCGGGGAAGAATGGCTTCGGGCTCGGTGCGGCGCGCGGGCTGGAGGACGAGCGTGAAGAACGTGCCGCGCTCGTCCTCGTGCAGGTAGAGTGCATCGCTGATCTCGTCGCCGGTTGTCTCGAAACGCACGATCACGTCGCGGTCCGGCACATCCGTTCCGTTGGCGAGCGTGACACGCGCCGTGCGCTTGTCCGTGCGCACAACGTCGATGTCGTGCAGTGGGCTCTCGATGGCGCCGAGCGGCCCGGCGGCGAAGATGTCGAGGCGCAGCGAGAAGGTCTCTCCAGTGGCCGTGCCGGGGGCTGGCTGCGCCGCGGCCGGTGGCTCGGTATCATCACCTGGAACATAGCGCGGGCCGACGACCGTCGGAAAGACCCACTCACACGCGCCCTCGCGCCATTCGAGCCTTTCGACTGTCGTGATCTCCACGAGCACGCTCTCGCCCGGGGGGATATTCGCGACCTTTTGCGCGAAGACGTTGGGGCGATGCTGGTCGAGCAGTGCGGCGCGGCGTCCTTCCGCGCGCGCCTTCTCGTAGACGCGATGCGCCTCCTGGCGTTCTTTCACGACGCCCGTGATGCGGCGCTCGCCGATCACCATTGTCATGCTGTCCACCGCCGCGTTCGCAGAGAGAGGGAAGAGGTAAAGGGCCTCAATGGAACGGTCGAACGTGTTGACGAATTCCTGGCGGACGACGGTGCGCGCCGTCAGGCCAAACACGGAACTTTCGACGTGCGTGGAGACGAGAGGACAGGCGGCCGGATGCAGGGAATCGCCCTCCGGGTCAAGCACCAGCAGCCCCGCCGAGGGAGGCGAATCGGCAGGAGATTGGGCGGGGGATGGCAAGACGGCAAGAACAACGGCGAACAGCAGGAACAGGGAACGCAGCATAATGTTTTCTCCGGAGGGGTTGTGTCCGATGGCACACCGAACGTGCTCCCCGCAAAACGCGCAGGGCGTGGGACTCCGTCCCCGATCCTCTCGAAACCAGGGTTATCCACAACTTTGTTCGGTTAGGCTGTAGTGGGGGATCGGCAAGGCGTTCCACCAGACTCAGCGGTCGTGGCACGCGTGCTCCAACAACGTCAATAAACGATTTCGGAAAAACGAAGGCTGGAAATCCCAAACCTCAAAAACAAACAGCGAACCATAAGTCACACGAATTTCCGCACAAAGGAAGACGGCGTGTGGCTCGGGGTGGGATCGAACCGCAAACCACGAACCACGCGATTTTCCACAAACTCCGCCGCTTCACGCCTCGCTTCACGGCTTGGTGGGCGGCCGGAGGGCTTTGCGGGTGGCATCGGCGAGGTCACTGATCTTGTAGGGCTTGGAGACGAAGGCGACAGCTCCTTCGGCGAGAGCCCCTTCGGCGTCGATGACCTCGCTGAAGCCGGAGCAGATGACGACACCCATGTCGGGGCGCAGCCGATGCACTTCGCGCATGAGTTCGATGCCGGTCAGACGCGGCATCGTCTGGTCGGTGACGATGGCATCATATTCGTCGGGGTGGCGGAGGAAGGCCTCGAGTGCCTCGCGGCTGTCGCGCCATGCTTCGACACGGGCCCCGAGTTTCTCGAAGCGAACGCGGACGAGGCGCAGCACGGCGTCTTCGTCTTCGACGACCATGATGCGCGGGTTGCCGTCGAATGGTGTGGTGGCGTGCGCTGGCGTGGGGGTGGCGCGCTCTTCCTTGGCAGCGCAGGGAAAGTAGAGAGTGAAGCGGCTGCCCTGCCCCGGTTTGCTTTCGACGGTGATGTCGCCGCCGTGGGCAAGAGCGATGCCGTGGACGGTCGCGAGGCCGAGGCCGGTGCCGTCCTCTTTCTGCTTGGTGGTGAAGTAGGGGTCGAAAATTCGGTCGAGGATGGAGGGGTCGATGCCACAACCGGTGTCGGCAACAGTGAGGCGGACGTGGGGCCCGGGGTGCAGGTGGGCGAGATGTCTGGTGTCGGCGATGGTGACGAGACAGGGCTCCAGGAGGACGGAGAGCTTGCCACCCGTTGCGCGCATGGCGTGGTACGCGTTGGTGCCCAGGTTCATGATCACCTGGTGGATCTGGACGGGGCTGGCTGTGACGGGGCCGCAGGCGGGGTTGAGATTCTGCTCGATTTCGATGGTGGCGGGGAGTGTCCCGCGCAGCAGCTTCAAGGCCTCCTTGACGACTTTCTGCAGGGAGACGGCGTGGCGGCGTTCCTCGCTCTTGCGGCTGAAGGCGAGGATTTGACTGACGAGTTCGGAGGCGCGCAGGCCGGCGGTTTCAATCTCGCTCACATAGTGGGCCAGCGATGTTTCCGGCTCGGTCTCGGTCTTGGCGAGTTCGGCGAATCCGAGAATGCCCTGGAGGATGTTGTTGAAGTCGTGGGCGATGCCGCCGGCGAGAACACCGATGGCCTCCATCTTCTGAGACTGCCTCAGCCGTTCCTCGACGTCGGTCATGTGGGTGATGTCTTTTTTGACGGCGACGAAGTGGGTGATGGCACCGCTCTCGTCGAAGATGGGGGCAATGGTCGCGTCCTCGATGATGCGGCCGCCGTGCTTGTGGCGGTTGACAAAGCGTCCGGCCCAGACCTGGCCGTCGAGGATCGTCTTCCACAGCTTGCGATAGAATTCGGCCGACTGCTCGCCGCTCTTCAGAAAGCGTGGGTTCTTCCCTAGCGCTTCCGAACGGCTGTAGCCCGTGATGCGCTCGAAGGCACGGTTGACGTAGACAATGGAGCCTTCGACGTTCGTGATTTCGACGGATTCACCGAGTTGTTCGACGGCGGTGGCAAGGCGGTAGAGTTCCTCTTCGGCGGCGACACGCGCAGTGATGTCCTCGGCCACGCCGTTATAGAAGAGCAACGATCCGTCGGATGCGAATTCGGCAGTGCCGTTGAGGGAGATGACCACGGCGGTGCCGTCGCTCCGGCGCAGGCGGGTGCGGAAGTTGGTAACGTGGCCGTCTTTCTTGAGCGCGTCGTAGAGCGGACGGCGATCCTCGGGTGAGAAATAATAATTGAGGGAACGGGTGCCGATCACGTCTTCGCGGCTGGGAAGGCCGAGAATGCGGGCGAAGGCAGTGTTGGCCTGCACGATGCGGGCATCGAATTCACCGCTGACCTGATAGATGCCGACGTTGAGCCCTTCGACGAGGCGGCGCTGCTCTTCTTCGAGATCCTGAAGGGCTTGCAAGGCACGGTGGTGGTGCGTGATGTCGATGGCGAAGATGATGGCCCCTTCGCTGTCGAGTTTGTCGTCGCAGACGGGAGCGATGGACAGATCGGTCCATGTCTCATCATGTTTGTCGACAAAGCGAATGGCTTTGCCGGTATCGAGGACCTGTTGAAGTCTGGTGCGGTGCTCCTCGAGTGATTCCACGGGCAGGTGGTCCCAGATGAGTGAGCCGATCAGCGAGGAACGGTCACCGCCCAGCCGGTGCATATACTTGTCGTTGCCATCAAGCAGACGCCCCTGAGGATCCACGAGCGCCACGGCCGCGTGGGAGGCGTTGAGCATCGCGCGCATCCGGGCCTCGGCAGCGGCCAGGACACGGTTGCGCTGCTCCAGCTCGATGCGAAGTGTCAGCGAGTGCAGCGTGGGGGCGATGAGATGACTTACTTCCTCGACGAGCTCGACGTCGTCGGGCGAGTAAGCGTTGAGCGTGTAGCTTTGCACGGAGAGGCACCCGGCCACCACGCCCCCGGCGATCAGGGGACTGAAGAGCAGGGTTGCGGAGGCTCGCTCGGTGTTGCCGATGCCGAGGTTGGAGGGGGGCTTGCGCGCGGCCTCCTCTGGCGTGCGCTCGATCAGGACCGTCCTGTCGCGCGAGACGCTGCCGAGCGGGAGTTTCGACCACGTCCACTGGTCATCCTGGGGGAAGTTCTGCGTCCGCTGGAACTCGTCGTTGATCGTGTCGTAGTAGCCGACGGGAGTGAGGGACTGCGTGACTGGATTGTAGACATCGAGCAGAAACGCATCAGTGGAGACGAAGCCGCGAAAGAGATTGGCCAGCGCATCGGCCAGCTCGTTGAGCGTCTTGCATCGCACGGCCTCGGCCGCCAGGTCGCTCAGCACCCGTTGGCGGCGCCTGAGCAGCTCAAGCTCATTGCCGGAAGCGGCAGAATCGGGCAGGGGGCTGCCTTGCACTTGGGCGTCTGACGGAATTGATTCTCTTGTCATGAGAGGGAACCGGGGAAAAGCAATCTTGCAAGGGAACAAGAGTTGGGGGGGAATCTACTGAGAAAATCATGAAGGAGGAGGGGGGTGGAAGTCAAAGGCGACGATGGCCTTGGTTTGGGGCTTTTCCAAGTTTTATGCAGGGTGGTCGCATTCGGGCTTGTCTTCCGGCGGGCGCGCCCCGCACGGTCTGCCCCCGGCGCGGAAGCCCCCGCACGGGCCCCTCCCGCCAGACTTTCCCGACCCCGGATGGTACTTCATGGCGCAGGGCCCTTCCTCCTTCTCCAGAGAATTTCCCCCAGCACGACTCGTTCTCGAGGACGGCCTCACCTATGCCGGCCATTCGTTCGGCCATCCCGGCCCCGTTTCCGGCGAAGTCGTCTTCAGCACGGGCATGGTCGGATACCCCGAGGCGCTGACGGATCCCTCCTTCTACGGCCAGATTCTCGCCCTCACCTTTCCGCTCATCGGCAACTACGGTATCCCCGGCGATGACAAGCACGACGGCTTGAGCCGCTTCTTCGAGAGCTGCCGCATCCAGGCCGCTGGGCTCATCGTCTCCGACTACTCGCTGAACTTCAGCCACTGGGAGGCTGTGCGCAGCCTCGCGCACTGGCTGGAGGAATACAAGGTCCCCGCCCTGATGGGGATCGACACGCGGACGCTGACCAAGCACCTGCGCGAGCGCGGCTCGATGCTCGCCAAGATCGAACTCGACGGCGGCGAAGCGATCGACTTCTGGGACCCCAACGCCCACCGCATCATCGAGAAGGTGAGCATCGACGCGCCGGTGGAGTACGGCGAGGGCGAGCGGGTGGTGGTCGTGCTCGACTGCGGCTGCAAGGAGAGCATCGTCGGCAATCTGCTTGAGCGTGGCGTACGGGTGAAGCGCGTCCCGCACGACTTCGATTTGCAGGACGAGGAGTTCGACGGCGTGGTGGTCTCCAGCGGCCCGGGCGACCCGAAGCTCTGCTACCGCCAGATTCACCAGATTCGCCACGTGCTGCGCCGCGAGAAGCCACTGCTCGGGATTTGCCTCGGGCACCAGATGCTCGCCTTGGCCGCAGGCGCCGAAACGTACAAGATGAAGTATGGGCATCGCAGCCAGAACCAGCCCGTGATGAACGAGGACACCGGGCGCTGCTACATCACCTCGCAGAACCACGGGTTCGCGGTGGACACGCAAACGCTGCCCGAGGACTGGAAGCCCTGGTTCACGAACATCAACGACGGTTCGAGCGAAGGCATCCGCCACCGCGACAAGCCGTTCATGAGCGTGCAGTTTCACCCCGAGGCAGCACCGGGCCCGGTGGACACGATGTTCCTGTTCGACGATTTCGTGCGGATGGTGAATGCGTGAGTGTCAGACCTGCAACGCGCCACGGCTTTTCCGCTTCATCGCGGAGGGAGTGCTTGCGGCAGTTTCTCGATGCCGAGCAGATCCTGGATCCGCCCGCTCGCGATCCAAACGCCCGAGTCCTTCGTTCCTCGTGGGTCAGCCATGAAAGCCAACTGCGTAGCCACCGATCACCAGGAACCTAACCCCATGGGCATTCAATAACCTGAAGAGGTCCACGAAGTCTTTGGTCAACTGTATCGCCGTAGAGAACCCTCCGAATGATTTCGACCTCTTGCAGTCGTTGCTCGGGAGTCGTGTTGCGCCAATAGTTCTTGTCGTCCTCGGCGGCCTTCTCATGCGTTGTGACTTCAATAGTCGCCGGGGCATCGCGCAGAGAGAGAAGCGAACCAGTTTGCCGTTTCATGCTCGTGTGCGCCTCAAATTCAGTTTCTCCAGTATCGTGCAGCGGAAACCCCACCCTGTCAAGGTTGCCCTGTAGAGAACCGTACGACAACCACCCCAAAGGATGACCGCCGTGGCCCCCAAGATCGAACGTCCCAAGTACAACACCGTTCTCATTCTCGGTTCCTCCGCGCTGAAGATCGGCGAGGCCGGAGAGTTCGACTACTCCGGCAGCCAGGCTATCAAGGCGCTGCGCGAGGAAGGCATCCGCACGATCGTCATCAATCCGAACATCGCGACGATCCAGACATCGGATTATCTCGCCGACGAGGTCTACTTCCTCCCCGTCACCCCCGAGTTCGTCGAGAAGGTGATCGCAAAGGAACGTCCCGACGGCATCCTGCTGGGCTTTGGCGGCCAGACGGCCCTCAACTGCGGGTTGCAGCTGGAAAAGGCCGGCGTGCTCGAGCGCTACAACGTCAAGGTACTCGGCACGCAGACCAACGTGATCGAAGACACCGAGGACCGCGATTTGTTCGCCAAGCGATTGGCCCAGATCGACGTCCTTGTGCCCAAGAGCCAGGCCGCGACGTCGCTCGAGCAGGCCGTCGAGATCGCCTCGGAACTCAGCTACCCCGTGATGGTGCGCATCGCCTACGCGCTCGGCGGGCTGGGATCGGGTATCTGCGTGGACGAGGCCCAGCTTCGCGACCGCGTTTCCAAGGCCCTGACCCACACGAAGCAGGTGCTGATCGAGGAATACCTGACGGGATGGAAGGAAGTCGAATACGAGGTCGTGCGCGACGCCTACGATAACTGCATCACCGTCTGCAACATGGAGAACTTCGACCCGCTCGGCATTCACACGGGCGAGTCGATCGTCGTGGCACCCAGCCAGACGCTGACGAACGACGAGTACCACATGCTGCGCGAGATCGCGATCCGCACGATTCGCCATCTTGGCATCGTGGGCGAATGCAACATCCAGTACGCGCTGAACCCGACCTCGCGTGAGTACCGCGTGATCGAAGTGAACGCGCGCCTCTCGCGCAGCTCCGCGCTCGCGTCAAAGGCGACGGGCTATCCGCTGGCCTTCGTGGCGACCAAGCTGGCGCTGGGCTATGCCCTCCACGAGTTGCCGAACTCGATCACGAAAGTGACGAAGGCGTTCTTCGAGCCCGCGCTCGACTACATCGTGGTGAAGGTGCCGCGCTGGGACCTCAAAAAGTTCCGTGGCGTGTCACGGCGCCTGGGCAGCGGCATGAAGTCCGTCGGCGAGGTCATGGCCATCGGCCGCTCGTTCGAAGAGGCGCTCCAGAAAGCCCTGCGCATGTTGGACATCGGCGCCGAAGGCCTTGTCGCCAACGACCCCGAGGACTTCCCCATCGCCGACGTGCGCCACGAACTTGGCCATCCGACGGAGGAGCGCGTCTTCGCCATCGTGCAGGGCCTGCACGACGGCATGACGATTGATGAGATTCACGATCTCTCGCACATCGACCGCTGGTTCCTCTACAAGATCGAGCGCATCGTCGAACTCGAGAAGATGCTCGCCGCCATCGGGCACAAGGTCGTGCCTGACGACTTGCTGCTCGAATGCAAGCGCGCGGGCTTCAGCGACGCGCAGATCGCCACGATCACCAAGCGCCCCGAAGAGATGATCCGCGAGCGCCGCAAGAAGTCCGGCATCGTCCCGCGCGTTCGCCAGATCGACACGCTCGGCGCGGAATACCCGGCGCAGACAAACTACCTCTACCTCTCCTATCACGGCGACGCCGACGACGTGGAGTTCATCGAGTACAACGCCGTGCTGATTCTTGGCTCGGGTGCCTACCGCATCGGCTGCTCGGTGGAGTTCGACTGGTGCGCGGTGAACGCGGGCCTGACGCTCAAGAAGCTCGGCTACACAACCGTGATGCTCAACTTCAATCCCGAGACCGTGAGCACCGACTACGACGAGTTCCACCACTTGTTCTTCGACGAAATCAGCCTGGAATCCGTGCGTGAAATCTCTGACAAGATCAACCCCCTTGGCGTCGTCGTTTCCGTGGGCGGCCAGTTGCCCAACAACCTGGCAAAGAAGATCCACGCCTGCGGAATCAACGTGCTCGGCACTTCACCCGAAAGCATCGACAACGCCGAGAACCGCCGCCGCTTCTCCGCGATGCTCGACGAACTCGACATCGACCAGCCCGAGTGGGAGGAACTGACCTCCTACGAGGAAGCCAAGTCCTTCGCCGACAAGGTTGGCTACCCGGTGCTCGTGCGCCCCTCCTACGTCCTGAGCGGCGCGGCGATGGCCGTCGCCTCCACCGAACGCGAACTCGACAAGTATCTGCTCAAGGCCGCGCGCGTCTCCCAGGAGTTCCCCACCGTCATCAGCAAGTTCCTGGAGAACGCGAAGGAAATTGAGTTCGACGCCGTGGCACGCAAGGGCGAGATCGTGTGCTATGCCATCTCGGAACACGTCGAGAACGCCGGCGTGCACAGCGGCGATGCGACGCTCGTCCTGCCGCCCCAGCGCACCTACCTCGAAACGATCCGGCAGATCCGATCGATCTCCGAGCGCATCGCCAAGCGCCTGCACATCAACGGCCCCTTCAACATTCAGTTCATCGCGAAGAACAACGCGGTGAAGGTGATCGAGTGCAACCTGCGCGCCTCGCGCAGTTTCCCCTTTGTCTCGAAGGTGCTGAACCGCAACTTCATCGAAGCAGCGATTCGCGTCATCATGGGCAAGTACGTGGCGAAGGAAGAATTCTCGCTCTTCGAACTCGACCATGTTGGCGTCAAGGCGCCGCAGTTCTCGTTCACGCGCCTTGAGGGTGCCGACCCGACGCTGGGTGTGGAGATGGCATCGACGGGCGAGGTCGCATGCTTCGGCAAGGACTTCCACGAGGCATTCATCAAGGCGCTGATTTCGGTCGGCTACAAGTTCCCGATCAAGTCGGTGCTGTTGTCATCGGGGCCGGTGGAATCGAAGAGCGAAATGCTCGAAGCCGTCCGGGCCTTCACGAGCAGCGGAGTCCGCATCTACGCCACGGGCGGCACCGCGCGCTTCCTGGAGCAGAATGGCATCAAGGCCACGGTGCTCGCGTGGCCGCTCGAAGAGGGCGAGCCGAAGACGATCGACTACATCAAGGAACACAAGGTTGATCTCGTTATCAACATTCCAAAGAACTTCCAGGAAGACGAACTGACAAACGACTACATCATTCGGCGCACGGCGGTGGATTTCAACGTGCCGTTGATTACGAATCGCCAGATCGCGATGCGCCTCGCCGAGGCACTCGCCAGCCGTGGTGCTGATACCAAGTACGAAATTGAAAGCTGGAAATTCTACCTCGAGAACGAAACGGGAAAACCGGCGTCCTGAATGCGGTGAGTCCGTTGAGTTGTTCCTCGCAAGCTGGCGTCCCTCGGGGCGCCAGTTCTTTTGCGGCTGCCCTGTCTGCCTGCTCCGCTTCAAGCGCTGAGTCGTTGGGAAGGCATTACTCTCCCGCGGGCCCGAGCCACTTGTTGATGGCGTCGGCCTGGCGAAAAGCAGGGACGGAGCGCCGGGAGTTCATCGAGTAGTCGAGCCGGCAAGCGGCCTGGAAGTCGCAGTAGCCGCAGGGCGGCGTGCGCCGCAGGACGGCGGGGTTCACGGCGATCTCGCCAGAAGCAATGGAGCGCGCGTGCCGGGCGATGCTCTTGCGTGCGGCCTGCATCATTTCCGCGAATTGCGCATCGGAGAGCACGTCGCCACGCGAGGGCGATTTCTCGGCGGCCTTGGGATCACCGGAGAGAAGCTCCCGCGCGCCCGCGCCACAGGCACCGAGCTCCAGCGCATCGAAGGCGGAGAGCGGTGCGACGCCACGAAACTTGCGCGCCTTGTCATCCTTCGAGAGCACCGGAACGTAGAACGCACCGGCGATTTCCGGCGGGTGCTCCGCCTCCCCCCCAAAGGCTTCCGCGTTCTCGCCCAGCACGAGAAGATAGCCGGCAAGTTGCAGGCTCATCCCGTCGGCCGCGGCGGCCCAGTCCATTTTGCGTTCCGTCAGTTTGTAGTCCAGTACGGCGAGCCACGTGGACCCGTCCGGCGCCGTCCACTGATCGACGCGGTCGATTTGCCCACGCAGCACGGCGTCGATGATTTCGCCGCTGGCAAGGGGCACGGAAATGCGTGGACCGGCCAGCGCGCCGCGTGGGCCAAAGCGCACTTCGGCGTGGAGGGTTCGTGCGCCGAGCCCGACGGCGGCGTCGGCGAGGAACGCGACGAGCGTGACGAGTTGTTTGCGCAGCAGTTCGGCCATCGCCCGTTCGCGGCGCGACTTGAAGAGCCCGGCGTCTTCCAGGCGCCTGAGCGGCCGCTCCATTGCCTCGTGCACGACGCCGTCGATTTCATCCGGGACGAGCGCACCGAACCCGGCGCCGCGTTCGCGCAACTCGTCGGCGATGGCCTTGAGAACGGCGTGCGCGAGATTGCCGATGTCGGCGGCGGTGACGGCGGGGCCGGGGGCAACCTGCGGGGCGATCATGCTGCGCATAAAGTATTGGAACGGGCAGGCGGCAAAACTCTCGAGTGCGGAGACGCTGGTGCGCAGTTCGTCTCCGATGAACGCGCGGGCAAGTTCGGGGTCGAGCCGGGCGTCGTTGCGGCGCGCGGCCGTTGCCAGAACGGCGGCGGCACCGGGCTGCTCGCGCTCGGGCAAGCCGGGCAGGAGAACGGTGAGGGGCGCCGGCGGGGGGAGCGCGCCGCGCTCGGTTGTCGCGAACACGTCGCGGCAGAGCACGGCGGCGGCTTCGCTGCCGCGGCGCACGCGGCCGGGCGACAACGCGGGCGGGGGATCCTCCTCGGCCAGCGCCGGGAAGAGGCGGCGGACTTCCTCCCAGTAGGGCGAGCGGGCCAGCGCCTCGCCGCCACTGCCGGACAATGGCCGCACGAGCGTCAGCGCGTCGGACGCGCGCGTCATCGCCACCAGGGCAAAGAAGCCTTCGCGCTGGAACAAACGCCGGGCCGAGGCCCGCACGTCGCGGCCCCGCCGCGAGCCCGCCATGCGGTGGATCAGGTCGCGCTCGCGATCGGTCAGCAGCGACGCATTCCCTCCCGGCATCGGAAAGTGCCCCTCCGCGAGCCCGAGCACCACCACGCCCTTCACGGCGGGCAGGCGCGTGCGGTCGGCCTGGCCACAGATCACCTGATCGACGGCCGGGGGGATGCGCGGAAGCGTCAGGCTGCCGAGCGCCTCGCGGATCAACTCCAGCAGCACCTCGTCCTCGAAGTGCTCCGTCCCCGCCGCCTCGATCAGCGCATCAAACAGCGCGCCCACTTCCTGCAGCACTGCCAGCGTGCCCTCGTCCGGCTCGGGAACTCCGGCGCGAAGGAAGTCGCAGACCGCCGCCACGACCGGTGCGGCGCTGGTCCCGTCGCCGTCGCGCGCCGCCGTCAGGCGTTCGTCCAGTTCCAGCAGGGGAGCGAGGATGGCGCGGCGCAGCGCATCGAGTTCGCGCATCCGGGCCTCATCGGCTTCCAGGGGCTCGGCATCCTCGAAGGGCGAGCGTCCCGGCGGCGGCTGCCAGTCGCGGGTTGCCAGCCAGCGCTCGCGGCCGGGCGGCCACGTCTGCGCGTATTCCTCCAGCCGCGCCACGGCGTCGATGTCCCACGGGTAGAGCCCGGACTTCGCAAACTCCAGAATCGCGTCTGTCCCATAGCCGCCAATAACGGCCGAGAGCGCGGCGAGCGTCCCCTGAATGACCGGGTGGGTCGCCAGCGGCTCGTGGCGGTCGAGAAAGAACGGGACGCCGAAGGCGCGGAGAAACTCGTCGAGTGGCTGGGCGTAGTCCTCCAGCGAGCGGGTGACGATGGCCATCTCGCCCCAGCGCCACCCGTGGGCCGCACGCCAGTCGGCGATCTGCTCGACGGCCAGACGGGCTTCATCGCGTGCGTCGGCCGCATTCAGCAGGCGCAGTCCGGCGGGTGCTGGCGGTTCTCCGGGCACCGGCGGCTGGAGCTTGAGGAAGCGCGCTTCCAGGGACTTCAGCCCCGAACTCGCAAAGCGCCGCGCCGGCCCCGCGAGCACCACGGGCTCCGCCAGCGCAATGCCGTCGTCGGCGGCCAGGGCGAGGAGCTGCTCCAACGTCTCCTCGGTGGGGTAGGTGCGCGAGGAGGAGAGCGGGGGCGCGCCGTTGCGGACGGCGGCGAAGCGCTCGGGGTCGGTAAGCAGGGTCACGACTGTCTCGGAGCACCGCGCCATCAGGCCGCGCAGCACCTCCAGCTCCACGGGGGTGAAACCGTAGAAGCCATCGAGGTAGACGCGGGCCCCCTGAAGGGCGTCGAGGTGGGTGAGCCGGCCTCTGAGCGAGGCGAGAGTGTCCTCGGGATCCTCAAAGCGGTCGTGGACGCGATTCTCGTATTCGCGCGCCACGAGTGCCAAGTCTTCCAGCTTGCGCGCGAGGCGCGGATCGTCCGCTTGTGCCTCTTGAGCCAGATCGGCCAGCGAGGCGGCCGTGACGCGGAACTGCTTCATTTCGGCAAGGAAATCGGCGGCGCTTTGTTCGATGCTGCGCACGTGCAGAAGGCCGCCTTCCTGGGAGCGGCGCAGGTTGGCAATGATGGACGTGGCCAGGACGCGGCGATGGATGTCGCCGAGGCGGGGGCGCGGGGAGGCGGGGGCCAGAGAGAAAACCCATTGGGCGAGACGGGCGAAGGAGAAGACGCGGACGCGAATCGTTCCGGCGAGTGGGCCGCGCAGGAAGGCCTGCTCGGTCTGATAGGAGGCTTGTTCGGGGACGAGAAGAATCAGGGGCGGGCCGTCGGGGTCCGCAGCGGAGAGACGGCGGACTTCCTCCAGACACCAGTGGGTCTTGCCGCTGCCGGCAGGGCCGATGACGAGACGCAGGGGCACGAGTGCCTTCCCGGGCTAGAGCGGATCGAGGTGGATTTCCTCGTCGCCGGCGTCAATTTCCACGCGGTTGCGGCCCTTTTCCTTGGCTTGATAGAGCATGTGGTCGGCGCGCTGGAAGAGCGAATCGGCCCCATCCCCGGGCCGGTAGGCCGTGACGCCGATGCTGGTCGTCATTCGGACTTCATGCCCATCGACTTCCAGCGGCGTGATCTCGATTGAGTGGCGGATACGGTCGGCCAGCATGGCGCCTTCGCGGATGTCGGTCTCCGGCAGGCAGATGGCGAACTCTTCGCCGCCCCATCGCGCCACGAGGTCGCCCTCGCGCACGCCATTGCGCAGGACTTGCGCAATGTGGCGCAACGCCTCGTCGCCGACGTCGTGGCCAAACTGGTCGTTGATGTTCTTGAAGTGATCGAGGTCGAGCAGCAGAAAGGAAACAGGGCGGTATTGGCGGCGGGCACGGGCAAGCTGGTGACGCAGGTGGACGCGCAACTGGCGGCGGTTGTCCAGGCCGGTGAGCACGTCGCTGGTGGCCGAAAGATAGAGCGACTCGTCGTGGCGCAACTCGCCCTCGTCGCGCACAAAGAAGCCGATGACCGTGGAGCCAATCAGGATGCGGTCGCGTTCGCGCAGCGGGGTGCGCCCGTTGATTTCGTGCCCGTTGACCTGCGTGCCGTTGCGCGAGCCCATGTCCGTGATGAAGCAGCGGGGCATTTCACTCGACGACTTGAAGTTCTCGTACTCGATCCTGACGTGCTGGCGCGAGGCGGCGGTGTCTTCGAGCTGCCACTCGCAGCCCATGCTGCGGCCAATGACGATGGTGGCGCCCGTCAGGGAGCGGCGCTGGCCGCGCTGGCTGCCCGTCAGGCAGATAAGCACGGGGCGGAACAGGCGCGATTCGAAGACGCCAGAGGCCGGACGCAGTAGGTTGTTGAGCGTAGTGGATTCGGTAATCTCGGAGGAGGACTCCCCGCGATTCTGAGGGGCTGCTGCCTTGGCATCGCCGGTTCCAGCGTGCCCCTGCTTTTCCCGTTCAACCTCTCGGCTCATGACACTTCCCAGCGCCAGGGCCGTTATGGCCCTCCTGCGGAATAACACAAACTAGGAGGAGAGCTTATGTTCGGACCCCATGGACTGCAAATGAAAAGGGTACTCATCCAAGGAGGAGCCGTGTTTTCGGGTCAGAGCGCTCCCGGGGGCGGGGCGTCCACACCGACTCCCCGGCGCTCAAGCAGGGTCCCCTCGCGCCAGTACAGTTCCGTCAGCCCTTCAATATAGCGCACCTTGGCCGTGGCAGCGTCCAGGCGTGCCTGCACCAGGCGTTCCTGAACGGCGAGGACGTCCAGGGTCGTGGCCAGACCCACATCAAACTCCTCGCGGACGGCGCGCAACTCCTCCTCCCGGGCTGCCACCGTTGTGGCAGTGGCTCCGATGCGCTCCCACTGGCGGCGGGCTTCGACGGCCGCCTCCTGGACCTGTGCATCGATCAGTTGTTCGAGATTCGCGACGGCGGCCTCGGCCTGGGCCAGTTCGAACTCGGCGCGCTGCTGGCGGGCCCGCTCCGCGCGGTTCAGCGGCTGCACTTCAAAGTCCAGGCCCAGCTCGTAGTTGTCGTAGTCCGTATCGTCCAGATACTCGACGCCCCCGCTGAAGTCCAGTCCGAGGCTGGTGCGGCCATAGGTGGCGAAAAAGTCCAGGCGCGGCAGGAGGCCATTGCGCGTACGAATCAGCTCCAGGTCGCCGTTGGCGATGCGGAGTTTCGATTCCGCCAGATCCGGCCGGTAGAGCTCGGCGAGTTTCATGCTCAGGCTGGGGTCGAGGACCACCTCCTCGACGTCCGGCGGGTCCAGCGGATTGAGAGTGACCGCATAGTGTTCGGCTTCGGAAGGATTCAGGAGGCGCATCAACAGAATCGTCCGGCGGCGCACCTCTGCCCGCGCATCGATCAGGTCTGCCTCGCGGCTTGCCAGCGCCGCCCGGGCGGAAGTCACGTCCCCCGCCACCCCCTTGCCCACCTCAAGGTAGATTTCGTTCAGCCGCAACTGCTCCCGCGCGAGACGCACCGAAAACTCGCGGATTTCAAGCGTCGAATACGCCAGCACCAGGTCCCAGTAGGAAACCTCGACCTGGCGCACCAGCTCGAGGACGAAGTCGCGGAGCTGGTGCATCCCGATGGCCGTGTCATTGCGGGCCTGACGCAGTTCGACCAGGTTGACCGATGTCCCGGCTCCCCGCAGCAACGACTGCGTCACGCCCAGCGACCAGTTCCCCGCGTGTTCCGTGGAGGTGAAGCTGGTCCGCGAACGATCCAGTCCACCGGACAGAAAAACCTCGGTTCCCGTGGCGAACGTGTTCTCTGCGCGCACCTCCCCGGTGATATCGCGTGAGGTGCTCGAATTCTGGCTGGAGGAGGAGGAGAAACGGGAGCCGCCGAGTTGCTCGATGCTCCGCCCTGCGGAGAGAGTGGCCAGCAGCGTTGGGTCGAAAGCGGCGCGCGCCTCGCCGATGGACGTCTCCGCGATCAGCGGGTTGAATCGTTCCACGGCAAGGGAGCGATTGCGTGCGACCGCCGTCAGGATCGCTCCATCGCGCGTCAGTGTCAGTGACGTTGGCTGGTCGAGCGAGAGAGGATCGTGGCGGGAAGCGCGATGCACATCGGCGTCGTCGAGCAGTGCTTGCAGGCTCGCGGGGGGCTGGACGTCCGCCGGCGTGAAGCGCGGGGTGTGGCTGCATGCCGCCAGTAGCGCGCACAGCAAAGTCAGAAGGATTGCCGGGTGGCATTGTGGGGAGGTCACGATTTGCTCTCCATGGCGTCCGCGGGTGGCGAGGTGGAGGCATCCGCCGCAGGCTGCGAACGGAGCCTGCCGTGGACGAGGCTGTAAACAATGGGGATGAAGACGAGCGTGATGAGCGTTGAGCTGGCGAGGCCGCCAATGACGGCGCGGGCGAGCGGCGCCTGCTGGTCGGCTCCCTCTCCGATTCCCAGTGCCAGCGGCAACAGCCCGAGAACCGTCGTCAGCGTGGTCATCAGGATCGGACGGAGGCGGCGGCGTCCTGCTTCCACAATCGCCGGCCGAAGGCCGTAGCCGTGATGCGTGCGCAGTTCTGTCGTCTGATCCACGAGCAGGATCGCGTTGTTCACCACAATCCCCCCGAGCATGATGCAGCCGATGAAGGACTGGTTGTTGAATGTCGTATCCGTCAGGAACAGGGTCACGAGCACGCCGATGGCCGCCAGCGGGACGGAGAACATCACGACAAGAGGATCGATCAGGGATTCGTAGAGCGAGGCGAGCACCATATAGACGAGAACAATCGCCACGAGCAGGCTGATCATCAGGTCGCGGAAGGACTTCTGCTGCTCCTCGTAATCGCCGGAGATGAGGATCTGGTATTGCTCGGAGTGGGGAATCTGGCGAATGGCATCCTGAATGTCGGCGGCGATCTCGCCAAGATCGCGGTCGGCATAGTTGGCCTCCACGACGGCAAGGCGCTTCTGGTTCTTGCGTTCAATGACCTGCGGCCCGAGGGCTGGCTCGATGGAGACAACGTTGCGCAGCACGACGGGTTCGCCGCTGCTGTTCGAGATCGTCAGGTCCAGAACGTCCTCGATCGAAAGTTTTTCCGCTTCGCTCAGTTTGACGAGGATGCGGTACTCGTCGCCGGCCTCGCGGTAGTTTCCGGCGCGCGAACCCGAGAGGGCTGTTTCCAGAGTCCGCGCGACGAGATTGATCGTGAGGCCAAGGTCGGCCGCGCGTTCGCGGTCGATCCGGATGACTTCCTGCGGAACGCCTGCTTCGCGGCTGACTTCCACGTCGGTGATGCCCGGAATCGTTGCGACTCCCTCCTGCACGCGGGCGGCGAGCTCATCGAGCCCCGCGAAGTCGAAGCCGTAGATGTCGATCTCGATGTCGTTGTCGCCCTGGCCCAGGCGAAGAACGCGCAGCCCCCGCGAGGCCCGCGTGGTGACTTTCGCGCCGGGAATGCCCTGCAGCTTTGACCTCAGGGCGTTGGCGATATCCTCGCTCGAACGGGTGCGATCCTTCGCGGGTCCGATGGCGACCTGGATATTCCCGGTCGAGGCACCGCCTGGACGCCACGATGACGCCCCCATTTGAACCACCGTGTGCCGCGCCTCGGGAACCTCCGCCGTGACGATCTTCTCGATCTCGAGCATCGTGTCTTCGAGCAGTTCCAGCCGTGTTCCCACTTCCATCTCAACGTCAACACGGACCTCGCCCTCGTCCGACGGCGGCAGGAACTCCGTCCCGATTTTCGGAACCAGCAGAAAGCTCGCCGCGCACAGCCCCACCACCAGCGGCATCACCAGCCAGCGAAGCTTCAGGCAAAGATCCAGGAAGTCGCCGTAGAGCGTCTCCAAACCCTTGAACGCAAAGGTGGACAGGCGAACGAGAAGCCCGGGGCGCTTCGAATCACCAAACGACAGCAGACGCGCGGCCAGCATCGGAACCAGCGTGATCGCCACCACGAGCGAGCACACCAGCGAGAAGGCAACGACGTAGGCAAGCTGGCCGAAAAGCACGCCGGAAATGCCCTCGATGAGAAGAAGGGGGAGGAAGATGACGAGCGTCGTCAGCGTGCTGGCGATAATCGCCGCAGTAACTTCGTCCGCACCATGGATGGCCGCTTCCTCCGGAGGCGCTCCCTCCTGCTTCAGGCGGTAGATGTTCTCCAGCACAACGATGGAGTTGTCCACCATCATGCCGACGCCAAGTGCCAGTCCGCCGAGCGTCATGAGGTTCAGCGTGAACCCGCAGAAATACATGAGGGCGAAACTGGCGATGATCGAAATGGGAATCGCCAGCGAGATCACAAGCGTGCTGCGGATGCTGCCCAGGAAAAGGAAAAGCACCACGATCGCGAGAATGCCGCCGATCAGCACGGAACTGCGCACGTTCGAAATGGAGCGGCGGATGTACTGAGAGGTGTCGATGACCGGGACGATGTTCAGTTGGGGGAAGTCCGTGTTGAGCTTTTCGACTTCACTGAGAACGCGGTCTGTTACTTCAACGGTGTTCGTTCCCGATTGCTTTCGCACGGCGAGGCGGATGCCGGGCTTGCCATTGATGCGAACGATGCGCGACACCCGGGCGTGGGTATCCTCGATGCTGGCGATCTGCCCCAACTGAATGGGTGCCCCTTCGCGGAAAGCCACGATGGTGGAGGCAATTTCCCCGAGGTTCCTGAATTCGCCGGGCGTCCGGATCGTGACGTCGGTATTGCCGCGCTCGATCGTTCCGGCCGGCAGGTTGATGTTGGATTCGCGAAGGCGCTGCAGAATCTGGTCGAGCGGAATGGCGAGCGCCTTGATCTTCTCGTAGTCGAGGTTGATCTGCACCTCGCGCTCCAGCCCGCCCCACACGTCCGTTGCAGCCACGCCGACGATCTGCTCGATGCGGTACTGCACCTGCTCGTCGACGAGTTGGCGCTGCTCAAGAGGATCGAGATCGCTGAAAACTCCGAGAACCACGATGGGGAACGCGGCAACGTCGAACTTCCTCAACTGGGGGCGTTCCGCGTCGTCCGGCAAATCGTCGAGTATCCGGTCGATGCGGTCGCGCACATCGTTCGAGGCGACATCGAGGTCCGTTCCCCAGGCAAACCGAATCCGGACATTGCTGCTTCCCTCGCCGGACTCGGACGTGACTTCCTCCACGCCGGGCACGGCGGAGACCGCCTCCTCGATGTACTCGGTTATCAGGGTCTCCATTTCCTCGGGGCTGGCGTTGCCATAGCTCGTCGAGACGGAGAGCGTCGGATACGTGACTTCCGGCATCAGATCGATGGGAAGACGCGTCAGCGCCACCGTGCCCAGCACGATGACGATCAGCGTGAACATGGTCGTCATCACCGGACGACGGACGGTGTGGCCTGCCAGGCGCATCAGCCTTCTCCAGCGGCATTGGCCGTCGTTGTGGCAGCGTCATCCGGCTGCGTTTCCCGCTCCGCCTCCACGAAAGTCAGCGGCGTCGTCTCATCGATCAGGTTCTGCCCCAGCGTCACCACCTCGCCCTCGATCGCGGGCGATTCGATTTCAATCATTCCGTTCTGCTCAATTCCCGTCACCACGGGAACGTACCGGGCGGTGCCCGCGGCCCGGTCGGCGATGTAGACGCCGTTCTGGCGGTCGCGCACGACCACCGCGCGCGCCGGCACCAGCACCACGTCCGTTTTCTCGTTCAACAACACGCTCGCACGCACGAACATCCCGGGTTTCAGAATCTCATCGGGATTGGGGACGGCGACTTCGATGCGTGCCTGCCGCGAGGACTCCTGAAAGCGTGGCGCCATGCGGGTTACTTTTCCGGAAAAGACACGATTCGGAAACGCCTCGGCATGGACCTCCACTTCCTGGTTCAGACGAAAACTGGGATAGTCCCGTTCAGTTACATAGAGGACGGCGTTGAGCACCGACAAGTCCACGAGCGTCACAATCGGCTCGTTCGGCGAGACCAGCTCACCGGGCTCCACATGCCGCTCCGCCACCGAGCGCACCGAACCGTCGTCACCCCACTCCGCGTGAATCTCCGCGTAGGAGAGCCGAATCTCAGCCGTTCGCACCGCGGCCTGCTGCTGCTCGACCTGCGCCTCCGACACACGGACGTTGGATTGTCGCACGTTCCACGTCAGTTCCGCGTTGTCCCGGTCGGATTCCGAAGCGACCTGACGTTCCGCCAGCTTGGCGATACGATCGTATTCGCGCCGTGCCTGCTGTTCCTCGGAGCGCGCCTTCTCAAGGTTCGCCTTGGCAACTTCGAGGTCGGACTTGGCTTCGAGGTATGCCTGCTCAAGTTCGTCGCTGTCGAGCCTCGCAATCAGGTCGCCCCGTGACACTTTGTCGCCGAGATCGACGCTCAACTCCTCGATCCGCCCGGAAATCTTGGGTGCCACATCGCCCTGCCGCGCCGCCGTCAACGTTCCCGTCAGGCGGCGCACCTCCTTGATGCTTCCCCGCGTGATGGGGCTGACCTCCACCGCCACCGAGCCCAGGGGGCGCTGGCGCTCCTCCACGGGAACCGACAGCTTCGCGTAGACACGCCAGCCCAGGATTCCACCCGCCACTGCGAGCAGGATGATGAACGATACAAGGGCGGTTTTTCTCATGAAAGGCTCTTTGTTTCAAAGGACGGGGTGAGGATGAAGGCCGGTTTGGCAACTCGAATGCACGCCTTGCAGGAGACAACATCCCCCACGCAACACCGGAGAGGCCACTTGGGAGTAGCAATCTCCTCGCCAGCTCGGTTGCATGGCATGCGGAAGGGATCGCCCATCCGCATACCATGGCGGCAGGAGTCAAGGGTCAGGACTCAGAGGAGCCATCGTGCACGATTCCGGTCACCCGCTGCTGGGCGTGATCAGCTGCTTGTTGGCGCCGGGCTTGGCACCTCACTCATCAGGTAGTCGCGCACGTCGCGCACCGAGTACCCGTCCTTGGTGGCCGGGAAGGCGCGGATGAGTTGCAGCAGGTCGTCGCCCGCCGTCACGATCGGCAGCTCGCGTTGCCCGCCGGAGCGCCGCTGGCCGAGGCCCACGGTGGCAATCAGCGCGTTGCAGATGCACTTGCGGCCCACGGTTTCCTCCGCGCTGCCACCCTTGGCGACGTAGTCCTTCTCCGGCTCGGCGGGACAGCGATAGCCCAGCGTGCCGTCCTCCTTGCGGAAGATGTGGCGCAGATGCCCGCCGTCGCAGATGCGCTCGCGCCGCAGATAGCATTCCGGCTCGGAGACCGTGTCCGGATGGCGGACGACCTTGAACGGGAACCCGGTGGGGGAGGCGAGCGGATCGGTGAACACGTCGGCCGTGCCCGCGCGAACGCTCTCCAGCACCGCGGCGCGCAACTCCGGCATCACCCCCGATTCGTTGCAGAAGGCAAAGGCCGTCCCCACCTGGATGCCCTGGGCACCGACGGCGCGCGCCGCTGCCAGGCGTTCGGGGCTGGCCGTGCCGCCGCCGAGCCAGAACGGAATGCCCAGAGCGTGCAGCTTGGCGAAGTCCATACTGTCGCGGTTGCCGTAGACGGGTTCGCCGCGATCGTTCAGAGGGCTGTGCCCGCGCGGCGGCGCATTGTGCCCGCCCGCCGTGTGGTGCTCCACGATGAAACCGTCGATCTTCCCCGTCGCGCGCTTGAGCAGCGCCTGCGCCAGCGTATTCGACGAAATAATCGGCAGGAAAAACGGGCGCCGCAACGGCTCGCCCACCGCATCGCCGAACAACGCGCGCGGATCGAGCACCGACTCCGTCACCCGGTCGGCCGGATCGCCATCCACGGCAATGCGCATCCGCGCCACGCCGTGATGCACAAAAGTATCGAGAATCCCCGGAATCTGGGCCGGGATGCCCGCGCCCATCAGCACCACATCCACGCCCGCCAGCATCGCCCCGTACAGCGTGGCCAGATTCGGCAACTGGATCTTCTCCAGCGCGTTGATGCCCACCGGAGCGTCGTGCCCCTCGCGCGCCAGCCACACCTCCGCGAAACTCGAAGCCACCGTCAGTGCCAACAGATCCGTCGGTGCATCGACGCGCCACATCGGTGGCGTCGTCATGCGGGCATCGTCGGCAATGCCGCCGGGCACGAAGTACCGCGCCAGAATGCGTTCCACGGTGGGCTGATGGGGAAACTGCGCGAGCGCACGGCGCATGTGACCGCCGGGATCGCCCATCTGCAGGCGCCGCGCCACAACCTGCTCCAGCGCCGTCCCAGACACCACACCGAGCATCCCTTCGCGCGAGACCGCCCGCGCCAGACGCCAGTCCGAAACGGCGACTCCCATTCCCCCTTGGATAATCATTGGCAATTGCACACGCAAATCCTCTCTACTCCGGCGGCATCTCCGCCGGAATTCCTACCGCCGCGCGGCAACCATCGAACGCCCACTCGGGCAAGGAGCGCAACCCATAAGGACAACACGGAGCGTCTACGTCCGGAAAGGATGCGGATGAACATCGAACCCGAATCGAGGTTTGCCGCCGCAGAGTAGGGCGTCAGCGTTCCATTTCAAGGGAGGGGCAGTTTTGACCTAACTGACTTGACCCCCAAAAGCTGTTCCACCGCGAAGTAGAGTCCTGCACCTTGATTTGGCAAAGGAGCAGTTCGATGGTCGCCTACCTTCGCGTGGCTTCTTCCTGCTTGTTCACGGCGGGCGAGGCGAATGACCGTATTAGGTGTGGGTGACCAGCGCCTGCTCTTTGCGTCTCCATGACGACCGCTTCACGTAGCGCTTTGTACCCGAAGAAACGGAAGTTGCGCTCCTCTTCCAGCTTGGCGAGCATGTCCTCTCGCCGCGCAGCGTCCTGGCTATTCGGTCGGCTGATTTCGTAGATGTGGGCCTTCATGGGTGGTTCCTCCAGGATCATTTGAGGTCAGTCCCAGCGTCTCCGCTCGTCCTCGCGTGTCGCCGAGTGGTCATAGCTGTCGGCGACCATGTGAAGGACGCGTGCGGCCCTTGGGTACTTGGATTCGATCCTCTCCGCCATGGCTCGTTTTGATGCGGCTAGTGCTCGCTCCTGATCGCCCCCCTCGTACAGTGCTTTTCTATACACGCCACGTTGGTTACTAATGCCTACCATCATCCCGTTTTCGAGTTCAGGCGAACTAAGTCGCTCCATCAGTTCGCAAACAGCGGCGCACGGCCAATACCCGTCCTCGTCCGCAGGGGCATGGGAAAGCACCTCCCCCAAGTACGAGTCGCAAAGGGGGAGGCATCCCCATTCCTTTGCGGTTCCCCGCACAGCCTCGACCCACGCTAGCAGGACACTTCGGTCGACTGCGCCATCCCTTATGCCGGGGATTCGTCGCCAGGAGTGTAGAAGTCGGTGCGCCTGGAGGGCACGCCCCCTCTCCTCATCTGATACTGGTTCAATGTCGTCGCTGCCTTCGACCTTGGGCAGGCCGTAAGCAAGTCGAAACACATCAAGAAAGTACCCGGGGTCTTCGGCCATCATCTCGTGCAGTGTCTCAGGTGCAGCGCCGTGACCGTCGAGGAACGGGAGAAAGGCGAACTCAAGTCCGGCGAGCGTCGCTCTATCACGACCCTCCGAATGCTGAAGGCACTGAAACAGCTCCTGAATCTCGTAGCGGATGGCCCCTATGCGCTGCGCATCGATTTCCCCAGAAGCCGATCCTGAGCGCAGGGCTTCGAGTGCCTGTGTGGCGATTCCTAAGTCCAGGGGAGACTTTCGCGAGTGCATGCCGAGGTTATGGACCACGGCGTCGGCCCTGCCGTTGGCAAGGAGTAGCTCATTTCCGAGTTGAAAGTCAGCGTCTCGGGCGAAAAGAAGCCCTCCGCATTGCTGCCAATACGACTTCTGAATACCCTCCGCAAACCCGGCAACGCGATCCCACGTAGCCTTTTCCATCGGAAGCGCGAGCAAGAGGTTTACAGTAGCGGTTTCGGTCCATTCCCCGAAGTCGAGTGCGTCGATCCACCCAGTGCCTGTGCTTACACGCAACCCATTGACGTATGCAGAAGCAGCAGAGCGTCTCTTTGCGGATTCCGTGTCGAGTGCCGCTGGCAGAATCACCGAGAGTGGCACCAATTGGTCTCGGCCCAACAAGAACCCCACTGTGTTTGGTTCCTCGACCTCATCGATCAGGCGAATAACTGCTTCGCTCCCCCCAGAGGCGATCAAGTCCTTCAACACCGCTACCTGCTTTTCCTCAAGGATCTTACTGCGTCGCTCGAAGTTTTCGGCACTGTCGTTGTCAGGATCTTCGATTCGAAACAGCGCATCACTTTCGAAGAGGTGCTTACCGAGAAACACCGCATCCGTTGGGGCAAACAGGGCTGCCAGTTCTTCCAGGGCATCCACTTGTTCCCTCGCCATCGCCCACTTCGCATCGTGAAACGCGCGATGACGTCGGACGATCGCCATAGTCCCTTCCCAGATCTCGGCCCGGACGTCTTCTGGTGTCTCGGAGCTGGCGATCTCGCGCATGCGCTGCTCAAATCCAAGGGCATCGGCATCAGAAAGCTGCGGATAGATTTCCAAGAGGAGCAGGATCGCTTGGGGGTCCCATACCGTCCTCGCCAGGAGCAGGCGATAGGCCTCCAAGTGCATTTGGGCGACGTCACGGTTCGTCAGCGGTGTCCTTTCGAGATGCCATGTGCGCACCGAAGGACGCGGGTTGTTCATGCACCAATCGTGCTGGCCCGGCAGGAGGCCAACCAAAAGGGCTTTCCCCGGTTCTGGAAAGCGTTCGGTCACTGTTCGCAGGCTCTCGATTCGCTTGTCGATAGTCGCTGCCGTCTCCGGATGCCATGCGCGATAGAGGCTCAGAAGGGAGCCTGCGGGACGGTTGGCGAGGCGACCGCCGGGATCTGACTCTGCAAGTTGGGCGAGGATCAGTGCCGCTCGCGTCAGAAACTTCGGGCTCCAGGCGACGCACTCCAGCGCCCAAAGGAGCTGGGTATGGGCACTGTGCGAAAAGAAGCTGTCCTTGTCCTTAGAGTCGGTGAAGAATGCGTGGCAGTGCGGAGAATCGCGTCGAAGGTCTTTCTCAAGTGCTGAAAGGAAGGTGTCGGGTGCAGCCTCGGCCAGCAGCTGGAAGAAGGGTTCCAGAGAGAGCCACTGTTGCAGGCCTGTCTCGTCGAGGAGGTCACGGACGATCGCGTGTGCGTGACCCGCGAACTCTCTTATGGTGGCGTTGCTGGAATTTGCATCCCCAGCGCCCAGCAGCGCGAGTGTCTCCACCATCCCCTTCCTCAGAGACTTTGAATACTTGTGTTGAATACCCTTGATCGAAGCGAACCATCGTTCTTCCTCTTTCAATTCGAGGGTCGGATCGATCTCCCCAAGCACTTCCATGCAGACGGATTTGAATGCTGCGATGTCGTCGGGAGTGACGAGCGGGAGCACCAGCTCCCAAAGTGGCTGCCTCGTCGCCTGACTCAACGTCGTGCCAACGGTCAGAAAGGGAGCTTCCTCCGCGTCGATCAATGACTGAATTGGTAATACGGCTTCAGCATAGGGCTTGCTCGTCAACTTCTCGATCATCACGCGGTCCGCTGCGTTACTCTCATCCCATGAACCAGCCATAACAAGACGCACGAGACCGCGAAGCGTCGCGGCGGATGCCCACTCCGGGCGAGCACGATGTCTCGTGCTTGCCAAGATTCGTTTCAGCACCGAGGTTGAGCCCCCGCATTCCTTAGCGGTCCGGTGCGCGATGTCCACCTCCACACCGCCCTTCTTCAAGGCCTCCTCAAGTTCGTACTGGTAGGAGCGATTCAGACTCTTTCCGAGTTGCTCGTCAGCGATCCCTCTGACCGGGAGCAGTACGTGGTGTCCGTTAGCAACGGCGGTAGCGATCATCCCTTGGTCGAGGCTAAGGCGACTGCTTGCGATGAGGACAAGCCCCGGGCTATCCTTCAACTGCCGCGCTGCGTAATGTTCCCAAGCTTCGGGCTTCGTTACGATGATGGTTCGTGCTTGGAGTTCTTCCCGGCGCTCTTCGGGCAGGGAAGCGACCCAAGCTGCAAAGAAGTCCAAAACCTCGTCCGGTGAGTACGCCGAGAAGGCAAGGTCACCGGGGCCACCCTCAATCCACTTCTCCAGATCCTGAACGGGGTCCTTTCGGGAGCACAGAAACACTTCCGGTGGAAGCGGTGGCTTAGTGCTCGCTTGCACCCCCTTCCAGTGAGTTGCCAGGTCCAAGGCACCTTGCGGCTTGATACCAATCTGCTCCGCGAACCAGAGGTCGACGGCGGGCGCTGTCTCCAACCACTGCTCCAGATCGTTGCAGTCGTAGGCACGAACCAGCGAAAAATTGGAAGACGCTCCGACGGACTTTTCCCACTCGTCCTTATTTTGCCAGTGGCGCGGGGTGACGAAGATGAAGGAGGCGTCCGAGCGAGAAGTTAGCTCGGCGTTCCGCTTCGAGAAGTCTTTGTCGGCCTTCCCCTTCGAGTCAGCGGTGACGCCCATCTCCCAGACGCTCTGACCTTTCGGGACAAAGGTCGACGCCGCACGACAATCAGATCGCCCGTCGAAGCCGGGGCGCTGGACCTGCTCTCCGCATGGGAAGTTGATTTGCTCGCAGGTGTGGTTGGTCGCAAGGACCAAGCGCCGGATTAGGCGCGGAAGTTCGGACCGAGCGCTGATCGACTCAGCCCAACGCTCGATGTCCTTTGCTTTCGTGATGGAGACATGACGCATCATAAACCTCCCGTGAACGCATTTTGTAGCGTCGCCTCCCGATCACCCCACTCGCTCTCCGCTAGTCACTTGGGTGGCACAGGACGCTGTGCCACCCAGATTCTTGGGAGATATAAGAGCCCATCCGGAAAGCCTCCCTGCTAGGCGAGTCTTCGCAGCATGAGGCGAATCATGGCCAGTTGCACCATGGCCTTGGCACTGCTGATCGTGTACTTGGCCAGCCTGCGGCAGCGCACGATCCACGCGAAGGTGCGCTCGACGATCCAGCGCTTGGGCAGCACGACGAAGGTGTTCTGCCCCGGGTGGCGCGGCACGATGGTCAGTTCCGCGCCGGTGAACACCTCGGCAAGCAGCCTGGGGCCGTCGCCGCTGTAGCCCTGGTCGGCGAAGATGCGCTTGAGCTGCGTGAAGCGTTGGCCCGCCCCGTGGAACAGGAACACCGAGGCCTTGCGGTCGCTCCAGTCCGCCCCGGTGATGCACACGTCGAGCAGCAGGCCCAAGGTGTCCACCATGATGTGGCGCTTGCGCCCGCTCACCTTCTTGCCTGCGTCGTAGCCGCGCAGGAGCCCCCTTTTTCCGTCGTCTTGGACGACTGGCTGTCGATGATCGCGGCGGTGGGCTGGGGGTCTCGTCCCGCCTTGCGCCGGACGTTCTCGCGCAGGGTGTCGTGGATAGACTCAAGCGTGCCGTCCTTGCGCCAGGCGCTGTAGTAGTCATGGACGGTGCTGCGGGGCGGGTAGGTCCTGGGCAAGGCGTCCCATTGGCACCCGGTGCGAAGCAGGTAGAAGATGGCGTCGAGGACGTCTCGCATGTCGGTCTGGCGCGGCCTGCCGCCGTGCTTGGCGGGCGGGATGAGCGGGCACAGGACCTCCCACTGCTCGTCGGTCATGTCGCTTGGATAGCTGGGTCGGTTGGGCATCATGGCCTTGACCCCTCGCCGCCCCCCGAGAACAACGGCAAGAACTTTCCGGATGGTCTCTAAG
>JASGMJ010000006.1 GCA_030156535.1 Candidatus Sumerlaeota bacterium
TTTCCGGACGAGCTTCGGACTTGGTCCGGAGAAAACAGAGAATCAGGGGCCAAACAGAGAAAGAAAGGCTGGAAGATGGGGAGAATCGATGGTGCGGAGGGGTGCTTTGGAAAGATGTGAAATGGGCGCAAACCCTTTAGAAACAAGGGGAAAAAGAAAACCCGTCACCCCGGAGAATGACCCCAGAGAGACGGGTTTGTCTTTTCTAAATGGTGGAGCCGGGGGGAGTTGAACCCCCGTCCGAAGGCACTTCTGGAAAAGCTCGTTCACGGGTGTAGCCGGTGATGGGCCCCATCGGCAGGGTTTTCAGTCTTTCCCGAATGTCACCCCGTCTCTCCGGAGCGTCTCTTTTTCCGTCTTTCCGGAATGTCATCCGTCTGTCCGGCTGTCAACTCCCCACTTAACCCAGGTGGAGAACGGGAACGCTATTCTGTTGCCAGGTCAGCGCCCAACCCCGACGAGGTTAGGCTGCGAGAGCCACCTCACCGTTGATGTCAACCACGTTGGCGACATTTGTTGGTTGGCTGATATTTTAACGAGGCCAACAGCCATCCTCGACCCGAATCACCTTTCCTTCAGTCGACCCCCGTCGAAACCCGGCGGCCCCACAAAAGGAAAACCTCACGGACATACACGCCCGTGGGAAGAGTAGAAGTAGCAAGTACCCGGCCGATTGCAAGGGTGATTCGCGGCGGATGACGTTGTTCGTGACTTGTTGCTCGAGCGTGTGCCCCATCCCGCCATGGGCAGGTTCACAATGCCCGTTTCAAATCTTGTATTCCACGAGGGTGGCCTTCCACACCAAGAGGCCCAAGTAGTCCGGCAAGTCCTCTGTGCCGTGCTCGGCACCGCGCCGCAGGCGCAGCCGCACCTGGTTGCCACCCACGAAGAGGTTCTTGCGCGGCACGAGCAGGTAGCCCGTCTGGCGGCCAGGCTGGTCGAGCTTGTAACTCCCCAGGTACTCGTTGTTGACGCAGACATCGACGAAGCCGTCGGCGCGCGGAGTGGCGCATTCGTACTCCACGACGAGCAACCGGTGTGTCAGGTCGCGCACGGGGAGCGAGAAGTAGGCGTTGGGCAGCGTGACGCGGCGCTCTTTGCTGCCCGTGTTGTCCACCCAGCCATACGCGTCGAAGCCCTGCTGGAGTTCCTTGCTCTCGAAGAGGTTGTCGGTCCCGTCGAGTGCCAGCCACGGGATGCGCTCGCGCACGTCGAACAGCGGACGCAGCACGAAGAAGCCCACCAGCACGGTGCACGTCACGGCCACCGCAAGAATCCAGCGGCGGCGCATCGCGTGCGGCAGCGCGGCGGGGCAAACGCGGTCCGGCCCGAACGACGGCGCCGCCATCGCCAGGATGATCAGCGGGGCCACGAACGTATAGAAAAACGGAATGATTGTGAACCAGAGGAACAGGAACAGCGCCGCGGCCGAAGCCGTCAGCAGCGTCTGGGCATCGCGGATCCGGCGGCACACGGCCACGAAGAAGAACACCTCCAGCAGCAGTGCCACCCGCATCTTCCAGTCGAACACGTCGAGTTCCTGCAGCAACCCGGTGAAGCCAAAACCGTGCGTCGCCCACCGGTTCGACGACACGTGGTAGCTGAGCTGGATGTCGTAGCCGCTCAGCACACCACCCAGAAACGCCTTGGGATCGTGGACGAAAAAGGGAAACGCCACGACGAGGCCCGTGAGCACCATTCCCGCCCACGCGCGCACGACGTCGCTGCGGTTCTCGCGCCAATGCCTGAACGACCACGCCGCGTAGAACGGCACGAGCACCACCATGTACGGGCGCGAGAGGACGGCGAACGCGAACAGCACACCCGCCAGGAAATGCGACCCCGCCCGCAAGGCCAGACACCACAGCACCAGTGTCAGCCAGAAGCCACCCAGATGCAGGATCGACAGGAAGCCCCCGAACGTCTCGGTCCACAGCAGGAAGAACGGCACGGCCACGGGTGCCACGCAGGCCAGCGCCGTCGCCCAATGCCGCGACTGCGCGGCGCCGCCCGCTCCCCGCAGGAACAGCAGCAGCGATGCCGCCGCCAGCGTCCCCATGCACCACGTCCGGATATCAACACTCAGAAAGAACGGAATCGAGTACGGCAGCCACAACCCCGGCATGAATGTCAGCCACAGCCACCAGTGCCCCACTTCATGTGGGGCATACGGAGTGTGGTGCAGCACCCAGAACTGGCGCAGCGCGGACTCCACAAGGGGGACCATGTCGGCCTCGGCCACCGAAACGGGGTCGAGCCACACCTTGTCGCCATAGCGCAGCAGCGACGGCGTCAGAACGGCGAACAGGACAAGCACGGCCGCCGCCCCCACCCATCGGCGCCAGCGATTCGGGCGAGGCGGTGCGGCGGGCTCGGATGCGCTGCCAGCGAGAGGCCACAGGTTCTGCCAGACGACAACGCCCAACAGGAGGGCGTAGAGCCCCGTCAGCACCGTCCACAGGGGCCAGAGCAGCCCGACACCATCGGTGTAGCGGAGTTTCTCCTGCTGATTGAGCAGAAACCAAGGAGCGAGCGCCGCGGCGAGGTACAAACCGGCCACCGCTCCCGGCCGCCGGGCGGCCCCGGCCATGCGTCTGACGATGTCGAATGTCATGCCGAGCGATGTCCTGGCGGCCAGCGGCAAACCGGCTCGCAAGAGTCGGCTCACGTCACGCCGCCCCCTCCGATGTCGCAACGGGAAACGGGCCACGCGCCAGCAGACGCGGCGCGGTTCTTTTGCGCCGTTGCACAACTGGCGAGGTTTGTGCATCGTCCCGGTGCACCGGTTTACACGAGGCTTGTGAATGAGCGTCGAAAAGCTCCAGCCCTCCTCTTTCGTCGAAACTCCGCTGTTCGAAGCGCTCGGGATGGGCTTTTGCGCGGTGGACGACGCCCTCGTGGTGCGGAAGTGGAACGGCGTGCTGGCCCAGTGGGGAATCGCGCCCGAGGAGTATCTGGGGCGGCGGCTGAAGGGCGTGTTGACGCGGATTTGCCCCGAGCGCACCGGGGCCGATCGGATCCTCGAGGCCACAGGCAGGGCGCTCGCGGGCGAGACCGTGGTGCTGGGCGGCGGGATCGTTCTGGAGTTTCCCTCGCCGGTCGCCGAACGCCTGCATCTGGTGGCCGCTCCCGTGGACCTCGGCGGCTTTCCGTATGTCGGCCTGTTCTTTCTCCCCAACGGCGATGCCGAGCAGGTGCGCGCCCGCTATGAACGCATTCTGGAGTCGGCCACCGACGGCATTATGGTGATCGATCCCGACCGCCGGGTGCGCATCTTCAATCGCGCCTGCGGCGAACTGCTCGGGCGCAGGCCCGAGGACGTCATCCGGACGAATTGCGTCTGCGGGGAAGTCGTCAACTGCCACATGGAGGACGGCACGTCGCTGGCCGCGCAGCTCTGTCCCGCCCGCGAATTGTTCAGCGGCAAAGGCGGAAACCAGGTGGAGGAAATGCTCGCCACGAACGCAGCGGGCGAGGAGCGCTGGATCGAAACGCACTACAGCGCGATTCGCGACGACAACGGCAACGTGGAGTTCGTCGTGGGGATCATGCGCGACGTGCACGACCGCAAGCTGCTCGAACAGCGTCTGGCCCAGAGCGAGAAGCTGGCGGCCCTAGGCCAGCTTACTGCCGGCATCGCGCATGAAATCAAGAACCCGCTCGGCGTCATTCTCTCCTCCGTCGAAATCATCCTGGACGAGCAACGCCCCAAGGACATGCGCCGCGAGGCCGCACACTTCATCAAGGAAGAGGTCCAGCGGCTGGACCACCGCCTCCGCGCCTTCCTGACCTTCGCGCGCCCCAGCCCCGCGCACCCCGAACCCGTCGTACTCAACAGCGTGATTCGCCGCATTGTGAAGGGCTTCGAGACGACTTGGCCCGCGTTGACATTCGAGCTCGACCTCGCCGCCGCCGAAAGCATCGTCCAGCTCGACGCCGATCACTTCGGCCGGATGCTGACCAACCTGCTCCTCAACGCCGTGCAGGCCCTGCCCGGCAGCGGCACGGTCCGCATCCGCACCCGGACCGACGACGGCGGCGTGCGCGTCGCCGTGGAGGACAACGGCCCCGGCGTTCCCGAGGCACTGCGCCGCCAGATTCTCGACCCCTTCTTCACGACAAAGGCAGACGGCACGGGCCTGGGCCTGGCCATCGTCTGCCAACTGGCCGCTTCCAATGGAGGAAGCCTGCGGGTCTGCGCGTCGGATCTCGGCGGGGCGCGCTTCGTCCTCACCTTCCCGCACCAATCCCGGAAACAGAGCGGAGCGGGTGGGTGAAGAGCGCCGACTGAAAACAGTGGCAGTTGCCATTCAGGGAATGGAGTCCCGAAGGGGACGATTGAACGATTCCTGCCAGGGAGCTTCCCTTCGGAAGCAGGCGCGACAAGCCTTTCGAGAGGGCCTAAAATGCCAACCGGCCACCGAAAGGAATCGGTGGCCGAGGATGGAAATAGGGGGGGAAAGAGGGGCTTATTCGAGCTCTTTCAGATGCTCTTTCACACGAAAGGTTTCGCTGCTGTCGCCAACACTGCCGATGTAGACTTCCCAGGTCGAACGCGCCTGGGGGGTGTGGCCGGTCTTCTCGTAGCAAATCGCGAGGTTGTAGATCGCGTCGGTGAGTTCGGGGTCAAGTTCGACCGAGCGTTTGAAGTACAGGATCGCCTCGCTCCAGTTTTCTTCCTGGGCGAACTTGACGCCAAGGTTGTAGTAGTCAATCGGCTCGGTGATTTCGATCCCCCACTGCTTGAGCGCCAGAGCGCGGTCGGCGGGGTTGAGGGAGTTGATCAGCGTCATGCCGTAACGCGTCAGAGCGTTTTGGGGCTCGTTGGCGATCTGGCCGCGATAGCGGTCGAGTTCGCGCTGGTAGAGATCGGCATCTTTGCTCATAAACATCCGCCTGAAAGAGAGATGCGCGCCCCGGAGAGGGGCGGCGTCGAAGGGCCCAAGTGCGTAGAACCGCGCCCCGGGCGTTGTCCAGCGAAATCGGGGCCGGAAAGACACGGAGGGAGCCCCCACCAGGAAGGTATGAAGGCAGAACGCCTTGATCCCGGGGACTTGCAGAACGCCCGGGAGGTCGCCCTGTCCCCTCCCCTACTGTGGCAGCACGGCCCACGCGGGGAGCGTCTCCAGCGAGAAACCGAACACAACCCGCCCCCAGTACACCGTGAGAAGCGTCACCAGCACGACTCCCACGACGTTCAGCACGATGCCCGTGCGCGCCATGTCGCCCGTCGAAATCCGCTCGGTGCCGAAGATGATCGCGTTCGGTGGCGTCGCCACCGGCAGCATGAAGGCGCACGAGCACGAAAGCGTCCCGGCAATCATCAGCACCCGGGGGTCCATCCCGATCTGGACGGACAACGCCGCCAGCACGGGGAGGAGAATCTGGGCCGACGCCGTGTTCGAGGTCATTTCGGTCAGGAAGGTGATGACCAGGCAGACGAGCGCGACGAGCAGCACCGGCGGCAGCCCCCCCGCCACGGCCAGCCGCGCACCCACCCACTCGGAGAGCCCGGAGGCGCTGAAGCCCGAGGCGAGCGCGAATCCGCCCCCAAACAGCAGCACAATGCCCCACGGCAGCCGTGAAAAGACGCCGACTTCCAGAATGCGCCGTGTTCCGGGACGGCGCGACGGAATCAGAAAGAGCAGCACGGCGATCGCAATGGCGACGTTGCCGTCGGTGACGAACTTCGGGTTCTCAAGAAGGCGCGCCCAGCCCGGGATTTTCGTGACTCCCACGTCGAGATCGGACCGAAACATCCAGAGGCCCGCCAGCAACACGCACGCGGCAAGGACGACCATCTCCTCGTAGCCCATCGGCCCAAGGGGCTTGTGGACGGGCGGCGCCTGAATGCCTTCCTTCTTCTCGCCGCGCAAAAAGCTGAAGTGCAGCCAGCCCCAGAGAAGCACGAGAAAGGCAAGCGCCAGGGGGAGCGCAAAGATGATCCACTGGCCGAAGCTCACGGGGTCGGCCTCGGGGAACGTGGAGCGGAGAATCCCCGCAAATGCCAGATTCGGCGGCGTGCCGACAAGCGTCGCCATGCCTCCAATCGAGGAACCGTAGGCAATGGCAAGCAGCGTGGCCGTGCCGATGCGGGCACCGCGCTTCCAGCCGAGCGTTTGCTCAAGATCAAGGATCACGGCGAGTGCGATGGGCACCATCATCATGGCGGTGGCCGTGTTCGAGATGCCCATGGAAAGCAGCGCCGTCGCCGCCATGAATCCGGCGACAATACCGCCCGGGCGCGCCCCGAACAGGCGCAGGACGCGCATTGCTATCCGGCGGTGCAGGTCCCAGCGCTGCATCGCCAGCGCCATCAGAAAACCGCCAATGAAGAGAAATATCACGTTGTTGGCATAGTGACCGCACGCATCCTTGCCGGACTGGATGCCGAGCAGAGGGAAGAGCACGATGGGGAGCAGGGCGGTGACGGCCAGGGGAACGGCCTCGGTGATCCACCACGCGGCCATCAGGACGGCAATGGCCGCGGTGCGCGTGGCGGCGGGGTTGCCGGGATCGAGGTCGGTGAAAAGGAGCACGGCCGCAGCCGCAACGACTCCGATGAAGAGCCCAGCCAACCGCAGACGCCCCCCGGGGGGCAGTCCCTCGGGAACGGAGGGAGAAGTCGGTTCGGTCATCCAATCCTCGGTATGGCGGTCGGTGCGATCTTCTTGGAGCAAAGAGAAGACAGCGCCCAGTGTCAAGTGGGGCCACACCTGCCGAAAACCGTTGCCGCCTTTGTGTGACTCCGATCACGAGAAACTGAACTCAAATCACGGGAGAGCCGCGCGGGAGTCCCCCGGCCTCCCGGCGGAGGAAACATCCGATGAGCAAGCGTCTGAGCGGACGGGCCGCACTGGTCCTGGCAGCGGCCCTGGCAGCAACGGCCGGAGCGCACGCCCAAACACCGGCGCCCCAGGAATTCCGCGGCGCTTGGATTTCCACGGTCTACGGACTCGACTTCCCCGATGCCGCAGGCACCAGCAACATCGCCGCCCAGCGCGCCAAGCTGGTCGAACTGATCGACCGGACCCAGGCGGCGGGCTGCAATGCCGTCCTCTTCCAGGTGCGCTCGGAATGCGACGCGATGTACATCTCGAACTACGAGCCGTGGTCGCGCTGGCTGACCGGTACGCAGGGCGGCGCCCCGGCCCGCCCGTGGGATCCCCTGCAATTCGTCATCGACGAATCGCGCCGCCGCGGCATGGAAGTCCATGCGTGGTTCAACCCCTACCGCGCGGGCGTGAGCCAGGCGGCTTCCTACCACTCGACACATCCGCTGAACGACACCAGCGCAATCGTCGAGGCGTTTTCGAGTTCGTCCTCCAACTACTACTGGATCAATCCGGGCCACGCCGACACGCCCACCTACACGCTCAACGTTATCATGGACCTCGTCAGCCGCTACGACATCGACGGCGTGCACTTTGACGACTACTTCTATCCCTACGGAATCGACGGCAGCCATCCGTTCCCCGACACCACAGAGTACAATGCGTACACGGGCGGCGGCGGGGCACTCTCGCTCGCGGACTGGCGCCGCAAGAACATCGACGACTTCCTTGCCATGGTGCGCGGCGTGATCGCCTCCGAACCCGGAAAGGAGCACGTGCGCTTTGGCATCTCCCCCTTCGGCATCTGGGACAGCGGCACGCCCTCGGGCATCGCGGGACTGAGCGCCTACGACACCCTGTTCGCCGACAGCCGCAAGTGGCTCCAGCAGGGCTGGGTGGACTACATGGCGCCGCAGCTCTACTGGGGACGCGCCGCGGACGGCTACTCGTCGGCACAGGATTTCGACACGCTGATCAACTGGTGGAGCAACGGCACCCAGAACCCGCTCGGCCGTCACGTTTTCGCCGGCGTCTCGCCGTCGTGGATCACGCCCGCAAGCGAAGGCTACGACGCGACCGACATCGTTAGCCAGGTCACCTACACGCAATCCTCCGCGGCCGACGGCAACATCTTCTTCCGCACCGAGATGTTCACGGAGAACAGCGGCGCCGGGCGCGACGGACTCAACGCGCTGCTCCTCGCGGGCCCCTACACCAAGGAGGCAAGCCCGCCGGCTGCCACGTGGCTCGACAACACCCCGCCGGACGAGCCTACCGTGGCGTTCGCCAACACGGGCTCGAGTTATACCGCCTACTGGACCCCCACCGGCAGCGAGTACCCACAGTGGTACGTCGTCTACTGGCAGGAGGGCTCGGTCTGGAATCACGCCGTGGTCCCCGACTGGCAACGCTCCTACACGGGCATTCCCTCGGGCGCGACGGACATTGCCGTGCAGGCCGTCGATCGGGTGGGCAACCGCAGCACCTCCACCGTCATATCACTCGCCGGGGCATCCAACCCGATTCCCGATCAGTTCACGACGACGGTCTTTGGCAGCTTTGAATCGACGGAGCTGTTTACCATCACCGCCGGGACGAACACGAACGTCTCGGCGAGTTCCCCCTCCCTCTCCACGGAAGAGGCCAACAACCGCCTCGACCCGCGCGTGGGAGCTGTGGGCAGCCAGTCCACCAAGACAACATGGACGTTCTCCTCGCCCGGCAACGGGTTCTATCGCCTGACCACGACGCCCGCCGACCCCATGATCGACCTCTCGCAGGGCCTCGGCGTTTATGTGAAGCTGCTCTCGGGCACGATCGACGTCAGCGTCGTGATCCGCGAGACCGGCGGCTCCGGCCCCATCGGCGCCGACGGCGGCATCTCGGGCACGCTTGAACGCACGGCCTACCAGCGCGTCACGGCCTCGCCAAACTGGCAGTACCTGTACTTCGACATCCCCAACGAAAGCTACACGGCCTACTTCACCGGCGACGGTGTTCTGGACGGCTCGTGGGGCGTGTTCGATGCACTCGGCATTTCCTCCGTGGACGGCAACGCGAACTTCACTCTCTACGTGGACGACATCCATCAGGGCGAGCCGCACACGGCGCTCGGCGAGCCTCTCAGCCCGAAGACAGCCAGCGCCACAACCGCCACGGGCAACTTTGGCGTGGACCTCACCTGGGCCGCCAGCCCCGCCGCCGACCTGAAGGGCTACCGCATCTATCGCAGCATCAGCCCTAACGTTGCCCTGACAACCGGCAACCTCGTCGCAGAAACCGGCCCCGTGACCACCTATGCCGACACGGGCCTCACCCCGAACGCCATGTACTACTACGTTGTGACGGCCGTGGATCACTTCGGCTACGAATCGGTGGCCTCGCCCGAGACCTCCGCTTCGGCGGCAACGCTGCCCGTGGAGATGGACGCCTTCATGGTACAGTAACGGCTTCGCCGTCGCTGAAAAACATCAGTGTGTAAAGGACCTCTCCCCCCCAGGACTGCACCGCGCGCCCGGCAGTCCGGGGGGATTCTCCATTATGGTATTTCCGGAAAAGTTGTAGCCATTATCCATGGAAAGCATCTCGCTTCGAGCAAGGATTCGTTTGGCCCGCAATGGCCCCAACGGGGCCGAATCCTCGAGCCCGGGGCAAGCGCCGCAGGCGCGCCGCCCTGGGTCCGGCCACAACCAATGACCGCGCCCTGAAAGCGGCGCGATCCCATGGGTCGATTCAGGAAAGCCGTTGAGTATGGATCGCACCACCTTCGGGGTGCGGGATGAAACGCTGCGCCTACCCAGGGCGGCGCGCCTTGCGGCGCTTGCCCTGGGCTGTGTGATCTCGCCTCTTCGAGGCGTACCACGTTCCTTCGGCATGACCGCTTCCTCTTCGTTTCAACACCGGGTCTGTGTTAAGATGTGCTCGGCCACAATGCAACTTCTCATAAACGACAAGCACTGAAGCGCTGGGTTACGTTCAGCCGTCCCCGCTGGGCTCCCTCCCATTCTTGACTGCACGTTTCCAGCGCTGGGGTTCTGTCCTTCCGGAGCTGGCCACGTCACGCCCCGCAATGGCCCCAACGGGGCCGAATCCTCGAGCCCAGGGCAAGCGCCGCAGGCGCGCCGCCCCGGGTCCGGCCGCCACCAATGACCGCGCCCTGAAAGCGGCGCGATCCCATGCCCGACTGAATTCGGGGTCACCGTTCGTTCTGATCGCACCACGCACCACGCCCTCGTTTTCCGCCTTCGACTCTTGACCCTCTTGCCCACGCGTGCGGCGAATGTCTCTCGTGCCGTCAGGGCACAGGAGTTTCACGATGCAACTGAGTGCGATCGACTGGGTGGTGATCGGGGCGTACTTCGTCGTGGCGCTGGGAGTGGGTCTGTACTTCCGCAAGCGCGCGGGCAAGAACCTCGCCGAGTTTTTCATTTCCGGGCGTTCATTGCCGTGGTGGATTGCGGGAACGTCGATGGTCGCGACAACGTTCGCGGCGGACACACCGCTGGCCGTCGTGGGCCTGACGGCCGATCACGGCCTCGCTGGCAACTGGTTCTGGTGGTCGATGGCCATGGGTGGCATGGTCACGGTCTTTGTTTACTCGCGACTCTGGCGGCGCGCCGAAGTGATGACCGACCAGGAAGTCGTGGAGATGCGCTATGGTGGCAAGCCGGCGTCGTTCCTGCGCGGTTTCCGCGCCGTGTATTTCGCTCTGCCCATCAACTGCATCATTGTGGGCTGGGTGACGAGCGCACTGGTCACGGTGATGAATGAGACGATTCTCTACAAGGGCCCGGGTACGGAACCGTCGATGACGATGAACTGGCTGATCATCGTCGGCTGCCTTGCGATTGTGGGTGTTTACAGCGTGCTGTCCGGCATGTGGGGCGTCGCGGTGACGGACGTGATCCAGTTCGTGCTGGCGATGGGCGGGTGCATTGCTCTCGCCGTTCTCGCCGTGAACGACGCGGGGGGCATGGCGCAGTTGCGGACCAACGTGGCGGCGGCGATGCCCGACGGCCAGGATGCGTTCCGATTCCTACCGGACTTCTCGACGGCCGATCCGCTGATGCCGTTGCAGATGTTCCTCGTGTACCTGTTCATCCTGTGGTGGGCGAGCTGGTATCCCGGCGCGGAGCCGGGCGGCGGCGGCTACGTCGTGCAGCGCATGGCGTCTTGCAAGGACGAGAAGCACTCGTTGCTGGCGACGTTGTGGTTCCAGGTCGCGCATTACTGCGTGCGGCCGTGGCCGTGGCTGCTGGTGGCTTTCGCCGCGATTGCCAAGTACCCCGACCTGCTGACACTGGAGAACAAGGGCGTGGGCTTTCCGCGCATCATGCGCGACCTGCTTCCCTCGGGACTGCGCGGCCTGCTCCTCGTGGCGTTCCTCGCGGCGTTCATGTCCACGCTCAGCACCCAGATCAACTGGGGCGCGTCTTATCTTGTCAGCGACGTGTACAAACGCTTCATGCGTCCCGATGCGACCGACCGGCAACTGGCGGTGGCGTCGCGCTGGGCGTCGCTGCTCGTGTTGCTCGCGGGCGGCGCGAGTGCCTTCGTCATGGTCTACAAGGATGTCTCGGTGGACACTGCGTGGAAGCTGCTCGCGGCACTGGGCGCCGGCACCGGTGCGGTCTACATGCTGCGGTGGTTCTGGTGGCGCATCAATGCCTGGGCAGAGCTTTCCGCCATGGCCGCTTCGCTGGTCTACTACGCGCTTTTTGCCTTCGTCATCGCAGAGGACATGCCGAACCAGTACCGTCTGGCAATCGTTGCGGGGCTGACGATCGCCACGTGGGTCGTGGTGATGCTGGTGACGCCACACGAGAAGGAAGAGACGCTGGTACGCTTCTTCGAGAAAGTCCGGCCGGGCGGCCCGGGCTGGGGTCCGTTGGCCGCGAAGTGCCCGCACGTCGTGCGCGACAAGCAGTTGGGCCTCTCGCTCGTGTGCGCGGGGCTGGGTGCGACACTGGTTTATCTCACGTTGCCGGGCGTCGGCTTGCTGCTGTTCGGCGAATGGCTGAAGGGGCTGGCGTGCCTGGGCGGCGCCGCGATCTGCGCCGGGGGCATCGTCGTGCTGCTGAACCGCACGGGCTGGGAGAAACTGGTGCGGTAAGCGTGCGGGGCTCAGTTCAACTCGCTGAGCCTCTCCGCGATCATCGTCGACTCGTGCGCGAAGTCCGGTGATCGGGGGTGGAGCGCGCGCAGCCGGAGAATGACATCGGCAAGATGGCGCCACTCCTCGCGGCGCATGTAAATCAACCTCAGGTTGTTCAGCATGCGCGTCAGCGTTGCCTGCGGGGAAGCGGGCGCGAAGTTCTCGTCGGTCAGCGTGACCATGGACCCGAGAATGCCGGAGATGAGCGCATCGCATTCGGCGCGGTCGAGCTGGCGCCCGCCTGAGAACGGATCGAGGTAGAGCTCCGGTGACTTCTTGTCGGCCAGGCGCTTGACCATGTAGTGCCCGGGCAGGCCAACGCCAACGAAGGGCCAGCCGAGTTGCTCGGCCACGTCAAGCCAGACAACCGAGAGCGTGATCGGAATGCCGCAACGGCGATCGAGCACGTCGTGCAGCAGACTGTTGCGCGGATCGTAGTAGTCAGAGGCGTTGCCGCGAAAGCCTTCGCGGTCGGCGAGCACGATGGCGAGCGCCTCGATTTCATCGGCGGGCGTGCGGGCGTTCTCGCGGTCGACGAGCACGGCAAGGCGTTCGAGTTCGCGCAGGTACTCCAGCGGCTTGATCGAGGGCGCGTGGTCGCGGCCAAAAAGCAGCGCGGCCTCGGCCACGCGGATCGCGTCCTCGGGTTGCGCGACGTACTTGTCGAAGGGATGCGCTGCGATCATGGCATCACCGTTGGAGTGTCTGGGGTCTTGGGGGCGCCGAGGAACAGATCAATCGCCAGCGGGACCGTGGGCAAGACGAACGCCAGCCAGGCCAGGCTCTTCACATCGGGCAGCATGAGCGAAAGAATCGCCGTTGAACCGCCAAGCGCAATCGCTGCCAGCCCCGTCGCGTGACGAAACCGCCGCGCGGGAAACACCAGCAGGCCGAGAAACGGCACGAGCACGGCCGGCGAATAGATCTTGTAGCAGTTGTACAGCGCCCGCGCGATGTCCTGCGTCGCCAGCGCCAGCACCACGGCCAGCGCCCCCACGAACACGATGATCAGGCGCGCGCGCAAAATCGTGCGCGCTTCGCTGCGCGGACGCAGTCCGATCTCGTCGAGCAAATCGCGGCTGACGAGCGTCGAGATCGTCAGCAGGCACGTGTCCGCCGAACTCATGATCGCCGCAAGCAGCGCCGCGATCAACAGTCCGCACCAAACCGGCGAGGCCGTCGCCAGACCAAGCTGGAGCAGCACCGTCTCGCCGTCCGCGACTCCGTCCCCAAAAAGTGCACGGCCCAGAACGCCGCCCAGGACAATCAGGAACACGATGGGGATCATCAGCGCGGCGGCCGAAAGAATCGCACGCCGTCCCGCGGCGGCATCGCGCCCCGAAAGAATCCGCGAGTAAAAATCCGGCCCCACCAGAAAAGGCACGCCAAACGTCAGCAGCAGAATCAGCCAGCGGGAGAACGGCATCGCGTCGTTGAAGGGGAAGGCGAGAAATTCTGGATCGAGACCGCGCAACGGCGCCGGATTGGCCAACAGCGCGCTCGCCACCAGCATGACGAGGGCGGCGATGATTGCGCCCGCCTGGAAGAAGTCGGTGCGCAAAATCGAAAACTGACCGCCCACGGCGGTGTAGACGACAAATACGGTGCCCACGCAGACGGTGAGAAAGTTGCGGGCGCCAGTGGCGCTCCACCATCCGCCATGTTCGCCAAGAAAGCCGAGAATCTTGCCCGCCGCGATGAGCTGCGCGGCAATGATGCTGATCCAGGCGAAGGCAATCAACGCGGCAGAAACGATGCGCACGGCGCGGCCAAACCGGCGGCCGAGCACCTCGGGCAACGTGAACGCCCCCTCCATGTCGACCCGCCCCAGTGCCCACGCGCCCAGCACCACCAGCCCGATTGTCCCCACCCAGTGGTACCACCCTGCAACCAACCCCATCTTGTACGCGAGGCCGGACACCCCCATGACGCCGAACGAGCCGAACATCGTGGCGACCAGCGACCCCGTAAGCAGCAGGGCCGAGCCGCTGCGCCCGGCCAGGAAGAACGCTTCCTCGCTCTCGGCCGCCTTGCGGCGCGCCAGGCCAATGACGACCAGAACGGCAAAATACAGCAGCGGAAAAACGGCGATCATGGAGAACCCTGGGCGGCGGTGGCCGCGCGGGCAAAGAAGAACCGCCCGGCACCCGGGCGGCTCAAGGGAACTCTGGGATTGTTCGGGCCCGAGGATGTTCGCCCCCTGCCGGGGTCGTGGTTTCTCTTCGCCGTCCACCCCGGCATAAATGCCGGGGCTGGGGTTGTCGGGCCCCTACCGGGGCCAAATGCGGAACGTTTGCCCACAGAGGGAGGCGGTCTGCCCCCGCGATTCATCCGCGTGGCATTCATGAATCCTTCCCTGTCTCCGCGGAGTCAGAGGCAAGGCGCAACGCACGGAGTGCCAGGCGATCATTGGGAGAAGCGACCTTCGCGACTCATCGAATCGCTCTTCAGGGCACAGGCGTCCCGGCAGGGACGCGACATCAATAGCCCCGCGTTTCAACGCGGGGGACGACGGACGACAAGAAGCCCCCGGGCCCCGGCAGGGGTCCAACATGTCCGAGCGCTCAATCGAGAAAGAAACGCTTGTCGAACTCCACACCGCTCTTCACCAGCATCTCTTCGTATTCTTCGGCAAATGTGCGGCGCCGATGATGGGCTTCCTGATTGGCGATGTAGTGGAGAACCGTCTCTTTCTGCGAGGGACTGACCGTAAAAGCGCCGTATCCTTCCTGCCAATGGAGAACCGGGGAAGCCTTGGCCTCTCGGTTGTACCAACTCGACGCCCCCCCCTTGATTGCTTGGACAATCGTGGCAATATCGGGTTGAGAGCGCAGTTGGCAAAGAATGTGAACATGGTCGGCAACACCGTTGATGAGAAGCGCCGAGCCTCCATGATTGGCGATGATGCCGGACATATAGGGAAAGAGAAGTTCGCGCGCCTGCGGGGTCAGGCAGGGCAGCCTGGCCTTTGTGGAGAAGACAACATGGTAGAGGAGCACGGTGTGGGTATGCGCCATGATGGTGAGCTGAAGGGTGAAGAAGATGAGATGTTCGCCCCCTGCCGGGGTCGTGGTTTCTCTTCGCCGTCCACCCCGGCATAAATGCCGGGGCTGGGGTTGTCGGGCCCCTACCGGGGCAACCCATGGTGCACTCACAGTGCAGTGGCGTCGATACCCGCCGGGGGCCGACTCAAAGCAAACTCACAAAAGCCAACCCACGTTCCGAATCCGAACGATCGTTTGCCGGGACCATTGAGGCTCTTCTCAACGACTCTCTCCCCGCCTACTCTCCCGTCAGCGTCCACGCATCCGATTCATCACCGGTGACCTTCGGGCCGATGACAAACGACAGCGTCCCGGCGCCCTGGAGCGAATGGAAGTTCTCGTCGAACGCCAACGGCCGGCCCGGTGTCTGCACCGTCGACTCACCGGTCGTCAGATCGACGGACAAAATCACCGGCGAGGTCAGGAAGCTCACGAACGCCCGCGTGCCGTCGGGCGAAAGCGTGAAGTCGTAGGGCTGACGCAGCAAGGTTTCGGGCAACCCCGATCCCGTGGGCAGTGCGTAGGGAAGATCGACGACCGTTCCCGTCTCCTCGTCCCAGGTGCTGATCAGGGGCGGATTGATCTGAAGAGCGTGGATGGTGCCGTCGGGAGCGAAGGCAAACCGGCGCGCCGTCGGTGCAGGCACCGGCAGCAGGAAGGGAGTAAACTCCCACTGCGAGGTAGGGCGAAAGAGCGTCAGGGTCCAATCGCCCTCGGAATTAGCAACACTCAGACTGGGCTGAAACCAAACGATGCGGCGGTAGGACTGACCCCCGAGCATCAGATTCTGAACCGAGTCTTGATTGTACTCCAAGGAAACCGTGGAACCGTCAGGAAACGTCACTTCCTTGAAATCGAAGGAGACCCGGGAAATGGAAGCGGCGGGGAAGGAGACTCCAATCTTCATCCGCCGAGGTTGAACGGGGGACGTACTTCCGGGGTAAGACAAGGTTCCGGAGAGAGTTGTCCGAGATATTTGAGAGTCATACCCAATAACCATCGGCTCCCCCATAACCGCCAAATTGGGACGGCCGACGAAAGCGCCGTCTTCCAAACGCCCGATGGTGATGGCATCCCCGGGATTCAGGAGAAAATACGGCGTACCATCGGGAGCGAGGCGGAAGTCAGCGAGAAGACTCGGAACGGTGCCCGTCGCCACGACTTCGACGATCGGCGCCAGGGGATCGGCGGTGAGCGTCAGGCGGAAGATTGTCAAATTGTAGCCGAGATTGTCGGCGGAAGAATCGTAGGGCACCGGCGACCCCGGCGACGCGAACAGGAACGTGCCGTCAGCGGCACGAATCATATGCTCGGTCGAAAGTCCTGCACCAAAAACAGCAACCACCGCGCGATCACCCGTGCGCGGATCGATCCGAACAAGGCGGTACGCCGAACCCACGTTGTCGAGCAGATACAAAATGCCCGAGGGCGCAACCACGAGGTCGGAGAAGGAGCCGAAACTCGTTCCCGTGCCGCGCTTGACTACAACCTCGGCGCCGACCTTGCCCGTCGTCGTGTTGACGTTCACGATGCTGCCCGAGCCGGGGTTGAACACCCGGAAGGTGTCGGCGGAAGTCTTGCGCACCACCGTGCTGCCGGACAGATCGCGCGCCGGATCGATTAAGCCTTCTGTCAAATAAGAGAACGCTTCGGAGAACGTAGGCGTTCCCGAAGAAGGATCCGTGCTCGTCCACAGGCCAGACTGTCCAACGATAGCCGTGCCGTGAGCAGCACCCTGCCAGTCGATCCCCGAGATGCGTTGCGCGAGCACGGGCGCAGCGTCCGGCGCGATGGCATTGAGTTGCACGCCCGTGCCATCGAACACGCGCAACGGCTCGTTCGCCGCCAGGGGCGTTGTCTTTGCCGGCCAGGTGAGGAAGCGCCCGTCCCCCGATGACGCAAGGTGCAGATGGTGCGAGGTTTCGACGTCCGAAACCGCAACGGGCGGATCGACGGAAATGTCATAGTAGCTCAAATGCCTGCCGAGACTGTACTGATCCGTGCTGATGACGATCGTCTCTTCGTCTACGAAGGTGACGTTTTTTCTGATTTGGTTGATGTCCTCCAGCGCCGAGTCGGGAAACGCGCCGTAGGTGAAAGTTGTCCAGTCGCCCGTGCCGGAATCGCGGTGCGCGAGAACCAACTCGGGTTCTGTCTGGTTGTCCGTGTCATCCAGTACCATCGTAACAGTGCCCGAGCCGGAGTCGTGCATCAGCGCCGTGACCTGCAACGAGGGATCGAAGAGGTTGAGGTCCTCGATGACGCCACTGGCCGTGTTGACCAGATAGAGACGCTCGCCTCCGGTGATGCGGTCGGGAATGGTGGCGAGCATCTCGTCGTCGTTCAGAAAAACCACCTCGTTGGCGATGTAGAGGCCTTCGCCGCTGACGAGAGTGGGCGGCTGCCCCGGGCTGGCGAGGTCCGAGGCGTAGATGCAACCCGTATACGGGTCGGCGATGTAGAGCGTTTTTTCCTGGGCCGAAGCGGACACTCCAAGACATGCCAGGATTGCGACACACACTGCGTTCTTCATTTCAATCTTCCCCCATAACAAGTTCCCGTGCTATTTCCCAATAAACCGCCAGGCGGCAGTACGCACCGTCGGTTGAAAGTCTCCAGCCGCGAGACGCAGGTGGCTGGTTTGGCCAAAATCGAGCATTGCTTCGTCGAGCGCTTCGGGGCGACCGGGCATCAGCACGCTTGCCATCCCGGTTGCCAGGTCGGCCTGGACGACAACGGGCGCATCAAAGAGGGCGATCCATGCCGTGCCGGAAGCGGCATCGACGAGGAAGTGCGAAGGACGGTTGAGATCGTCGAGAGACAAGCCCGCGTCCTCGACGTGCATCGGGATGCGCTCGACGGAGCCGCTTGCTTCATCCCAGCGCAAGAGCGCCGGCGGCTGGGTTTCGTAGAGCCACAGCGAGCCGTCGCTGGCCGCGTCGAAGAACCGGGCGTGGGGCGCGGGCTCGCTGATGATGTTGAGCGTCAGATTCACGCGCGGATCGCGAATGCCGCGTGCCTCGATGTTCCACATGCCCGAAACCGAGAGAGCCGCCGGCAGATCCAACGTTGCCGTCTCGCGCCAGTAGCCAACGCCCTCCCAAACGTAGGAATCGTGAAAGGCGTCCTGAACGGGAATCTCGAAACTCGTTTGCCCACCGGGTGCCGTGACGAACAGCGCGTCCAGTGTACTGATGCCCGGGCCAAGGCGGTCGCTCGAGAGGGAAACCCGCAGGCGCTTGGGATTTGCCGGAGCACCCAATGGATATGTAACGCCTCCGCGATAACCGCTCGTGGACGCGTCGCCGTCCTCATCCTCAAAGAACTCCATCGGCTCGCTGGCGGAGTACTGCACGCTCGGGGTGGGCCAGCAGGTGCCGTCGCGCAGGATGCCAACGCGCAGGCCCTCGGCGGCATCGACGAAGACGCGCACCTCGCCGTTTGCGTCGAGGTCGAGATCGGCAAGACGGGAGATCTTCTGGAAGTCCCAGGCCGGAGCGATTTCGGGGTGCGCGGGGTCGCCCGTCAGCCGGAGGGCATCGACGACCTGGTACTCGACAACGCGCGTCATGGGAGTACCTGCGGCGGCGATGGCTTCGGGGCGCTGCTCGACGCGCGGCAACAGGAAGCTGCCGTCGAGCGCCGCGCAAACGCGGTCGTAGGTATACTCGGGTGGGAGCAGGGCCGCGACGCGGCGGTCGCCCGTCGCGGGATCGACGCGCACAAGGCGCAGCGGATTAAGCAGGCCGTCGAGCACGTAGAGCGCGCCGTCAGAGCCAGTGGCGATGTCGCGGATCATCTCGAAGGCAGGGCCGCCACCGGCATCGAGGACGAACTCGCGGGTGAGCGAGTGCCCGTCGGGATCGAGCCAGAAGACTCCGCCCTGAACCGGGTGAAACAGCCGCCAGCGCAAATCGCCCTCTCCGGGAACGGGCACAAAGGAGAACGCCATGCCGTATTCGGGCGCGCCTTCGGCGGGCGCAAACTCCGCCGCCGCCCGCAGTTCCGCCCAGCCCATTTCGGCATCGGCATCGGCCAACGGAATTTCGCGCTGCCCCCGTCCCTCGGCGTCGAACAACGTGGTGGCAGGATAACCCGATCCGATGCCGGGCCAGGCGATCCAGCCGCCCTCGGGGTGGCGCATCAGCGTGACGCGCACGTCGATGTCTTCGCGGATCGTGATGAACGCCGAAGGATCGGCCAGCGGGAAGACGAGAAGCTCGTGCCCGGGCGAGTCATCCACGCACAGCACAATCCGGTCGCCATCGAGCCGCAACACATCGGCGCCATGGGGAGCCCCACCGCCGGGGTCGCGCCGCACCGGAGCTGCGATATCCTTCAGCGTCCAGGGGCCTTTCGCCTTCCGGGAGCCAATGCGAAGCATCAGGTGCCCGTCCGCAAAACCGTAGAGCGCCGTGAACTGATCGGGAGAGGGGCCCGCATCGAGCGCCAACAGCGCTGAGCCCTCGGGCGGGGAAGCCACTTCCTCAAAGGCCAGCGAATCAAGATCGCAGGCAAACAGAACGTCGTTGCTCTCGATGGAGAAGAGCAGTTCCCGCGACGAAAGAAACGCGGCACGGTCCGCCAGCAGGGGGATTCGCCCGCTGACGAGAACCGGGGAGGCAGCCGGGTCGGCAGGGTCAAGACGGTAAAGGGCATCCGCAGCCGGATCGGCAACGAACAGGGCGGGCTCCCCGGCCACCGGCAGAACGCCTGACAGGACCGCCGCGCCCAGAAGAAGGCGGCGGCAGGCACGGCGCATCGTGGGCAGGAGGCCCGAGACACCGTGATTGTTTGGCACTTTGTGTGCAGGATTCCGCATTGTTCCCCAGGCCCGTTCGCCTCCGGCGAGGTAGCTCGTCAAGAGTGTCGGACGGCAATTGGGCGCCGTCAACTTGGCGCGCCGGGCGGATGCGGATTTTGCCCGATGCAAGCCGCCCGCAGCCAATCGCGCCAATTGCCGCCGGAATCGGAATCGGACGGGGCGATCGGGACGGAGCCACTGAGGAAGTAGAGCCAAGCCTCGTCAACGGAACGGTCGAGGGCACGCTCGATCCCGATCCGGTAAAGCGCAATCTGCGGGGAGTACGCCGCCTCCAGACGTTCGAGCCCCGACGTGGTGCCGTCCCAGCGGTCGGTCTTGAAGTCCACGAGCACCAGGCGTGCGGGGGCGCCCGGAGCATCGCGTTCCTCAAAGAGCAGATCGACGATTCCCTGGAAGATCAGGAACTCTTCGGAATCGGCATGGTCCGGGTCGATTTCCGCGCGGGCAATGCGGGCGGTGAAGGGCACTTCCCGGCGGGCGGTGGCGCGGGCGTCGAGAAGGCGCGGGCCGAGGCCGGGCTGCACGAAGAACTTCTGGATGTCCGCCGTGGGGATCGTGGCGGCCTCCTCGGGGGTGAAGAAACCTTCGGTCGTCAAACGGTCCAGTTCGTCGGCGACCGTTTTCCCCTTGGCGAGTTCATCGAGATCGGCGAGCGCGCAGAGGCGATGGGCCAGCGTTCCCCGGCGGCGTCCGGAGGAAGACGCGGCCGGAGCGGAAAGCAGCATCGGCCACCACTCTGGATCATCGGAGGAAGCCGCACGAGAACGCCGCACCAAGATGGCCGGAGGATTGTCGGGCGAAAACAGCGAATCGTAGGCGCGCTTCGCTTCCGTCGCAGAAACCTTCGCGCGCAGCGGAACCGCAGGGGGCTCCGCGGACTGGCGGACAACGCGCCCAATCATCGCATCGACTTTGCCACGCGCCCGCTCCAACTGCTCCAGAGCGTTGGGGGCTTCCGTGATCGCGGGCGGCGGAGGCGGCGGAAGACTTTCCACCAGCCGAATGTCCAGCAGATGCGACTGCGCGGTGACTTCGTTGATGGCGGCGAATTCCGGCCGGTCGCAAAGACCAAGGCAAACGAAGTCGAGAAACGACTGGGCGCGCGCGGTGTGCGCGGCAAGCTCGCCGGGACTCAGGTGGGCGGCCTGGGCCCACTGCTCGATCTTCTCGGCGGCCTTCTTCGCCGTCGCCGTCAGGAGCAAGCGCTCCTTCGCGCGCGTCATCGCAACGTAGAGCAGACGCAACTCCTCGGAGCGCAACCGGTTCTCGATCACGGGAACCAGCAGCCCGCGCGTGATCGCGTACCCGCCCTCCTGGTAGCCGCGTCCGGGATGGAAACCCACCGCGAAGCCCTCGCGCGCATCCCAGAGAACCGGCGCGCGTGCGTCCGCCAGGTTGAACTTCTTGGCCAGAAAGGGAAGCACCACCACGGGGAACTGGAGCCCCTTGCTCTTGTGCATCGTCATGATGCGCACCACGTCGGCATCGGCGGAAATGGCGGCGGGCGTACCAAGGTCCTCGCCGCGATCGATCAAGTCGTCGAGGAAGGCGAGAAACTGCGAGAGCCCCTTGCGGCGGAACGAATCGTACTGCACCGCGCGCGCGTGCAGGTACTCCAGGTTGCGCACGCGTTGGGCGCCGTTGGGAAGCGTCGCCAGGCGGTCGCGCAGAAGAAGCTCCTCGTACAGGCGGCCAAAGAAGACCCCCATGCTCTCGCGGCGAACCATTTCGCGCCAACGCCCGAGGCGTTCGAGAAAGGCGGCGGCCCGCGCCGCAAGCGCCTCGTCCGCCTCGCCCGCCGCCGCGCGCTTGAGGTTGTCGAACAGCCGCCCGTGCCGGTCGATCAGGCGCAGGCGCGCAAGATCGTTCTCGTTCCATTCCGCAGCGGGACCGCGCAGGCAACCGACCAACGCCACGTCGCGGTAGGGATTGTCGATGGTGCGCAGCAGCGAGAGCGTATCGGTGACTTCCTGCTGCGAGAGGAACCCGATCGACTCCTGTGTGTGGTACGGAATGCCGGCCTGCTGGAACGCCTCGACGAGTTTCGTTGCGTACCCGCGTCCCGAGCGCAGCAGCACGGCCACGTCGCCGGGCGCGACGTCCAGCTCGCCAATCAGGCGCGCCACAAACGCGGCCTCGCGTTCGTCCGATTCCAGATGCTCGTCGTTTCCCGCATCGTCCTGCTCGCCGTCGTCGCCGGGCTGATCGTCCTCTGCCGCCAACAGATGAAAGGAAAGCACGGGCCCTTTGGGCGGTGTATCCGTGCGGCCGGGACGGAAGGCGTGGCGCTCGTCGTAGGCAACCTGCCCGATGCGCGGATCGAACAGGCGCTTGAAGAAGGCATTGAGCACGTCAAGCAGCGGCGGGGTGCTGCGGAAGTTTTCGGGAAGATCAAGGCGCGCGCCGGGCACGGCCTGAGCCGCGGGATCGTAGTCGCCATAGGAATTGTAGAGACGCTGGAACTCGCGCGGGTCGGCCTGGCGAAAACCATAGATCGACTGCTTCACGTCGCCTACAACGAACAGATTCGCGGGGGGCGCGCCTTCTTCCCCGGCCGGACGCGCGACGGCGCGCAGCAACCGCGATTGCAGCGCATTCACGTCCTGGAATTCATCGACGAGAACGTGCTCGTAGTCCTCGCGCAGCCGCAGCGCGACCTCCGTTGGCCCACAATCGGAGGCGGTGAGCGTTCGCAGCGCGAGACGCTGGACCTGCGCAAACGTCAGACGCCGCATCGCCAGATGGCGGTCGAGCAGCACATCCAACAACTCCGTCCCCAATTTCACGAACAGCAGGCGCGCGGCGGGAAGCGTGGACGCCGCCTCGGCCCGCAGGTCGTCCAGCGACTTCCCCGAGAACTCGGCGGCGTCGTCGCGGAGGTCCTTCAACGCTCCGCCCAACACACCGGCTTCCGCGTGAACAACGATGTCCGCCTCCGTGCAATTCTTCGTGACGCCCGAGCGCCTCGGCAGCTTCAGCAATTCCGTGCAATCGGGGAGTGGCTCTCCGGCCTTCAAAGGCAGCAGGGCCTTCAACGCCTTGCGATTTGCCGCGGCAGCCTCGACGATTTTCTTCGACCATTTCATCGCCAGCGCATCCGGCGTAACCTTCGCGAGAAACGCCTCGTATGCCTCAAGCGCTGCTTCAAGCGGCACCGCCACGTGCGCACGAATCCGCTTCCCCAACGCCGTCTGCTCAAACGGCATCGCCGCGTCGGCCGCCTCTTCGAGTTCGTCCAGCGCCTCCGTCACAAAAGCGCGGGGATCGTCGAGCGAATCGAGAAACAGGTGAATCTTGCGCACGATGCCCGCCAGCATCCCGCTCCCCGCCGCTGGAGACATCTGTGCGAGAATCGAAAGGACAACGGGGCGCGTCGCGTCCTCCTCGTCGAGCGCCTTCTCGATGGCGTCGTCGATGACGTTCTGGCGCACCAGCTCCGCCTCTTCCTCGTCCATGAGATCGAAGTCGGGCGGCAGGCCGATCACGTCGGAGTACTCGCGCAACAAGGCGAGGCAGAAACTGTCGAGCGTCGAGATCGGCGCGCGCGGCAGCAGCGTGAGCTGCCCCTGCAGCAGACGGATGCGTTCGCCGTCCGCGTCGCTGGCAAGCGCCTCGGCCAGGGCCTCGCGCAACTTCTCCGACAAGCGGTGCCGCATCTCCCCCGCCGCCGCGCGCGTGAACGTCACGATCAGCATGTTTTCGAGCGAGACGGGATGCTCTGCATCCGTCATGATGCGGTAGACGCGCTCGACGAGCGCCGCCGTCTTCCCCGCTCCCGCGCCCGCGTTCACCAGCAGATTCTGGCCGCGTGCCGTGATCGCGTGCTGTTGCGCGGTGGTCCAATTCATGGTTCTTCTTCGCCGCCGCCGCCCTCGTGCTTCGACTTCTGGCGGCGGGTTTCCTTCCAGTCGATGCGCTTGCGGCCGCGCTCTGCCTTCAGGCGCTGCTTCTCCCAGGGAGCGAGTTCGTCGCCCTTCTGTTCGAGCCATGCCTGGGGGGGCGGCGCGAAGGGAAGGCTCCCCTGATCGACCACCGGGGGCGCGGCCGGTTTCTTCGGTTTCTTGCGCGGAGTGGACTCGGCGTTGCGCTTCTCGGCTTCGCGGCGCAGCGGCGCGCGAAACGTTTCCTCCTCGCCCGTCCACCGGCGCTCATCGGCCAGCCAGGCCTCCTCCGCGGCGGTCGAAGGCGCCAGCGCCAGCGTGCGTGCAATCGCCGCCGCGCGACAGCCTTCGGTCCACTCCTCGGGCAAATGGTCGGCCCCGTAACGCGCTCCCATCAGGGCGCCGATCAGGCCGGCGGCCAGCGACGTTTCGCCGCCACGATTGACGGCGTCCTCGATGGCCGGCGCCGGAGCCAGCGTGCCGAGTGCGCGATACAAGACCCACGGCACAAGCACCGGCGCAAAACCGTGCTGCACGTGCGTCACGCCGGTCGTGGGGACGAACTCGCGCACCTGATGAAGCAGCGTCTTCTCGGCAAGAGCGTCGTCGGCCGTGCGCAGCAGACTGGCAACGGGCGAGAGGCATTCGCTGAACCGCACGACGGGAAAGCCCCACGCGAGTTCCTTCCAGCGCGCCGCCACGGGGCCTTCACGCAGCGCATCCTCGGCCTCGCGGCAAGCGCCGATGACGTGGTCGAGCACGGCGCTCGCATCGATTTTCTTCGGGTTCTCCTCGTCGAGAAGCAGGCGCGCCGTTTCCGCCAGCGCAACGGCTGCGGAGAGAGGTGCTTCACGCAGATGCGTCAGGCGCGCGGCGTCGATGGCGCTCGTGTCGGGAAGCAGCGCTGCGGCCAGCGCGCGTGCGGCGGGCGTGGCACCCTCGGCGCTTTCATCGGGGGCGAAATGATCGGCGAGTTCCCACGGGTACTCCGCGCGCCAGCGTTGAACGCCGCGGCGGAGCGGCCTGCCAGGTTGACGAAGCGCCCCCAGCGTGGACGGCCCTTCCGCGCCCTCTCCCGCAAGGTCGGCGAGCAGCGCGCCCGCGCGCGCCAATGGCGGGCGGCCTGTGCCGTCGTCCGCCGCACCCGCCAAAACGGCGAGCAACTCCTGCCCCAGAATCGTGTGCAGGCCGGGCAGGTAATTCTTCTCGGGCCGCTCGGGGAAGAGCACGGGATCGGCCAGGTAGCCGTCCACGCGATCCCCCACAAGTTGGTAAATGTGCCCGCCCTTGACCGCCCGGAAAGGGGCTCCGAGTGAATCACCGATCAGAAAGCCGAGTACAATTCCGATGCGTTTGTTGGAAATGGGGGACGGAGTCATTTCAGTGCATTCTCAAGGCGGTCGATCACGGTGCGTAATGCCTGGAGGCGAGCGTGACGCTTGTCGTTTCCGGCGATGATCGTCCACGGAGCGTGGGGGGTGGATGTGCGCTGGAGCATTTCGACGGCGGCGGGCTCGTACAGGTTCCACTTCTCGCGGTTGCGCCAGTCTTCCGCCGTGATCTTCCAACGCTTGTGCGGCGTCGCCTCACGTGCCTTGAAGCGGCGTTCCTGCTCATCGCGGTCGATATGCACCCAGAACTTGACGATGACGGTGCCGTGCGCGGCGAGCTGGTCCTCGAACTCGTTGATCTCCTGGAACGCCCTCTTCCATTCACCTTCCGAGCAGAATCCCTCGACGCGCTCGACGAGCAGGCGTCCGTACCAGGAGCGGTCGAAGATCGTCATGCGCCCGTCGGGGGGAATCTGCTTCCAGAAGCGCCAAAGGTAGTGATGCACGAGTTCGTCGCCCGTGGGCTTGGCGATCGAGATGACGTCATACCCCCGGGGATCAAGCCGCGCCACAAGCCGCTTGATGTTCCCGCCCTTCCCGGCCGCGTCCCATCCTTCGTAGACAATGATCCCCGGCATGCCCTTCTTGTTCATCCGCAGGTTGAGTTCGCGCAGCCGCGTCTGGAGTGGCGCCAGTTCCTCTTCATACTTCTTCTTGGAGACGGATTGCGTGAGGTCAACGCGATCGAGCACCGAGGGAATGCCGGAAGCGGTCGGAGGCGCTGCGGGAGCCTCGGGATTCGTCTGCGACGGCTTGGGCGGAAGGGCGCGCACCTGCTCGACGGCCTCGCGCATTCGGTCGCGCAGCGTGGTGAGCACCTGGATGCGGGCAAAGCGTTGGCATTCGGCCGGCATGAGCACCCACGGTGCGCAGTGCGCGTCCGTGCGAAAGAGCATCTCCTCGGTCACGTCGAGGAACTCGCTGTATTTTTTGTGGTGCTCCCAGTCTTCCTTGCGGACGCGCCACTTCTCCACGGGGTCGGCTTCGAACGCCTCGAAGCGCTGCTTCTGTTCCTTCTTCGAAATGTGGAGGAAAAACTTGATGATGTGCGTGCCACTGTCGGCGAGCTGGCGCTCGAAGCAGGTGATCTGCTCGTAGCCGCGCCGCCACTGGCGTCTCTTCACGAGCCCATCGACGCGCTCGGTCAGCACGCGCTGATACCACGAGCGGTCGAACAGCGCGAGCTCGCCGTTCGCCGGCGTCTGCGTCCAGAAGCGCCAGAGGAAGGGGCGGCGCGCTTCCTCCTGGGTCGGCTCGAACGTCACGTGGACTTTGAACCCGCGCGGATCGAGGATCTCGGCGAGGCTGGAGATCGCCTCACCCTTGCCCGCGCAGTCCCACCCTTCGAACACGACGATCATCGGAATGCCGAGTTGCCGCTGCTCGACCTGCAGCATCCGAAGCTGCGGCGTCAGCTCTTCCAGACGCTCCTTGTATTCGGATTTCGAGAGGGTTTCAGAGAGATCGAGTTGTTCGAGCACAAGGCCCTCCCGGGGCGGACGGGGATGAGAGAACCGTGGGCGAATGGGGCGAGATGGAGCAAGTGGGGTTTGGACGGGACGTTCTCAAAGTCCCGGCCTACTTCCTGGCCGCCTGCCGCACGCGGTAGAGGAACTCGATGTTCCCCAGCAGATACCGCCGCGCCAGACGCCGCGGTTCCAGGGCAAGGCGGAACGCCCATTCCAGTCCGGCCTCGCGCATCCAGACGGGCGCGCGGCGGCGATAGCCGTAGTACTCGAACAGCGCCCCGACGCACCACGTGACGGGGATCGTGACGCCATGGCCGGGCAGAGAGAGCGCCCACGCCTCCTGGCGGGGGCTCCCCATACCGGCCAGCAGAATGTCGGGGCGTGCGGCGCGCAGCTCCTCCAGCAGCCGCGCCTCCTCCGGCGAGCCGATCCCGAAATGCCCGTCGCGCACGAGCACGAACCGGAGCCCATCGACACGTTTCTCCATCGCGGCGGCGCAGGAAGTCACGGCGCGCGGACGCGATCCGACCAGCGCCACACGCCGCCCACGGGTCGCCGCCGTCCACAGAAACCGCGTCAGGAAGTCCCCCGCGTTCACGCGCTCGGGCAGGCCGGGCGGCGCCAGCCGCCGGGTGGCCCGCACCACCGCCATGCCGTCGGCGTACACCAGGTCCATCCGTTCCAGATTCGCCCGATGGGCGGGGTCGCGGTGGAGAAGGTTGGCCGTGTGGGCGTTCAGGTACCCGGCAACGCGCGGACGGTCGGCTTCGCCGGACCACGCGATCAGGCGGGCGATGAACTCGTCGGCCGTCACGGCGGCGAGCGGCAGGCCAAACAGCGGAATTGTCGGGAAGTCGCTCATCGCCGCTGCTTCCTTTTGCGGCGTCCCTGCATGTGGTGCTTGGCGCGGCGGTAGACGCGGTCGCGCAGCCACCGCCCCAGCTTCAGGTGCAGCGGCTTGCGGGCGTACTCCGCGCGCTCGGCGTCGCTGAGAACATCGTAGCCCAGGTACCACTTCTTGATTTTGAGGAACTTGAGACGATCGACGTGATGGGCGCGGCGCAGGATGACGCGGGCAAAGAGCGAGTGGGGAGAGCTGGCCTTCATGCTCTGGGCAAAGTCGATCAGGCACGGCTCGCCCGTGGCGCGCAGGCGCAGCACGTTCAGGCGGCGCACGTCGCCGTGGTTGAGCCCGCGGCGGTGGATTTCCGCGAGCATGGCTTCGAGTTGCTCGAAGAATCCCGGAGCGAGACCGTGATCGAGCTTCTGATCGGGAACGGGGACGGCGTCGAGGTAGCTCATCTCGATTGTCCACGGCTCGGGCATCCCGAGCAGGCGGGGAACGCGCGCCATCCCCTGGAGCGCCCGCAGGTTGCGCGCCTCGCGCCCGGCCAGATACCGCCCGACCGTGTGGCGCGCCAGCCAGGGGGTTTCGCGGAATGTCTTCCAGACGCGGGGCTCACCCGCCGGATCGAGCAGCCAGACGTCGGGCTGGGTGAAGGACGCGGACGCCTTGAGGAGGCGGGCGCCGGGCTTGGGCGGGGAAGGCTGGGGAACGGAGGATTTCATGGGACTTCCGATGTTTTCAACCGACTGACGCATTCCACCAACTGCCAATTCTGTTCGCTCGCCCGTCCACCCCGCAGGGGGTGGCAGCTGAATAGCCCGGCATCGTCCCGAAGGGCGATCCAGGGAAACAGGCACCATTTCATTGGCGCCCCGAAGGGCCGCCACCACCATCGTTTCCAGGCCCGCGCTCGCTGAATCACCGAGCCGCACGTGGGCGGAATCGCCTGATGGCTGGGCCTACTCCTTGACTGACGGGGGGAGCGGTCAAGGAGTAGGTGGAATTCCGCCTCAAATGCCCCCCCCAAAAGGACCAACAGGGGAGGCATGGCGGAGCGACGGTGACCCGACCGAGTGCCGCCGCGCAACGAAGCAGGGTGAAAAACGGAACCGTTCCGCGAAATGTTCGAGTGTACTCTTGCAGTCGTGCGCCACTGGCACCTAACTGGCTTTGGTAAGGTGACGCGGGTTGTAATCCAGTCGCCCGGGGGGTCGCTTGACCCAGCGGCTCATCGAGCTTGACGCGATTCTGCCCGCGTTGAAGATGACGCGATGAAGGCATTGGGTTCCGTGCAGTTCTCCGAGGGTGTGACGCCATGAAGTGCGAACGATGCGGCCAAGCGGACGCGGTGGTAAAGATCACGCGAATCGAGCCGGGCGGCCATGCACACCAAGTCCTGCTTTGTCAGGAATGCGCGGCCGAAACGAGCCCGTATCAGAAGAAGCTGAAGGAGAAGCAGGCGAGCTTCGAAATGCTTTTCAAGGAGCTGTTGAAGGCGCAGAAGGTGGAGATCGCCGAGGACGAGGAGGCGCAGAAGCCCGAGGTGCCTCCCTGCCCGGCGTGCGGACTGGAATTTGCCCGCTACCGGGCCACCTACATGCTGGGCTGCCCGGATTGCTACGAGGCGTTCGGCGAGGCGCTGGAAGCTGATCTCGAACGGATCCACCGCGCCACGCGCCATATCAGCACCGCGGCACCCGTGCGCTCGAAGGCGGCGGAGTTGCAGGAGCGCTTGCAGGCCATGCGCAGCGAACTGACATCCGCGGTGGAGTACGAGGATTACGAGCGCGCGGCGTTCCTGCGCGACGAAATCGCCCGCACCGAGAAGGCCATGCGGGAATCCGTCGAAGACGGCGGGCAGGAAAATCCAGCGAAGGGAGGGAAAGCGACGTGACGAACTCAGTCTTTGAACGCTCGGACAAGTGGCTGCACGACGCGAACCCGCTGGGGCACACGGCGGTCTCGACGCGCGCGCGCTTCGCCCGCAACCTCGCAGGCTTTCCGTTCGCCCCGCACGCGAAGGCCGACGTGCTGGAACGGATCGACAAGTTCCTCGCCAACGCGATCGCCAAGGCCCCGGAACTCAAGGAATTCGAGCGCCTCGAACTCGCCTCCCTGTCTTCCGTCGAGCGCGGCTACCTGAAGGAAAGCCGCCTCATCAGCAAGGAGATGGAAAAAGGGAGCGGGCATGGCGCCGCCGTCTACGTTTCGCAGGACGCGATGGCGTCGATCCTGGTGAACGAGGAGGACCACGTGCGCCTGCAGGTTCTCTGCGGCGGGCTGAACGTGGACGCGGCCGTCAAACGCCTCGTGGCGATGGACAAGGCGCTGGGCAATGTCGTGGGCTACGCGTGGTCGGACAAGTACGGCTACCTCACGGCCTGCCCCACGAACGTGGGCACGGGCTTTCGCGCCTCGGTGATGCTGCACCTTCCGGGGCTGACACTGCTGAAGGACGTGGAAACGTCGCTCCAGGGAATTGCCCAGCACGGCTTGACGGTGCGCGGCTTCTACGGCGAGAATAGCGACTATTCCGGCGATTTCTACCAGGTCTCGAACGAAGTGACCCTGGGGATATCGGTGGAGGATATCGTGGAAGTGCTCAAGGACGTGCTCCGGCGTGTCATCGAGCGGGAGGAGGAGTCGCGCATCGAACTCTTCCGCCACCACGCCCTGGCAACGAAGGACGCCATCTGGCGGAGTTACGCCTTGCTGGCGCACGCCGTGAAAATGGATTCCGGCGAGGCCATGCGGCTGCTCAGCCGCCTGCGCCTGGGAATCGACCAGGGATTCTTCCGGGACATGGACCATCAGGCGCTCAACCGTCTGGTGGTCGAGATTCAGCCGGCGCATCTGGAACGGCGCCGGCTGGCGGAGCGGGAAGGACTGACCAGGGACGAGTTGCGTGCAGCGTACCTGCGCGAACGCGTCCAGAAGAGCGTAAGCAGCAATTGAACTGAGCCCGGGACACTGTCTGGAGAATGCACGACGGTTTGACGGATAAGGGCCTGGTGTCCATACTGATGACCATAGGATCAAAAGCACGCCAACCATTGTCCAAGAGAGATGATAGCGGCGACATAGCGCCGCACAGGAGGCCCTGAAAACATGCCGATCAACGACACGCCATTCACGCCCGGCTGGAAGGAAGTCATGCGCCAGTCGCGCAATGAGGCGGGAAGACTGGGGCACGACTACATCGGGCCCGAGCACTTCCTTCTCGGGATCATCCGCAAGGCCGAAGGCCTGGCCGTCCAAACCCTGCTCAACCTGGGCCTGGACCTCGACGACGTGAAGATGGAACTCGAGCGCATGCTCGAAGTCGGCAAGGGGCCGACCGTGGGCATCTTCCCGCAAAACGTCGACGCCAAGAAGGTCATCGACTCCGCACGCAACATCGCCCGCCAGTTGAAGCACAACTGGATCGGCACCGAGCACCTTCTGCTCGCCCTCATCAAGGAGGAGAACACCCTCGCCTCGCGCTGCCTGCGCTCGTTCAACATCGACTATGCGAAGGTGAAGCGCGAAGTGCTGAACCTGATCGAGGGGAATGCCCCCGCAGCCGGCGCGGCGGCGGGAGGCGGCAAGGCCTCGGCATCCGAATCGCCCGAGAAGTCGAAGACCCCGGCTCTCGACACGTTCGGCCGCGACCTCACCCAGCTCGCCCGCGAGGGCAAACTCGACCCCGTCATCGGCCGCGAGGACGAAATCGAACGCATCCTCCAGGTCCTGTGCCGCCGCACAAAGAACAACCCCATCCTGCTCGGCGAACCCGGCGTCGGCAAAACCGCCATCGTCGAGGGGCTCGCCCAGCGCATCGTCAGCAGCGACATCCCCGACCTGCTCATGGACAAGCGCCTGCTCTCCCTCGATCTCGCGGCCATCGTCGCGGGAACGAAGTACCGCGGCCAGTTCGAGGAACGTCTCAAGGCCATCATGCAGGAGATCCAGCGCAGCCAGGACGTGCTGATCTTCATCGACGAGCTGCACACGCTCGTCGGCGCCGGCGCGGCCGAAGGCGCCATCGACGCCAGCAACATGCTCAAGCCCGCCCTCAGCCGCGGCGAAATCCAGTGCATCGGCGCCACCACCCTCGAAGAGTACCGCAAGTACATCGAGAAGGATGGCGCGCTCGAACGCCGCTTCCAGAGCATCATCATCAATCCGCCCTCCACGGACCAGGCGGTGCAGATTCTCAAGGGCCTGCGTCCGCGCTACGAGAGCCACCACAACGTCATCATCTCCGACGAGGCGATCAGCGAGGCCGTCACCCTCTCCGAACGCTACGTCACCGACAGGCACCTGCCTGACAAGGCCATCGACGTCATCGACGAGGCGGGATCGCGGGCACGCCTTCAGGCCAACATGAAGCCCGCCGCGATCAAGGAAATCGAAAAGGAAATCGCCGCCAAGGAAGACAGCATCCGCGAATTCAAGAACCAGCAGGAATTCGAGAAGTGCGCGGAACTGAAAACCGAACGCGACGAGATGCAGAAGCGCCGCGAGGAACTGCTCGAAGAGTGGCACAATCGCAAGGCAGGCAACGAGGAACTCCAGGTCATCAGCCAGGACGACGTGGCCTACATCATCTCGAAGTGGACCGGCATTCCGCTGATGCGCCTCGAAGAGGCCGAAACGCAGAAGCTCCTGCGCATGGAAGAGGAACTCGGCCGCCGCGTCGTCTCGCAGCGCGAAGCCATCGGCACGATCTGCAAGGCAATCCGGCGCTCGCGCTCGGGTCTGAAGGACCCCGCGCGCCCCACCGGCTCGTTCATCTTCCTCGGCCCCACCGGCGTCGGAAAGACGGAACTCGCCAAGGCGCTCGCCGAGCTTCTCTTCGGCAGCGAGGAAGCCCTGATCCGCATCGACATGAGCGAGTACATGGAAAAGTACAGTGTCTCGCGCCTGCTCGGAGCGCCTCCCGGCTACGTGGGCTACGAGGAAGGCGGCCAGCTCACCGAAAAAGTGCGCCAGCGCCCGTACTCCGTCGTCCTACTCGACGAAATCGAGAAAGCCCACCCCGACGTCTTCTCCCTGCTCCTGCAGGTGTTCGACGACGGACGCCTCACCGACAGCTGGGGCCACATCGTGGACTTCCGCAATACCGTCATCATCCTGACGTCGAACGCCGGAACACGCCGCATCAAATCGAGTGGCACCGTCGGCTTCCAGGCACAGACAGAGGAAATCGACTACGACAAGATGCGGGAACGGGTGCTGACCGAAGTGAAGAAGGTCTTCAATCCCGAGTTCATCAACCGCCTGGACGAACTGGTGGTCTTCCATCCCCTCACTCATGGGGACATCGACCAGATCATCGACATCATGATGGGGCGCCTGAACAAGCGTCTCGAAGAGAAGAAGTTCACGCTGCGCCTGGACCCCGAAGTCCGCACGTACCTGGTGAACAAGGGACATGATCCGGAGTACGGTGCGCGTCCGCTGCGCCGCGTTCTCCAGAACTACGTGGAGGATCCGCTCTCCATGATGCTCATCTCGGCGGAGATTCCCGACGGCTCCGAAGTCGTGGCGCACATGGAAGAAGATGGCGAAACGCTCAAGTTTGAGGTGCTCTCTCCCGAGGAACAGGAGAAGAAGGAACCCGCCCTGAGCGCCAGCACGAGCTGATCGAAACCGCCAACAACCGATCATTCTGCCGGGCCGTGAAAGCGGCCCGGTTTTTCATTGCCGGGGTGCTGGCCGCGCCCGGAGGCTCGCCCTCCCATCCCATGTGCGAGTCCTCTCCAATCCCCATGCCTTTCCGCTTTTTTCGTCTGCTTCGCTCTTCCGATCCCGCACCATCGACCACTCTCGCCTGCGCCCTGTTTCTGCTCATTGCGGCCCTCTCCCCCGCCGCCCCACTCGATCGTGAAGTCGAGCAAATCATCGCCGGCGGCGCGTCCGGTCGCGCGTTGTGGGGCGTATACGCCGCCGATGTGAAGTCCGGCGAGGTCATCGCCGACCTCAACGAGGACAAGCTGTTCGTCCCCGCGTCGAACCGCAAGCTGGTGGCGACGGCGATGGCATTGAAGTACATCGGCGCTTCCAAAGTACTGGAGACGACCGTCGAGGCGGCAACGAAACCGTCGGGCGGGCGCATTGCGGGCGACCTCGTGGTGCGCGCGGTCGGCGATCCTTCCTGGACAGCCAGCCTGCAGAACGGGCGCACGGGAGCGTCGGTGCTCCGTTCGGTGGCGCGCTCGCTCAAGGAACAGGGCATCACCTCAATCAGTGGTGACGTCGTCGTGGACGCATCGCGCTACCGCGAACCCACTCCCATGCCCGAGGGTTGGGAGTGGAGCGACTTCCAGACGAGCGACGGCGCGCTGCCATCGGTCTTCGGAATCGACCGCAATCTCGCCTCCGTCCTGATCGAGCCGGGTTCGCCGGGCGAAGCAGTGAAAATCGCCTTCGACAGCCGCACCGAAGCATTCACCATCATCAACAACGCCGTAACGGGACGGCGCGATTCCGCGCCGACGTTTCAAATCGCCCGCGGACTCGACGGCACCCGCCTGGTCGCCACGGGCTCGCTCGCATCCAACACACCCGTGGGGCGGCGCGCCATGCCGCTGGGCCGCCCGGCAGAGTTCGCCGCGCGCGAGTTCGCGGCGATCCTGCAGGCCGAAGGCATCTCCGTGAGTGGCGAAGCCCGCGTGACGACAAGTTCCGTTCCCAAGGGCGACGTGCTGGCCACGATCCGTTCCGCCACGATTGCGGAGATTGCAACAAGGGCAAACGAGGACAGCGACAACTTTCTGGCCGAGAGCCTTTACCTGTTGGCGGGCGCGGAACTCTACGGACGCGGATCGTACACCGCCTCGCTGGAAGCGGAGCGCCGCTTCTGGAGAGACGCGGGCGTAGAGACCACAGCGTGGGTCGGAGCCGACGGCAGCGGACTCTCGCGCCGCAACCTGGTGTCGCCCAAGGCCTTTGCCGCCCTCCTCACCACCATGCACGACAACGAAGCCTTCCGCGAAAGCCTCGCCGTCTCGGGACGCTCGGGCACGCTGCACTACCGCCTGAGCGGCAACGGCATGGCGGGCCGCGTGCGCGCCAAGACGGGCACGCTGACCGGCGTCGCCGCCCTCTCGGGCTACGTCACCACCAACTCCGGCAAGACCATCGTGTTCAGCATTCTCGTGAACAACTTCTCCTCGTCTCCGTCCCCAATTCGCGCGGACATCGACCGCATTGTCGAGGCGCTGGCGAGAAGATGAGGCCGGAGCAACCGCTTCCGCGCGTCTCCTACAGCGCTTCGAGGAGAAGCTGGATTTCCTTGTCGAGTTCCTCGGACGCGCGAATCACGTTGTGCGAAACGGCGGTTTCGTAGTCCGGGATTTTGCGTCGGCGCCCTTCGAGAAGCTGCACCTCGAACTCGCGCAGCACATCGGGGAGCAACCCTCCCGCGCGTTCGCCCGCAGCGGTGTCGCCGTACTCGCGCAGCAGCAGGTCAATGAGGTTCCACGCCTCGTCGATGTCGCCGAGAAAATACGCGCGCTCGGCCTGCTGGAAGAATGCCTCAGCCTGATACGGACGGCGACGGACGTCGCTGGCAACTTCGCGGCGTGCCACTTCCGCCAGGTTGCGCGCGTCCTCCGCGACTTGCGATTCGTGCCCCGGAGATTGGAGAAGCTCGTTGCACAGTTCGAGCGCCTGCTGCGGAAGCCCGCTGTCGTAGGCGTTCAGCGCCCTCTGCAAGAGACGGATGTCGCGTTCCTTGCGCACGAGCAAGATCTGCTCGTCGGCCATGGGCTTCAGGACAGGATTCCCACGCAGGAGATCGAACGTTGCGAGCGCCTCGGTATGCAGGTCGTTTTGCGCCGCCCACAAACCGAGGTCGAACAGTTGCCGGGGATCATTGATGTTCAGCTCGTTGCGGCGTGCCTCAAAGCGCGCCTTGTTCCCCAGGGCAACGAGTGCGTCGGTGCGCTCCTCGGCGGGAATTTGCTCGATGATTCCGACGGCGAGGCCCGGCTCGCCCTGCCTGAGATGACGGGCTGCCTGGGTGGCAAAGAGGCGTTGGCGCGCGGCGGCCGCTTCAAGGGGCGCGAGTGACTGGAAGTAGCGTTGAAGGATCGCACGCGCCTCCATTTCCCGCGCGTTGGCTTCGGCCCAATCCGTCATGACGCGCAATGTGACGACCGCGCGATTGCGCGCGATCTGGGGCGTCAGCGGAGCGAGGTCCTCGGCGAGTATGCGCGCGGCTTCCTCGAAGTGCTCTTCCTGACGCGCACGCGCGGAGGACGTGAGAAACAACAAGGGAAGCTGCGTGGCGGCTTCTCCCTCGTCGAGCAGGCGCAGGCGCTCGATCTGCTCGACGGCGTCCTGGTAGCGTCCCTGCACGGCAAGCTGGCGGATGAGCTCGCGCAAAAATCCCCGCGCCCACACCGCGTTGGCCGGGTCGCCGCGAAGCTCGTCGAGCCCCGCCACGTGCAGGCAGTCGCTCGCCTCGATGGGCGAGCCGATCGCCAGGTAGGCCTGCGCGAAGAGCAGCAGCGTGCGATTATCGGGAAAGCCGCGCTCGCGCAAACGGCCCAGCTGGTGGCGCGCCTCCAGGCGGTCGCTGTCGCCAAAGCGCTCGAGCGGCCGGAGCAACGCCGAGCGATTCTTCTCCAACATCGCGTTGAGCGGCGCCGGATCGGCGCCCCCTTCGAGCGCATCGTGCAAAGCACGCAACGCACCGACGACGTTGCCTGTGCGCAGGGCGGACTCGACGCGCAGCACGTCGTTGGCCTCGGGGGCGTCGCGATCGATGGAGACGATCAGCTCGCGTGCAAGCGTCAGTTCCGTGCCGGAGAGGCGGATGACGACGCGCTCGGGTGTCTCGACCACAATGACGCCCTCGAACTTCTGGCCATTGCGGTGATGGATGACATCGGCCGGGGCCACGAGCGGCAACAGCAGCAGCAGGCAGGCGCCCATGGGCTTCCGCCATCGGGAGGGCGGCAGGACATGAGCGAGAAAGTGGCGGGCGGACGCGATCATGCCCACAAGTCTGAAACCCGCGCGCCCCGTCGGCAAGGCCAGACGGCGTCTGGAGGCATTACTCCACAATCCACACCTGCCCCTCCTGGAGGGTGGTGCGGAAGGACAGCGGTGCGGACGTCGTCGTGCCATGGGCAAGATTCGTGGAAACGGCGCGGGCCGTGTACAAACGCCCCGGCACGAGCCCGGTGAGCCGCAGGCTGTGCGATGTGGCGCGCAACTTGTCGGCGCCGATCGTCACTGGCGTGGAACCGGCCGGCGTCAGCAGTACCTCGCGCGTCGCCGGATCGTCGGTGTTCCAGAACAGATCGACCGTCGAATCGTTGATCCGTGTATGGCGGAAATTCGTGATGACAGGCGGCGTGGGATCGGTGGCATGCGCGAGCGTCCATTCGAGGTAGACGAAGCACCCCTCCAACTGCTCCTCGAACGCGGGCTGGATGAAAGTACCCGGAGGCTCGAAGCCCCCTTCGCCGATGGTGCGCGGGCGCACTTCGCTCGTAATCATCGGAATGCCGTATGTCGCGTGGAAGGTGTCGTCGGTGACGCCGCCACCGGTGTAGCCGAGCGCCACTCCCCACGAGCCCGCCGAATAGGTCTGGTTGTGCACGGCGTGCATCGCGGTGGCCATGTTGGTGACGAGCGGCGTCATGAGTTCGGCGCCCGGCGCCGTGGCCGTGGTCCACGCCCAACTGTGCATGACGAGATTGCCGTAGGCGTGATAGTTGAGGCATCCGGCGACGCGGCCATTGCGGCTGAGTATCCAGTCGTTGAGCGCGGCGTTCTCCGGTTCGCTGAGAGGAGAGGGCCCGCGATAGAGATTCGAACCCGTGGAGCCCGAGGCCGTGTCCCACTTGTACGGCCAGTTGCGGTTCAGATCGACGCCAAAGGTGCCGTTGCCGTTGTTGCGGCGGTTCTTGCGCCAAAGGCGCTCGGTCGTGTGCGTGTAGACGTACCCGTCGGGATTGGAAACGAGCAGCACGTAAATCTGGAATCCGTTCACGACGGCATCGACGCGCGGCTCTGTGCCGTACTGCGTGATCAGGTGGTTGGTGATGCCATGCAGCGTCGTGCCGGCGAGCCACTCGCGCGCGTGCTGGAGGCCGATGAAGAGGAACTCCGGCTCGTCCGGCTCGTCCGTGGCAACGTTGTCGCTGATCTTCAGCAGCCAGAGATCGCGCCCCTCATGTGAGTTGCCAATGCTGCTCAGTTGCACGATGGCCGGATACTGCGCCGCCCACTCCTGCATGATCGCCTCGTATTCGGCGAAGGTGTAAAAGCCATCGACGGCCTTGGCGTGGGGATCGGGCTCATCGATGAGGGTAAGGACGAAACCGTTCGCTTCCAGCCGCGCCGCTTCATCGGGAGTGACAAGCAGCGTCGCAACGCCGTCGCGCACTTCCCACACGTCGAACCCGCCGTCGGCCAGAAACTCCAGGCGACCCGGCTCCATCACCGGCGTCTCCACAATCCGGTAGCCCGCCGGTGAGGCAAAAGCAAGCAGCGGCAGAAGCAAAAAGAGGAAGAGATGAATGCGAAACGTCATGCGGCCCTCCATCGCTACTACGGTGAACGGGCTTGCATGTCGCAAGGGGAAGGTAGGTGGCGAGGGCTTGTCGGTTGTCGGTTTTCAGTTCTGTCCGGAGTCCGGCGCAATGACCTGTCCGAACGGCGAAACGGAAAGCCGCAGGGTGAGAGGAAGGGAGATGGGGAAAAACCGAGAACGGAAAACCGGTAACTCAAACCTACTTCTTCGCGTTCATCTTCCAGATCAGGTGGATGCCCTTCAGCGTCAGGTCGTCATCGACGGTGGCGGGGCGTTTCATCTCTGGAATGAGCACCTTCGCGAGCCCCCCCGTTGCCACCAGTTGCATGGGGTAGCCCAACTCTTCCTCGATGCGCCGGGCCAGGCCCTCGACGGCGTCGATCGAGCCGAGAAAGATGCCCGACTGCATGGCGTGCACCGTCGTGCGGCCGATGGCGCGGCTGGGGCGCTCGATGGTGATCTGCGGCAGCTTGGACGTGCGCATGTAGAGCGCGTCGGCGGTGGCTTCGAGTCCGGGGAGAATCACGCCGCCGAGGTACTCGCCCTCGCGCGAAACGATGTCGAGCGTCGTCGCCGTGCCGTAATCAACAACGATGAGCGGCGCGCCGTACAGCTCGACGCCACCGACGGCGTTCGCCAAACGGTCCATCCCCACTTCGAGCGGATTCTCGTAGGTGTTGCGCACGCCGAACTCCATCAGCGGATGCAGCACCATCGGCTCGATCCCCGTGACGCGCTGGAGAGCCGTGGCCATCGCGCGGTTGACCGCGGGGGCGACCGAGCAGATCGCCGCGCCCTCCCACTCGTCGCGCCCAATATTCTCGATGCCGTCCATGAAACGCAGCATCACGTGCAGTTCGTCCGCCGTGCTGTTGCGATTCGTGGAGAGACGCCGATGCGTCAGGATGCGCCCGTCCTCGAAGAGACCAAGCGTGGTGTGCGTGTTTCCAATGTCTACCGCGAGGAACATGGGTGGGCTCCGAAAGGTCAGTTGGCCAGAATCCAGGTACCGCGCGGGGCAATCTCGCGGGCGGCGTTCTCCGCATCCACAACGATGCGCCCATTGAGCACCGTCATGCGCGGCGCGGCGATGGTGCCCTGATCGACGGTGGCCGCGGGAAGCAGCACGACGTCGGCGAGGCTGCGCGGGCGCAACGTGCCCCGAAGCGGGAGGCGAAGCGCGTGGGCCGCCGCAAACGTCAGCGTGCCCAGCAGTTCGCCGGCGTGCTCAACCTCGCCCAGTGCGCCCACGCGCCGCGACAACCACTCCGAGGCCGGAGGCGCGTCGGCGGCAAACAGCACCGGCAATGCCACCGCACCGAAATCAGGGACGGAGTCACCGCCGCCCGGACAGACCAGCGCGATCTGCGAATCGTCCTGGAGGAACGCGTTCGCCAGGGCGTTCAGATCCGCCGCCGTCGTCATGCGCCCTTCGCCCGGATCACCGGTCAGCGCCAGCACCATGCGCGTGCGGCTCGGCGAGGAAGCCGAGACGAAATACACGGCGAGTCCCAGCGCGGCATTCCTCACGTCGCCGCCCTCTTCCTCGCCCAGGAACGCGAGCAGGTCGCCCGCGCCAATGCGCAGGCCATCGGCCAGGAATCCGTGCAACTCGCTCATGCCATGGCGCGCGATGATCTCGCCGATGGACGCGACGCGCTCGAAAGCCGCGAGGTGTATGGGCGGCGGCGCGGCAAGCGCACGTTCGATGAAGGCATCAACGGCGGCGCTGCCATCGAAGGGGCCGAAGCCCGCGGCAATCGTGGTGAACCCGGCGGCAAGCCACGGACGCACCTGTTCGGCCGTCGGGATGGCGTCCCCCTCAACGAGGTTCGGAACGAGCGCCGTCAGCCCCGGCACCAGCACGTCGCCGTCAAAGCGCAACTGCACGCGGCCGTTCTCTTCCGACACGTCGCCGATGTTCTTCACCACGCTCTGGTACTGGCGCTGCTCGTCCGTGCGGAAATCCTGCAACTCGGTCTGATAGCCCAGATCGGAACGGAAGAGCTTGCCCGTGGGCCCATCGACGAGACGGGTGCCGCGGATCAGGCCGTCGAACTCGTGCGTCGCAATATCGTGTGGAATCGCGTCGTAGGCCTTGCCGTCGAAGGGCTCGTCCATCCCCACGGCAACGTAGTACAACCCGGCAAGAAGCGCCGCCGCGTGCACGCGGATCACATAGTCCTCGCCCCCCTGCTCGTCGTACCAGCTCCCCGACTCGATCAACACGCACGGCACGCCCCAGCGCACCATGTTGTCGCCGAAGGCCCGCGACATGTAGTAGGCCTTGTAGACGCAGATGGCGTCCTTCGGCGTCACCTTCTGCATGTCCTCGTACAGGCGCGCGATCACCGTCTTGGCGCGCAGCCGCACGTCATTGTCGGCGTTCGTTTCATCGTAGGGCCCGGCCTGGAAGGCGATGCTGACGAGTCCGGCGTCCTCGCGCGACTCGCGCGCCTTGCGCGGCCCCATGTCGTGCAGGTTGAAGGAGAACTGCGGCTCGAACTCGTCCTTCAGGCGCACGAGCGCCGTCGCTTCCGGCATCGCCAGATGCGAGGCCTCGCGGTTGAGATCCACGCCGACGGCATTCTGGCGCGTGCAGCGCTCCATGCCGTCGGGGTTCACCGCCGGAAAGACCAGAATGTCGAGCGCATCGAGAATCGTGCGCGCCACTTCCCCGTCGGCGTTGTGGGCCAGATAGTCGAGCACGACACACAGCGCGGCGGTGCACTCCGGCTCGTCGCCGTGCTGGCGCGCCCAGATCAGCGTGCGGCGCCGTCCCCTGCCGAAGCGGTGCGTTTCCAGCGCGCGCCCCTCCACGGAACGGCCGATCTTCTGGCGCACCACGGGATACGGCGCCGTCTGGCCAAACCGCGTCAGGAAATCCTGCATGTCCTCGAACCGGAAATCGTACCAGTCCCCGGGCCAGTGGCCCGCCGGATCAAGCGCCGGAAAGATCGTCTCGATGGGAAAACGCGGAGAAGAAGCCATAGTTCTGAACGCATTCGGAGGAAATGGCGGCGCCTGTGCGCCGGAGCGCGTGTGTCTCAAAGCCGGTGCCGGGGATGCAAGGGGGGAAGAGCGGGAGCCGTAGGGCGAGCCCAGCGAGTCCCACGGTTGGCGGCGCGTTTATTTTCGCGCCCTTGCGGGGCGCAAAAATATGGCATTGTTGTGGCGCACCCTTCGCCCTCCCCTCCCTTCTCGCCGTTGACGCCTTCCGCCCCCGGCGGCAAGAGTCCGCCCCATGCCGCCACCCTTTCGACGCCACCAGCAGCCCGCCGTCCCGCCAAACGCACCCCTTCGGCGGGAAAGGGAACTCCGTGGCATCGTCGAGCGCATCGTCTACACATCCGACGATGGCACGTTTCAGGTCGTGCGCTTCAAGGTTGAAGGCGAAAAAGCGCTGCTGACGTTGGCGGGCAACCTGCCGGGCGTGGCGGCGGGCGAACCGCTCCACGCCAAGGGCGAATGGAAGCACCATCGCCAGCACGGCCCCACGTTCGAGGTGGAGTCCTATCTGCCGATCCTGCCCGACGACCCCGAGATGATCGCCGCCTACCTGGGCAGCGGGTTGGTGAAGGGGGTCGGGCCGTCGTACGCCAAGCGCGTGGTGTCGCATTTCGGCGAGGAGACGCTCGACGTGCTCGACGCCGCGCCCGAGCGCCTGGCCGAAGTCAAGGGTCTGGGCCGCAAGCGCGCCGAGGCCATCACGCAGGCCTGGCTGGAGCACCGCCAGACCCACGAGGTCATGATGGTGCTGGCGCGCTACGGGTTGTCGCCGGCATTGGCGCGGCGCCTGTTCCGCCACTATGGCGCCGACGCAGCCGGGGTGTTGAAGTCCAACCCCTATCGCGCGGGCACCGAGGTCCACGGCATCGGCTTCGCGACGGCCGACCGCATCGCGGCGGGGCTGGGCATCGAGAAGGACTCGCCCGATCGCATCGGCGCGGCGCTCGCGCATCTGCTCGTGCAGGCATCCGACGACGGCAACACGTGGGTCGCGCGCGAGACGCTGATCGAGAAGGCGGTGGAGTTGCTCGGCCTGGAGGCGCAGGCCGTGGAGGACGTTTATCGCGCGGAAGTGGCGCGGGCGCGTCAGTACCGCGAAGTGGCGCTGCCCGAGGGCCAGCAGGCTGTGTTCCTGAACGGGTTGTATCTGTCGGAGTCGGGGACGGCGCGCCTGATCGCGGGGTTGCTGGCGGAAGCGCGCGCGCTCGTCCCGGCCGGTGTGGACAAGAAGATCGACGCCTTCGAGAAGAAGTACCGCTTCACGCTCGCGCCGCAGCAGCGCGACGCGATCCGCACGGCATTGCGCGGCGGCGTCACCGTGATCACCGGCGGACCGGGCACGGGCAAGACGACCCTCGTGCGCGCGCTGCTCCACGTCGTGGAGGATGCGAAGATCCGCGTGGGCCTGTGCTCGCCAACGGGGCGCGCGGCGCAACGCCTCTCGGAAACGACGCACCACCCGGCATCCACGATTCACCGCCTGTTGAAGTACAACGCGCAGCTCCGCAAGTTCACACACGGCCCCGAAAGCCCGCTCCCCCTGGACCTGCTGATCGTCGATGAATCGTCGATGCTCGACATCCCGCTCTCCTACCATCTGATCGGCGCGATCAAGGCCGGGACCGCCGTCGTCTTTGTCGGCGACGCCGACCAGTTGCCGAGCGTCGGACCGGGCAATTTCCTGCGCGACCTCATCGCCAGCGGCCGCCCCCCCACCGTGCGCCTCAACGTGATCTTCCGCCAAGCCAGCCGCAGCCTGATCATCGTGAACTCGCACCGCGTCAACGAAGGCCGGATGCCGACGATCGACAAGCAGGACGACGGCAGCGAACCCGACTTCTTCTTCGTCGAACGCAAGACCCCCGAGGAAGCACGCGAGGCCCTCGTCGAAGTCGTTTCCAAGCGCATCCCGCGCAAGTTCGGGCTCGACCCCGTCACCGACGTCCAGGTGCTGGCGCCGATGCGGCGGGGCGATCTGGGCACCGGCGAGCTGAACCGAATGCTGCAGATGACGCTCAACGGCGAGCGCGGCGGCATCGTCGGCGGAACGCCCTTCGCCGTCGGCGACAAGGTGATCCAGAACTCGAACAACTACGAAATCGAAGTCTTCAACGGCGACGTGGGGAAAATCGTCTCGGTCTCGCGCGAGGCCGCCACGTTCCGCGTCCTGTTCGGCAAACGCCCCGTGGAGTACCGATGGGACGAGGCCGACCAGTTGTCGCTCGCCTATGCCGTGACGATCCACAAGTCGCAGGGAAGCGAGTACCCGGCGGTTGTCATCCTGCTGCACACCCAGCACTTCGTCATGCTCAAGCGCAACCTGCTGTACACGGCGATCACGCGCGGCAAGAAGCTGGTGGTGCTGATCGGCAACCGGCGGGCGTTGCGCCTGGCCGTGGAGCAGGACGCGGGCGACGAGCGCTGCTCGGCGCTGCGCTACTGGCTGGCCCGCCCGCCCGACGAGGGCCGCCTGCCAGGAATGTGAAAAAGCGAGGTCCTTTTTTCCGGGTTCGAGGGGTGGTTCCCATCCCCGCGGAATGCAGGGGAGGGACGGAAACGAAACGGGAAAGATGCGGCGGGATACGGCAGAAACCGAAAACCGAGATATGAAGACACCCTCCACGTCCGCTTCACCGCTTTTCCCGTTGGCCCCGCTTCCGTGCCCGGCAAACTCGGAAAGCATCAAGACGCCGACAGGGAAGGACGGCCACCCCATGAACACTGCGCACAACCAGCATCCGCAAGCAGGCAGGCGCTACGCCGTCTGTCTGCTCGCCCTTCTTCTGATTCCCCTTCTGATCGGAGCGATGGAACCCATGCTCGAACGCGGCGACCACGCCCTCACTTTCACCAGCACCTACGACGGTACGGAGCAGCCCTACCGGCTTTTCCTTCCGGGCGCAGGCGCGGCACAGCCCGCTGAAAATCCCAGGCCCCTCGTCGTCGTCCTTCACGGACACGGCGTGGACCAAAACGCATGGTTCGACTACACACCGGTCAAGGAATACGCAGAGAAGTTCGGCTTCATCGCCGCCGCGCCATACGGACGGGGCAACTACTGGTACCGCGGCCCCGGCGAGCAGGACGTGCTCGACATCATCGAGGAAGTCTGCCGCCTGGAAAACGTTGATCGCAACCGCATCGCCCTCATCGGGCACTCGATGGGCGGATGGGGAACGGCGTGGATCGGCCTGCGCCATTCCGATCTCTTCTGCACGATTGCCCCCATGTCGGGATGGGCCCCGGCCGACCTGCTGCCCAATGCCCTCCACCTCGATCCGTTTTTGATCCACGACGGCACCGATCCAATCGTGCCCGTCCTCAACACGCGCACAACCGCCCAGCACCTCGCTGGACTTGGCGTCTCCCACCGCTACCGCGAGGAACACGGCTACGGACACGCCAGTTCGATGATCGGCGACAATCTTGAGAACGTCTTCCGCTGGATCGAGCTGCACCCGCGCGCCGAACATCCGCGCCGCCTGACTCTGGCCGCCCGCACCCCGCGCGCAGGCAGCGCATGGTGGCTGCGCCTGCACGAAACCGAAGTCTTCCCCGCCACGGCATTGATCGAGGCCGCCATCAACGACGCCGGCACGATCACGATCACCACTTCAAACGTCGCGCGCTTTCTCGTGCATCTCGATGCACTGCCGCCCATCGAGAGTGACGGGCGCTCCTTCATCGTCGACGGCAATGCACTGGCCACCGATCGCGTCGAGGGCTGGGTGCTGTTCACGAAATCAGAGACCTGGTCTCTTGATCACGTTGGCGGCACGCCACCCGCCTACGAGAGTCCGGCGATCGAACTCCCGTGGGCGCTCCCCGAAGCCTCGGACATACAGGCGTGGGGCACTGCCTGGGTCCGGGTGCTGATGGACGAATGCGGCGGTGAAGTGGGTTTCTTCGGCTATAGTCCGTTCCGCGATCCTGGCACGCCCTGGACGCTGGACAGGCTGATCGACGCCTACGTCTACCCCGAGGAACAGCTCGCCCGCGCAAGGGTCAGCGGCGCGCGCCTGACGGAAGTCATCACGTCCAACACGGTTTACTTCCTCGTCGGCGCGCAGGTCGACACATTGGACGAAACCCGCATCTACGATGTACTCGCGCCGCACAATCTCGCGCTGCGCCTGACCGATGACGTCGAGCAACTCATTCCCGGCCGCGTGGACGAGATTCTCGTGAAGGCAGCGAAGAAGAGAGCGGAGCAGAAGTCAGACGAATAGGCGCGAAGCAAGCTGCCAGCCGATCCCCGCAAAATGAGGGACGGAGTACCCAACGCGCGATCGAGCGGCTGAATCGCACGCATCGCCGCCGGGCACGTTCACAGCACGGGAGCAAACAGGCGGCAGAAGTTTTCGTGCAGGCGCCGGTACCATTTGCGTTGGACGAATTCCTCGCCGAGTTCACGCGACTGGGTGAATGCACTGCGAAACAGGGCTTCGACTTCGCCGATCTCGTGCTGTGAATACAGCACCATGTTGAGTTCAAAGTTCAGCGCCAGGCTGCGCACATCGAGATTCGCCGATCCAACGGTGGCGAAGTCGTCGTCGGCCAGCACCATCTTGGCGTGCATCATCCCGCGCTGGTAGCGGTAGACGCGCACGCCTGCCTCGATGAGCGGAGCGGCGAAGTAATTGGCCGCCAGCCACGGAATCCATTGGTCGGGATGATCGCCCTGCATCAGGATGCGAACGTCCACGCCCGCATAGGCGGCATTCAGAAGCGCGGCGTTCATGGCCTCGTCGGGAACGAGATACGGCGAGGCAATCCACAGGCGGCGGCGCGCTGACGTGATGACCTCGAACATCATGCTGTGCATGCGGTTGATGGGCTGATCGGGGCCGGAGGAGACCGTCTGGACGGCGCCGCGCTGTGCGGGGTCGGCTGAGATGGCACCGCATGGCTCGCGCAGCCAGGCGGGTTCCGCGTCGAATGGCGAGCGACTTGTCTCGCTGGCGAAGACCCAGTCGGCCGCGAATTCATCGAGCAGCTGGGGAACGGCGGGACCGGCCACGCGAAGCTGGGCGTCGAACCATGGTCCGATTTGCGGATCCTCGCCGGCGTACTCGCGTCCCACGTTCACCCCGCCCGTGTAGGCCACCTGACGATCGATGATCACCAGCTTGCGGTGATTGCGGAAGTTGATCTGGAAACGCCGCCTCAATGGGAGAAACGGCAGGAAGGGATGGCAATGAACGCCGGACTTGCGCAGGCGGCGCAGAAAGGAATCGGGGAGCTTCTTGGAACCGATGGCGTCGTAGAGGAAATACACGTCCACGCCGCGCCGGGCCTGCGCACACAGGATGCGGGCAAAACGGCGGCCATACTTGTCGTCGCGGAAGATGTAGAACTGAAAGCAGATTTCGTGGCGGGCGGCGCGCAGGTCATCCTCCAGACGGCGGAAGAAGACCCCGGCGTCGGTGAAGAAATCGACGCGGTTGCCCGTCGTCGTGGGGGTCTCGTGCAGGCGGCGCAGAATCCGCTGGAGACGAGGCGAGCCGATTTCCTGCCGGGCGTACGGCGACATCACGCGGTGCAGGGGCGGGCCATGAATCACGCGGCGGATCGAACGGCGCAGCGACGGATCGCCAATCGACCAGAATGCCATCGTGCCGACAACCGGCGTCAGGAAGACGAACAGCAGCCAGGCAATGGCGACGCTGGCATTGCGTTTGATGCGCAGAATTCTCGGCACCGTGGCGAGCAGAAGGACCACGTGGAGGATGACGCCGAGGGAGATGTTTTGAAGGGTCTGCATGGGCGTGTTCACCGTCTCTCCCAGCATTGGGAGACGGGTGGAGAATGCCAAGGGGAGAAGGGCGAAAGGCGCCTGGAAAATCCCTGGGAATGATTTCAGAAAGTTCTTGATGCGGTGCGCGTCGCGCCCCTAGCAGGTCAGGGGACAGGCGATTCCGGGCAAGGCTCCGGCGGGGGCCGTGAAGTCCGCGGCACCCGAAACCCGTTCCCGATCCGCTCTGCAAGTTCCCGTGGAGGTTCTCCGACGATGATCCGCTCCCGCATCCTGACCGTAAGTGCCATCGCCGCCACGCTGTTCGCAGCAGGCTGCAACAAGAAACCGAAAGTTGAAGGTGAGGTTCGCGTTCCCGGCGGAAACTTTGCCGTCTCCGACGCCGTGGACACCACCAATGAGAAATTGGGCGGCCCCGCCGCCGGCTGGTCTCCCACCGATGGGCCACCTCCCCTCGATGGCAATGGCGGCGTGGCTTCCACACCTGCCGCTTCTCCCTTCACGGCCGACAGCGGTACCGGTGGCATTGTGCAGGACGCCGATCTGAGCGGCGTCGAAGCAGCCAGCCAGATCGCCGATCTCGACATGGTGCACTTTGATTACGACCAGGCCGGCATTCGCCCCGAGTGGGAAACCGTTCTGACCAATCACGCCGAGTGGATGAAGGCGCACCCCTCCCTGCACGTGCAGATCGAAGGGCACTGCGACGAACGCGGCACCGAGGAATACAACGTCACGCTCGGCCAGCGCCGCGCCGACTCCGTCCGCGAGTTCCTTGTCAACAAGGGCGTCGAAGGCTACCGGCTTTCCACGATCAGCTACGGCAAGCTGCGTCCGCTGACGTTTGATCAGTCTGAAGAAGCGCACTCGCTCAACCGCCGCGCCATGTTCCTGGTCTACACACCGGGCACGGAAACCGCCTCGGCATATTGAAGCGACACCCGGAAAGCAGGATCATGAGTCTCTCAATGAACCGGACACTTCACGCCCTCCTCGCGGGGGGCGTTCTCGTTTTCTCTGCAGGATGCAAGAAGCCCATCCGTATCTTCTGGCCATCTGGACCACCGCGCTCGGCCGAACAGCAGACGGATGAAGCCGTGCAGGCCGCCACCACGGAAATCCGCGTTCCCACCACCACCCCGGAGATAGAGCCGGAGCCACGGTGGGAGCCCTTCGTGCCCGTGAAGGACGAAGGAACCCAGAGCTTCATCGAGGTCGGCTCGGGCAAGGAAACCTCACCGGCGGGTCTGCCGAGCGCCGAGCTGCCCAACGTGGAGTTCGCGTTCGACTCCGCCGAACTCCCCCCCGCTGCCAAGGCGGAACTCGACAAGGCCGCCACCTTCCTGGCGGCGAACCCCGCCGTGAAGGTGGTATTGCGCGGGCATACGGATTCCCAGGGAACAGATGAGTACAACCTTGCCCTGGGAAGCCGCCGCGCGCAATCGGTGCGCAACTACCTGATCGGCAAGGGAATCCGCCCCGACCGGCTGGAGACTGTCAGCTTCGGCGAATTGATTCCACCACCGGGAGTGAGCGGGCCGGAGGCCATGGCACGCAGCCGGCGCGTGGAGTTCTTCCTGTATACGGAAGAATAGGCGGGAAGGAGGGCATTTCCCTCTTGCCTCCCGCGGGCTGGTTGTTTGTAGATACCCGCCCTTGCCGAGGCAGGTCGCAGGACGAGACCACGCCACGGCCCCGGAGTCCCCGGGCAGGTAGCTCAGTCGGTAGAGCAGCGGCCTGAAAAGCCGCGTGTCGGCGGTTCGATTCCGCCCCTGCCCACCATCAAATTTCCCGTTGAAAACACGGAAATCGAATGGCCCGCCCCGCAACAGGGCGGGCCATTTGCATCATCCCCAAAAGGCTTGACACATCCCGGGGGTCCGTCTTGCCTTGGGGGGCACTAGATGTTTTGGACCCAAAATACGAAGTGAACTATGGAGGAAAGCCGCGTGAAGCTCACCGCCCGTCTCCTTTTCTGCCTCTCTCTGATCGGGATGTTCGTCCTCGCTGGCTGCGGGGATGAGCAGGTTCTGGAGCAGGTCCAGAAAGACCGCGAGAACATGACCGCGATGGTCGACCAGGCCGCCGGGGATCTCAACTCCTCGCTCGAGAAGCTGAAGTCGGAGAACAACAACCTTCGCATCGCCATCGAGGTTCAGAGCCGCCAGATCGAGGACCTCTCGTTCCAGATCCGCAAGCTGCAGGAAGCCGCTGGCGTCGCCAAGCAGCAGATCGAACGCGAGAAGGCGGAAGCCGAAGCCGGCAAGGGCTTCAAGTTCTGGCAGTACCTGGTCATCATCATCGTCGTTATCATCGTGATCGTGATCCTGTGGCGCCTGCTGCGCCCGCGCCCCTTCGAGGAAGACGAGGACGAGGATTTCTCCTCCTTTGACGACGACTTCGGCTTCGACGACGAAGACGAGCTTCTCGACGACGAAGACGACAAGGCCGCCGACGACGAAGACGACGGCGAAAAGAAGAGCTAATCGGCGTGCGGCACGCGACCTTCGGTTGCGCCGGACACCCTAAAAGGTAAACCCATCGCCCCGGAGCCCTGTTCTCCGGGGCGATTTTCTTGCCGGCGGGCCAACGCGCCCTGCGGAAAGCGAGCTAGAACGTGCCAGTCACAGTCGTTGTGGGATGCCAGTGGGGCGATGAGGGAAAAGGAAAGATTGTCGACGTGCTTGCCGCCCAATCCGATGTCGTCGCCCGTTATCAGGGCGGTGGCAACGCCGGACATACGGTCATTATCAATGGAAAGAAGTACGTCTTCCACCTCATGCCCTCCGGCGTCCTCCACGAAGGCGTCACCAACATCATCGGCAACGGCGTTGTCGTCGATGTTCTCTCCCTGATTGAGGAAATCGAGGGGCTGGAGAAGGACAATATCCCTGTCGCCGACCGCCTTCTGCTCAGCGAACAGGCCCATGTCATTCTGCCCCTCCACAAGGCGATGGACAGAGGGATGGAGAAGGCCCGGGGAGCCGGCAAGATCGGCACCACGGGACGCGGCATCGGGACAGCCTACGCGGACAAGTCCCGCCGCCTTGGCCTGCGCCTGTGCGACTTCCGCCATCGCGACCTCTTCGTCCGCAAGTACCGCGAACTGGCCGAAATGCGCGCCCAGATTTTCGAGCACGTATACCAGATGGAAATGCCCGCCGTGGAGGAGTCCCTCGAACAGGTGCTGGCATGCGGCGAACGCATCGTCCCGCTGCTGTGCGACAGCGTCAAAGTCGTCAACGACGCCATCAAGCAGGGGAAGGAAGTGCTCGCCGAAGGCGCCCAGGGCGTGATGCTCGACATCGACCACGGCACCTATCCCTACGTCACGTCATCGAGCCCGACGCCGGGCGGCGCCTGTGTCGGTCTCGGCATCGCCCCGACGCACGTCAAACGCGTCGTGGGCATCGTCAAGGCCTACACCACGCGCGTGGGCGAGGGGCCGCTGCCCACGGAACTGCATGGCCCGGAAGGCGACCGCCTGCGCAAACTGGGCGGCGAGTTCGGCGCAACCACCGGACGCGCGCGCCGCTGCGGCTGGCTCGATCTCCCCGTGCTGCGCCGCTCCATGCAGATCACCGGCTGCACCGAAATCATCCTGATGAAGCTCGACGTCCTCGACACCTACGATGAAATCGGCATCTGCACCCACTACGACACGCCGGTGGGACGTACGGATCTCATGCCCTTCGACCTGGAGTACATGCAGGCCGCCAAACCCGTTTACGAAATGGTGCCCGGCTGGAGCGCGCCGACGACCGGAATCGGAAGCAAGGAGGGTCTGCCGCCGGGCGTGCTCGACTACGTGGCCACAATCTCCCGGCAACTCGAGACGCCGATCTCGATGATCTCCACAGGACCGCAACGCAACGAGGTCGTCGATCTGCGCTGAGGAACGCCACGCAATGACAACCGCCGCCCAGGCCGGAATGCCCATGACGCTGCGCGATTTCCTTCGCGCGGGCCCCGTGATGTGGCTGCTTGTGCGGCGGGAATTCCGCGCACGCTATGCGGGCTCGACGCTCGGCGTCGTCTGGAACGCCATCCATCCCCTCGTCATGATTGGCATCTACGTGCTCGTGTTCTCGAGCATCATGAAGGACCGTGCGGGCGATGCGACGCGGCTGGACTATGCGATCCACCTGACGGCGGGGATGATCCCGTGGTTTTTCTTCTCGGAGGTCGTCTCGCGCTGCACGAGCGTGCTGGTGGACAACGCGAACTTCCTGAAGAAACTGGCGATGCCGGCGGAAGTCCTCCACGTCAGCGTGCTCATCAATTCATTCATCATCCACGCCTTCAGCCTGTGCGGCCTCGTCGTGTTCCTGCTGCTGGCGGGAGCGCCCGTTTCGCCGAGTGTGGTCTTCGCGATTCCGATCATGATCGCGCTGGGCGGCGTGGCGCTGGGGCTCGGCCTGCTGCTCAGCGTCCTGCATCTCGTTTTGCGCGACATCGGGCAGTTCGTCTCCATCGGCCTGCAGTTCCTGTTCTGGCTGACGCCGATCGTGTACTACCTGACGATCCTGCCACCCAAGGTGGCGTGGCTGATTCGCTTCAACCCGATCCTGGGCTATGTGGCGGCGATCCAGCGGCTGTTCGGCTCCGAGCAGTCCGGCTTCACGAAGGAACACTACCACGTGATGTGGTTTCTGCCGTTCGTGCTGGTGCTGATGGGGCTGGCGTTTCTGCGGCGCCACCGTGCCGAGATCCTGGACCAGTTGTAGGCTTCCATGTTGAAGAAGATTCGCGAACTGATCGGCCAGGCGCCGGGCCGCATTGCCCGGGACGCGGGAGAATACTGGTCCGCGAGCCGTGACGACGCGGGAAAGCGCAGTCTGTCGCATTGGCGCGGCGAAGGCGCGTGGACGGACGAGCAGCGCTGGCTGGGAATTGGGCGCGCCAATCGCGCGAGCTTCGAGTGCCTGCGCCATTTCGCAGGCGAGGAGGGGCCGTTCGCCACCATGGCGGAGTGGGGCCCCGGAGGCGGCTCGAACGCGCTGGCCTTCCTGCCCGAATTCTCGACCTGCCACGGGATCGACATCTCGGCGGCGAACCTTGAGGAGTGCGCCCGCCAGCTCGCCCGGGAGGGACGCCAGGGGTTTCAGGCACATCTGTTCCCCGCAGAAACGCCGGAAGTCATCCGCGACCGGATCGCCGAGCCTCTCGACTTCTTCCTCAGCACCGCAGTCTTCCAGCATTTCCCGGGAAAGGAGTACGGTGCCACTGTAACCCGCCTGGCGTTCGACCTGCTGCGGCCGGGCGGGTTGGCGCTGATCCAGACGCGATTCGACGATGGAAACGAGCGCTTTCGCCCGAGGCGGGCGAACTATCGCGAGAACGCCGTGACATTCACCTCCTACGCTCTGGAAGAGTTCTGGGACGTTGCCGAGCAGGCAGGCTTTGAGCCGCTGTACGTGACACTGGTGCGAAAGACGAACTATGCCTCCTATGCGCTGCGGCGTCCCCGCTGCCAGGATATGCTTTGAGAACACGCAGAGAATCTCGCGGCGGGAGCGCCTTCGCTCTTGACTTGGGCCCGGCCGTTCGTACTCTCGGGCTCCCTTGCGGGGCGTGTGCGACCGCAACTGAGTGACCCCTTCGTCTAGGCTGGTCTAGGACGGCGCCCTTTCACGGCGTAAACACGGGTTCAAATCCCGTAGGGGTCACCACCAAATTTCGCCGCCCGGATACCCTCCGGGCGGCGTTTTTCATTTTCAGGGCTGGCTGGAAGAAGCGGACGTGGACTCGGGCGAGCGCTCCCATCGTGGCGGCAAGGCGTTTTGGGTGGCATCGCCAAAATCAGGGGGCATGGGAGGAGGATTGCGGTAGATCTCGCTTCTCATCTCGATGTGTTTCTCCGTGAGCACCGCCGTCAGGATGGAAAGCCGCTCGAGTTCCGCGTACAAATCAGCCTGGGTGACACCGTACTTTTCGAGATGCGGGAAGAGAACAACGAGGCATCCCTCTGCCGTCAGCGCATGGCGCAGCGGATTGGGGTGCCAGTCGTAGGGTGGGTAGAGGGCCATATCGTTGCTCGTCAGGCCATGATCGAGGACATAGGTGCGCACGCGCTGGAACGGATCGATGAGGGGAATGTCGAACTCCTTGCAGAAGCCCCGAATCTGCTCGTAGCGGATGTCCTTCTCCCACGTTTTCTCCTTCTCCCAGAGCATCTCCGGGGGCAGAAGGCAATAGAGCGGGATGCCCTTCTCGCGGCAGGCGGCGGCAAGGCGGCCATAGGCGCCCCGGGTTGCCTCGGGGCCGACGTGATGGCGGTAGCGGTCAGGAATGGTGTCAGGGTCTTGGATCAGTGGCTCTTCAGGGTGAAAGTCAAACTTGATACGCATGCTGTTGAGGTCCAGTTCCGACTGAAACCCTGACATGACGTAGGAGAGGGACTCGGGATCGAAAAGGAAGAGCTTGTCGAACCGTGTGCCGTAGTTGTTTTCCTGAAGGAAATCGGGCAGAATGTTGTCATTCATGCTGTACTGGATGATGACAATGTCGGGGTCGTACTTCACGCCGTACTCGAAGAACGTCGCGACTTCCATGACCGCGTTGTACCCGGGAACGCCGGTGTTGATCACCTCGACGTGGGCCTTGTCCTCAACGATGCGTTGCATGGCACCTTCGAGGACCTGAACATAGCCCTCTTCGAGAAGCACGCCCCAGTTGAATGAGTTGGAATCGCCCAGGACAAGGACGCGGAATCCATCCGAAGGCTTCTCCTCCTGGAACTCGTTGTCGTGATAGCCCAGCGAATTGATCCGCACCGGCGCGCCACGAAAGACGCCACGCGCATTGGGCTTCAGCCGATAGACGATGTCGTCGTTGGGAACGGGATAGACGAGGTCGCCGAGTTTGACTTCCTTGCGCGGATCAGCCGGAAGATCGCGCGAAAGCTGCTCGATTCTGCCCCGGAACATGTAGGCCAGATACGCCCTCATCCCGATCTCGGCAACGAGCAGTGCCCCCACAAGGCCCAGCAGCAGCGCCAGTATGCGGAAGAGCCGCTGGCGCGAGGGGCTGAGGGATCGGCGGACGGGCTGCTTCTCGGGAGGTTCAGGCACGGTTACGCTTTAGAGGCGGTCTGCAAGCGCAGCGACGCGCGCAAATAGAGTTCGCCGATGAAGATGAGAATGAGCAACAGAAACAGGCCACCGCCGGCACCCAGCGAGAGCAACGAGCGGCGCGGCCAGATCTTCTCCTGCGGCACCACGGGCTTGGAGAGCAGACGCAGCGTCCCGTAGCGGCGGATACTGTCAGAGAGGGGATCGCCCTCCCCCGCCTCTTCGTCCACGGCGCGCAGCAGAGCCTCGGCCGGCGCGCCCACCGTGGAGTTGAGCCGCACGGCGTACTGCAGGCGGTTGAGCTCCACGCCCAGCGACGCGATTTGCGAGGCAAGTGCGGCGGCGGTGGCACTGCCGGTGCGCACCTGCTGCTCGATTTCGGGAATGCGCGTCTCTACTTCGGCGATTTCGGCTTCGAGCTGGGCGAGTTCCTCGTTCAGTGCCCCGTCGGAATTGCGCGCCTCGAGACGGGTCTTTTCCAGAAGCAACTGCGTCTGGAGCTCGTAGAGCCCCATGGGGCCCTCGATCTTGTTCTGCTCGATGGTCAGCGAGGATTCACGCGGGCCCGAGTACATGTTGAAGCCGATGATTTCGTTGTCGACCGGGGCTTCCTGCTTTCTGCGCGGCGCCCAGGTAAGTTGGCGCAGGTTGCTGTCGATCCGCGCCTCAATCAACTCGCGCTCCGCCTGGAGTTCGGTCTGCTGCGCGACGATGGTACCGAGTTCCTGCTTCAGGTCCTCGGTGCGCCTGCGCGTGGAATCGATCAGGAAGCGCGCTTCTTCGTTCAGCAGGTTGCCGTACTTTTCCAGCAGGTGCGACGTCCACAGATTCATCAGGGCAAGAGCCTGGCCCTGGGAATTGCCACGCACCTGAAGCTCGATGACCGGAGAATACTCGGTGATGATCGTCGTGTCCACGGTCGCGGAAGAGGCCGTGCGAAAACGGGGGCGGAGCTTTTCAAGCGGCGTCTCGATGACGGCGTGCTGGCCTTCGGGTTCGCCGTCAAAGAACCCGTCCTCGACCATCGTGTTGTACTGGCGGCGAACGTACTCAATCACCTCGTCCGAGGTGAACATGCCCCGGAACGACGGCGGGTCGATGCCCGGCTTGTCGTTCTCCATGTTGTTCATGCGGGGCTGCTCGCGCACGAGGATCAGCGCCCGCGTCTCGAACACGTTGGGGTGAAAGAGCCACAGCCCAACATAGGTGCCCACGAGAGCGAGGAGCGAGAGGCCGACAATCCAGAAACGGCGCTTCCAGAGATGAACGACGTAGTCCGTGGCCTGGAGGCCGGTGGGCGAATCGTCGAAGGGCTGTTGGACCATATGGCCGGTTTGCTCCGGGAGTAAGTATGCGGGGCGTCAGAGGGGCGTCAGGGTTCGTCGAGAGCCGCTGCGCCCTCCTCGTTCACCAGGCGTCTTCCGTCTTCAATGGCTTTCAGCTTGGCGGACTGGCGGGAAACACCCAGGACGTTGATGTTCATCGCGGCGGCCTCATCCGTCAGATACACGGGCTTCACCGAGTCCGTGGCGTCGGAGCTGCCTTCGGCGGGCGCGGGCGGCTCGTCGACGAATCTCACCTCGACGTCCTCCATCCTCGCACCTTCCTTCAGAGCCTGGTTGGCCATGCGCTCCAGACCGCTGCGCCCGCTCTTCACCATTGCATCGATCTCGGAAGTCAGGGCGTCCACGTCCTTCCTCGGCACCGTGAAGTACCGGAACCCGGCAAAGGCAAAGAGGAGAAGATCGGCGATCAGGACTACAAGACAAACCCACTTCATGGCGGAACCTCCGGAGACGCCTCAGAACTGGGTGAGGAATCTGAGATCGTTCTCGTATAGCAGGCGGATATTGTTAATGCCGTACTTGAGCATGGTGAAGCGGTCGAGGCCAACGCCAAAGGCGAAGCCCGACCAGTTTTCCGGATCGATCCCACAGTTGCGCAACACCGTCGGGTGGATCATACCGCACCCGAGAACTTCGAGCCAACCCGTCTGCGAGCACACGCGGCAGCCCGAACCCTTGCAGAAAATGCATTCCACGTCCACTTCGGCGCTCGGCTCGGTGAAGGGGAAGAACGACGGCCGGAACCGCGTGCCGACGTTCGCGCCGAAGAACGACTGCAGGAAGGCGTTCAGAACACCCTTCAGATGGCCCATCGAGATGTTCTTGTCCACCAGGTAGCCTTCAGTCTGGTAGAACATCGGCGAGTGAGTGACATCGGAATCGCAGCGATAGACCTTGCCCGTGCTGATGATCGCCAGCGGCGGCTCAAGTTCGGTCATCGTGCGGATCTGATTGCCCGAGGTGTGCGTGCGCAGAACGCGGCCGCGCTCGGTGAAGAACGTGTCCTGCATGTCGCGCGCGGGGTGATCGGCGGCGATGTTGAGCGCCTCGAAGTTGATCCACTCCGTTTCGATTTCCGGGCTCTCCATCACGCGGAAGCCCATGGAGCGGAAGATGGCTTCCATCTCGCGGCGGGTGCGTTCGAGCGGATGAAGGTGACCGGAGGCAATCGCGGCACCGGGGAGCGTGACGTCGATCGCCTCGGCTTCGAGACGGCGGCGGATTTCCGCGGCTTCGAGTTGCTCGCGGCGCTCCTTCTCGATGCGGACAATCTCGGCCTTGCGATTATTGAGCTGGCGCCCGGCAAGAGGCTTCTCCTCGGCGGAGAGCTGACCGAACTTCTGGTTCAGCCCTGCGAGGCGTCCCTTCTTGCCAAGATAGTTGATGCGGAGTTCATCCAGGCGCGGGAGCGAGTCCGCCGTCGTGATGGCGTTCTCGGCATCGGCGAGGGCGGAATCAATCTCTGCCAGAAGCGCCCGGAGCGCTTCGGAGGTGGTGTCTTCGTTGAGGGCGGGGCCGTCGGTCATGAGAGGCAAAGGGTACTGGATATGAAGGATTTGCGCGGCACGGGGCGAGCCCGGCAGCGAGATCGGATGGTTTTGGTGGGCGGTGCGGTACGTCAACCGAAGATCGGAGACTCCCGCGCTCAGAACAGCACCCAGGTGTCCACCAGCGGGTCGGGTTCTGTCTGCAGCGGCGTCTTGCTGAACACGAGCAGCGCCCGGGCGGGCAGCGCGATGTCCAGCGTCGCGGGGAGGCCGTCGCGAGTCTGGGCGGTGGCCGAGACGCTGCCGTTTTCCGTGCCATTGCCGCCGTAGCTCGCCGCCTGCGAGTTGGCCAGTTCGTACCAGACACCCGACGTGGGCACGCCCACCAGGTAGGAAGTGAAGTCCGTGTCGCCGAAGTTCGCCACAACAAAGGTCACGTCGCCGCTGGTGTTGTAACGCTGGAAGGCGACGACGTCGGCGCTGTCGTTCGCGTGGGTAATCTGAATCCCCTCGCCGGCGCGCAGGCTGCCGCGGCTCGTGCGCAACTGGCCCATCGTCGCGAAGAAATCGCGGATTGGCGCACGCGCGGGGAGCAGCGACCAGCGCGGGCGGCTGTCACTCGTGTCGCCGAACTGGCGGCTTTCGGCGAGTTCCTGCCCCTGGAGCAGCATCGGGATCCCGGGGCTAAGCAGCGTCAGCCCGCCCGCCACTTTCGCCAGGTCCAGCGCCCGCGTGCTTGACGGATCGGCCGAATCGATCAGCTCGGTCAGCCGCACGTCGTTGCCCGCCTCGTCATGACTTTCGACGTACTTCACCGCTTCGGTGTTCGAACGGCCAAAGTTGTTCCCCGAGATCGCAGTGGCCAGCGCGCTGATGTTGATGTCTGACCCCGCCAGTTGCGCGCGGAACGTGTCGGTGAACTGGTCGTCCCACTGCGCGTCGTAGCCCGCGCCTCCCTGGCTGCGCGGCGTCGTAACGATCGCGTTGTTGGGCAACTCCTCCGCAATGACAATGGCGCCCGGGTTTTCGGCTTTGACGGCTTCGACGATGTCACCCATCAGCAGCCACCCTTCACCCGCCTCGTTGCAGTACCCGCGCATGTTGGCCGTTGAATCCACGCGCAGACCGTCGAACCGGAACTCGCGAATCCAATAGGCCGCGTTCTCCGTGATGAGGTCGCGCACCTGCTGCTCGGTGTAGCGCGGGCGCGTGCTTCCCCAAGGCGTTTCCCCCTGGCAGGTGTCGCCAAAGAAGTAGATGTTCTCCGGCCCGTCGAAATCCCAAAGATTATTGTCACTCGTCGATGTATGATTATAAACGACATCAAGCAGGACGCCGATGCCGTTGGCGTGCAGCGTGTCGATCATGTAGCGCAGGTCGTCGGGTGTGCCGTAGGAGCTCTCCGGCGCAAAGAAGTGCACGGGGTTGTAGCCCCAGGAGACGAACGGGAACTCGTGGACCGGGAGCAGGTGGACCATGTTCACGCCGAGGGCCTTGAGATCGTCGAGATGCGCATCGACGACATCGCGGTAGGTGGCCGGATAGCGGGGCACGCCGTCGCCTTCGCCGGAGAAGGTGCCAACGTGGACCTGGTAGATCAGGAGGTCCTCGTGGTCCGGAGTCTGCCAGTCTGTTGCCTGCCACGGGTAATCCGAGCCGTCGGAGGCAACAATGCCGTTGCCGGTGCTTTCCGTCGTGTCGCGGGCATAAGGGTCGATGCGCCAGAGCTCGCCGACGCCGGGTGACTGGAAGACGAACTTGTACTCGTCGCCATTCCCCGCGCCCGGCACAAAGGCCGACCAGATGCCGCTGGCGGCGTCGAATTCCATGGCGTTCGCCGAGGCTGACCATCCGTTGAACGTGCCGGCAACGGCGGCCGACGTGGCATTGGGCGCCCAGACGCGAAAGACCGTTCCCGCCGGCAATTCCGAACCGGAAGGATTGGCACCCAGCGGGTAGCCGGAGAGATCAAGGTCCGCCTCGACGGCGAAATGCCAGTCCGCGTTGCCGTTGTTGTCCCACGTTCCCGCGCCGTTGTTGAAGACACAGTCGAGCTGCAGGGCGTCGCCCGGCACCGTGGCCGTATACGTCCAGACCTGCGCCCCCCCCGCCGTCATAGCCGGGCCGGGAGAAACCACGCTCGTCCAGCCATTCCATCCGAGGTGGAGATAGACCTGGCTGGCCGCGGCAAGCGGGCCGTCCGTGGCATCGTAGGTGATCGTGACGGCTTCACCGGGTTGCGGAGGGTTGGGATCGACTGTGACGCTCGAAGCAGCCGCAAGAAACGGCAACGCTGCAAGCAGCGAAAGAAGGAACGCGGGGCGCCGCACACGGCTGCCGGATGTCATGCTCATGCCTGGCCTCATGGAAACTGATGAGCGATGCCCCAATGCCGGGGGGCACCACGGTCAGAACCGTACGAGGCGCGAAGGCGGCCACGCCACCCGAGACTGGAAGGCGCAGCTGTATATAAAACCCAAAAGAGTAAAACTTTATCCGGCGGCGGTCATTCGACGACTCGCAGCACAAAGACGAACTCCACCTGCTTGCCATCCAACTGGCGCACGAAACGGCCGACCTGCGCGCCTTCGCCCTCGTGGAGCAGCGTCTCGCCCTTCCACGACAAACGCACGCGCCCGATCAGGGTCTGGCCATCGCGATCTACGGTGAAGGCACGGTCCAGATCCACCTCGTACTTGAAGCTAATGTCGCCGTCTTCCTCGACATCCGGCGTGAACTGGGCGTTCAGGCCCGAGGAAACGGTACTTTGGCTCGTGCTGCGTGTGGCCCCGTCGGACGAGAGGTACGTTGTCAGCAACGGTTCCTCCTCGCCGATGTAGAAGGTGAAGGGTGTCTCGGTCGCGCCGGTTGATTCGCCGCGGTAGAGCAGCGAAACCTCGCCACTGCGTTGGAGCATCCGGGCGATCTTCTGCGTGCTCCCATCTTCCGAAGCGAGACCGGTGATCTCATCTGTTTCGACGATCGATCCGAAGGCGCTGGATTCATTCAACTCCACCTGGAAGGCACTGAACTCCAGCTTCAGGCGTTCGGGTGGCGCGGCGGTTTCCTCGCCCGTAATCGCTGGGCGCATGTCGTCGTTGGCGGCGGGCACCCCCACTCCCGATGCCATCAGCACAATCGCGGTCAGCGGACCGCAAACCCACGGTGAAAAACGACCCATCATCACGAACCTCCTCGGAAAGTCGGTGAAGCAATGACAGTTCACGCCTCGCCATGCAACGACATATCATGGATCATGCCGAGAGAAGTTTTCGGTTTTCGGTTCTCGGTTTTCAGTTTTAATACATCATCCGTTGGGAATTCCCAAAGATCACAGCGACCAGACCCACACCGCCAGAAGCAGCCATAGCCTGGAACCGGTCTTCCTCCTTCACGCAAAAATGCCGCTCCCGTTTCGGGGAGCGGCGCGGTTGCAGACGAACATGTTGAATGTTGCTTACTTGAGCTTGGCCATCGAATCGACGAGTTCCTGCACGGCGGCAGCGGACTTGGCCAGTGCGGTCTTCTCGTCGGCGGACAGCGGCACCTCGATGATCTTCTCGATGCCGTTCTTGCCGAGCAGCACGGGGACGCCACAGTACAGCCCCTTGATGCCGAACTCGCCTTCGCAGAGCGCGGCGCACGGCAGGATGCGGCGCTGGTCCTTGAGGATCGACTCGGCCATCTGCACAGCCGCAGCCGACGGCGCGTAGAACGCCGAACCCGTCTTGAGCAACGCGACGATTTCGCCGCCGCCCTTGCGGGTGCGCTCGACGATCGCGTCCAGCTTGTCCTTGGGGATCAACTGTGTGATCGGAATGCCGCTGATGTTCGTCGAGGAAATGAGCGGCACCATCGTGTCGCCGTGCCCGCCGAGCACGAGCGCCTGGATGTCCTTGACGGACATGTTGAGCGCCTCGGCCAGGAACGCACGATAGCGCGCCGTGTCCAGAATGCCGGCCATGCCGACGACGCGTTCCTTCGGGAAACCCGACTTCTCGAGCGCAACGTGGCACATCGCGTCCAGCGGGTTGGAGACGATGATGAGGATGGCGTTGGGAGAGGTCTTGGCGACGCCCTCAGCACAAGCACCGACGATCTTCATGTTGGCGGCGACCAGGTCGTCGCGGCTCATCCCGGGCTTGCGGGCAAGTCCGGCGGTGATGATGACAACGTCCGAATCCGCCGTGTCCGCGTAGTCGTTCGTGCCCTTGATGCGGGCGTCAAAGCCCTCGACCGGGCTCGCCTCGAACAGGTCGAGGCCCTTGCCCTGGGGCATTCCTTCCGCGATGTCCAGCAACACGACGTCGCCAAGTTCCTTGGATGCGGCCCAGTGAGCTGCCGTTGCGCCGACGTTTCCGGCGCCGATAACTGAGATCTTGTTCCGACGAGGCATGGGGTCTGTTTCCTTCTCCAGAGTAGCGCGCGCGGTCCGCCCCGCGAACGCGCCCAGAGGGAACCCGCCCGGCCCCGTCCGGGTCAATCGGAAGCGGGCGGGAAGACGTTTCTCGTGGTTAGTAGCTCGTTGTTCGAGTGGGGGGCGGAAAATGGCAGCGACCTGAACTTTTTGCAGGGAGCGGCATCCTCCCCACTTGATCCCGCCGGGACGGAAAGGCAGACTTTCCTCCGCGAAAGGAACTCCCCATGCGCAAGCTCCGCCGCCTTCTGCTCAGCGACAACGCCCGCGCCGCCATCTATCTCGCGGCGGGTGCGGTGCTGCTCTTTGCCGTCTTCGCCGGGTTTGGTGCTGCCTGGGAGGACGCCCGCAACGCCGGCACACGCGATCCCCTTGCCGCCTTCCGCGAACCCACGCCCACGCCGCTCCCCGAACGCATGGTCCCCCCGGCGGAAATCACGTACCCGTTCTTCTGACGGAACGCCCCCCAAGAGACATCAGAAACGACAAGAGGAACGGTGGGAACATTCCCTTCCGCCGCGCTCCCGCCACGTTTTCCCCTTTTCACCGCCTCGCAACAGAGTCAGAAGGTTCCTATTCGCCCCAAGGGGACCGCCCATGCTCCGCCGCCTGTTCTTCCTGCTGCTTCTCGTGACTAGCTGCACCGCCTGCGAGACGGTGACGCCGATGCTCCAAACCTTCTGGGCCAACACGGACAAGCCCGGCGCCAAGGTCCGAGGCGCCGAATTCGCCGGCATGACGACCCGCTCGCTGACTCTGAATCTCGACGTGGAAGTCTCCAATCCCTACGCCGTCGCGCTTCCCATGACGGACCTCACCTACGGCATGGAAATGCCCGGCAAGAGCGACGAACCCATCTTCTCGGGCAAGCTCGCCGATCCCGGCACCGTGCCCGCCAAGTCCTCCTCGCGCATCACCGTTCCCGTCACCATTGATTTCCCCGGCCTTCTCGCTGCCCTCGGCGGCGTCAAGCCGGGCTCCATCGTGCCGTACAAGCTCACCGGCCAACTCGACGTCAAGAACCCGCTCTCGGCCGATCCGCTCTCGCTTCCCTTCTCCCACGAAGGGGAACTCCCCGTCCCCGCCCCACCCGACATTCAGGTCGGCGGTATCGAATGGCAGAGCATCTCGCTTTCCGAAGTCAGCGGCGCGCTCAAGCTCGACCTCGCGAATCCGAACGATTTCGCCGTCACGCTCAGCGAACTCGACTATGGCCTGAAGCTCAACGACACGGACATTTCGAGCGGCGACGTGCGCGATCAGGCGCCCGACGGCATCGCGTTCCAGCCCGGCGCCAAGCAAAGCCTGGAGATTCCGCTAAACCTCAAGCCCAGCCAGATCGGCCTCGCGGCCCTCGGAATGCTCAAGAGCCGCAACGCCAACTATGAGTTGCAGGGGCACTATCGTATCGAGACGCCCTTCGGCCCCATCACCGACGCCTACGAGAAGAAGGGCAGCACGGGGATGGGCACGAAGTAGCGCAGAACGATTCCGTCCTGAGCATTGGCGAGAAGGGAATCTCCTGCCAAGTAGTGCCCTCCCGCCTCACTCCAGTTCGATTCCGCAGCGCCGGAAGATCGCCTTCACCTGGCCCAGATAGGGCTGCACGTCGAACGCCTTCTCCAGGTCCTCGCGTGTCAGGCGTTCGGCGACGGCGGCTTCCTTCAGCAACTCGCCCGCGAAGTCCTCGCCGCCGTGCCACGTGCGCATCGCCGCGCCCTGCACCGCCGCGTAGGCATCCTCGCGCGTCAGCCCCTGGTCCACCAAATAGAGCAGCATCTTCTGCGAGAAGATCAGCCCGCGCGTCACGTTCAGATTCGCGCGCATCCGCTCCTCGTTCACCGTCAGGCGCTCGAGAATGCCCGCGATCTTGTGCAGCATGTAGTCCGCGAGGATGCACGAATCGGCCAGCACGACGCGCTCGGTGCTCGAATGCGAGATGTCGCGCTCGCTCCACAGCGCCACGTTCTCCATCGCCGGAATGGCGTTGCCGCGCAGCACACGCGCCAGCCCGGTCAACTGCTCGCACTGCACGGGGTTGCGCTTGTGCGGCATGGCCGAGGAGCCCTTCTGGCCCTTGCGGAACGGCTCTTCGAGTTCGCGGACTTCGGGGCGCTGGAGGTTGCGGATTTCCGTCGCGATTTTCTCGATCGACGCGCCGATCAGCGCCAGCGTCGTCATGAAGTGCGCATGGCGGTCGCGCTGGAGCACCTGCGTCGAGACCGGCGCGGCCTTCAGCCCGAGTTCCGCCATCACGGCTTCCTCCAGCTCGATCCCCGTGTGCGCGCACGTGCCCACCGCGCCGCTGATCTTGCCGACGTTCATTTCCTCGATGGCCTCGCGCATCCGGTGCAGGTGGCGGCCGAACTCCTCGCGCCAAACGAGCGCCTTCAGGCCCATCGTCGTCGGCTCCGCGTGCATTCCGTGCGTGCGCCCCATCATCACCGTGTACGCGTGCTTCACCGCCAGGTTGGAAAGCACCGCGTGGACCCGCTCCAGCCCGTTGAGGATCAACGCCCCCGCGCGTTTGACGCGCAGCGCCAGCGCCGTGTCCACCACGTCGCTGCTCGTCAGTCCCATGTGCACGAAGCGCGAGGACGGGCCGATCTTCTCGGCGAGTTGCGTCGTGAACGCGATTACGTCGTGGCGCACTTCCTCCTCGATGGCCTCGATGCGGGGCACGTCGATTTTCGCGCGCTGGTGGATCGTTTCGAGATCCTCCGCCGGAATGCGGCCGACGGAAGCCCAGTAGTCACAAACTGCCAGCTCCACTTCCAGCCAACTGTCGAACTTGGCCTCCTCGCTCCAAAGGTCCTTCATTGGCGACAACGCATAGCGTTCGATCATTCCTGTACTCTCCCGGGGTCCGGTTTGGCCTGCCTGCTGCACGCTGCCCTCCCCTTTCATCCGCGCCCGCCGGGGGGAAGGGGAAAAGCCCGCCGGGCACACCGTGCTCCGCATCGGCGGAGAGACAGAACTCGGTTAGCGTCCGGCTTTCGCTTTGACATCCGGCGCAGGAGGTCAGCGAGATGGGGGCGTACGATGGAGAATTCACTAACCTAACGAGAGAGCCTTTATGTTGCATCCGTGGCATGACCTGTCCCCCGGCAACGACGCGCCGGACACGATCCATGTCGTAATCGAAATTCCAAAGGGGTCGCGCAACAAGTACGAACTCGACAAGGAAACCGGCCTCTACCACCTGAGCCGCGTCCTTTACTCCCCGATGATCTACCCGGGCGACTATGGGTTCATCCCTCAGAGCTACTATGAGGACGGCGACCCGCTCGATATCCTGATCCTGACGAACGAGCCCACATTCACGGGCTGCGTGGTGGAAGTGCGTCCCGTCGGGATTTTCAAGATGCTCGACAAGGGCGAGCCCGACGACAAGATCTTGTGCGTGGCGACCCAGAGCCCGTACTTCGGGCACATCCACGAACTGGGCGACGTGCCGCCGCACTTCCTCAAGGAAGTCGCGCACTTCTTCGCCGTCTACAAGGATCTCGAGGGATCGCGGACGCTGGCACTGGGCTGGGACTCTGCGGCGAAGGCACGCGAGCAGGTGCGCCACGCGCTGGACCTGTATCGTCACAAATTCAAGAAGGCCCCGGCGCCCGAAGCACAGGCCCACGCCCCCGCAAAGGCCAAGGCCCCGGCAAAGGGCAAGGCTCCGGCAAAGGCCAAGGCTCCCGCCAAGGCCAAGGCCCCGGAGAAGCAGACACCCGCCGCCCCGGCCGTCAAGAAAGCCGCTCCCGCGAAGAAGGCAGCACCCGCAAAGAAGGCAGCACCGAAAGCCAAGAAGTAACGCGCTGTTTTTCAACGGTCCGATGAAGACAAAAAGCCCCGGGGTGTCGAGCCCCGGGGCTTTCGTTGTGCGGAACGGGTGGAGAAGAAGTGGGGATTATTCGCTGGGGGTGTTGTCCTTGGGAGCCTCGTTCTTCGGAGCTTCGCCCTTCGGAGCCGACCCCTTGATGCCTGGCACGCGGCGGACGAGTTCGTTGAGGTCGAGCCCGGTCAAGGATTCGACGACAGGCGGAAGGCCTGCGATGACCTGGGCAATGTCCTTGGTAACCTTCTGGGCGCCGGTGGCTCCGTCGCCGCCCATGCTGACGACCGTCATGCGGTCCATCTTGCCAAGCGGGATGGCGATCTTCTCGGCGATTTCGGGGAGCTTGTCGATGACGATCTGTGCGATGGCCGCCTCGTTGTATTCCTTCCAGGCTTCGGCCTTCTTGCGGTTGGCTTCGGCTTCGGCCAGACCCTTGGCACGGATGGCTTCGGCTTCGGCCAGACCGCGCGCCTTGATGACGTCGGCGTCGGCCAGACCGCGTGCCTTGTTGGCCTCGGCTTCGGCCAGACCGTTGGCGCGCACGACGTCGGCGTTGGCGAAGCCGCGCTTCTTTTCGGCCTCGGCTTCACCGAAGGCTTCGCGTTCGAGCTTGAGGGCGGTTGCTTCGGCCAGCGTTTCGATGCGGAAGCGCTCGGCCTCGGCGGGCTTGCGGACGGTGGCGTCGAGTTCGCGTTCGCGGCGCTCGATTTCGTTTTTCTGAACCTCGATGAGTCCGAGTCGCTCGACGACCTGGATTTTGACTTCCTCGGCCTTCGAGGTCTGCATCGTGGTGTTGCGCTGAATGTCGTAGGCGAGTTCGGCCTCGGCGCGTTTCATGTTCACGCTGGCTTCGAACTCCTGGACCTTCATGCGGTAGTCGCGGTCCGCCTCGGCGATCTTGGTTTCGGCGGCCAGGCGGGCGATCTGCCCCTGCTGGTTGGCGTCGGCGCTGCGTGCGGTGGCGTCGCGATCGGCTTCGGCCTGGCCGATGATGGCGTCACGCTTGACCTGCGCAGTGCGGGGCTTGCCGAGGGCGTCGAGGTAGCCGTTGTTGTCGGCGATGTTCTTGACGGTGAAGGAAACGATGCGCAGGCCCATGTTGCGCATGTCGGGGGTGGCGATTTCCTGGACCTTCTGGGCGAACTTGTCGCGTTCCTTGTAGATTTCCTCGACGGTCAGCGTGCCGAGAACGGCGCGCAGGTGGCCTTCGATGGTCTCCAGGGCAACGCGTTCGATTTCGGCGTCGCCCATGCCCAGGAACTGCTCGGCAGCCGTGTCGATCGACGCCTGATCGTTGTCGATCTTCACCTGCGCCACGCCGTCCACGACGACGGGAACGCCCTGGATCGTGTAGACCTCGGGAGTGCGCACGATCAGCGTCATGATGTTGAGGGAAAGGCGGTCCACCCGTTCCAGGAACGGCCAGACGAACGCGCCGCCGCCTCGAATCGTGCGGAAACCTTTCTTCCCGATCAGGCGCCCCGAAATCACCAGCACTTCGTTCGGGCCGACCTTCTTGTAGCGCGTCGCGAAGAAACCACCAATCACGACGATCATCACGACGACGATGACGGCGATGACCAGTTCGACGGGAAGCGGGGACGCGACTTGTCCGGCAAGCAGAATGCAACTGTCGATCATTGTGGTGAAACCCCCTGTGGTTTTGCGTCAGTTGTAGCAGTCTTTTCCCCTACGTTGTTGCCGCCCGGATTATTCTCGGCATTGCCTGCCGGAACGGCGGTGTTGCGCACGACAAAGTTGCCGCCGATGTGCTTCTCGATCAGGACGATGGAGTTGCGCGGAATGCGCGTGCCGTCGATCGAGCGGGCCCCCGCGCTGATGCGGCCAGATGGCGCGTCGAAGGTAATCTCGCCAAGACCTTCCTCGGGGACCTCGATGATGACCTCTGCCTCGTGCCCCACCCAGTTCTTCGGATCGTACACGGTCCCCCCCTCCTGGGTGAGGATGAGCTTTGCAAAGGCGAAGTAGACGACGGTGGAGCCGACCAGACCCGTGAGCGTGGCAACCACCACGCTGGCCGCAGGGCCAGTACCCAGCAACGACTCCGCGATCAGCCCACCACCTCCGAAGAGCACCAGGAAGGAGGCGATCACAGGGCCGGAGAAGGGGCCGAAATCGCCGGTGTCGAAAGCGAAGTCGATAATGTCGCCAACCACGACACTGATGATCCCCAAGGCCGTCCCCACAAAGAGGCAGGCCCAGAAGATCGTGTCGGTCGTCAGCGAGAGACCATTGAGAAAGTCCAGCATCCTTCTGTCATCTCCCCTTGATGGATGCGGCGTGGGGACTCGGGTTCGTTCGCGTGTGATTGAGCCTCACAGCCGGAAAAGTCGGCAAGGACAATGTCCCGGCGGCATACCGAAAGAAGTACGGCCACCGGACGTCCGCTATTCACCGAAATCGCACCGCGCCCGCCCAGCAATGGAGACCGCGCCCTGAAAGCGGCGCGATCCCAAGGGTCGATTCCGAAGAGGCGTTCAGTGTGGATCGCACCACCTTCGGGGTGCGGGTTGAAACGCTGCGCCTACCCAGGGCGGCGCGCCTGCGGCGCTTGCCCTGGGCTGGGTGATCCCGCCTCTTCGAGGCGTACCGCGTTCCTTCGGCAATCGCCCGCTTCCTCATTTCTCAAGGCTGACGCCTCCCCGTAACGTGCCTCCGGCCACGATGCATCGAAGGATGTTCTACACCGCCGCAGGGCGCATGTCCTGGAGTTCGAGCTGGATGTCCGTGCGACCCTGCCAGGTGTTTTCGGTGGGGCGGAAGACAACGTCGACGGAGTGAGACTGCGACTCGCAAAGAGTCAGCAGGTGCCCGAGGCGGAAACCGATGGCGGGGAAGGTGGAGCCGGCGCTGCGCAGGGCGACCTTCAGGTGGTTGGTGCCGACGACGCGGGGCGCTCCGACGGGACGCGCACCGCCGAGAAGGAAGAGCGGCGCGGCGTTCTGCTCGCCAAAGGGCTGAAGGCGCTGGAGATCGTGGTAGAATTCCCAAGTGATTTCTGTGCCGTCGATGGGGGCATCAACGAGGATTTCGGGCGAAAGGTCGCGCTGCTCGAAGAGCGGACGCGCGTGGTCGTTGATGGCGGCGCGAAAGTCGTCGAGGTGCTCGGGCGCCACCTGGAGGCCTGCGGCCATGGCGTGGCCGCCAAACGTGAGCAGGTGCGGCGCGCAGGCGGAAAGCGCCTCGTGAATGTCGAAGCCCGGGATTGAACGAGCACTCCCCTTGGCGCGCTCCGGATCGATACGCAGGACGATGGCGGGGCGGTGGAAGCGCTCGACAAGGCGGGAGGCGACGATGCCCACGACACCCAGATGGTAGTCGAGGCCCGCGACGACGAGAATGCTGTCGAGCCCGCTGGCAAGCTGGCTCTCGGCCTGAGCCACGGCGTCATCGACGATGGAGGCTTCCTCGCTGCGGCGCTGGCGGTTGAGCGCGGACAGTTTGTTGGCGAGCACGGTGGCCTCGTTGGCCGACTCGGTCAGCAGCAGATCGAGCGCGGTCCCCGCGTGATCGGTGCGCCCCGCCGCATTCAGGCGAGGCCCGATGACGAAGCCGACGTGGTGGGGATTGAGCGCGGTGCCGCTGAGTTTGCTCTCGGCCAGCAGAGCCCGCAAGCCCGGACGGCGGGTGCGTGAAAGACACTGGAGCCCGTGGTGGACGAGGATGCGGTTCTCGCCAACGAGCGGAACAACGTCGGCAATCGTGGCGAGCGCGACGAGATCGAGCAGGCCGCGCAGGAAGGCGCGCGCGGATTCCGCTGCCTCGCCCGCGCACTTGAGCAGCGCGTGCGCGAACTTGAAGGCTACGCCCGTGCCGCACAGGCTGGCGCCGTCGTAGGGCGCATCCGGGCGGTTGGGGTTCACGATGGCGACGGCGTCGGGCAGGCCGCCCTCCGGCAAATGGTGGTCGGTGACGACGACATCCATTCCGAGTTCGTGGGCGCGGCGGATTTCGTCGACCGCCGTGATGCCGGTGTCCACGGTGATGAGAAGCCGCACGCCCGCATGCGCGAGTTCCTCGACGCGCTCGATGCTCATGCCGTAGCCATCGAGAACGCGGTGCGGAATGAAGTGGACGGGCTCGGCCCCGAGGCGTCGAAGCACGAGCAGCATCAACGCCGTGGAGCAGATGCCATCGACGTCGTAGTCGCCGAAGACGCCGATCTTCTCGTGATGCCGGATCGCGTGGACAGTGCGATCGACGGCAGTCTGCATGTCCGCCAGCTCGAACGGGTCGCGCAGCGACGCAAGACGGGGATTGAGAAACTCCGCATCGTCCTCGCTCTCCGTCCAGTCGCGTGCGGCCAGCACACGGGCGACGGCGGGATGAATTCCCAAATGGGCGGCAATGGCGGCTTCGCGGACGCGATCAACGGAACGAACCGTCCAGCGCGCGGGGCGGGGCGAGGTCTTGGCGAACAGTGCGGGGTTCATTGCCATCAGAACGGAAAAGGGCTCAACAAGAGGATGCAATGCTTATGGAAGCCATGCGCGGGCAGGTCAAGGTGGGAGAGCGGCCCCCGTCCAGGCTTCGCCCTTGAGTCCGGCGGAGAACTTCTTGTGTTGTGGCGCACGCAAATGCGAGCGTGGTGCAAATCGACGAGAGGCTCTCCCCCACCCCCGTGATACGCTTCTCCAACATCCGCCCCTTTGCCTTCCTGCTCGCGATCATGTTCTTCGCCGCCGGGCTGTTTCTGGCGGAGTCCTCCCCCACCGCTGCCTTCGCCCAGGACCCGGCCACGCAACTGCTCGGCGCCGCGCCGGGCGGCAACCGGGCCGAGCCTGCGTCCGGGGCCACCGCCGCCGATGGCAAGACGACGCAAACGGAGACCCTCCTGAGCCCGTTGGAACACACGGCGGAGAGCTATTCAGAGCAATCCGCCATCGGGAGATTCCTTTACAAGGTGTTCTTCGGTTACGGTTTCACAGTGGACGGACAGACAATCAATCTGTCGAAGATTCTGATCGCGCTGCTGGTGTTCGTGATCGGGGTCAAGGTCTCGCATCGCGCGCGTCACATCATGCGCCAGCGGCTCAAAGACAGCAGCGACTACATGCGCTTTCTCGAGCGCCTGCTTGGCATTTCGATCATCGTGATTTTTGGCCTTCTGGCGATGGACCTCGCGGGCATTCCGCTAAAGGCCTTTGCGTTTCTTGGCGGAGCAATCGCCATCGCCATCGGCTTTGGAGCCCAGGAGGTGCTCGCCAACTTCATCAGCGGCATCATCCTGACGTTCGAGAAGCCGATTCGCGTGGGCGATCTGATCGAGTTCGACGGCGAACGCGGCAAGGTGGCCGACATCGGCCCGCGCTGCACCCGCGTGCGCCAGCCCGGCAACGTGGACCTCTTGATTCCGAACAAGAAGCTGCTCGAAGGCAAACTGATCAACTGGACGTTGACCGATGAGCAACTCCGCACCGAGGTTCTCGTCGGCGTTGCCTACGGCTCGCCAACGCGCACCGTCGAGGAGTTGCTGCGCAAGGCCATGGCCGAGCATCCGCGCATCGACAAGTCACCCAAACCCGTCATCCTCTTCGCGGAATTCGGCGACAACTCGCTGAACTTCCGGGTCCTGTTCTGGGTCACCGTACGCGACCTCATGGAGCAACTCATCATTCAGAGCGAACTGCGCTTCCGGATCGACGAGCTGTTCCGCGAGGCCGACATCACGATCGCCTTTCCGCAACGCGACGTACATCTGGACACGCTGGCCCCACTGGAGGTGCGAATGGTTGGGGCGGAAGAAAAGGATAAGAAGTGACTCAGCCGTCTGCCATTGTCGAACTCACCCCCAACGTGGCGATGGTGCCCGTGCTGCGCGGCAGCGTGGCCTTCGCGAACGAAGTGCGCCGGGGAATGCTGGAGTGGCGGCCCGAGCGTCTGGCCGTGGAGTTGCCCGCAGCCCTGGAGGAAGCGCTGCGGCGAATGATCGACGCCCTCCCCCACTTGCAGGTGATGGCGTGGAAACCCAATGACGAGGGCACCGCGCGCTTCATGGCCGCCGACCCGTGCGACGCGCGGATCGAAGCCTACCGTCTGGGGCGCGAATTTGGCCTGCACGTAAACGCCGTGGACGGCGTGGAAGCGGCGGCCGAAGAGACGTGGGCGTTCCATCCCGACGAAACCGCCGTGGAGAAGACGGGTGCGGCGGCCTTTGCCCGCGTCTGGATGCAGCACGTTCCTGCGGCGCCCGCCACGGCGCGGCAGAAACTGATGGCCGGGCGCATTGCACGCCTGGCCGCCACGGGCCAGCGCACGCTCGTCGTCGCCGATGTCGGCCACGTGCGCGCGCTGAAGGAGTTGCTGGCCGACAAGAACGCCGCGGACTTCGAAGAGGAAACGCCCGGCGCCGTCCGCCTGACGGTTCGCACGGCGCGCCCTGAATGGCTGCCGCATCTGCTCGGTGAACTGCCTTACCTGACGTTTCTCTACGAACGCTTTCGCCCGGGCGCCGACGTGGGTACGCCCTTCCCCGTGGCCGAGGCACTCACCCGGATTCTGGACGAGTCGGCCACGCAGTACCAGGAAGAATACGATGAGGAAGTGAATCTGACGGAGTGGCGGGCGCTGTACCAGTTCGGGCGAAACCTCTCGCTGGTGCGCGGACGCCTGCGTCCGAGGTTGTACGAAGTCGTCACGACAGCGAAGTCATGCGTGGACGACGACTTCGGCGCGATCGTTCTGGAGAAAGCCACCGCGTATCCACCCAACACGATCGACGAGGAAAATGAATCGCGTGAAGACGCCAGCAAACTGAGGAGCACGCACCTCTACTTCGACCTGGGCTGCGGGATGGAACGCGGCGCCCCGGCATACCCGCAGCCCGAGCTCTCGACGCTGGAGTTCCACTTCCGCCGCTCGCGTCCCTCGCAACGTCAAAAGCGGGCGTGGCAGGAACAGTTCGGCATGGGGCTGGGCATGTGCTCGTGGCCACCCGAGGACGAGAGGATCGAAAAGTTCTTCGCCTTTCTGCGCCGCAAGGCACTCGCCCAGATTTCCGCCGAGCACACGCTCGTCGAAGAGTTTTCCTCCTCGATGCAGGATGGCCTGGACGTGCGCGAAACGATGCGGAACTGGCATCGCGGCAAGCTGTACGTGCGGCGCGAACGCACCCCCCCGGGCAAGGTCGGGCCCGTGGTGCTCGTCTGGCGCGATTACCCGCTCGAATGGCCGGACATCTGGAAGACGACGTTCTATGCCGAGCACCAGAACGAATCCGATATTTCGTTCTACGGCACGCCACTGGGCCAGGAGATGGTTGGTCCCCAGATCGCACGGACCGAGTACCACGGGATTCTGTCGGTCTTCCCGGCGGCGCACATCCCCGACGTCTGGCAGGTGCCGGTACTCTATCAGTGGGAGACGCACGCGCGGCTGCTGCTCGCGGCGGCGATTCTGCTGTGCACGGAAAAGTACGTGGCGTGGGTGGCGCCCGTGCCGCCGGACCGCGATCTCGTGGACTTCGCGCGGGCCAACAACGTGGGCATCATCACGCTGCCGCTGGCGGGATTCAGCAGAAAGACGCTGAAACGCCTGCGGCAGGTGCATGTGCTCGGGACGAAACGTGCCCGCGAATGGGGCGCGGACTACATCGCCGACTGACGGGTCTCACTCGGCGCTGGCGCCGTTTCCCGCTTCCGCGTCGCCGGCCCCTTCCTTGCCCGCAATCACGGGCAACACTCCGCACGCTTCCTTGACTTCTCTCTCGATGGCGTCGCGCAGGGCGGGATTCTCGCGCAGGAAATTCTTCGAGTTCTCGCGCCCCTGCCCGAGCCGCTCGCCCTTGTAGGAAATCCACGAACCGCTCTTGTCGATCACGTGCAGCAAAATGCCCAGGTCGATCAGATCGCCTTCGCGGCTGATGCCCTTGCCGAATTCGATGTCGAACTCCGCCTCGCGAAACGGCGGCGCGACCTTGTTCTTCACGACGCGCACGCGCACGCGGTTGCCCACATTCTCGCCGTTTTCCTTGATGCTGCCGATGCGGCGAACGTCCAACCGGATCGAACAGTAGAACTTCAGCGCCCGGCCGCCGGGCGTCGTCTCCGGGCTGCCGAACATCACGCCAATCTTCTCGCGAATCTGGTTGATGAAGATCACGGCGGTGCGGGCCTGGCTGATGGCCCCGGTCAGCTTGCGCAGCGCCTGACTCATCAGACGCGCCTGGAGCCCGACGAAGGAGTCGCCGATTTCGCCCTCCAGTTCCGCGCGCGGGACAAGCGCCGCCACGGAGTCCACCACCACGATGTCCACCGCGTTGCTCTTCACCAGCGTCTCGACGATGTCGAGCGCCTGCTCACCGTAGTCGGGCTGGCTGATGAGAAGCTCGTCGAGATTCACGCCCAGCGCCTTCGTATAGGCGGGATCCATCGCGTGTTCGACGTCGATGAACGCCGCCGTTCCCCCCATCGCCTGTGCGCTGGCCACCGCATGGAGCGCCACCGTCGTCTTGCCCGAGCTCTCCGGCCCGAAGACCTCGATAATGCGCCCGCGCGGGAATCCCCACGACCCCAGCGCGCGATCCAGCGAAATCGACCCCGAAGAGATCGCGTCCAGATCGCTCGCCACGGTGTTCTCGCCAAAGCGCCGGATGATCCCTTCGCCATGATTGCGGCGCACCTGGGTCAGCGCCAGATCGAGAGCCTTCTCGCGTTCCTTGGCTCCGGTGTGCCGGGGATTGTTGGCTTTGGTATTGGTGACGGCCTTGGCCATGATCGGGTCCTTCGCGTAAAAAAATCGTCAGCGGCACTCAATGCGCGCAGGCGAGCAGAGAGAGCTCGGGGTGGTCAAGATGAAAAGCGAAAGAAATACGAACGCCATCAAGTCCACTTTCAACCGCATGGAAGGGGCCAGCGAACGAAAGAAGCAACCGGTATGAAATGAAGGGCAAACGGCGCAGGGGCTCCGGCGGTCGGCTTTGCCGAATGATTGACCCGGCTGCGCCAGCAAGAGAGGGTGCGGCTTGCGAACCTTGAGGAGCCCCCCTGTTCATGCCCCGTATACTGGTGATCGAAGACGACCGCGTGTTTGCCACCCGGTTGGCGCGCAATCTGGGCCTCGACGGCTTTGAGGCCGAAGTGGCCGAAGGCCCCGCCGAGGCACTGGCGCGTCTGGGGACCGAGCGCTTCGACGGCGCGGTGTGCGACATCAAGATGCCGGGGATGACGGGGCTGGAGCTGCTCGAGCGCGTGCGCGAGGGTCAGGAGCCCGGCGTGGACCCCGAACTGCCGTTCGTCATGCTGACGTCGGTCAACTCGGTCGAGACCGCCGTGGAGGCCATGCGCCTGGGAGCGAGCGACTACCTGACGAAAGAGGCGGGGCGCCAGGAGATCGTCGTGCGGCTGCGCAAGGCGCTGGCCGAGCACGCCATGAGCGAGGAGAACCGCCGCCTGCGCGAGACCGTCGCGCGCGTCGATGAGTTCGGCGAACTGATCGGCGTCTCGGAGGGAATGCGCCAGATCAAGCAGGACATCGGCGAAGTCGCCTCGACGAACGCGACGGTGATGCTGCTGGGCGAAACGGGGGTCGGCAAGGAACTCGTGGCGCGCGCGATCCACCGTGCTTCCCGCCGCTCCGGGGCCTTCGTGGATCTGAACGGCGCAATGCTCCCCGACGACACGATGCTGCAAAGCGAGTTGTTCGGCCACGAACGCGGCTCGTTCACCGATGCGAAGTCGCTGAAGAAGGGGAAGCTGGAACTGGCCGACGGCGGGACGTTGTTTATTGACGAGGTGGGCGAGATTTCCCGCGAGGTGCAGGCCAAGCTGCTGCGCGTGCTCGAAACGATGACGTTCACGCGCGTGGGCGGAACACGCGAAATCACCGTGGACGTGCGTATTGTCGTGGCGACAAACCGCGACTTGTTGGCCGAAGTGGAAGCGGGGCGCTTTCGAGACGACTTGTACTACCGCCTCAACGTCTTCCCGATCGAGATTCCGCCGCTGCGCGAACGCCGCGACGACATCGTGCCGCTCGTGCGTTTCTTCCTCGCGCGCACGGCCGAGCGCTACGGCCGCCCGAACCCCGAGCCCCAGCCCGAGGCGCTCGAAGAATTGCGCGCCTGCCACTGGCCCGGCAACATCCGCGAGCTCCGCAACATCTGCGAGCGCCTGGTGATCCGAGCGCGCGGCGGCAGCGTTCTGACGGCCGCCGACGTCCGTGCCTGCGGCCTCGGCCCCGCGAGCGACGCGACCAAGACAATGACGATTCCCGACAGCGGCATCCAGCTCGATGAAGTGGAAAAGGCCCTGGTACTCGAAGCGCTGCGCAAGTCCGACTGGAACCAGACGGAAGCCGCGCGCCTGCTGGGCATCTCCGTCGACCGCATCAACAACCGGGTGAAGAAGTACGGCTTCACCCACCCCTCCTGGCGCGTGAACAAGTAGGCGGGGCGCCGGGTTCCGCCCAGCCCGCCCAGCCCCCTTTTCTCCTTGAGCATTCCCTCCGCTCCCGGCTGAATGGGCACGACGCTCCCGAAAAGCGACCGTCTCGCGTGCGCCAACGCTACCAGCGCCCGCGATCTGCATCCCGCAACGTCCTTCCCAGGAGATGCCCTTCATGCGCATGAATCATTTTGCTTGTCTGATGGGAATGGCGACTCTGGCCATCGTGCCAGCCGCCTTCGCCGACGACGCCCCCCACGCCGCCAACATGGCGGAAATGCCGGAGGAGTCCGCCGCCCCAAGCGCCGACGCCGCCGAACGCACCCAACTCGAAGCCAAAGGACTCCTCTTTCCCCTGAAGAACGCGGAAAAGAGCGCCGCCCCCAATCTCAAGGAGGGCGGAATCGTCTTTGGGTACGCGCAAAGCTACGGGTCATCCGGCTCCCACACCGACTTCTACCGCTGGGAGGCACTCTCCCATGTGGCCTCGACTTTCGTTTCCTTCTCCAACGACGGCACGATCAGCGCCGCGAACGAGAACACGTGGATCAACCGCGATTCCAACCTGAAGGCGGGAGGCGCCGCAGAGGCCGCCGGCGTGAAGGTCATCCTGACAATCCTCAACTCGGGGTTTGACGTGGATGTCATCAACGACGTGATGGACGACTCGGGCAACGGCTCGGCGGCAAAGCGCCAAACCCTCGTCGATGAAATCGTCACGCTGCTCAAGAACGACGACTACAACCACGGCGTGACGTTCGACTTCGAGCCCTTCTCCTGGTCCTCCGGCGCCACAACGGGCATGGTCGACTTCTTCAGCCGCCTGCGCACCTCCCTCGATGCCGAGGGACTGACCAGCCACGAGATCTCGATCTACAGCGACCCCACCCCAGGCACCAACCAGTGGGCCAACCCGGGCATCTCGCCGTACCTCGACTACATGCTCTACAGCGGCTACGACTATGCCAGCGGCCTGACGCCCCACGCGATCACCGATCACAACAGCACCATCGGCAACATGGACTTCTACTTCGAGCGCGGCCTCGAACCGGAGAAGTTTGTCTATGTGATCTCGTCCTACTCACGGCGGTGGGCCAACACGACCGCCTACAATTCCGCGGGAACAAGTTCGTCTTCCATGGGCTTCACCGACGCTCTCTACGACGTGACGCTGAATCCCACGAATGGCGGCCCGCACACCGAGAACTACGTCACGGGCGACGAGGTGAGCTGGTACACGTACAACAGCAGTGGCACGGACTACACCGTGACGTTCGATTCGCCGCGCGCGCTGACGCACAAGGTGGGGAGTTCGCTCTCCTATCCCGGCTCGGGCGACTACCAGGGACGCAAGATGGCCGGCGTCGGCTTCTGGTCGCTGATGTGGATGAACGAAACGACGTCGTACGATCCCATCGCCTCCGCCAGCGCGAACAAGACGCGCACGTACCCGCAAATTTATCAGCTCTGCCAGGAGATTCTCGCTCCCGCCGGACAGGAAGACTTCGTTGCCGTGGGCTTCGAGGGACTGAACTTCCGCTGGCGCGATCCGAACGAAGGGCCCGACGACTCGGGCGATTCGGACAACAACTCCGTGCGCAACATCGTCACCGCCCCCGCAGGCGCGGGACGTCCAGCCAGCACCAACAACGCCATGCAGCTCAGCTTCGACATGGAGTCCGGCGGCAAACTCTTCTTCCGGCACGAGTTGCTGGCCAGCAACACGGCCACCTCCGTCATGGACACCAACGCCGTCGCCGCCCAGTTCGACAGCACCACCGAACTGGAGGCGTACATCCACACGTCCTTGGCCTACGCCAACGCGACCGTTCGCATGGTCGTGATGGATGCCAACCGCGAGCTGGAAATGTCGCCCGCGTTCTCGCTCAATGCAACGGGGTGGCGGACGATCACCTGGGATCTAACCAACCCGGCGACGGCTTTCGCCTATAACACGAGCGAGCCCGCTTTCCTCGATGGCGATGGCGCGATCGATTCGGCCAACGATGGCTCGCGCGACCTCGCCTTCGTCGGCTTCCTGCTCGAAAACTCTTCCTCGGTGAACGGCTCGGTGATCTTCGACGAAGTCACCTACCGCCACGTCAACGCAGGCGGACTGGACTATAAGATCAACGAAGTGCGCTACGACTCTTCGACCGGTGAGTACGTCGAAATCTACGGGCCTGCCGGTTCGTTGCCCGCGGGCTTCCAGCTGCGCGCCATCGACGGTGAATCAGGCACGATCACCACGTTCAACGTCAGTGGCACGGTGCCCAACGACGGCGGCGGCTTTGGCTACTTCGTCGTCGGCGACTCCAACGTTCCGAACGTCGATTTCAGCACGGGCTTCTCCACGGGCGTCGATGACCTGCCCGACGGCGATCCTTCCGCCATCCAGCTCATCAACACCACCAACACCGGTGTGTACGATTCGTTTGTGTACGAAGCCTTTGCGGGTCTGGATGAACTCGTCTCGCAGGAGATGCTCGGCGTGGCGAACGAAGGCTTCCCCTGGTTCGGGCGCTCGGCCAACGGCACCGACCCGGCAGGCACCAAGCACGCCGCCGGCCGCTATCCCGACGGCACCGACACGAACATCAACAACGCGGACTTCTCGCTGATGAAGGCCACCCCTGGCGCCCCCAATGGCACGGGGCTCACGGCTTCCTCGATCACGACGTGGGACTTCTCCTCCACGCCCGCACATGCCTTCTCCACGTTCCAGAGCATCGTAACGACAGCCTCGGGTGTGGGCGCGTCGCCGAGCGGCGGCAATGTGCTGCGCTGCGTCGACACAGCAGGGGGCGGAGTGCTCAACTACTTCGGCGATGCCGGCCTCGGCAGCGACGGCAATGGCTACCAGGTGGCGGGCGAAATCTTCCTGCCTGCGTCCGGCGCCCCGGCACAGGCGGTTGCCGTCGGCATCTGCGGCGGACAGGGCTCCACCTTCTTCAGCAGCTTCCGCGATTCGAGCAGCTACGAGAACGGCTACTGGCTGATTTACGAAAACAACAGCAGCGCCGATCTCGACGATGGCCTCGCCAGCCATCCCGGCGTCGTGCATTTCGTCATGGCCAGCCACGACAATCAGGACGCCGCGCCCGTCGTCTCGCTCGGCAGCCTCAACGTCTCCGGGCTCTCTGGTGGCTGGACGGACTTCGACATCTCCATCGACCCGGTCGGCAACGCCCTCGTCGCCACCGTCGGCGGCAACACGATCTACTCGGGCACGATCCCGTCGGGCGGACGCACCAGCGGCCCTGTCATGATCGGCTTCCGTGAATTCGACAGCACCGTCAGCAGCGTCGAAGGGACCTGGATCGACAACCTGCGCGTCGGCCCCGTCGGCACGGTTCCCGTCGAAGTGGACGCCTGGGTGGTTGACTGACCGAGTCTGCCACCAACCCGTCTGAACGAAAGAGCCCCCGCTTCTCGCAAGAGAAACGGGGGCATTTTGATGAAGGGGTGCGGCGCGGCGTCCTACGCGCGGTTCTCGTCCGCCTTCTTCTCCAGATACTTGATGCGGCGCTGAATGCGACCGGCCAGCAGGAAGTCCTCGTTCTTCGCGGCGTCACGCATCATGGCCAGCAGTTTCGCCTTGTCCGTGATGTCCTCGGGCTCGGCGACCTCGGCGATGTCGATCACCTTGGCGGGTCCGCGCCTGCGCGGCGCGGCCTTCCCCGTCTTCGGCTTCAGGCGGAACAAGCCGCGCACGTCGCTCGCTGCCCGGGCACGCGCCTGCGCCACAAGGTCCTGATCGTAGTACACCGTCTTCGCTCCCCACATGTCCGACCGCCCGTACACGGGCATGTGCTGGATGCGTTGCTGCTCGTACAGGCACGCCTGAATTCCCAACACGCCGATCAGCGCCAGCCACCCGCTGACAATGCCAAGGAATGGCAGCTCGATGCGCAGAAAGAACGCCATCAGCAGCGCGATGCCGAGCCCGACACCAAGCTGGCTGACGCGCAGCGTCACGAGCTGCGGGTTGTGCTTCAGCGAGAACGCCGCGCGAATCAGCCGGGCGCTGTCCATCGGGAAGAGCGGGAACAGCAGGTTGAACACCGCGAGCATCGTGTTGACCGCCGCCACGATTCCAAGCGTCAGCACAAGCCAGAGCAAAACGTGCGCGCCCTGGCTCCAGAGTTCACCCGGCCCGGGGAGCAGCCACAACGCCACGTGAGCAGCAACGGCCAGTACGACGCTGACCGCGGGGCCCAGCGCCGTCACGATCAGCTCGCCCTTCGGCGATGAATCCGCCCCCGAGCCAAACGCCACGCCACCGATCGGCGTCAGCAGAACCTGCTCCGTCCGCCCCCCCACCAAGCGGTTGCCCCAGGCGTGCCCGAACTCGTGGGCCAGCACGGAACCGTAAAGCACCCCGATAAAAATCAACGCGAACGCAATCCCCCCCAGCACGCCAAACGCCGGGGAATATGCCTGATAGAACGAGAATCCGAGAAACGGCGCGAAGAGCACCAGTGCCAGGTGCACGCGCAGGGGAATCCCCAGCAGACGCCCCGCCGGGAGCGTCGTCGTGAAGAACCATCGAAACCAGTAGATCAGTGTCTGCATCGCCGTGCTTTGCCCCGCAAGCAAGGGAACGGGAAAAGAAAGCTCCGAGTCTTCCGTTGGCTTTCAATCCCCGCCCTGATTGCGGGAAACATGGCGCCGTTCCCGGCCCACTGGCAACCGGGATCGCAGGTAAAGAGGTGCGGGACGTGACGTCCTGGTCAGCGGCCCGACGCTCCCCCCGGTGTTTCGGGTGGATAGGGAAGGTCCTGGCGCGGATGCTCGTCGGAAGGGTATGCCTGCCCGGCCGGCGGAATGGATTCACCGTACTCTGGATTCTCGTCGATGTCGTCGAAGCTGGGCTTCTTGATGACGCGCGAGGGGGTGAGGGGGGCGTTCTCGTGTGGCTGGAAGTCCTCGCGGTTCTGCATGTGATCCGGAAGATTGACGTAGGATTCGTAGCCTGCGGCCCCTTCGGCTCCGACTTCCTCGTAGTATTCCTCGTAGGACTCTTCGTATTCCGCTTCCAAGGCCTCGGGATCGGCGAAACGGAACTTCGTGTCCACCAGCGAGGACTGGCGGCGGTCCTCCAGCCCTTCGGGCATGACGGTGCTCCCCTTGATGGCCTCCGACATGGGGATTGCCTTCACCCACTGGATGGCATCGCGGCGCACGAAATACGTCACGTCGCTGCCGTGCAGGATCATGAAGCGATCAGTCATGTTCGCGTAGTCGGAGATATTGCGCTCGGTCTCGGGAACGTGGATGTGAAACCAGGCAGTCCCCTTGACCAGACGCTTGTTGGTCAGCGTGGCCGACATGATGGCGAAGGATTCGACGTCTTCCTTCGACTCGACCAGGGAGATTTCGGACATCTGGGGATAGGTCTGGAGCATCGCTTTCACGGTGCGGTGTGTCAGCTCCACGACATAGCATTGGGACAGCGGGATGAGCGCTTCGCTGCCGTCGCGCAGGCGGGCGGGAAAGAACTCGCGCTGGCGGCGATTCAGAAACGATTCCAACGTGTCGATCGGGTTGTCGTATTGATGCGAGAGAAGCGGAAAAATCGTCGCTCCGATCGAGGAATCGTCCTGAAGGCGAATATGCACCTCCATCTCGATTTTTTGCCTCGGAATCTCTGACATCGGGCACCCCCGGTGAATAGTGGAAGACGCATTACAGGAAGTCTGGTCTGAGGGCCGGGTTTACCGCAAGCAAAGACAGACCACGAAACGGCACCGTTTTGCACCATGCCTCGTTGGGCGGAGACAGAGGAAATCTCGGGATCAGATAAAGGGGAGCCGAAAGGGTGGGGCTCAGAAGTAGGCGGTCTCGTTCTCCGCGCGTGCCCGGGCTTCGGCCTCGGGACGCACCTCGGCGTGCTCCATCCCGAACAGTTGCGTCTCCGGGTCCAGCACGAACGGCTCAATCCACAGAATTGCATCGCGATTGATATAGAAAAAACGTGCCGCGCCTTCGAGCGTCACGAACTGCTCTTTGCCCGCCATCGCCTCGGCGATCACGGTGCGCACATCCAGATTCCCGGCCCGGCCTTCCAAAACGCCCAGAAGCATCTGCCAGTTGGACATCATCACAGCGACCAAATAGCGGGATGCCGTGGTTGCGGGCTCCTCGTGCGCAAAGCAAGTACGCGCAACCTCCAGGAGATCGCACTTCTCGAACTGGAGGTGAATCGGAGCCCCCCATTCAATATTCAGAGCGAATTCGCCCGCTGCCAACTCCGCTTCAAAGCTCTGGCGACTGGGCAGACCGGCGATCTCGCCGACAAACGGAAGGGCAAGCGTCCCTCGGACGACCTGGGAATCGGTAAGGCAAGCTGTAACCGTAAAATCCATGGAGAGGCGCACGATCCTGTCAAATGGGGAGGCGTGGAACACAATGCCCTGGGATCAGGGGTGAGTGCACCTTTGATACCAAGCGAGAACCCCAGAGCAAATAAACGTCTCCGCAGCGATTCCCGCCTGAGGTGGGCAGACGGTTCAGGATAAGCCCAAACACGGGCAAGCAGAGAATTGGCTGCCTGTGCCACCGCGCAGAAAGACACGGGCCTTTGAAGAGAAAGTACTTATGGAATTCTCCAGAAGAGGGGTCGGCACTGGGTGGAAGCGCTTGCGCAGCCTGAATCCCCCCCTGTGCACGTGCCGTCTCTCTTCAGGCTGGCGGCAACGAGGGAGCGCGAGGGTGCACCGGTGCAGCAGTATTGTCTCCATACGAGAATAGAAACGGGCGCCTCGTTTGGCTACAACGGGCGCCCGAATGGTTCTCTTTGATCTCTCAGGCGACTTATGCCTCGTCGAGGGCCGCAATTCCCGGGAGCTTTTTGCCCTCCAGGAATTCCAGGCTCGCGCCGCCGCCGGTGGAAACGTGGTCCATCTTGTTCTTGAGATCAAACTTCAGGACCGCCGCGGCCGTGTCCCCACCACCAATGATGGTGATCACGTTGTCGAGAGCCGCGAGCTTTGTTGCCACGGCCTTCGTGCCCTTGGCGAAGTCGTCGATTTCAAACACGCCCACCGGGCCATTCCAGACGACGGTGCCGGCCTTTTCCAGTTCTGCTTCGAGCGCCGCGATGGACTCCGGCCCGATGTCCACGCCTTCCATGTCAGCCGGAATGGCGTCGACGCTGACGACCTTGGTCGTCGCACCGGCGGCGAACTTGTCCGCCACCAACACGTCGACGGGCATCATCACCTTGGCCTTGGCGCCCTTGAATTCCTCCAGAAGCTGCTTGGCAATCTCGGCGGACTCGTCGTCATAGAGCGACTTGCCGATTTCCTTCCCCTGCACCTTGTAGAAGGTGTAGGTCATGCCGCCGCCGAGGTACAGGATGTCCACCTTGGAGAGCAGGGCGCGGATCACGCCGATCTTGCTGCCCACTTTGGCGCCGCCGAGGATGGCGATCAGCGGGCGCTTGGGCTGCTCCAGCGCGCCCTGCAGGTACTTGAGTTCCTTCTCGATCAGGAAGCCCGCAACGTTGGGGGAGAGGAAGTTCGTCACGCCGCACGTCGAGCAATGATCGCGATGCGCGGTGCCGAAGGCATCGTTGACGAACAGGTCGGCCAGGCCCGCCAGCTTCTTGGCGAACTCCATGCGGGCGTCGCTGAACTTGCCCGTCGCCTTGTCCTTCTTCTCGTCCTCTTCCTTGTGAAAGCGCACGTTCTCCAACAGGAGTGCGCGGCCGGGCTGGACGGCGGCGGCCATCTTCTCGACCTCCGGGCCGACGCAATCCGGCGCCAGGGGAACATCAAAGCCGAGCAGCTCGCCAAGGCGCTTGGCCACGGGCTTCAGGCTCATCGCGGGCACGGGTTCGCCTTTGGGGCGGCCCAGGTGCGAGCACAGGATCACCTTCGCGCCCTGCTCAAGCAGGTGCTTGATCGTCGGCAGCGACTCGGTGATGCGCGCGTCGTCGGTGATGTTGAGGGCGTCGTCGAGAGGCACATTGAAGTCGCAGCGCACCAGGACGCGCTTGCCTTTGACATCGATATCTTTGACGGACTTCTTGGCCATGATGGAGGCTCCCTCGGAGAAAATCGGGCGGCCACGGGAAAGAGACCCCGCCGCGCCGCCAAGGGGCTAGCCGGGCAGGGTGCCGCGTGTCAACGCCCCCAGAAGAGTTCCTGACAAGTTTTCAGTGAAACGGTCTCGGGGAGCGGGACGTGGTTCGGGGTTCGAGGATCGAGAACACGGGACGTGCGAGCCCCCTCCGCCAACTTCGGCACCAATCCCCCCCCCGATTTCGCAAAAGAGCCCCGCCGGGACGACTGAACCGTTGATTTCCAAAGAGTACGCTGTTTTGAGAGCGCCCTCTCTCCCCTGCTTCTACTTCCCGATTTCCTTGCGGTGCTTCTCAATGGCCTCGACGAGGACTTCGGCGCCAAAGCGCACCGGGTCGGTGACGGGCCGGCCGAGATCGTTCTCCGCCGCCTCAATGGCCGCCCGCGCCGTGTCCTCCGCCATGCCGTGCGTGTTGAGCACCCCGCCGATCACCCGCGAAGGCTTGAGCAGCTTCTGGACGTCTTCGTAGAGTTTGGCCACGATGGAGAGCGCGGGAATCAGAACGTGCTCGCGGTTCGACACGGCTGTGCGCGAGGGCTGGTGACACAGGATCATGCCGTCGGGCATGCAGCCGTGCAGCAGGCCAAGCGTCACCGGCGAATACCCGGGGTGCAGGAGCGACCCCTGGCCCTCGACGATGATCGCGTCGCATTGCCCATCCACGCTCAGGCAGTCCTTCTCCACGCACCCGCACATGAAGTCCCCCGGGATGGCGTCCACCGGATGCCCCCAGCCCGTAATCATCATGCCCGTCTGGCCGGTGGCGACGAACTCGTAGTGCTTGCCGATGGCCTTGGCGGCGTCGCGAATCACGAGCCCCGCCGTCATCTTGCCCAAGGCGCAGTCGGTGCCGACCATCAGCATCGAGTAGGACTTGTTGTTGATCATGGCGCCCATGCCGACGGGCAGGTCCTCGGGGGGCTTGCGCACGTCCCAGATTTCCGCTCCGCCGCGTTCGGCCGCCAGACGCAGCTCCTGATCGTTCTGGAGGAACTGGTGCATCCCGCTCCAGACGTCGATGCCGGCTTCCAGAGCCTCGATAACGGGGCGGCGGAAGCTCGTCGGAAGGCGCCCGCCAACCGGAGTGACGCCCACGACCAGTGTGTCAGGCTTGAGCCCCATCCGGAAAACGTCTGCCAACGAACCTACCACCGGAATGTCGCCGCCGCCATCGAGCAACTGCCGGGCAGTCTTGCCCGCGTTGGTCGAGTCGATCACGGCCACCGAGTCGTGCTCGGAATACACGAGGACGCCGCGGGTCGTTTTTGCTCCTCGTGGCGTGCAATATCCTTCGGCCAGATGAACGATGGTACGTTTCGTGAAGTTCCTTTTCGCCGAGGAAGGCATGTGATCTCCCTTGAAAGTTGTCAGTGGTTGATTCTGCTTGATTTGTACTGAAAGGAAGGGCGATACGCCTCGTCCATGGTGGTCAATATGGGCCACCATGTGGTAAATTCGCCCCAGAGACGACCATCGTGACTCCCAGACGTTCCCTTGCCGGGTGCAAATCCGGCGGCCTTGAGGTCCTGTACACGATCTCGAACATCATCAACACCACCCAGGACCGGGCGAAGGTGTTGAAGGCGATCATGCGGGAAGTCGTCAAGCTGACCCGGGCGACTTCGGGGAGCATCGCGATGCTGAATCCTCATCGCGGAATCCTGGCAATCGAGACGGCCATCAACATTCCCGCAAAATCCTGGAAAGGGCTCAAGCTCCAACTCGGAGTCGGCGTCACTGGCTGGGCTGCGTACAAGGGAGAGACCGTGCGCGTCGATGACGTTTTTCGCGACCCGCACTACGTGGCCATCAAACAGACGATTCGCTCGGAGCTGGCGGTGCCGATGTTTCTCCATCGCCAGGTGATCGGGGTCATCAACGTGGACTCCACGCGGCGCGGCGCCTTCACGGAAGACGACGCGCGCCTGCTGCAGGCCGTTGCCGAGCAGGCCGCCAAGGTGATCGAGACGGCGCGCCTCTACGAGGAGCAAAAGCGCCATAATCGGCAGATGGAGGCGCTGTTCGAGGTGGGACGCCAGTTGTCCTCGCCGGCGCCCGTGGACGCGGTCTTGCAGACCGTGGTGCGCGAAGGACGCCTGCTGCTGAAGGCCGACGTGTGCGCCTTCGTGGAGTACCGCGAGGACAAGGACGAGTTGGCGATCCGCGCGCAGGAGGGGGCGGCGCCATCGTGGCTGGCGGCCGATCCGATTACGTGGCGCTCGAGCATCCTGGGGCCGGTGATCACGCACCGCGCGCCGCTGTTCCTCTCCGAGCTTCACGAGGGCCACGCCTTCTGGGGGGGCGTGCTGGCCGGAGGCGGCGACTTCCGCAGCCTGGTCGCCGTGCCCGTCGTGTTCCAGAAAACGTTGCTGGGCGTTCTGGTGGTGCTGACGTCAGAGCCGCGCTCCATCACCGAACATGAAACGCGATTGCTGACCCTGCTGGCCAGCCAAACGGCCGCGGCGCTCGAGAACGCGCGCCGCCTCGAACGCATTCATGCAACGGAGGACGACCTGCACCGCGTCGAGCGCTTCTCGCTGATGGGCTCGCTCGCCGCCGAAATCGCACACGAGATCCGCAATCCGGTCACGATCATCAACCTGATCATGGACTCGCTGATCGAAACGTACCGCGACAACGAGACGACGTTTCACGACTTGTCACTGGTGCGCGAGAAAGTCTCGCGGATCGACCACATCGTCGAGCAGACGCTGGCGATGGCGCGCAATCCGAAGGCGCGCAGCTTCGAGCGCCAGCCAATCGGCCCCGTCGTGGCCGATGTGCTGCTCTTCCTCAACTACAAGGTCGCACGCCGCGGTATCGAAGTTGAAACGCTCCTGCCCGCCGATCTGCCGGAACTGGAAATGGACCGCGGCCAGATGCAGCAGGTCTTCCTCAATCTTGCCATGAACGCCATCGAAGCGATGCCCGACGGCGGCCGTCTCTCCATCACGGCCGAACGGATCCACGACGTGGACCTGGGCGATTGTGTCGCCGTCTCGGTGCGCGACGAAGGCCCGGGCATCGCCCGCGAAAACGTGCAGGCACTCTTCGAACCGTTCTACACCACGCGCGCCGAAGGCACCGGCCTCGGGCTTTTCATCACCCGCAAGCTCGTCGCCAATCACAACGGCGACGTGCGCGTGCAAAGTTTTCAGGGCAAGGGCTCGACGTTCACCGTGCTTCTCCCCGTGAAGCCACCGGAAGAGAAGCAAACGAGGAACGGAGAAGAGTCCGCGCTCGATTCCCTGATCGAAGGCAAGGCCATCCACTCCCAAGAGGTTCTTCCCCGTGCCCCAGCAAACAATTCTCGTCGTTGACGACGAGCCCGATTTCATCACGGGATTCCGACGCGTCCTTGCGCGCGACGATCTCGAAATCCTTTCCGCCCAGAGCGGCGAGGAAGCGCTCGCCCTCGTGCGCCAGCGCCGCCCCGACGTCATCTTCATGGACCTGCGCATGCCCGGCCTCGACGGCCTCGCAACGCTCAAGCGCCTGCGCGAGATGGACTCGCGCCTCATCATCATCCTCATGACGGCCTACACGACGACCAGCACCATCATCGAGGCAATGAAGCACGGCGCCTTCGAGTTCGTCGCCAAGCCCTTCTCCGGCACCAAGCTGCGCGAGATCGCCGCCGAGGCACTCAAAGTCGCCAACGACATGCGCACCGTCGTCTCCTACCACCCCAGCGCCAACGAAAGCGAAAGCACTGAACAAATCATCGGCAGCAGCGACGCCATGCAAAGCGTCTACAAGGCCATCGGCCAGGTGGCCGCCAGCAACGCCACGATCCTGATCACCGGCGAGAGCGGCACCGGCAAGGAACTCGTCGCCCGCGCCATCTACCACCACAGCGACCGTTCCACCAAACCGTTCATCGCCGTCAACTGCGCGGCCATCCACGACAACCTGTTGGAGAGCGAACTCTTCGGCCACGAGAAGGGAGCCTTCACGGGCGCCGCGGCGCGCAAGCTCGGCAAGTTCGAGGTCGCCCGCAACGGCACGATCTTCCTCGACGAAATCGGCGACATGGCACTCTCCACGCAGACGAAAATCCTGCGCGTTCTCCAGGACGGTTCGTTCCAGCGCGTCGGCGGCACCGAAACCCTGCAGGCCGACATCCGCGTCATCGCCGCCACCAACCGCGATCTCCCCCGCATGATCAAGGAAGGCACCTTCCGCAGCGACCTGTACTACCGCCTCAACGTCGTGCACATTGAAATGCCGCCGCTGAGTCAGCGCGCCGAGGACATCCCGTTGCTCGTCGACTACTTTCTGCGCCGCCTGCAACGCGAAACGCGCCGCCAGTGCCCCTCCGTGTCCTCCGCCGCGATGAAGGTGCTGCAAGCCTACCCGTGGCCGGGCAACGTGCGCGAACTCGAGAACGTGATCCGCAACCTCGTGCTCACCGTGAAATCCGACACGGTGCTGCCGAGCGATCTGCGCCTGCGCGGCGAACTCGCCGAGACGGCTCCGCCACGCGGCGAGTTCAGCGCCGCCGCCCCCTCCACACAGGCCTTTGCTTCCCGGACACCGGAGACTTCAAACGACGACGCGGACCTCATTGGCGGCGACGCGGCACTCGACAACTGCGTCTTCGACTCCGGGGTCTTTCGAGACATTGAGACCGCCGTGGAACCGTTGTTCGACCAACTCGTTGACGCCCGCGACCGCGGCCACAAGTTCAGCGCCTTCGACGTCATGGAACGCGCCATGATCCTGCACGCCCTCAACAAAGTGAAAGGCAACCAGGTGCAGGCCGCGCGCCTGCTCGGCATCACGCGCAGCACCCTGCGCAAACGCATCGCCCGTTACGGGCTGAAAATCGACACGAGGGTCAGAGGGTAGTTTTCAGTCTTCGGTCTTCAGTCTTCGCCTTTCGGTCTTGGGGAGTCTGCCATCCTTGGCCGCCCCAGTGCTGAGGCGCCCGTGCGTCCCAGTGAGGCGTCCTTCTGCTGAGGCGCTCCTGCGTCCCAGTGCTGGGGCATCCTTCTGCTGAGGCGCTCCTGCATCCCTGTGGTGAGGCGCTCCTGTGCCAACCCGTCCCTTGTGTCCCCTTCCTGTCCCTTTGGTCCCTTCACCATCACCCGCCCGCCCAAGAAAATGGCCGGCCTCACTAGGAGGCCGGCCAGGTTCGATTTCACGCTCAGGCGCCAGCGATCAGGACTCGCCGCCTTCGCTGCGCGGAGGGCGCGGACGACGCGGGCGGTCTCCGCCACGGCCACCACGATCGCCGCCACGGCCACGGTCGCCGCCGCGTCCGCCACGATCACCGCGGTCTCCACGATCACCATAGTCACGGCGTCCACCGCCTTCGCCGCCCTCGGGCATGCCTTCGGGACGGGGGAGCAGAGCCTTGCGGCTGAGCCGGATGCGGCCACGTGCCTTGTCGACTTCGACAACCTTCACGGTGACGACGTCGCCCACGTTCAGCACGTCCTCCACCTTCTCGACGCGGTGGTACTCGAGTTCGCTGATGTGGATCATGCCGTCCTTGTTCGGGCCGATCTGAACAATGGCGCCGGCTTCCATCGTGCGCGTCACGGTGCCGGTCAGGACTTCGCCTTCCTCGATTTCGCGGACGATGTCGTCGATCATGCCGATCGCCTTGTTGGTCGCTTCCGCGCCTGGCGCGGTCACGTACACGGTGCCGTCGTCCTCGATGTCGATCTTGGCGCCGGTCTGCTCCTGAATGGCGCGGATCGTCTTGCCGCCGCTGCCGATGATGTCGCGGATGTTCTCCGTCGGCACCTTCAGGATCGTCATGCGCGGGGTCTGGGGCTTCATTTCGGGGCGGGGCTCGGCGATGACCTCGGCCATCTTGCCGAGAATGTGCAGCCGTCCCTGGCGGGCCTGCTCAAGAGCCGTCGCGAGCACCTCGCTCGTCACGCCCTCGATCTTGATATCCATCTGCAACGCCGTCACGCCTGCTTCCGTTCCGCAGACCTTGAAGTCCATGTCGCCGCAATGGTCCTCGATTCCCTGGATGTCGCTCAGGATCGCAACCTTCTGCGTGTCGGGGTCCTGGATCAGGCCCATCGCAATGCCTGCAACGGGGCGCTTCATCGGGATGCCCGCGTCCATCATCGCCATCGACGAGGAGCACACCGTGGCCATCGACGAGGAGCCGTTGGATTCCAGAATTTCCACGACCATGCGGATCGTGTAGGGGAACGTGTCGTTCTCGGGCAGAGCGGGGAAGAGCGCGCGCTCGGCCAGCGTGCCGTGGCCGATCTCGCGCCGGCCCGGGCCGCGCGGCGGCTTGCACTCGCCCACCGAGTAGGACGGGAAGTTGTAGTGCAGGAAGAAGTGCTTGTGGGTAACGCCGGTCATATCGTCGATCATCTGCTTGTCGTCGATCGAACCCAGCGTGCAGACGGCGAGTGCCTGGGTCTGGCCGCGCGTGAACACCGAAGAGCCGTGGACGGAGGGGAGCACGTCGGTCTCGCACCAGATCGGGCGGATTTCCGCCGGCTTGCGGCCGTCGGCGCGTTCGCCCTTTTCCACCACGCGCTTGCGCATGTTGCGTTCATCGAGATCGTGAATGATGCCGGCGACTTCGGCGTCGCGCTCGGCGTATTCCTCGCCAAGCTCCGCCAGAATTTCCGTCACGGCCTGCTTCAGGCGCTGCTCGCGTGCCTTCTTCTCGAACGTCTTCTCGATCTCGCGCAGATGCGGTCCCACCATCTTTTCGATGCGCTTGACGAGAGCCTTGTCTTCGGCGGGCGGCTCGTAGGCGAACTTCGGCTTGCCGACCTTCGCGCGCAGTTTCTCGACTCCGGCGGTGACGTCCTTGATGGACTTGTGGGCCAGGTCGAGCGCGGCGACGACGTCGGCTTCGCTGATTTCGTTGAAGCCCGCTTCCACCATGTTGATCGCGCCGTCGTGGCCAGCCACGATCAGATTCACGTCGCCCTGCTCAACCTGGTTGAAGGTCGGGTTGACGACAAACTTGCCATCCACGCGGCCGACGCGCACGCCGGCGATGGGCCTGGCAAAGGGAATCTCGGAGATATGCAGCGCCGCACCGGCCGCGCACATCGCGACGAGTTCAGCGGGGTTCTCCAAGTCCATCGCGATCACCGTCAGGAACACCATGACTTCGTTCTTGAAGCCCTTGGGGAACATCGGGCGCAGCGTGCGATCAATCAGGCGCGCGCGCAGCGTCTCGTTGTCGGAGGGGCGCGACTCGCGCTTGAAGAACCCGCCCGGGATGCGGCCCGAGGCGTAGAACTTCTCGCGGTAGTCCACCATCAGCGGGAAGAAATCCTTGTCCGACGGCTTGTCGGACATGACGACGGCGGCGAGAACCACCGTGCCGCCGACGCGGGCGAGCACGGAGCCACTGGCCTGCTTGGCCAGCTTGCCCGTGCGCAGTTCGAGTTCCTTGCCGTCGCCGAACGGGATGGTGACGCAGGTTTCCGTGAAATTCAGGCCAGCGGCCTGTTCGATTTTGCTACTCATGTGAGATCAATCCTCCGTGGAATGATGCGGTCAAAAAGACGGCCGTTGTTCCGCCGGAGCGCTTGTCCCTTCGGAATTCGCATCCGGCATCGAATCGCGCGGGGCGCGAAGCCGATGCCGGGTGTCAATCCCGAGGGGGGGAAACCGCCCGGCCTGGGGTTGGAACTGCGGTCCTGTTCTCCCGGTAAAGCCGGGCTGGGGTCATTGCCCTCCCGGCAAAGCCGGGTTGGTGTCTCCATGTGAAAATGCGTCTCCAGCCTCATCGGCGGAGACGCATTCCATGATTCGATTCATTGCTGGCGTTGTACATCCGCGCGGAGGCGCGGACTCGCCGTTGTTGTTCGATGGTTCAGTTGCCACAATCACTCGGTTTCGTGTGGACCCTTCGTTACTTACGCAGGCCAAGGCGCCCGATCAACGTACGGTAGCGTCCAATGTCCTTCTTGCGCAGATAGTCCAGCAGGCTCTTGCGCGTGCCAACCATCTTCAGCAGGCCACGCCGGCTGTGGTGGTCCTTCTTGTTCAACTTCAGGTGCTCGGTCAGGTTGTTAATGCGCTCGGTCAAAACCGCCACTTGGACCTCGGGCGAGCCCGTGTCCCCTTCTTTCGTGGCGTACTCCTTCATGAGCACGGCCTTGCGTTCTGCTGTGATGGACATGGTATAATCTCTCCAAAATCAATGATGTATCCATGGACCCAGGCCGCCGCCGGAGAGGCGCGGACGCCCGAGCCACAGGACGGCGGGGAGCATCCGGCCTGCCCGGGGGGCTGTCAAGCCACAACCGCTCCCGGCGGCGCCCAAGCCCAAAGCGCGGCTCAGCCGTTGCCCGGATGCACATGCAGCGCCGTTCCGGCTGTCCTGCCGCTCTCCGGCTCCACCGCCAGAAGCTGCACGGTTCCCGTGTAGCCCTGCTCCAGGGCCAGCGCCGTGGCGGCCGAACGCACCCCGGGCACGCCACCAGCCTTGTCGGCCATGACGGCAGACGGCGGGATTGGCTCCCACGGCCCGAACTCCGGGCGCTTTCCGGCGTAGGCACGCATCCGCCGCCAGTAGAGTTCCGGCATCCCGCGCTGGAAGCCCGTCAGCACCAGCGACACGCCCACCTCGCCCCGGGCGTCGGCCATGAAGCGTTCGCCCAGCGGCAGGGCCTCCAGCCGCGCCGGCATGAAAGCAGACTCGCCGTTGCGCGCAGCCGCCATCGCCTCGGCCCGCCGCGAAGCCAACTCCGTTTCCGCAACGGGATCGGTGCGGCGCACGGACTCCGGCCGCGGATCGTCCACATCCCCGGCCGCCGCCTGATTCAGCGCGACGTCCATCCAGGCAATCTCGCCGCTCGAGCCCACGGGAACACTGACGCGCAATGTCCCCCGCGTGAGGTCGAAGTAGAGGAGTCCGGCCCGGTCCTCCGGCGAAAGGGCGGGGTCGAGCGTGGGCGGCGACGTGCGCGGCGCAAGATGCAGGACGTCCTTCACGTGCACCACATCCGTATCGTAGCCCGTGCGGGCGCGCTCCGATGCCGGGGAGGCCTGCCCGTCACCCAACACCACCGTCCCGCGCGCAATCAGCGACGCGAAGCTCTCCGGCTGGATCGCCATTCCCTCGTAGCGGGGATCGACGGCGGCGGCGGAAACGAGCGCTGCTCCCCCGCCGCTGTTCGGCACCGGGTCGGCAATCGTCACACCCACCGATTGCGGGATCACCAGGTGGTCCGCCGGGCCGTTGGGGCAGTGCGAGTAATCCGTCGAATCGGAAACGGGAAGCACTTCGATCTGCGCCAAGTCGCGGATGCGCCCCTGGCATCGCCAGTCCTCGCAACCGGGGAGCGACGGGTCCGGGGGATTCGAGTAGTAGAGTTCGTTGATGTTCGTCTGCACGCGCACGCCGCGGGCCTGGCCGACGTTGACGAAACTGTCCGGGATGTCCGCCGTGACATAGGCATCCACCCCGATGGCGCTGTAGAGATACCCCGGGGCGCGCAGGGGGTCCGTGTCGGGCAGGAAGTAGCAACTCACCTCCCCCTCGGCGGCGCGGGCGTTGTCCATGTGCGCCATGGCGAGCGTTCCCTCGATCATGCCGATGGCAACGACAGGCTGCCAGCGGTCGTCCTCCTTGAACGGCAAGGCACGCGCGTCCACGCCACTCGTCAGTTCGGTGTCCTTGGACGTGGAAATGCGCCGGGCCACGTAGCCATGATTTTCCGATCCGGTGGCGCGGCCGTGAAGGCGCATTGCGAATGTGTCGCCGTTGATGGAGCACCACGGCTCGTAGCTGGGCAGTTGCGTCAGCGTGTCGGAGGTGAGCGAGTCGAACGCCAGCCACCCAAAGTTCGCCGCGCCCAGCGCCGTGATGACGTCGTAGTAGGTGCCGCCCGTAAGCTGTGCTCCGTGATTCACCGACCCGACGGCGTACTTGGGATGACGATACATCGTCGGATCAATGTCGGGGACGGGGGGATACGTGCGGCCCACGCCCGTCTTCAGGCTCGCGACGCCCGCGTTCGAGGCTCCCACCATGAAGATCGTGCGGGGGGCGAACTGAGTCGCCTGCTCGCCGGGATCCCACATGCCGTCCTGGAACAGCCCCTGCACCGTCAGGGCGTCGAACTCATTGGGTGCTCCCGGCCACGGCAGCGCCCCCGAGCAGTCGAACGGATCCGGCCCGTTCGTCCCGGGGCCGCTTGTCCCCTGATTGCTCGAATAGTTCGGGGTCAGCGCCCAGTTGCGCAGCGGCAACACGCCCCCCTTTGCTCCGGGACCGCCCATGCGCGCGCGCCCTTCCGTCAGTGGCTGCATCGGGATACGGCTTCCCGTGACGGTCTGCACTTCGGCGGTGCCGAACGTCACTTCCGGCTGCATCGGCGTGGGCGAAGAAGCAAAGTCGCAGTCCCCGCCTTCATCGCACGGCGACGTGGGCGGATCGTCCGCGAAAGTGAGCGATGTCAGAATGGCAAGGAGGAGAAACAGGGAAAGACGGTTCATGCGTGGCACCCCGGGTTGGAAATTACCGCGAGGATGACACTTGCGCATGGCGTGCGCAAACAGAGTCTTGCGTTCGTTCGGCAGTGCATCGAAACCACGAAGAAAGCCGCCGGTGGAGGGCCGGCGGCTTTCGGTCAAGCGTTCAGGAGACGGCGGGCCGTTACTGATACATTTCCCAACCATCGGCGGAGGAGGGGCCACCGGTCTGAAGCACGGCGCCGTCGATGCCGAAGACGGAGATGCGGCCATTGGTCGTGCCAGTGGGCGCATCGGAATTGGAGACGACGAGGTACTGCGAGGAGCCCTCGGTCACCACCACCGCGTCGCGCGGGAAGGTCAGGTTGGTGGGGTCCGTCAGCGTCGCGTACACCGTCGCCGTGTCCAGATCGATGATGCGGATTTCGGCGCTCTCCGGCAGACAAAGAAGCGCGTATTCCGTGTTGTTGCCGAGATAGGTGAAGGTGCTGATGCCCTGAACGCCACCGTTGGCGGTAACGGTGCCTGTGTACCATTCGGAAACGATCGTGTTCCCGGTGAGGCTGAGGGGGTTGGTGGCGTCATCGTTGAGCCGGTGGATGCCCACGCTGGTGCCAGAGCCCGATTGATCAACCCAGAAGTTGTTGTAGGAGACCAGAACGTCGCCGCTGGAGGTGACGGCAAGGTCCTTGGTGGCAGCCGGTACCGTCGGGCCGAAGAAGCCGGGGCCCGTCAAAGCCGAAAGGGTGTTGTTGAACTGCCAGTAGTTGTTTCCGGCCTGGAATTGCGCGATGATGTTGTCACCGTAGAACTCGGCACCGGCCACGCGGCGCGGGGCCGCGCCACTGCCACCAACGATGTTGGGTGTCTGATAGATGGCCGAGTCGTCCGTCGGATCGATCAGGATCGCCATGCCGTCGGTATACTGGTCGCCAGCCACCAGCACCATATTCGTGGTGGGGTTGTAAGCGGCAGTAATCAGACCGCTGCTCGGGATCCAATTCACGGGGCCGGGAGGCGTATCGTCGTCTGAAGTACGCAGGGCAATTTCGGCGGCGCCCGGCGAAGTGGTAATGATACCAGGAACCTTGACGACGCGGCGGTTGGCATTACCGGCCACATAGGCAACACCGTCGTTGGTCACAGTGATACCGCAGGGGACGGTTGTAAAGTCGTTGACCATCACGTCCTGCAGGTGGGTGATCGTCGGCTGGGCGGCAAGCGCCATGGGGAGAGCGGCGACAGCCGTAACGGCGGCGATCAAAACAGTTTTTTTCATGGGTTTCCCTCGACATAGTGAGTTGGATCTTACGTTTGTTTTTCAGGCTCACGTGCCACTTTCTCCTAAAGTGGACGGCGGTTCAACCCTTTTCTCTCTCTCTTTACTAAATTATGCCAAGATATCTCGCAAGTAGATGAGCAACTCGTTCCTTCCCCCCTCCTCCCCCCTCTACGAGGCCCCCGACCTCTACGCCCGGGCCTTCGAGCCCCCTGATCCCGGGCAAGCCGGTTTCTTTGCCACGCTTCTGGGTTCACCCGGCGGGCGCGTGCTTTCGCTGGGCTGCGGCGAGGGCCGGCTGGAGGAGACGCTTGCCCGGCACGGCCTGCGGTTCGTCGGAATCGACGCCTCGGTGGCCATGGCGGCCCGGGCCGCCCGGCGCGATCCGTTCGGGCTCTACGTGGCCGCCCGGATGGAAGCCCTGCCGCTGGCACCCGCCGGATACGCGGGGGCCCTGTCGGCGCTTCTGAGCTTCGCGTACCTGACGCAGCGCGCGCAGCAGGAGGCGGTGCTGCGCTGGCTGGCCGTGGCTCTGATGCCGGGGGCGCCACTGGTGCTCGAAATCCCTCTGGCATGGCGGCCGCGCCGCTTGCAGGGAATCTCGGAGCGGCACGAGTTTGGTGGTGGTGAGTACGCGTTCCATTACTTCGACGTTCTGGAGGAGAACGACTCGGGTGCGGTGCTGGCCACGGCGATGAGGATCGCAACGCCGGAGGCCGTGGCAGAGCGCCACGCGCCGCTGATGGTCTTCACGCCACCGGGAATCCGCGAGCTGCTCGAAGCGGCGGGATTCGAGGGCGTGCGCTTCCACGCGCCTTACGATCTGGAATCAGGGACGGAGTCGCCGCCACGCGATTGCCTGAGGGGCGTGGTCGTGGCACAGCGAAGGGAAAGCCTGCAACGGAGAGGGAAGGACGAATAATGATCCTCCGTCGCTCACCCCATGGAGGACGCGTTCACACAGCTTCCGCGAACGCACTAAACGCCTTCGGCCATTAGCCGCGCAACGATCGGCTCGTCCGCGGGCAGCCAATCGTACTTTGCCAGGTCCTCGGGGCGGCTCCAGTCGAAGGCGGCGACCTCCACGGGGCTCGGCTCGCCCGAAACGATTTCCACCTTGATGAAGAGCAGAAGAACCGGGCCGAGATCCGCATAGGTGTGGTGAACGACGTCATAGACGGCACCCGCGCGCGCAATGACTCCGAGTTCCTCTTCGCACTCGCGTTCGAGTGCCAGGCGCGGATTCTCCCCCACTTCGAGCTTGCCGCCCGGGAACTCCCACTTTCCGGCGCCCCAATCGCCCACGCGGCGCTGGCAGACGAGAATCCTGCCAGCGTGTTCAATGATCGCCGCGACGACGACTTTGTGACGCGGGCCTCCGGAAGACATGCGTTACAGCTCCATGACGACGGGCATGATGACGGGAAAGCGCTGGTTGGTCTTCTTGATGTAGCGGCGCACGGCGCGCTTCATCGCGGCCTGCACCTCGGTGTGCTCCGTGCGTGTCTCGATGGGCAGATCCTCATACGCTTGCAGAACGATGGCCTTCAGGCTGTCGAACGCGGCGTCGCCTTCCTCGCCGAGGACAAAGCCGCGTGCGACGATTTCCGGGCCGCTCAGGATTTCGCCCGACTCGTGGTCCACGCCGAGAATAATGACGACCATGCCGTCCTCGGCGAGGTAACGCCGGTCGCGCAGCACGATCTCGTCCACGTCGCCGATTCCCTTGCCGTCAACGAGCACGCGCCCGTGCGGAATCTGGCCAAGCACCCGCGCGGAGTTGCGCGTGAGTTCGAGGCAGTCGCCGTTTTCGAGCAGGAAGGCCTCCTCGTCCCTCATACCCTGCTCGCGCGCCAGGGCGCAGTGCGCGTTCAGATGGCGGAACTCGCCATGAACGGGAACGAAGAAGCGCGGATTCGTGAGGTTGATGAGGTGCTTCATGTCGTCGCGGTAGGCGTGGCCGGAGACATGGATGAGCGCCATGCCCTCGTGAATCACGCGTGCACCGCGGCGCGACAAGTGATTGATCAGGCGGTAGATCGTGCTTTCGTTGCCGGGGATGCGGCGGGCGGAGAGCACGACGAGGTCGCCGGGTTCGACGACGCCGTCGCGATGCGTCCCCATTGCCATGCGCGAGAGGCTCGACATCGCCTCGCCCTGACTCCCCGTGCAGAGAATCAGGCGCCGTTCGCGCGGAATGCGGCGCGCCATGCGCGATTCGTCGTGATAGGTGCCGGGAATGTCGATCGCATCGATTTCCGACGCGATGCGGATGTTGCGCTCCATGTTGAGGCCCATGCTGACGACTTCACGGCCGTATTGCGCGGCCAGGTTCAGCACGTTCTGGATGCGATGGAGCGACGAGGCGAAGGTGCAGACGACGATGCCCTGCTCGGCGCTGCGGATGATTTCTTCCAGGCCGGGAACCACTTCCATTTCGGAGGGGCAGGAGCCGCGGCGATCAACGTTGGTCGAATCGCTGAGCAGCAGCAGGACGCCGTCCTCGGTTTCCTCGGCGTACTTGGCAAAGGCATAGTGATCGAAAGCCACGCCGTCGGGCGGGTTGGGATCGATTTTGAAATCGCCGCTGTGGATGATGACGCCTGCGGGTGTGCGGAGCGCAAAGCCGAAGCAGTCGATCATCGAGTGCGTCACGGTGAGCGGTTCGACTTCGAAGTGCTCGGCCAGCCGCACCTTCTCGCGCGCGTTCAGCACCGTGAACTTCGGCTTCACGCCGTGTTCCTTCAGCTTCTCGCGCAACAGGGCGACGGTCATTTCGCTGGCATAGACCGGGACGTTCGGGAAGTGGGGCAGCACATAGGGAAGCGCGCCGACGTGATCCTCGTGCGCGTGGGTCAGGATGATCGCCTTCAGGCGGTCCTCCTGCCCTTTGAGGCACGAGATATCGGGGATCACATAATCGACGCCGAGCATTTCCTCATCCGGCATCATCTGCCCGCAGTCGAGCATGACGAGATCGCCGCCGCACTCGAACAACATGCAGTTCATGCCGATTTCGCCGAGTCCGCCCAAGGGCATAACGCGGACTTTGTCCGGTGTTGAATCAAGATCGGATAAGAGGATGGTCGGGGATGTCTTACTCATGGAGAAGCCTCAAGGTGCCGCGGAGTTGAGTTGGCCGGTGTCAAAGGCACCGGGGAGCAGATCACGCAATGTCGTTTCCGCGGGGTCGCCGGATTCGGCGCAGCACAGAACAATGATATCGGGATTGAATTCATAAAGGAACTGGCGGCAGGCGCCGCACGGCGGCGTGGGCGTGGGCGTGCGTGTTGCCACGGCCACGGCCACGGGGCGGCCGGCATCCTGGATGACGGCACGGGTCATGGCCGTCCGCTCGGCGCAGATCGTCAGGCCATAGCTGGCATTCTCGACGTTGCAGCCGGTGACGATTTCCCCTTTGTCGGTGAGGATGGCGGCTCCAACGTGGAACTTCGAATACGGCGCATAGGCGCGTTGAAGTGCTTCGCGGGCGGCGGCAATGAGTTCGGGGAATCGTTCGCGCATGGGGTCTTGTGCCTCGGCGGGGAAAGTGTCCCCGGAGAGGTGACAGTCGCCGATCCTGGCTGCGGTGTCGAACGAAAAGGGGGGCGCTGCCCGGGGCCGGGCGGCGCTCAGGCGCTCCGGACAGCACGGATACAGGTGTGCTCCGCCGACTCGCGGGGCAGTGCGCGCACGGCAGCAGCCAAGTCCTCGCAGGACAGGAAGACGGCGTCGCGTTCCTGCGGAGGAACGCCCCGGCGGTGCCATTGCTTCAGAGGGGCCTGCTCGGTGGCGGCGGCGCGGCGGTGAAGTTCGACCCAGGCCGCATCGCGGCAAGCAAACGGAAGGGCCTCGAGCACCTGCCGCGTCAGGCGCGCCAGACGCTGCATGCGCAGGAGTGGCAGCGTCTTCACCGGTTTGGCGTTGTCAAAGTCCAGACGCACCCAACGTCCATCGGAATCAACCAGCACGTTTTCCGCATCAATGTTGCGGGTATAGAACTTATGGCGCTCCAGAAAAAGAACCGTGTCGAGGATGCGGGCGAGTTGCTCCAGAGACTCGACGGGGAGACGGCCCGGAAGCAGCCGTTTATCGAGGTTCGTGCCGGGAATCAGGGGCATCACCTCGATCAGGTAGCTGCGCCCATTGGGCTGGCGCCACAGCCCCAGCGCCAGAAAAGGGCAAAGAGGGAAATCCGGGCAAGTCGCCAGATGCCGCTCAAGACGGGGAGCAAGGTCCATCAGGCTTCGGAGGCGCTCCGTATTGTCCCGGAAGACGGCGAACTTCACGGCCACCCGGGTGGGCAGAGTCCCGTCTGCCCGCCATTGAATGCCCAATTCCTGCTCCCAGCCCGGCTGCAGATCCGCGGCAAACACAGCCCCAACGTTGCCCGCACCCACCAGTTCGGGATCATGGAGACAGGCGATCCTTCTGGTGACAATCTTCTGGACGCGTTGGCGAAGCCGGGCCTTCGCCCGTTTGCGGGAGTTGCCCCGCAGGATGAAAGCAGCCAATCCGATTGTGGAAGCGGCAAGAATGGGCGAAAGGAGGGACACGTGCGGTGGCACCAAAATCGAAAAGAGGAATAACTCTCGTCTCTTGAGAGCGGAAAGCTGATCATACAGCCGTTCCGGCCGGGGCCATGAAAATATTGTGAGAGGGGAATGGAATTGCGGCGGGCGGACCGCCTGGGCTTCAAGTACGAAATACTGGGTCGCCGGGTACTGGTGCCAATCCTGCTTCCTGCCGCCCCCAGCCAACCCAAGGAATCCGACGATGTCCCTCTTCACGCGCACGGCCTGTTTCTTTGCCCTGGCCGCCATGTTAGCTTCATGCCGAACCACCGGCGCCCCAGCATCCGCTCCTCCCCCACCTCCCCCCTCTGTTCCGGTGGCATCACCGGTGCAGCCACAAAAGCCCCCTGCCGAGCTTCTCCAGGCAGTTGACGCCTTCTTCGAGGACGAGCGCTTTGCCAACGCGTTCTGGGGCGCCAAGATCAAGTCCCTCGACACCGGCGAGGTCTGGTACGAGCGCAACTCCGACAAACTCTTCATGCCCGCGTCGAATGAGAAAATCCCCACGACCGCCGCGGCTCTCGTGACGCTGGGGCCGGACTGGCAGTTCACCACGCACTTCACCACGAACGGCGAGATCCGCAACGGCGTGCTCGAAGGCGACCTGATTGTCTTCGGCAATGGCGACCCGACTCTGTATTCACGCTTCTACGACGACCCGCGCGATGTCTTCCGCCTCGTTGCCCAACGCTTCCACGATCTCGGGATCACGCGCATCACGGGCGACATCATTGGCGACGACAACGCCTTCGACGACGAGCACATTGGCTACGGCTGGCCGCTCGACGGACTGCCCTCGTGGTACTCCGCCGAGTTCGGCGCCCTGCAGATCAATGAGGGCTACGTGGACCTCACCGTTCGCCCCCCCGCCGATGCGAACGGCACCGTCACCATCGAGCCGAATCTCCCCAGCGACTACTATACGATCGACAACCGCGTCGTGGTCCGCCCCGGCCGCAACCGCATCTCGTCCGACCGCGCCTTTGGAACGAACAATCTCATCGTGCGCGGCTCCGTTGCGCCCGGTTCCAACCCCCAGGAAGTTTCTCCCACGATCACCAACCCCACCCTCTTCTACGTCACGGTGCTCGCGGAAGTTCTCCGCGACGAACGCATCGACATCGGCGGCAAGCCGATGGATTGCGACGACATTGCCGCCTGGAATCAGAAGCCCGAGGATTTCACGTCCCTCTACGTTCACAAGTCTCCGCCCCTTTCGGAGATCATCAAGGGACTGATGAAGCGCAGCCAGAACCTGTATGCGGAAACGATGGCACGCGTGCTGGGCTGGGAGGTCCACGGCAACGGCAGCTTCCGCAACGGCCGGCGCGTGGTGAGCGACGTCCTCAAAGGCTTTGGCGTCGAGCCGGGAACCTACCGCTATATGGACGGCTCGGGCTTGTCGCGCTACAACTTCATCAGCCCGGACATTCTGGTCAAGATTCTCGAGGGAATGCACGAACACGAATACTGGCCCGAGTGGCGCGAGTCGATGCCCATCGCCGGAGTGGACGGCACGCTGGCGCGCCGGATGCGCGGCACCCCGGCCGAGGGGAACGTGCGCGCGAAGACGGGAACGATCTCCAACGTGCGTGGCCTCTCGGGCTATGTGACGACGGCGGACGGCGAGGAACTCGTTTTCTCGTTCCTCGTCAACGCGCACATCGTTTCTTCCGCCGCCACCGAGGACGTCACCGACGGCGTGCTTGCACTGCTGGCCGGCTATGATTCGGGCGCGGCCCCGGGCAACTGAACGACGAAGCGCGTGCCGCGCGGCACGTTGTCCTCGATCCGGATCGAGCCACCGAGGTCTGAGAGAATCTGTGTGCAGATGTAGAGGCCGAGACCGGAGCCTTCGGTTTCGGCCTTTGTCGTTGCGAACGGATCGAAGATGCGCGCGCGAATCTCCGGCGCGATCCCCGGCCCCGTGTCCGCGACGACGATCTCCGTCCCTGATTTCACTGCACGCACGTCAACGGCAAGTTCCCCGCGCCCTTCCATTGCCTGGTAGGCGTTCAGAAAAAGGTTCGAGAAGAGCTGCACCAGCCGCCACGGCGGCGCGAAAACCAGCGGCAACGAACCGTCGCGCGCCGCGTTGACGGAAACGGCAACGTCGCGCTGCTCGTACTTCACCAACGCCAGCGAGCGTTCGATGGATTCGGCCACGTCGCAAAACTCGTCCGCGCTTCCCTCCGCACGAACGAACTGTTCGAAGCCCGATTCCCTGAGCATCGTGAGGAACAACTCGGTCTGCTCCTTCATGGCAGCGATGGCCACGCGCGGGGCATCGCCAAGCTCGCCGCCCGCCAGCAGATCGTCGGCCTCGTGCTTGATGTTGAGCACCGGCTTCTTGATGTCGTGAAAAATGTTGGCGGACAGCTGGCCCGCGAGAGCGAGGCGCTCCAGACGAATGACCTCCGCGCGGCGCTGTTCGAGTTCGGAGACCGTGCGGCTGAGTTCGATGTCCTTGCCGCGCTGGCGAAAAACGAGCAGGCCGAGGCAAACCAGCAGGAAAACACCGAAGGCGGCGATCGTGCGATCAACCGCCTGGCGGTTGGAAGGCTCCAGCTTTACGTAGAGCCAGCCCGACGGGTTCTCCTCGGGACCGACGGTCAGCCGGCGCCACGCGGCAGTCTCCTCGCGCCAGGCCGGGTGCTCCAGTTCGTACCAGAAGGGATGCACGAGGACTTCGCGTCCACTGTGCGTGTTCTTGCCGACGAGCAGGGAAGCCACGAGGTCGCTCGCCTCAAAGCTGCCCGCCGTCGATTCCACAAGCGTGAAGCGAATCGCGTCGTTCTCCGGCCGCAGCAGCACGTTGCTGCGCTCGAACACGCGCACGGCATTCTCCAGCGTCGCCTGCTCCTCGGCAACCAGCCGCCCGCGCAGCCAAAACAGCGTTCCCAGCGCCGCCACCGAAAGCAGCAACGCCAGCACCAGCGGCCAGCGGGCGGGACCCCGACGGGACGAGGAAGCCGGATTCATGGCCGACGAATCTCCCGTCCCATCAATTCGTTGAAGCGTCCCAGCAGCGCGGGCGCGTCGGTGTAATCGCTGTTCGTGGCCGACTGCAGCGAAATCGGCCCAAACCCGGTCTCGATGGAAAAGTCGCGCAACGCCCGCTTGAGCTCGCGGCCCAGCGCGGAATCAAGCGGCGCAAACTCCGGGCGCACGACCACCGGATCCGTCGCCACCGGCCGCGACAACACCACCACACGGTGCATCCGCTCCTGCGCCCCCGAAGCGGCCAGCGTCTCCTCAATGGCTCCCTGCTCGCAGACGCCCACTTCCACCAGGCCGGAAACGACGGCCTTCACGACCTCGGCATTCGACTCCATCCACAAAAAATCCGAGGCCTGGGGGGTGACGCCATAGCGCTCCGCCAACGCGGTCAGCGGAGCCACGAATTCCGCCATGCCTTCCGACGTGACGACCGCCATGCGCGTGCGCCGCAGGTAGGCGGCGAACGCCTCGCCGTCGAGGGGATCCTGGGCAAAGAACGACGAGCGCGGAGAGAGAAAGACCGCGCCGCGTTGGAGCACCATGTTGCCGCGCGTGGCCGTGGCATCGCGCTCGCGCCGCGTCTGCAGAATGACCTCGTAGCGCGCGGCGGGATTCTGCTCGGCCCACACGCGCAGGGGAACGAAGGCGAGATCGAACTCGCGGGCATTGAGCCGCCGCAGCATGTCGCGCCCGCCGTCGGTCTCATAGAGCCCGAAGCCATCAAAACCCGCCGCGCGGCACTCGGCCATCAGCACCTCGTCGGCCAGCAGGCGCGAGCGCAGCGCCTCCATCTGCCCACGCGTGAAGCCCGCTTCGCCCTCGGGCCGCAGATAGCCCACGCGAAAGAGCCGGGGCAGCGGTCCGCTCATCGTCGGCGTCGTGGGGGCATCCTGCGCGGCAAGGGGGAGGCAGGCAAGCAGCAGCGCGATTCCGAGCAGCAGGTGGCGAATGGGCAAACGCGGCATGGCGGCTCCCCCGTTTCGCCTCACGGCGACGTCGGCGTGTCGGCGGGCGAGACGGCGGCGGGGCGGAGAGTGGGCTCGGGGATCGACACGGGCGTACGCCGCGGCGCGGGCGAGTTCGGGGACGGGGACGGAGTCGGCTGGGGCGTGCGGGCGGGAACGATGACCGGCGGCGTGAGAAGCCGCGTCGTCGAGCGGTCGTCGCGCCGCACCACGGGCAGCGGCGTCGGCTCGGGCTCCAACGACGGCGTGGGCGTTTCAATCGGTGTCTCCGGTTCCTTGGCGTAGAAGCGCACGCGCACGAAACGTGGCTCGATGGTCGCCCGCAGGCGGTCGCGCAACTCGGGGTCGATGCCGTCAAAGGAGGCGTCGATCAGCGTTTCGAAACTCTCTCCCGCCGTCTCCTCGTCCAGAAATTCGTTGGGCCGCGGAGTCAGCAGAATCGTTGCCGAGGACATCCGGTCAAGTTGGCTGACGGGGCCGCTGACGGTGATGCTGGCAAATTCGGGCGACAACGTCGCGCCGATGCGCCGCTTGATCGGCTTGTAGCGGATGGGCACCTTGGGGAACGAACGCTCCACCTCAATCTCGGGGATCGGCACGAACACCGTCACTGTGCTCGTGGGATTGCTGGGCATCGGGTAGACGCCGTCGCTGGTGTTATAGAGCAGCCCGGCCACGCGGCGCAGCGACGTGCGGGCTCCGGCAACGCTGATCTCCTCGGTGGGAATCTCGATGGTCTCGCGCTGGGCAAGTTCGTAGTGAAACAGATCGACGGCCACGTCGATTTCGGAGGGCTCGGCACGGATCGCGTCGGTCTCGATGCGGTAGCCTTCCGCAGGTGGCTCGGGTCCCAGGCGCGGCACCACGGTGGCGCGGGCCACGCGCAGACGGGCCCGGAACGTCACCTCCGGCTCGGAGCGGTATTCCACGAAGCTCAGCTTGTCCGGCGCCTTCAGGTTCTCCCGCGTGACACGCACCACGTACTCGGTGTAGCGCTCGGTGCTCCCCACGCGCGTCCCCATGTCCGCCAGGTCGATGCGCAGACGGAACTCCGCCGACCCCACCATGCGCTCCTCGCCCTTGGGGAAGCTGAAGGAGACGGGGATCTGGGTCGGAGTGAACGGCTCGCTTGGGTCGAGTTCGACGTAGGGGGGCAGGTTGCGGTAGTCGATGGGAACGAGAATCGTCTGCGTCAGGATCTCCTGTTGGCGGACGATGGCCCAGACCAGGAAAGCGAGCAGAAGCGAGAAGAGCACGAGCACGAGATCGTTGACGGGTTGCTTAGCCTGTTTCGCCACGGCTCTCCTCCTCCTCGATTTCAAAGAGATCGCGCAGCTTGACGCGCAACGATTCCGGCGTTTCGGGGCGCTCGATCAGGCCATCGTGCGCAAGCGAGATCGTGCCGGTCTCCTCGGAGACCACCACGACCACGGCGTCGGTTTCCTCTGTCAGGCCAATGGCAGCGCGGTGGCGCGTCCCCATGTCCTTGGGGAGTTCCTGGGTCGAGAGCGGCAGGATGCACCCCGCCGCCGCGATGCGGTTGTTGCGTACAATCACAGCCCCGTCGTGCAGCGGCGTGGAGAGCGCGAAAATCGTCCGCAGGGTTTCCACGGAAACGAGCGCATCCATGAGGGTTCCCGTTTCGTGGTACGGGCGCAGCGACGCGCGGCGCTCCAGACAGATCAGGGCACCGACTCTCTTTTCCGCCAGCCGGGCCGCGGCCTTGATGACTTCCTCAATCGGCGTGGTTTCCTGCTTGAACAGGGCGCGGAAGATCGGCAACCGGCCGTATTCGGTCAGCCCCTTCTTTATTTCATTCTGAAAGACGACCAGAAAAAGGACCACGATCACGATCCACGCCCGGCCCAGCAGCGCCCGCATGGCGCTCAGTTCCCCCAGAATCGTCACCAAATAGAAGAACAACGTCGCTCCGAACACGATCATCAGGCCGCGCAAGGCAACCTGGCTGCGCGACTGCCGGAACATGTTGAGCAGGATGTAGAACACCAGCGCCAACATCAGGATGTCCACGGCATCGCGGATTCCCATGTTGGCCGTCAGGGCAACCAGATCGGAGAAGAAGGAACGGACTTGCTTCATGGAGGCTCCGGAACCGTCTCAATCGCGCAAGTCCAAGCTTATCCGGGCCTTGGGAGGGAAGGTCAAACCGGATATGAATCTCCGGGGTCGATTGAAGCGCCGACGAGGGGAAGTGGAACCCGCCACCGAAAACCCTTGTCTAAAACCCGCGAGCCATTCGGGACGCCGTGCTTGACGGCGTTCTCCAACGTGGGTGCATTGGGGCAGGCAAGGGAAGGAAGTGGGGAGCACTGGCCGGTAGCTGCTCTCATCGAATGAATACATGACATCGCGTGACGCACCTCCGTTGATTCTGATCGTCCTGATTGCCGCCACGGTGGCGATCTTCGGCGTCTTTTTAACCCGGCATTCAAGTACGCCTTCCGGGACCCCCGGAGTGCGCGGCTATACCTCTGATCGCATCGAGCGTCAGGATCCCGCCGCCATGACGCTGCGCCGCAAGGCGACTCCGGCACCCGAGCCCACCGCCGCACCGGATCCGGAACCGACTCCGGAGCCCACGCCCGAAGCCGCTCCCGCCGAACTCGAACCGATCGAGAAGGCCATGAAGGAGCCGCCCGGCACCCTGTCCGGGTGGGTAAGCGGCGAGAACGGCATCCCCATTGCAGGCGTTGAGGTTCGCCTCGAATTCACGAATCTCGTCAAGGACGGCAAGCCAGGCCCCGAACTCAAGGTGCTCACCGGCGAGACGGGCCGCTTTGAGTTCCCTGCCGTCCCTCCCGGCACTTGGGACGTCATTGCCGAGCACCCCTCCTACGCCGTCGCCAAGACCCCCGGCCTTGAGGTCCAATCGGAGAGGGAAACGGAAGGCGTCGAACTCGTCATGGAGCCGGCCCTGACCGTGAAGGGAAAGGCGCGCACCACCACGGGGCTGAATCTGGAAGGGGTGCAGCTCGTCCTGGCCCGCCAGATCGTCAGCGTCGCCCGCGCCGACGGCGAAGTCGTCGCCACCGAGATTCCCTATCGAGAGACGCGCTCGAATGCGAAAGGCGAGTGGCAGATCGATCGGGCCGGGCCGGGCAGTCACATCCTGACAGCCTCGCTGCGGGGATTCGCCACCGAGCGCCTGGAATTCGATCTGGCCCGCGAAGGCGCCAACGAGCTCACCGTCCTGCTCTCCCCCGGCGCCAACATCGGAGGGATCGTGCGCTCGGCCAAGGGCCTGCCGGTTCCCAGCACCACGATCACGCTGACCGATCCCTCAGACTCAAAGTTCAAGGAGGAAGTCACCACCAAGCCCGACGGCTCCTTCATTATCGGTGGCCTGCGGGCCGAGCGCACGTACAGCCTGACGGCCAAGGCGGACAACTTCGCCCCCGCAGGCCCAATCGCCATTCCCGCAGGACGCCTGGAAAACCTCATCATTCTCGAGTCCGGCGGAGCAATCACCGGGATGGTGACAAGCAGCGAAACCGGCCAGCCGCTTCAGGGCATCATCCTGGCCCTCGAATCCACCGTGTCGGGCATCCCCGTCGATCAGACGACCTCTTCGCGCTCCGACGGCACCTACGAGTTCCCCCTCCTCCCCTCGGGAACGTACAATATCCGGGTCAGGAACGACCGCCTGACGTGCGAGCCGCGTCTGGGCGTCAAAGTCAAAATCCCCAAAGTCACCGAGGGCATTAACTTCCAACTCTATCCGGGCAAGAGTATCACGGGAGTCGTGGCGGATGCCGCCACGGGCGAACGCATCGGCGAAGCCACCGTGAACTTGACGAGCAGTGTCGGCCCCCAGTTCCTGTCCTCGAGCAGTCAGAAGACGACGACGGACCCCGGCGGCTCGTTCACCGTGGAGAACCTCCCCTACGGCCTCTACTCGCTCGATGCAACGGCCGACGGCTACCTGCGCTACCCCGGGCCGGGAGGCACCGCCGAGGTGCGCCTGCTCCCCGACGAAAAACCCGAACCCGTCGAATTGTTTCTCGCCCGCGGAGGCACGGTTTCCGGCTGCGTACTCGACGCCTCCGGAGCCCCGGTGGGCGGCGCCTTTGTCAACCTGTACAACACCCCCGGCGCTCCCGTGCGCATCAATACCAGCAAGTTGCAGGCAACCGCCGACGATTCCGGCAATTTCGAGATCGATGGAATTCCCCTGGACACGGACGTTTACCTGACCGCAAGCGCCACGCCACTGGGAGGAAAGATCCCCCTGGATGCGCAGGGCACAGCCGACTCGGCCAGCACGGCGCTCTACGGACTCGCCAAGGGCAAGAGCGACCCCATCATTCTGACGCAGTTCCTTTCCACCGCCAATGTCACAATCCGCCTCACCATCGGCGGGCCATTGACAGTGAACGTGATGGACGAGAATGGCTCGGCCCTCGTCGACGTTGACGTGTCCATTTCCCACGACGAGTTTAGCGGCGACGGGACCCCGGCTGCCTGGAAGGGAAAAACGACGAGTTCGGGCAAGTACACATTCGCCAACGTCCCCGCCGGCGTGGGAACGGCCTACGCTTCCAAGAGCGGCTATATTGGCTCCTCCACGCGTTTCGCGGTCCAGGATGGGTCGCCCTCCGAAGTCACTCTGACGCTTGAGAGTGGTCTCTCCATCGAAGGCTACGTCGTGGACGACGCGGGGATTCCGTTTCAGGAAGGCTATGTCGATGCGCGCGGAGAATCCGGCGCGCGCGGCAGCGGCCGGGGCAGTATCGACGCGCGTGGGCACTTCACCATCGACGGCCTGGGCGAGGGCAACTTCAAGCTCATCGCCTACGCCACCCGCCAGACGCCCACGGGCAAGCATACGGTGCGCCGGGAAGTCACCGGCGTCGACGTGCGCACCACCGAGGAAGTCATCCAGGTTCCGATGAACGGACGCGTCGACGGCGTCGTCGTCGATCAGGAAACAGACGATCCGATCTCCGGAGCCTCGATCACCATCTCGGGCACTTACGAGGTCCGTTCGGGCTCCAAGGCCAGCTTCAAGTCCAGCACCAGCGCCAAGGAACCCCCGGGAGAGTTCAGCTTCCGCAGTCTTCCCCCGGGGGACTACCGCCTCAGCATCAGCGCCTCGAACTACCTATCCACCACCCTGGACGGCATAACTGTCGATTCCCCCGGTACGTTCTCGGTGGGGCGCATCGCCTTGGCACAGGGAGCCGCGTTGACCGCAACGGTTGTGGCGGAGGACACGGAGAAGCCAATCAGCGGGGCAACGGTCGTGCTCGACCCCAGCGGCAGAAGCGGCAAGACCAACAGCAAGGGGGTCGTGCGCATTGCTTCGCTCCCCGCCGATGTGTATACTCTTCAGGTCTCGCATTCCCAGTATCTGTCGAAGACCGTGAAACTGGTCCAGGTGCCCGAGGAGGGCGACGTGGACGCAGGCACGATCAAGCTCGACCCTGGCGGGCGGCTCGTTGGGCGCGTCACGGACGACGTGAGCAAGCCCGTCAAAGGCGCTCTCGTGACGGTGCGCTACGTCGGCGAAGAGTGGAAACGCACCGCGCGCACCAACGACGGCGGACGCGTCACCATCGAGGGACTCAAGCCCGGCACCGTTCTCATCACCGTCACCGCTGCCTTTACCCGCGGAAACGTGACCAAGAGCATCGAGAAGACCATCTCGTCGTCGGCAGAGACCACCTTCGACATCCAGCTCGTCGGCAACCTGGTTCTCGAAGGAGGGATTTTCTCCAACGGACGCGGCGATCCGATCAACTGCTCGGTCGATCTCTATCCTTTGGAGAGCGACGGCAGCCCCGTCATCAACGGCCGCATCCGCGCCACCGTCACGGGCTCCAACTACCGCGCCACCGACCTGATCGAGGGCGACTACCTGATCCTCGTTTCCGCGTCGATCAACGGGCGTGTCTACCAGTGGGACGACCGCATCACGCTGACGTATCCCGGCAAGACTCTGCCACTGATCCCGCCGCGCGCACGCATCGCCGGGCGGGTGCTCAACGCCGACATGACCTACGCCCTGCCTGACATCAACATCCGCCTGCGCAGTCTTTCGGCTCCGCAAAGCGGCGTCGCCGCGCTCCAGGCCTTCTGGGAATACACCACCCAGTCCGACGAGCTCGGCTACTACGAATTCGAGTGCCTGCGCGCGGGCACCTACGAAATCGTGGCCACCGAGGTCGGCTCCTCCGACCCCCTCGTCCTCGACATCCTGCAGCTCAATGATTCCAACACCACCCTGAGCTACGACCTGATCGAGCAGAGAGACTAGCGCCTTCCCCTTCTGTGAGCGCCGGGTTGGGTTCCGCACCGGCGCTCTCACAGAAGAGCCGGAAAGTTGTAGCCGGCAAGCACGGGAAGCAGCGCGTCTTGGGCGAGGCTACGCCCCCAGCCTCTCTTCTGGTGTCTTCTTTCTTGACGGTGTTGTGCGAACCCCGGGAAGCCTCGCGCAATCAGGATTCACCATGGTGGGGAACAAGGCTCATTCAGGCCGTTTCCCGTCCTTGGAATATCCGCCAGGAACAGGCCGTTGACCGGGCAGAATCACGCCGCCGCATCCCGCGTTCTCTATGTTGCCGCCTCGGCCGACGAGGCGGAACTGGCTGCGCTGGTGTTCGGGCGCCACTGGCCCGCCGTTTCCCTGATCGCCGTCAACGAGACGCCCGCTCTCCTCGACGCCCTTGCCGGTGGCCCCTTCCTCGCCGCCGTACTCGATGCCGGAGCTCACTGGGCGGGCGGCAGCGCCCTGATCCCCATGCTTCGCCGGGACAACGCTGCCCTCCCCCTGCTGATTCTGCGGGACGCCCGGGACTGCTCCGCCGCGCATTCGCCCGAGCCTGCCTGCCAGTCCACTGAGAAATGCCCCGCCGTTTTCCTGCGCCTTCCCGCCCTGGTGCGCTCGCTCGTCGAGACTCCCGGCTCGCCGGCGCAGTCCTCCGCCGCGCTCGAACCCCTCCTCGACGATGCCGGCATCGGATGGTTTCTTGCCAATCGGGACGGACGCTTGCTGGAGGCAAACGCCGCATTCCGCCGTCTGATCGCCGCCGACGGGAAGGCCGCTGCCACCTCGTTGAATCTCGCGGAACTCTCCGCCGCGCCGGGTTCGCTCTCGCGTTTGCTGGAGCAGGCCGCCGCCAGCGAAACGGGCATCGAGGAGCGCCTGCCCCTGCGCGCGCTCGACGGCAGCCCGCTCTTCGTGTCACTCCGCCTGCGCCGCCAGGATGCCGCCGGTGCCCTGCTGCGCGGCCTCGTCGAAGACCACACCGCGCGCGAGAACCGCATCCACGAACTCGAAACAAGAATCGTCAGCCTCGAAAGCGACCAGGCCGAACTCCAGCACCTGACCCACTTTGCCTCCCATGAATTGCAGGAACCCCTGCGCACCGTCGAACGCTTCACGCGCCTCCTGATCGAGCAGTGCCGCGAGTTTCTCAATGGGACCACCGACCAGCACGCCCGCCTGATCGTGGAATCGACCGAGCGTGCCCAGCGCCTCGTCGATGACTTGCTGCTTTACTCGCGCGCCCTCAATGTGCCCGTGCGTCTCGAACGCGTCGACGCCAACCGGGCGCTGGCGCAGGCGCTGGCCAACGTGCAGGCACTGATCGAGGAAACGGGCGCGGACGTGCGCCGCGGCCCGCTTCCCGACACGCTGCGCGGCGACCCCCGCGGCCTGGCAACGCTCTTCCAGAATCTTGTCGCCAATGCCCTCAAGTACCGGAGCACGCAGAAGCCCCGCGTGGAAATTTCTGCGGAACCGCAAGGGGGCGAATGGCGCTTTGCCGTCCGCGACAACGGAGAAGGCATCGCGGAAAACGACCGCGATCGCATCTTCCGTCCCTTTGAACGCCTGCACAGCCACGACGAAATCCCCGGCACCGGGCTCGGTCTCGCCCTGTGCCGACGCATTGCACAGAGCCATGGAGGAAGTCTCTGGGTGGAATCCCAGCCGGGAGAGGGCTCCACCTTCTATTTCACGCTGCCAGCCATGGAGGCACCACATGAGTCACCCCGATAAGCCCGGCAACAGGGCACGTTCCGCTCCCGGAGAAGCAACGGGCACGCCGGCGGACAAGACCCGCGTCCTGCTGATCGAGGACTCGCTCGCTGATGCGGCGTGGGTCCAGCAGTGCCTCGCCGCAGCTCCTCGCGGCAAATACGAGGTCGATCACGCCGGCCGCCTTGCCGAGGGCATCGAGCGCGCCTCGTCGGCGGACTACGACATCGTCCTGCTCGACCTTTGCCTCCCCGACAGCCGGGGCGAAGAGACCTGGCGCCGCGCCCTCACCGACATCGCCGGTCTTCCCATTATCCTGATGACCGGGCTCGAAGACGATCACCTTGCCGAAACAGCCCTGCGCGACGGCATTCAGGACTACCTGCACAAACGCGGCATCGAAGCCGATCCGCTGACTCGCGCCATCCGCTACGCCATCGAGCGGCACCGCGCCAGCGTCGCCCTGCAGGAAAGCCAGGAACGCTATGCCCTGGCCGCGCGCGGAGCCAACGACGGCATCTGGGACTGGAACCTGCGCACCAACACGATGACGTTCTCGAGCCGCTGGAAAGCCATGCTGGGCTTCGAGGACTTCGAGGTGGACGACGAACCCGACGAGTGGTTCCGCCGCGTCCACCCCGAATACAACGACGCCGTCCGCATGAAAATCGACGCCCACCTCGCGGGCAACACGACCTGCTTCGAGGACGAACACCCCATCATGCACCGCGACGGGCACTACATCTGGGTCCTCGTACGCGGCCTCGCCGTCTTCGGCGAAGACGGCAAGCCCCATCGCATGGCTGGATCGCAGACCGACATCTCCAAGCGCAAGAGCGCCGAGATCCGCCTCCACCACGAAGCCATGCATGACGCCCTCACCGGATTGCCCAACCGCGCCCTGCTGCTCGACCACCTGCGCTCCGCCCTGGCACGCGCCCGCAGAAACCCGGGCTACCAGTTCGCCGTACTCTTCATCGACCTCGACCGCTTCAAGATCGTCAACGACAGCCTCGGCCACCACACCGGCGACCAGGTCCTCGTCGAATTCGGAACAAAGATGCGCAGCCTTCTGCGCCCCGGCGACATTGCCGCGCGCCTGGGGGGCGACGAATTCGTCGTCTTCCTCAGCGATATCTCCCACATGCGCGACGCCACCCGTGTCGCCACACGCATCCACGACGAACTGGTGAAGCCGTTCCGTCTCGACGGCATGGACGTCACCACGACCGCCAGCATCGGCATCGCCCTCAGCGCCACGGGCTACGACAAGCCCGAAGACATCCTGCGCGACGCCGACGCCGCCATGTACCGCGCCAAATCCGGCGGGCGGAATCGCCACGAGGTCTTCGACCGCGAAATGCACGTCGCCGTCGTCTCCCTCCTCAAGCTCGAATCCCATCTGCGCCGCGCCCTGGAAAACAACGAGTTCCTCATCCACTACCAGCCCTTCGTTTCCCTCGAAAAGTGCCGCCTCACCGGCTTCGAGGCCCTCGTGCGCTGGATGCACCCGGAGAGGGGCCTCCTCGCCCCCAACGACTTCATCCCCCTGGCCGAGGAAACGGGGCTCATCGTCCCTCTCGGCTACTGGGTTCTGGAGAACGCCTGCCGCCAGATGGCACTGTGGAACCGCGACTACCCCGCCACCAAGGACATCAACATCAGCGTCAACCTGGCCAGCCCCCAGCTCTGCCAGGCCGACTTCAGCGGCGAACTCGCCCGGATTCTCGAAGAAACCGCGCTCCCCCCACGGCGCCTCAAACTCGAAATCACCGAACGCACCATCATGGAGCCGCGTCCCGAGGTGCTCCAGAACCTCGCCGACCTCCGGGCGCTCGGCGTCCAGCTCCAAATCGACGACTTCGGAACGGGCTACTCCTCGCTCGGGTTCCTGCGCAGCTACCCGATCGACCATCTCAAAATCGACCGCTCGTTCGTCCGCGGCATGGCCGAAAGTGGCGAGGACCTCGAAATCATCCGCACAATCGCCAGCCTGGCCAGCAACCTGCGCCTTCAAGTCATCGCCGAAGGCGTGGAAACCCACGCACAGTACAGCGCCCTGCGCGATCTGAAGATCGGCGAGGGTCAGGGGTTCTACTTCTCCCGTCCCCTGAGCGTCGACGGCGTCACCGGCCTGTTTGAGTCCCGGCATCTGGGCGGGTAAACGGCGCCCCCTGCCGTCCCTGTCCCGTTCGATTCGCCTCCTATTCAGGTTGACGAGGCCACACGACTTCGCTTCCGTCAATCAACTGGAAAGTCTCGGGAAGTGATATCAGTGCACTTCCCTCTTTCTTGGGGGTCCGTATTCGGGAATTCGGATCAGCCCGGTGTAAGTGTGGCAGCTTGCGCTGGGCTCGGCGGGCTGCTGAACGCATCCCCCCAACAGCTTATTTCCTCAGGAGACCAAGAGCATGCGTATGCAACTGGCAGTCGCCGCGCTTTGCGTGGGCGCAGCAATTCCGGCCGGGGCGGCGACGATTGTTGTCGACGCCGGAGGTGGTGGCGCGTTCACCACGATTCAGGCCGCAATCGATGACGCCGGCACGGTCGCAGGCGACATCATCGAAATCATGGGCACCGGCAAGAGCGTCGGCGATGCGGCCGATTACGCCGAAATCGTCACCGTGAGCAAGGCCGTGACCCTTCGCGGCATCAACAACCCGATCGTGGAAGCCCCCGTTGTTGCCGGCCCTTATGCTGGCGGCCGCGCCTTCCGCAACGTCGGCGTCGTGCAGATCGCCTCGGACGACGTGACCGTCGAGGGGCTGCTCATCAAGGTGAACGCCCCCTACGCGGGATGGGGTGTTCTCGCTGCCGACGCGGCGGGCTCCAATGCACTGATCGTCCCGGCCACCGGCCCCTTCGACAACCTCGTGATCGACGGCTGCACGATCTGGCCGCAGATTGCGATCGGCCCCGTGCCCGCCCGTACCGCGGGCGGCAGTGCCGCCTTCGATCTCTACCGCGTTCGCGGCATGCGCCTGGACAGCAACAACGGCACCGTCATTGAAGAAGTCACCGTTCGCAATACGACCATCACCTACACGGACGATGGCGGCAACGACCTGCGCACCAAGCTGCCCGGCAACGTGGCCAAGATCCCGCAGATCTTCGGGCGCGGCATGTCCATCAGCGATGTGAAAGCCAACATCATCAACTGCGACGTCACGGGCTTCGTCCAGGACATCCACACGGACTTCCTCAATGCCCCGCTGCTCGTCCAGGGCACCACGTTCCGTTGCGCCGGCCTTGAAATGTCCGGGCTCAACGGCGCGGGCGACGCCTTCGTCACCGGCAATACGTTCAGCCCCGAATTCGTCCTGGTCGACGACAACGGCGACACCGTCTCCGGCACCGACCAGTATCCCTTCCAGAACGCGATTCTCGTGAAGGCCAACAACAGCTCCAATGGCGTCTTCATCGAGGACAACACGTTCTACACCCAGGCGCGCGGCGTCTACTCCACCGCCGCCCAGAACGTCATCGTCAGCGGCAACACGTTCGCCGTCAGCGAAACCACCCGTAACGACAATTGGGTCGACGGCACCTTCATCCACGTCGACGTCGACCGCGCCTGGCCGCAGACATGCTGCTCGGGAAGCATCGCCGACTCCGAAATCCGGGTCTCCGGCAATGACTTCCAGAGCACCACGATGCTGGTCGACGGCAACCCGGTCTCCGGCATCGGCGTCCGCTTCGCCTTCATCAACTCGATAGGCGCTCTGGGGTACAACCCGACGATCAACGACAGCGACACGTCGATCTGCGGCAACAACTTCGACGCCTCGCTGATCGCCATCATGAACGATGATGCGACCACCGATCTGAGCGGCGAGGCCGTTGATCCCCAGCCCCTGCCCAACATCCAGGCATCGGACAACTGGTACGGCGGCGTCCCCAACGTCGATGGCGCCACCGTCGCGGGAACGGTCTCGACCAATGAAACCACGCAGGCCGTGGACTTCGCCCTCGACTCTGATTACGACGGCCTCAAGGACGTCTTCGAGCTGTGCGTCTCCGGCACCAATCCCTTCGACAAGGACACCGACGGCGACCGCATCGAGGACCGCATCGAGGTGCTCTTCCCCGGCCAGGGCCTCGACCCGCTCGTTCCCAATGTCTACACGGACAACGATAACGACGGCCTGCCCGCCGCCATCGACTCCAACGACAACGATCCCGACAGCGACGGCGACGGCGTTGCCGACTCCACCGAGGTCGCTCTCGGCACCGACCCCGACAGTGCCGCCAGCAAGCCCGGCATCGGCGACGTGAACGACGACGGAACCATTGGCTTCGACGACGGGCTCGACATCCTCCAGGTCTTCCTGGGCCTCAAGGCCCGTGGCGACCTCGTCGCGCCCCAGAACATCGACGTCAACCGTGACGGCGCCGAAGACAACGTCGATGGCGTCATCGTCATCAACTACTTCCTCGGCAACATCCCCGCCGTTCCATTCCCCTTCAAGCCCCCCGCACCCCCCGTAATCTAGGCGAACGGCAACCTAGCCACGTCATTCACACCCACCCCCCGCCCGCTCCCACCGGAGCGGGCGGTTTCCGTCAGTCCCCCATCTGCCCTCTTCTCGTCAAAACGAGACACTGCCGACACATCGGCGTCCGCAAACGAGACGAGACTTTTCACATCTGATCGAGAAAAGATTGGCAACTCCAGTCCCATGAGCCTTGCGCGGCGGAACGCGAAGCAGGTAGTTTTTTGCTGTATGCTCCGCATATTGGCATTGGCTTCGCCCAGTGAAGTAATGCAGATAACAGCACTCCTTTGAGCTGAATTAGAGAGAGCAGGTATACCCCTCATGTCCCAAGTCATGGCCTCCCCGTCGGGGGGCAGCGTTACCCGTACCAAGAAGTCAGGGGCGAGCAAGTCCCCCCGCGTGCGGTTCGAGCCCACAAAAGGTTTCCAGCACGAATTGAAAAGCCGCGTGGAGGAATACTTCGCGGCAACCGGCAAGACACCGCGCGGATCCACCGCCATCTACCGCAAAGCAATCGTCATTCTCGCCTGGCTGGCAGGTTCCTACGCCGCCTTGGTCTTTCTGCCGCTCCCGCTGTGGGGCTCCATCGCAGCCGCCCTTTCTCTGGGGCTCGCCACCGCAGCCGTCGGCTTCAACATCCAGCACGACGGCGGGCATCGCGCCTTCTCCGACAACACGCTCCTCAACAAGGCGTCCGCGTTCACTCTCGACATCGTCGGAGCCAGTTCCTACATCTGGAACCATAAGCACAACGTCCTGCACCACACCTACGCCAATATCGAAGGGCACGACGACGACATCGACCTCGGCGTTCTCGGCCGTCTCTCCCCCCACCAGAAGTACCTCTGGTTCCACCGCTTCCAGCACGTCTATCTCTGGTTTTTCTACGGTTTTCTGACCTTCAAGTGGTTCTTTGTCACCGACTTCGTCCGCGCCATGAGCGGCAAGATCAACACGCACTCCTTCCCCCGCCCCAAGGGGATGGATCTCTTCCTCTTCGTGCTCGGCAAAGTCATCTTCTTCTCCCTCGCCTTCGTGATCCCCGCGCTGATCTACCCGCTCCCCATCGTGATCGCCTTCTTCATGGGGATTCAGTTCGTCCAGAGCGTCATCATCAGCGTCGTCTTCCAGATGGCCCACACGGTGGAAGAAGCGGAGTTTCCGATTCCCGAAGGCACGCCACCCGAGCGCATTCGCAACGAATGGATGATTCACCAGATCGAAACGACGGTGGATTTCGCCCGCAACAACAAGCTGCTGGGCTGGTACATCGGCGGCCTGAACTTCCAGATCGAGCACCATCTCTTCCCGCGCGTCTCGCACGTCCACTACCCCGCCTTGTCGCGGATCGTGGAGGAGACCTGCGCGAAGTACGGAGTCACCTACACGGCGCACCCGACCCTCTTCCACAGCCTGCGCTCGCATTACCGCTGGCTGCGGACGCTCTCGCATCCCACGCCAGCCTGAGACGGTGGGCGGTTCCGGATATGAATCGGGCGGATCCTTTCGGACCCGCCCGTTGTGTTTTTATGTTGATGGCTCGTCTGGAACAGGCGTCTTGGGGGGTGTCCCGGCCGTGTCCGCGTTTGGCTTGTTCACCTTCACCATGGCGGGGCGCAGCACGCGCTCCTTGAGCCTCCAGCCCGGCCGAAGCACTTCCACGATTTCGCCATCAGCCTTTTCGGCAAAGCACTCGGTGGCCACGGCCTCGTGCAAAGCGGGATCGAACGTCTCGCCCATCGGGTCGATGACCTGCAACCCGTTGGAGGCAAGGACACCCATCAGCTCGCGATGGATCATCACAACGCCCTGACGCACGGAATCGACGTCGGTGGCCGATTCAAGCGACTGCAACGCCAGCCCGAAATGGTCGAGAGCCGGCACGATGCTGTGGAGCAGATCCTCCGTGGCATACTTGCGCAGCTCGTCCTTTTCCTTCAGGTGGCGGCGGCGCTGGTTTTCGAGATCGGCCCTCCCGCGCAGCACCTGCTCCTTGAGTTCCTCACGCTCTTTCTCGGCGGCCTGCTTCTCCGCCTTCAGTTGCTCCAGAATCTCCGGGCTGATGGAGGGCGCGGCTGCCGCTCCCCCGGTGGTCTCCACGAGGGGCTGCGAGTTATAGCTGCGCCGGCGCAGGCGGTACTTCCTGCGCTTGCGCAAGCCCCCCAGCGGCACGCCCGGAGCGGCAGGCGAGGGGGTGGGGGTGGGAGCGGGGCCTCCGATGACACGGGTGCGGGGCTTGGGAAGATCCATGTTCCTCGTTTCATCCTCGAATCGAACTGTCGGGGAACGGACAAACGTTCCGCTGTGGCTTAATGCGCCACGTTCCGAAGGCCAGGGCCTTCCTCCCGCATGAGACAACCAAAAACGGGCCCGGAAAGGATGCCCGGCCTACCCCGCCGTGGGGCGATGCTCAACCGACGGCACCGAATCCCAGCGGCCGAGAAGCAACTCGCCTTCCTGCACGCCCTTCGTCACAATCACCCGGCGGCTGTTGCGGGCGCCCAATTCGACTTCGCGCTCCTGCCATCCCCCGTTGCCGTCCAGCACGCCGACCACTGCCTTGCCGTCGCGCCAGGCCACAGCTTCGACGGGGATGGTCAGCACGTCCTCGTGGCGGTCGAGCTGGATCGAAACGCTCGCGGTGATTCCGGGCTTGATGCGCGGGTCCGGCTCATCGAATGCGATCTCGGTCTCGAAGACCTTCTGGCCCGAGTATCCTTCCGTCTGCACCAGGGCTCCGGCCGCGCTGGTCTCGCGCTCGATCGCGACCTTGCCGATCATCGTGACCTTCCCCGTCAGCTTGAGCCCATCGTAGGCGTCGAAGGCGATGCGAACGGGGGCACCGACGCGGACCTGGGCCACGTTGCCTTCGGGAATCTGGCTCTTCAAAATCAGTGTGGAAAGGTCGGGAATCCGGCCGATTTCCTGGCCGCCGCGCACTGAATCCCCTGGCTTGGCCTCCACCATTGCGTTCTGCGACCACTGCCAGCGCTTGGTCCTGATGAACATTCCGGCGACGGGTGCCTTCAGGCGCGAGGAGTCGATGCGCTCCTGGGCCTCGTCGACTTCGCGGCGGGCACGCTGCCCGCGCAGGGCCTGGCGCTCGATGTCGTTGAGCGTTGCCGTGCGGTTCGTTTCGCTCGTCAACGCTCCCGTGCGCAGGCTGAAATCGCTTCCCAGCGTCTGGTAGCGGCTGTTCACCACGTCGGACTCGGCCTCGCGCAGATCCTCGGCGGGCACGACGTCCTTTTCGAGCAGCACGGCCGTTTCCGCCAGCCGCGTGTTGATTTCCTGCAAGCGCACGCGCTCGAAGGCCAACTCCGCCTCGGCGAGGTCGGTGTCCAGCGTCCCCGAGCGGATCGCGATCGTCAGCGATTCCACAGAGGCCTCGAGTTCGGAGCGCACGGTCTTCAGCTCGTCGAGCTGATCCTGCAAGTCCTTGATTTCCTGGGTGTTCTCCATGACGAGGATGACGTCACCCTCGGCGACCGTCTGCCCCGTTTCGGCGAGGCTGATGAGCTTGCCTCGGTAAGGCGCAAGGACGGAAACGACGCGTGTCGCATCCACGACGCCGATCTCTTCGAGCACGAGCTCAAACGTGCCGCGCTCCACGCGCGCCTTTGGCAGCTCGTCAGCATTCTGAGTGCCGGAGCCGCACGCAAAGGCGGCCCCGGCAAACAGGATCAGACACAACAGGCGATGAAGAGAGGGCAATGCGCCACTCCGGGGTTACTTGGATTTGAGCTGGCGGTTGAGGGCAATGCGCCGCCGCAGTGCTTCCTGACGAGCCCGGTTCTTGTTCTTGTACTTCATCTCCGGGTCGCGGATCACGTCGGTGTTGTCGCCATGACGGCGGTAGAAGTAAAGCACTTCGTGAACGCGGTCCACGTCGTACTTCTCGCCCGTCTTGACGACCATGTCGTAGTCTTCGCCGAAGTTGCCGTAGTGTTCCTCGTCGTAGTAGCCGAACTCTTCGAGCACGGCCTTGGGGAACACGCGGAGCGCTCCGGCGCCGTCGCGGCGCAGGATCTGGTTGCGCGAGTAGCCGCTGTGCGTGATCGGGTCCACGTCCTCGATCACGTTCGCGTTTTCGTCCATGAGCCGGTAGTAGCTGATGGCCAGGCCGCACTTGGGATGGCTCTCAAGGTGCCCGACCATCTTCTCCAGCGTCGTGGGTGCGTACTGGTCGTCGCTGTCGAGCTGGCAGATGTACTTGCCGCGGGACGCCTTGATTGCCTCGTTGAGCGCCGAGGCGATGCTGCTTCCCTTGCCGTGCAGCAGGCGCACCCGGGGGTCCTTCTTCGCGATTTCATTCACGACGTCGATGGTGCCGTCCTTCGAGCCGTTGTCCACAACGATGACCTCGAAGTCCTGGAACGTGCCTTCGAGCACCTTCTGGATCGCGTTGCCGATGAAGCGCACGCGGTTGAGCACGGGAATCACGACCGAGGCCATGACCTCCGGCTTGGTGGCGGGCTGGGGAACGGGCAGGGTTTCGTGGTCGATCCACGCGCCCCAGCGCTTCAGCGCCTTCTCGAATGCGCCCGTCACTTCCTTGTCCATCTCGGCCGGATAGAAGACGTAGGAGAAGCCACCCAGCGGCCCGGCTCCCGGCGAATACAGGCCACCGGCCTGCGATTCCTCCTTGGCCGGCTGCACCACGGTGACCACCGGCTCCGCGACGCGCAGGAACACGCCGTTGTCCAGCAGCCGCAACTGCGCGTCATACTCCCAGGCATACTTGAGCGATTCGTCGAAACCGCCGGCCTGGCGCAATGCGTCGGCCTTGTAGGCCATCACGGGGCCGAACTCGAAACGCTCGTGCGGGCAGCCTTCGTGCTGGTGCACGATGACGGTCTCTTCCTTGTCACCCGACTTGATGATGTGCGAAACGTAGGTCAGGACGGCCTGCTCGTCGCCTTCGAGCACGCCGCGCACCTTGGCAACGAAGTCCTCGGCCAAAATCAGGTTGGCGACAACCGAGCAAAGAATCGCGCCCTCGGGGCACAGCGCGAGCGCTGCGTTCCAGCGCGCCGGCGGGTTCACGCAGTCGGCGGGCAGCGCCTTCGTGCGCGCACGCAGCGATTCCGGCACGGCGGAATCTGACTCAAGCCCGGCGGTGATGAGCATCGCGTCCGGTTCGGCACGGGTGGCGAGATGGTCGAGAAACGCCTTGGCCTTCTCGGCTCCCACCCCATCCAGAATCGCAAGAAATACGAATGGCTTCTTACCCTCGGTTGCTGACATTATCTCGTCCTCTCTTGTGTAATGGGGCTCCTCATCAGCCCGTGTTTCCCCTTCCAGTCCACTGAGCAGGTCCGCGTTCAGGGACTCCTCCTCACTGGCATTCTCCTCCTTGTCCGGCTCGTTTTCCGGCCTTTCCGCGTCCAGCCTGCCGATGCCGGTTTCCGGCGCGTCCTGTGGGAATCCGGGCTGCTCAATTTCGACGGAAGGATACGCCTGCGCCGGATCCTGGTGGAAATCTCCGCCTTCCAGTTCCGCAAGCGCCCCCGCTGGCAACGCCGGTTCCGCCTCCTCTGCGCCTTCGCGCACCGTTTGCGCGCCCGCTTCCTCTGCTCCCGGCTCGCCGGGTGTCAAGCCGGGCTGGTCCGGCGTCGCTTCCTGCGTCACTTCCGGCGCTGTTTCCTCGGCGAACAGATCGGGCTGATCCCCCTCGGCACCTCTCGGCGGTTCTTCGGCAACCTCATCGGCGGTTTCATCGGAAATTTCGCGTTCCAGTTCCGTGGCGGTGGTGCTCTCGGCCTCTTCGAGAGCCTCCTGCGCCTCCTCCACGGCGTCCTCGAGCGCCTCGGCGTCCGACAACTCCGGCAGCTGGGCGGGGTGGTAGTCGGGAATCGCCTCGCGCAGCGTGCGGTAGATCCCCTCGCGGTCGTGTGACTCGGCCTGCTCTTGCAGCGTGGCCAGCAACTCCTGGGTTTCCTCCCACGCGGGCACCCGCCGCGGACGGGTGCACTTGACCTTGTCGATGCCCGTGCTCTCCGCACCTTCGTGCGATGTGACCAGGTCCTCGTGGAGTTTCTCGCCCGGCCGCAGCCCCGTGTACTGCAATTCCACGTCGATGCCTTCGCTCAGGCCCGAGAGCGTGATCATCTGGCGCACCAGATCGACGATGCGCACCGGCTCGCCCATCTCCAAGAGGAACAGGAGGCCGCTCTCGCGCTTGCGCCCGGCCTGGAGCAGCAGGCTCACCGCCTCGGGCACCGTCATGAAGTAGCGGGAAACATCCGGGTGCGTCACGGTGACGGGGCCGCCCGCCGCGATTTGCCGCTCGAACGTGCGGGTTGCCGACCCCCGGCTCCCCAACACGTTGCCAAACCGCACGGCCTGGAAAATCGTTTCGGAGTCCGCCGCGAGACTGAACGCCACGAGTTCGGCCAGGCGCTTGCTCGCGCCCATCACGCCCGCGGGACGCACCGCCTTGTCCGACGAGACGAGAACGAAGCGCCGTGCCTTGTGGCGCTTGGCCAGGAAAGCCACGACCGCCGTCCCCAACACGTTGTTCTTGATCGCTTCCTCGGGCTGCGCCTCCATCAGGTCCACGTGCTTGTGCGCCGCCGCGTGAAAGACGATCGTCGGCCTGTAGTCCTCGAAGACGCGCTCCATCGCCGTGCGGTCGCGCACGTCCGCGATCACGGCCAACAGCTCCGTTTCCCCCTTCTTTCCCTGTAATTCCTGACGAATCTCGTGGATCGAGTTCTCGCCCTTGCCGAGCAGCACCAGCCGCTTCGGAAGGCACGTCAACACCTGGCGCGCCAGCTCGGAGCCGATCGAGCCACCCGCTCCCGTGATCAGCACCGTCTCGTTGCGCAGGTAGTTTTCGTCCTCGGGGAGCTGCAACCGCACTGCTTCGCGCCCCAGCAGGTCCTCCAGCTTCACCGCGCGCACCGGGCGCACCTCCACCCGTCCTTCGGCGATGTCGCGCAGGGCGGGAATCATGTGGAACGCCACCCGCGCGTTCTGGCAATGCCGCACGATCTCGCGCATCATCGCGGGATCGTCCTCGTCCAGCGCGATCAGCACGGTCGTGATTCCGTGCTTCTTCAGCAACTCGGGGATTTTCTCGATCCGTCCCTCCACGGGAATCCCGTGCAGCGCCGTTCCCACGCGATTGGGCGTCGTCGCCACCGCGCAAACGGGGCGGAACTTCGCGGCCGCCGAGCGCAAAATCTCGCGCAGCGCCGTCTCCGCCACATCCCCGGCCCCCACGATCAGCGTCGCGGGCGCGTTGTCCTCGACGGAAGACTCGCGGCTCTCCGACCACAATCGCCGGCTGAATCGAAACCCACCCACCATGAAAATCGAAATGAAGAAGTACATGCCCAGAACGCCAAACGGCACCCGCATCACATGCGACGAGGGATCGTTGATGTCCAGGGGCGGCAGGGAAAAGAACGTGGCCCGCGTCTGAACGAACAGACTGAACAGCAGCCAGAAAGCGCCGTGTCCGAGCGCCGCCAGTCCGATCATTTTCAAGTCCGCCGTCCCCACATAGCGGGGCACGGTCCGGTACAGACCAAAGGCAAACAGCAACCCCACATGCATGAGCACGACCCACGGCAACAGGGCCAGCATCTGCTCGGCCGCGCCGTAGGCCGGTTCACTCGTCAACGACGGAATCGTGAACTCAAATCGCAGCAGATAGGCCAGCACCCAGGCCAGCGAAAGCAGCAAAACGTCCACAAAGACGAGAGATGCCTGACGGGTGTTCATCGATTTCAAGGCGCTCATCATGCGGCGCGGCACCTCCCCAAGGAAACGATCCGGACAACACCGCGATCCTTTCGCCTGACACCGGACGGCTTCAACCATGATTGAACGGCACGCGGCCCGGGTTGCATCCGGGTTCCTCCAATCGAGACAAGCGTTGCGGGCCTGCAACGCCGCCGGAGGCTCCCCAGGGGCATCAGCATGGCCTGCGGGCAGACCGCACGCCGTGATTGCAGCCCCGCACCCGGGTCGCCTTGGCAGGCCATTTCCCGACCAACAGTCAAGAAACGCGGGAATTGTGTTTGAACAGCGCCGCTCCCCCCTCCACGCCGGCTTAAACAAGTGACCCCCGGGTGGCTGGGGCACCCGGGGGATCAAGAGACGCTTGCTCAGTGGTAGTATCTTCGCCCGTCCTTACCTGAGCAGCTACCGTGCCAACTCTCGCCGCAGTGTCTTTCCCATTAGATTATCCCGCTCCTCCACCCATCCCCGCACCCGCCCCGCCTCCTCCCTCACCCCATCCACACAGTCCACACCGCACCAAACCCGGAGCCCGCAATTGTGGTTGAGCAGGTGCGGGACCGGCGGTACCCCAAACACCGTTCGACAGGGCAGGAGCCCCGATGCGCGACGCCAACGACATCAAGCAATCCTACCACTGCGCAAAGTGCCGCAACTCAACGTGCGTCGTACATCACGTTACGATTCCCCGTGACGTCTTCCCCCTGCCCGTCGGACGTTATCTGATCACGACCTGTTCGCTGTGCGGATACACGGAGTTCTTCGATCAGTCCGTATTCGAACACAACGGCAGCTCCGTTCCCGCAAAAACCACCACCGCCGCGGAAGACTCCGGCATGGAACCGTCCTGAAGGCGTACTGGCCATGAAGCATCAAGCACTGATCCTCACAGGTTTGCTGATTCTGAGCACCGGCTGCACGAGCACCCGGGTGCAGCGTATCGGCACGGCGGAATACAACGCCGTGCGCGACCCCGAAGCCGTCCGCCTGTTCCTCGGTGATGTTTCGCGTCCCTACCGCGAAATCGCGTGGATCGACTCGTTCTCGGCGGTAGAGAAGGACCGCGAGGTGAAGCGCGAACAGCTCGCCGAGTTGCGCCGCGAGGCCGCCCGCATCGGCGCCGACGCCATCATTGAAATCCAGTCGCTGAAGGAAATGCGCCGGGGAATGACCAACGACCCGCGCACCCCCTTTCCCGCCTGGGAGCAGGCGCGCACTGAGATGAATTTTCTGCGCGGCAAGGCCGTCCGCTTTGTGGAAGAGGAGCAGGCACTCGAACGCGAAGAGGAACGCGCGGGCATGGAACTGATAGCACCGGAGACGGGCGAAACCCCTTCGGAAACCGCGCTCGACGAGATTCCCGAAGTCCCCGCTCCCCGCGATTCAACCCCCGACCCCGCCCCATCCCGCCCGGGCTACTAACGACGGCGGCGGCCATTCGGTCAACTTGACGCCAACCCGTGTGCTGCCCCATCTTTTCAAGAATAATCAGGCGACACTGTTTCAAGCGCCTTGTCCCCTTCCGGAGCCCCCATTCGCATCATGAACAGAAGACTGATCATCGCGATTCTCGCCCTTGTCTTTCTCGGAGTCGTAGCCGCCGTTGCCCTTCTTGTGGGCGGCGGAGGCTCCACCACCCCGGCCATCCCCGACGACTCCGCGCAGGCCTCCCCGGATTCCGGTGCGGCCCCCGCCAGCAGCCAGGGACGCTACTCCAGAACGGGCATCCGCGCGAATGCCTCTGACGGCGGGAACGCCGAAGGAGACGCACTGGCTAGTGGCGGGACTCAAAGGCCGCCTGTGCCCGGCGGCGCCGGCGGACTGGTGCCAAACGCTGCCAACGGCCTCGACACCTCGAAGTACGGGCCTGAGTTCTGGCGCGGCATCAACTTGTTCGACGACCCCGCCAAACTTGAGGAACTGCTCGAGGAATTCGGCAGCATCGAGGGCCTTTACGCCGCTGCTCCCGCCGACATCCGCCAGCAACTCGTCAACTATCTGCTCTATACCGGCGAATTGCGCGAGCACCTCGCCGACATCCTCCCCATCGAGACCGACTCCCTCGCCCGCGCCGACATCCTGATGAAAGTCACCCCGGAGGGGTTCTTTGACCCCGAAAACGAGGGCAATATCCCGATTGATCGCGAACTGATCAGCCTGCTGGATTCCACGATGCCGACGCCCATCACCGAGGACGAATGGCTGGCCCGCATGGAACTCGCCCGCCTGATCGACCCCGATTACGCCATGGAGTGGGCCCGGGAAGCCGACGACGTCTTCCCCACCAGCGACCCCGTGAAAATCAACGCGGCCGCCACCACCCTGATGCTCAGCGGAGCCGGTGCCGATGTCTCCGATTCCGAGCGGCGCGAAGCGGAATCCTATCTCTTCGCCCAAATGAGCAGCCCGTCCTGGCAGGACACCGACTCGAACGACCGCATTCAGGCCTATTATGGTATCTACTGGGCGACCGATCAGGACCGTGCCCGCCAGATCTACGAATCGGCCCTGGAGACCGAGGATGAAGGAGAAGCGCGAGACGTCGTGGAAAACCTTCTGACACTACTCGAGACGAGCTAAAACGCTTTGAAATTCCCCCACAATACCGGCAGAATCCACTCTTAAAAGGCTTGCTCTCGACGACACCTCGAAAGATTCTCTTGGCGACGGGGATATTACGTCCCATCATAAGAGCAATGCAGGCGTGGGAAGAGAGCCTGAAGAACATCAAACCGACTGGGAACATCATAATTAAGGAGAACCACCACATGACAACCGCACTGCGAGCGAACGGAACCCTTAGAGCCGTCCTTATTGCGGCGCTCGCTCTGATTCTGGGAATGGGAGCGACGAATGCGCAGGCAAGTGACAGCCTGCTGCCCACAATTCACTATTCGGCCTCCGGTTTCGAGGATCTCAGCGTCCTTGAGAGCGACAGCACCACCGGCAAGGTCACCTCGGTGATCGGCGACAAGTCCGTCGACAGCCTCCTGATGGCCGAGGCCAGCAACGGCAACCTGCTCGAAGCACAGATTCAGTCGATCAGCATCACGCCCAACGGCCAGATCTCTGGCGTCGCCTCCATCATCGTGCGCGACTCCGACGGCCAGGAAATCCGGACGATCTCCGGCATCAGCCTGCGCGGCAACGCCCGCTTCTTTGAAATCTGGCGCCGCCAGTACAACACCAACGACGAGACCCTTGCCCTCGACGGCGAGCTCTCCCGCCGCCTGCTTCACAACATGACGCTCGTCGGCACCGGCGGCGGCGCGGTCTTCATTCTTCAGGCCCGCCAGTTCGAAACCGTCAGCAGCCGCTTCGGCGACGTCGTGATGGACGGCAATCTGACCATCGTCGCCGGCAGCGACGGCGTCGGCCGCGCCAAGGTCGTCATCTCCGGCATCCAGAGCGGCAAAGCAGAATACCGCATCGACCCCTCCACCTTCGCCCCCTTCGTCACCAACATCCTGTGGCGCGGCAATGCACGCCTGTTCACGGCCATCACCCCCGGCGGCTTCGACGCCTCCGTCCAGCTTCTCACCATCTGGTACAACGAGCGCGTCAACCGCGCCGGCCAGTACCAGTTCCTGTACCGCGCCCGTAATGGCCGCTACAGCTACCTGCTCATTCAGTCCGGCCGTCTCCTCGCACGCAGCGAAGTTCAGGGCCAGCAGCTCAGCAACGGCGAGTTCGGCATTGCCTCCGACGGCACGGTGGACCCCAACGGCTTCGTCGGCCAGTTGCGCGACACCACCTTCATCGCCATCGCCCCCGGCGGCATCACGATCATTCAGTCCCAGCGCCGCGAAGACCTCATCATGTAATCCTGGTTCTCCCCAGTGACGTTCCCATACCGGGGCGGGTGTTGACCACCCGCCCCGGTTTTCTTTTGAATCCCCTCCCCAACAACTCCCTCTCGCGAAGGCCTGCCATCATGAGCAACTCCCCAGACACCAGCACCGCCATCCCCACACGCGAGCAGGCGGAGACAGCCCACACCTGGGACCTCGAAGCGATCTACCCCGACCCCAAGGCCTGGGAGGACGACTTCGCACGCCTCGACACCCTGCTCGCTCCGATTCTCGCCCTCCGAGGCAAGCTCTCCTCCGCCACTGCCATCGCCTCGCTCTTCAAGGCCGAGGACGCACTCGATATGATTGTCGAGAAACTCTACACCTACGCCCACCACCGCGAGGACGAGGACACGGCCAATCAGACGAACCAGGGCCGGATGCTCAGGATGCGCGGCAAGCACGTCGAAATCATGGGCCAGACGGCGTGGATCACGCCCGAGATTCTGAGCCAGCCGCTCGAGACACTCGAGGCCTGGCGCGACTCGCCTGAGCTCGCTCCCTATCGCCGCACCATGATCCAACTCATCCGCCAGAAGCCGCACACGCTCTCCGAGCCGGAGGAAACGCTCCTCTCCAAGGCGGCCGAAGTCGTCAGTGCGCCCTCAAAAATCTTCAGCCTGCTGACCAACGCCGACATGCGCTTCCCCGAAGTGCCCAACGAGAAGGGCGAGCCACAGCCGCTCTCCAACGGACGCTTCATTCCGATGATGGAGAACCGCGACCGCTCCGTGCGCCAGCGCGCCTTCGAGACGTTCTACGACACCTACATCGGCTTTGAGAACACGCTGGCCACCACGCTCGCCACCAGCGTGAAGGCCCGCAACTTCAACGCGGAGGTCCGCCACTACGAGTCCGCGCTCGCCGCCTCGCTGCACGCCGACAGCGTCCCCACCTCGCTCTACGACACGCTGATCGACTCGGTGCACGACGCGCTTCCCGCCTTCCACGACTACATTGCGCTGCGCAAGGAAGTGCTCGGCATCGACGCACCCAACATGTGGGACATGTACGTCCCCATCGTGCCGGATTTCGACATCAAGGTGGACTGGGACGAGGCCTGCGAGTGGGTGCGCGAATCCACGGCACCGCTCGGCGAGGAATACGCCGAGGGCGTCGCCCAGGCCTTCAGCCAGCGTTGGATCGACGTCTACGAAAACAAGGGGAAGCGCAGCGGCGCCTACTCCGGCGGCTGCTATGCCACGCACCCCTATATCCTGATGAACTACCAGGGCACGCTGGACTGGGTCTTCACGTTGGCGCACGAACTCGGGCACTCGATGCACTCGTGGCTCGCCAACCGCGCGCAGCCCTATCGCTACGCAGACTACACGATCTTCGTGGCGGAGATCGCCTCGACGACGAACGAGGCCCTGCTCCACCAGTACCTCCTCGAGAAAACCAACGATCCGCGCATGAAGGCCTACCTGCTCAATCACCTCTGCGATCAGTTCCGCGGCACGGTCTATCGCCAGACGATGTTCGCCGAGTTCGAGAAACTGATCCACGAGATGGACGACCGCGGCGAGCCCATGACAGCCGAAGCAATCAGCAACGCCTACTACGATCTGAACGCGACGTTCCACGGAAAGCTCGTCAACGCCGACCGCCGCATCTCGCACGAATGGTCGCGCATCCCACACTTCTACTACAACTTCTACGTCTACAAGTACGCGACGGGATTCTGCGCCGCGCAAATCTTCAGCCGCCGCGTGCTCGAAGGCGGCAAGGCGCGCGATCAGTATCTCGACTTCCTGAAGTCCGGTGGCTCGGATGATCCCCTGGAACTCGTGAAGCGCGGCGGCGTCGATCTCACCGACCGCAAGGTGCTCACCGATGCCTTCGCGACGTTCAAACGCTCGGTGGCGGAACTGCGTTCCCTGCTTGTAAAGTAACGGACGTCACCGCGTCTCCAGATACTCTCTCAGTGCAACGGCGTTATTGTGCTCTTCGTCCTTCGCGGCGAAGAGCAACGTCGCCGTTCCCTTCGCCACGAGCGCACGCACTTCCTCGACGGCTTCCGCGTTCGCGTCCAGCTCCTTGAAGTAGCGCTTCCTGAACTCCTGCCACTTGGCGGGATCGTGCGCGAACCACTTGCGCAGCTCGTTCGACGGCGCCACGCCGCGCACCCACGCATCGAGCCGCGCCTTCTCCTTCGACACACCACGCGGCCACAACCGATCGACCAGCACGCGCGTGCCGTCGCCCTTCGCGGGAGCCTCGTGAATGCGTTTGGTGCGCAGGGTCAATAGCCTCGTATTTCCCTTTGAAGATCACGCGCCGACTTGGCCGCACGGGCCAGGGACAGCACGATAAGAGCCTTCCACACGAACCCACGCATGATCAGGGCCGGGGCGATGATGCCGCTGGCCAGCAGCACGCCGCCATAGACAACGAGGGCCATCGTGCAGGCTCCGGCGAGATTGCGCCTCACGTGAAACAGGCAGGCGGCCAACAGCCCGAAGCCCAGGGCATTGATGCCCGCCACGAGGCGCATTGGCTCGTCCGCCCCCATTTGAACGGCCTCGGGCGACCGGGAACTCAGGAACGTGAAGAGCGCCTTTAGAAAAACCAGCCCGGTAGCTATAGCCAACCACCCTGCGGCCCCCTCGACACGTTCACGATCCTCCGCGTGCTTGCGCCTCTTGGTAACCGAGAAAGTCATCCCCCTATCTCCTTCCTCCTCGCATTGATTTCGAAACCCCCAGCCGTAGCATTCGAGAATCACAATGCACCCTTGGCAAGGCAGGCGGCTTTCACAAAGCAACTTCCACGTAGCCGCGATCGAGGGGGAAAGTTCTCAGCACCCACTCGCCGTCCTTATTCTGCACGATATGGAAGTTCCCGGGACTCTCTTCCTCACGAATGGGGCGATCCCGAATCGGATTACGATACGTCTCCAGGATGTGTTGCCTCAGCTCCTCGGGATCCCACTTCCTGTCGTCTGCAAAGAGTGTTTCTCGCATCCTGTACTCCGACCACAGAACGTTCTCAGCACGCGTAAAACCCGAAACCGTTCCGACGACTTCTCTTTCCTCCATGAGCGGAATCCGCAGAACTTGAAAGAGGGAAATCAGGCCGGCAACTCCGACTCCCACCGTAAGCATCAGGACAAACTTGCCAATCCGGCCCTTCTGTTCTCGCCTTCCAAAGGCAACCGCTCCGATGAGAAAAAGGAAGGGAGTAAGGCGAAGCGTTCTCCGGGCGAAGTTGTGCAGACGTACATCGGAAGTCGTGAAGGCAATGAGATAGTCTCTCGCGACTGCGGGCTTCAGCACGATGTCGCTCTCGCGCATTTTCTCGGGAGTCAGCGTCCCCCGCAGTCGAACCATCCAGAACTCCTCGGGGAGGAACTCGACCATCGCAGGATAATTGAGTACAGCTCTCGGAATACGAGAGCGCTTGAAACCTTTCCCGGATGAGGGCAAACCGTTTTTCGAATCCCAGCGCGCCCATGTATCCAGTTCAGCAGCCTTCCAAGGCGTGCTCGAGATCACGTAAAGATCGACGAGTGTCTCTGTCTCCGCCACCGCTGTCAGGCGCATCGGAAACACGGGGGCATCCGTCTCGAAAGTCACTTGCAGGGGATGGGGAGCAAGCGTCTCCCCTTCCTGCTTCACGAGCTTGGCGGTCACGAAGACCCAGCCTTCCTCAATGTATTCACGAATGATCGGGACGCCCGATTCCGGCAGCTCGCCATAGCCGTTCTCGCGCAGCCACTCCTGCAAGTCCTCCGGCTCCTTTGCCTGAAGAACCGCCGTCCGGTAGTTGCCGACGATCTGCTCGGCAAGAGGCAGAAGGGCCTCGGGAACGGATCCACCAGCCCTTGCCACAAGATAATTGGGACTGCAAAGGAGCAGAACACACAGGGAGGCAAGGACGAGCAGCACCAGAACCCCTCTGCCCCCGGCACGGCCAAAGATCAGCCCTGAAAAAAACGTGACGGCAACGAGCGCGATAAGGAGAAAGGGGAGTTCGAGCGTCTCTTTGACAACGAGCCAAGGCGCGTTGATCCAGCTCAGGCACTCCAGAATCCCCGGTTCGGCTTCCTGAATACTCTCCGGCACGGCCGGTACAGGCAGCACCCAAGCGAAGTCGCCTTCACCCGTGGACTCCATGGTCGACTGAACGATGAGCGTCTCCCGGCCTTCCTCGTAGACGATACAGGCTGCCTGTTGCGGAACTTCCGGCGGGGCACCCATGTGAATCGGCCCGGAAAAGCATCCGTTGGCCCAGGACAGAGAGCCCGTCAGTAGAAGAAGGATTCCGGCAATCAGCCGGACGAAATTCGTTTTCATGTGGACCCCTCCACGGCACCTTTCCCACACGGCCACTCGGACGTTTAATCTCCATCGCGTCATGACGCAAGCCCACTCCCCGCCCCGCTTGACGCCCTCGGGCGGGAAAGTGTGTTCTCGGGGCCGGTGTTGGCGCGGAGATTGCCCCATGATCGGCAAGAGGCGCGCTCCCCGGAGGTTTCTGTGTCACCCTTTCCCCCCAGCGAAATGACGCCCCGCCAAATCGTGGCGGAACTCGACAAGTTTATCGTCGGCCAGCGACAAGCCAAGCGCATCGTCGCCATCGCGCTGCGCAACCGCGCGCGCCGCCGACTGCTCCCCGACCACCTGCGCGACGAAGTGTCCCCCAAGAACATCCTGATGATGGGCCCCACGGGCGTCGGCAAGACCGAGATCGCCCGCCGGCTGGCACGGCTCGCCCGCGCCCCCTTCGTCAAGGTCGAGGCGACCAAGTACACCGAAGTGGGCTATGTCGGCCGCGACGTCGAGTCCATGGTGCGCGATCTTGTGGAGACGGCGATTCGCCTCGTGCGCGAAGAGAAGGCCGAGGGGCTGCGCGACGCCGTCGAGGAAGTCGTGCTGAACAAGATTCTCGATCTCCGCGAGCCGCCCCCGTCCGGTGTGCGCAAGCATCAGCGCACGGAGGACGGCAAGCCGATCACCGAGTACGAACTCCCCCCGATGTCGGGGTCGGAGTCCGACGCCAACCACCCGGCCGCGCGGTGGTGGCGCAAGCGCGAGGCGCTGAAAGTCCCGCTGATCGAAGGGCGCCTCGACGAGGACGAAGTCGAAATCACCGTGAAGAAGCGCGCCCAGTCGCCGCTGAGCATGATGCAGTTCCCCATGGGACCGGGCGGCGGCGGCGGCGGAATGGACCCGGGCATGGAGCAGTTGCAGGGGCTCTTTGACCAACTGGCGCCGAAGAAGGAAAAGAAGGTGCGCCTGCGCATTGCCGAGGCGCGCAAGGTGCTCTTCGACGAGGAGATCGAAGGCCTGCTCGACCAGGAGAAGATCAAGATCGAGGCCGTGGAACGCGCGCAGCAGGACGGCATCATCTTCATCGACGAGTTCGACAAGATCGCGGGCAACCGCGCGGGCGAATCACGCGGGCCCGACGTTTCGCGCGAGGGCGTGCAGCGCGACATTCTTCCCATCATCGAGGGGAGCACGATCTTCACAAAGTACGGTATGGTAACCACCGACCACGTTCTGTTTATCGCGGCGGGGGCGTTCCATGTGGCCAAGCCCAGCGACCTGATTCCCGAGTTGCAGGGCCGCCTGCCGCTGCGCGTGGAACTGGAACCCCTGACCGCCAAGGACTTCGAGCGCATCCTCACCGAGCCGGACAACGCGCTCACGTTGCAGTACACCGAGTTGCTCAAGACCGAAGGCATCGAGCTCGTCTGGGAGAAGGACGGCATCGAGGAAATCGCGCGCATTGCCGCGGAAGTGAATGCGACCACCGAGAACATCGGCGCACGACGCCTGCACACGCTGCTCGAAAAAATCCTGGAGGAAGTCAGCTTCGAAGCCCCCGACATGGGGCACGGCCGCATCGTGATCAACTGGGCCTTCGTCCGCCAGGCCCTCGGCGAAATCCTCAAGAATCAGGACTTGAGCCGGTATATTCTGTAGATGTTGTCTGTTCTCAGTTTTCAGTTCCCAGTTAGGGAACTGGCGATTCTCCAACGGACGTGCTTCGCTCTTCGATTCGCTTTGCACAACGCAAGCACCCGCCTCCTGTGCTTTGCTTAGAGTTTTCCACCAAGAACGAATGGCTGCACCACCAGCCGAACTGAAAACCGAGAACTGAAGACTCTTTCCCCATGCACCCTATCCTCTTCTCCATCGGCGATTTCTTCATCGGCACTTACGGGCTGATGATTGCTCTGGGGTTGTTGGCGGGGATTTGGGTGGCCTCGTGGAGGGGGCGGCGGCGCGGGTTTTCCTCGGAACTGTTTTTCGACCTCGCGTTCGTCGCGGTGCTCAGCGGCTTCGGCGGCGGGCGTCTGCTGTATATTCTGCTGAACTTCTCCGAATTCCTGAGCGATCCGATGGCGATGCTTCTCTCGCGCACGGGCTTTGTCTTTCTCGGCGGATTTGTCGGAGCCGTCGGTGTTGTCGTGTGGTATCTGCGCAGGCGCGGCCTGCCGGTGCTCGCGGTGGGCGACATCCTCGCGCCCAGCCTGGCCATTACGCATGGCTTCGGGCGCATCGGCTGCCATTTGGCGGGCTGCTGCTGGGGAAGCGAGTGCAGCGTGCCCGGCCTCGGGCTGCGTCTGAAGCTGGAGGAGATGCCCAACGGCTATCCGTTCTCCAATGCGTACCTCGACCAGATCGACCGCGGCCTGATTCCGCACGACGCCGTACACAGCCTCCCCGTCTGGCCCGTGCAGCTGATGGAGTCGGCCGGGTTGCTGCTGATGGCGGGCGCGTTGATCTGGATCGCCGCACGCAAGCCCCGCCCCGCCGGGCAGATTCTCGGCCTCTACCTGATCGGGTACGCGATACTGCGTTTTGGACTGGAGTTTCTTCGTGGCGACGCCGATCGCGGCATGTTCTTCGGTGGCGCGATCAGCACGTCGCAGTTGATCTCGCTGGCCCTGGTGCCTGCGGGGATCGTGCTGCTGGCGAAGATCCGCACCAACCCGCCGTCGCCGCACTCGCATCCTTCCGTGGCCCCTCCGCCGCCGGGCGAAAAAACCGAAGAGAAATCAGGGACGGAGCAGGAAGAACCCGCCTCCTCCGACGCGCAACGCATCCGCCGCCGCCGCAAACGCTGAGCCCTTACCGCGTCAGGAACGAAACCTTTGGCCGACCGGGCAGCTCGCGCAGCGCCTCGATGGCTGGCGGCGTCGGGTTGATGCGTGTCTGTCCGTTGGGCGAGAAGTGCGCCTTCACGTTCTCCGCCGCGCTGATGACGATCACCACGGGACGGCTGCCGCCAAACTTGCGGCACGTTTCGCTCAGTTCAAACAGCGCCTGCGAGCTCAGCGCCGCCGCGTCCCACTCCAGCACCACGCCGCGCGCCTCGTTGCGCAACTCCTCGGCCGGAATCACAACGTTTCCGTCGATCGAGGCGCGGTCGTTCCAGACGCTCAACGTACCCTGGATCTGCACGACGGTATCGAGCCGCAGCTTCTCTCTCTGCTTTTCGTAGGAGCGCGAGAAGAACTTCACGTCGAACGATCCCGTCAGGTCCTCCAACTGCACGATGGCCCACGGGTTGCCATTCTTGTCGGTCTTTGGCATCAGGCCGGTGATGTAACCCACGACACGAACGGGAACGCGCTCGTTCCCCTTGATGGCGGCGGCGCGTTCCTCGATCGCGGAAGCCGTCAGGTCGCCGAACGACCGCATCTCCACTTCAAAGCGCCGCAGCGGGTGATTGGTAAGAAAGAAGCCGAGGATTTCCTTCTCGTATTCCGATTGTTGCTTGCTGTCCCAGGGCGGGAGCGCGGGGAGGCGGATCGTTTGGACGAGCGGCGTGGCGCCCGTTGCCTCCATGTCGAAGAGATCATCCTGGCCGCTGTCGGCCGCTCGGTGAATCTCCGAAGCCAGCGACATGATTTCGGGGAGCGCGGCCAACATCGCTGCGCGGTTCTTGTGCAGCGCATCGAACGCACCCGCCTTGATCAGCGCCTCCACCATGCGCGAGTTGATTTCCTCGCGCGGCATTCGCACGCAGAAATCCTGCAGGCTCTGGAACGGCCCGTTGGCGTCGCGTTCGCGCACGACGGCGCGGGCGAACGTGGTGCCCACCCCCTTGAGGCCGTTGAGCGCGTACCAGATTGCATCGCCCTCGGGGTTGAAGTACTCGCGCGAGCGATTGATGTCGGGCGGCAGGACCTCGATCCCCACCTCGCGGCAGTGCGCCACGTACTTCGCAATCGCCTCCACCGTGCCCGCGATTTCATTCGTCAGCAGCGCGGCAAGAAAGTACGTGCGGTAGTGTGCGCGCAGGTACGCCGTGCGGAACGTGACGACGGCATAGGCGGCGGAGTGCGACTTGTTGAAGCCGTAGCTGGCGAAACTGACGACGTCGTTCCAGATCTTTTCGGCCAGGTCGCTGGGCACGCCGCTGTGGGCTGGCGCGTTGCCAACCCACTTTGTCTTCATCTTGGCCATCTCCTCGACCTTCTTCTTCCCCATGGCCTTGCGCAACTTGTCGGCCTCGCCGCGCGTAAAGCCCGACATCGCCATCGAGATGCGCATCACCTGTTCCTGGTACAGGATAACGCCGTAGGTCTCGCCGAGGATCGGTTCGAGGATCGGATGATCAAAGCGCACGGCCTCCTCGCCGTGCTTGCGGCGCACATACATGTCGTGCATTCCGGCGCCCAGGGGCCCGGGGCGGTAGAGCGCCAGCAACGCCGTGAGGTCCGAGAACTCCGTCGGCTTCAGGCGCCGCACGAGCGTCGTCATCCCCTCGGATTCCAACTGGAAGACGCCGGGCGTGTGCCCCTTCTGCAATTCCTCGTAGGTCTTGGGGTCGTCCGTCGGAATCGTGTTCCAGTCGATCTCGATCCCCTGACGCTCGCGCAACCAATCGGTGACGCGCTGGATGATGGTCAGGTTCTTGATGCCGAGGAAGTCCATTTTGAGAAGCCCGAGGGACTCCTCGCACTCGGTCATGGTGAACTGCGTGGCGGGGCGGTCTTCGCTCGGCGCCTTGTAGAGCGGGCAGTATTCGGTCAGCGGGCGGTCGGCGATGATGATGCCGGCGGCGTGCGTCGAGGCGTGCCGCACCATGCCTTCGATGCGCGTGGCCATGTCGAGCAGGCGCTTGATGGCGGGGTCGGTTTCGCTGAGTTCGCGCAGCTCGGCGGACTCTTCGAGTGCCTTCGGGATCGTCATCTTCAGGTCGGCGGGGATCGACTTTGCGACCTTGTTGACGACATCGAGGGGAATGTCGAGCACCCGGCCCACGTCGCGCACCGCCGCCTTGGCCTTCATCGTTCCGAACGTGATGATCTGGCTGACGCAGTCCTCGCCGTACTTGCGGCGCACGTACTCGATCACCTCGCCGCGCCGCTCGAAGCAGAAGTCGATGTCGATGTCCGGCATCGAAAGGCGGTCGGGGTTGAGGAAACGTTCGAAGAGCAGGCCGTGCTCAAGCGGGCACAACTCCGTGATGCGCAGGGCGTAGGCCACCACCGAGCCCGCAGCCGACCCGCGCCCCGGCCCCACCGGAATGCCCACCGAGCGCGCGTGCTCGATGAAGTCCGCCACGATCAGGAAGTAGGCGGGGAACTTCATCTTCTCGATCGTCGCCAGCTCGAACTCCGTGCGCTCCTTCACCAGATTGTCCGTGTCCGCGCGCGATCCGTAGCGCATCCGCACGCCTTCCCAGACCTTCTCGCGCAGGTACTCCATCTCAGTCTTGCCGTCGGGGCAGGGGAAGCGCGGCAGGCGGTATTGGCGCGGCGGCATCTCGACGTTGCACATTTCGGCAACGAGGCGGGTGTTGGAGATCGAGTCGGGGAGGTCGCGGAACAGGTTCGCCATTTCCTCCGTCGACTTCATGTAAAATTCCGAGGAGTCGAACTTCATCCGCCCCGGATCGCTGAGCCGGGAAGCCGTTTGCACGCACAGCAGAACCTCGTGCATCTCCGCGTCGTCGCGCGTCATGTAGTGCGCGTCGTTCGTCGCGATCAGCTTCAGGTTGTGGCGCTTGGCCAGGTCGAGTGTCCCGGCATTGACGAGGCGCTGCTCCTTGAGGCCGTGGTCCTGCAACTCCATGAAAAAGCGTTCGCGGCCAAAGATGTCGATGAAGCGCCCTGTCAGGGCGTCCGCGCGCCCCATGTTTTCGTCCAGCAGCGCTCTTGGAATCAGCCCGGACAGGCACGAGGATGTGGCGATCAGCCCGCTGCTATGCGCCTCCAGCGTCTCAAAATCGATGCGTGGCTTGTAGTAGAACCCCTCGATGAAGCCTGCCGACGAGAGCTTGCACAGGTTGCGGTAGCCCTCGTAGTTCTCCGCCAGAAGGAGCAGGTGGTGCGTGTTCTTCTGCTCGCCCGCGCCGCGGTCCTTGCGGCTCTTGGGCGTGATGTAGACCTCGCAGCCCATGATCGGCTTCACGCCGACCTTGTGGGCCGCTGCATAGAACTCCAGCGCCCCGAACAGCACGCCGTGATCCGTCAGCGCCACCGCCGACTGGCCCAGCGTCCCCTTCACATAGTTGAGCATCGGTTTGATGCGGTTCGCCCCATCGAGCAGACTGTACTCGGAATGGACGTGGAGATGCACAAAATCGGCAGGAGCGAATGCCATGAGGAACCCTTCGGAAAACAGCCAGAGAGCGGGAGCGGGTGGCTTGGCAGAGGATGCCGCCCGAAAAAAGCGGCGACGGGCCAATCATGGACCGCACCCCGTCCGCTGTCCAAGCCGATTCTTCAGCCTTTTGGCGCTTCCTACAGTTCAACCCAAGCCCAATAAATACAATGCTCCATGGTCTCTCACAGGCAAATTCTCCCCTGCCGGGTTTTTGAGTTCGCAGGGGTTACACGGAACGTGCTCGAAACGGAAATCCATCTGACGACGCGCCCCCGGCAGGCCGCCAGGATGGCTCTTTTTATTCACTGAGCGCCGTATGGCTCACGCCAAAAGAACCACTTCGCCGGGAGGCTCTTTTTGACAAGAACAGCCAACCCCTTTGCGCTCAGGCATGAAGGCTCGTCGAGCCACCTGCTTCCCGCCGTCCTGCACATGGCACGCCAAACGCATCGGAAGGGAGCCCCAGTCTCCCCCGGGAGGCCGGGGGCTTGCCGCACAGATGGAACCAGCAGCGGCCATTTTCACCCGAGAGGGATGCGCGAATGAAACCCGCCGACGTCACTAAACTCATCAAGGAAAAAAACATCCAGTTCGTGGACGTGAAGTTCATGGACTTCCCGGGCTCGCAGCAGCACACGACCTACTCCGCCGCCAGCTTCGACGAATCGACCATGGAAAACGGCATCGGGTTCGACGGCTCGTCGATCCGCGGCTGGCAGGCCATCGACCAGTCCGACATGCTCATCATGCCGGACCCGGCCACGGCAATGATCGACCCCTTCTGCGAGATCCCAACGCTGAGCATCATCGGCAACATCCTCGACCCGATCACCAAGGAAAAGTACACGCGCGACCCGCGCAACACGGCCATCAAGGCCGAAGCCTACCTGAAGTCCACGGGAATCGGCGACAAGGCCTTCGTCGGCCCCGAGCTTGAGTTCTTCGTCTTCTCCGAGGCCCTGTACGACTCCAAGGCGAACACGTCCTTCTACCGCGTTGATTCCCCCGAAGGCGTCTGGAACTCGGGCGTGGACGAGCGCGAGGACTACGGCCGCCCCAACCTCGGCCGCAAGATCCCCTACAAGGGCGGCTACTTCCCCGTCCAGCCCACCGACACGCTGATGAACCTGCGCAACGAAATCGTCTCGATCATGAACGAGTACGGTCTCGAAATCGAACTTCACCACCACGAAGTCGCCACCGGCGGACAGTGCGAAATCGGCATGAGATTCGACACCCTGCTCGCCATGGCCGACAAGTGCGCGCTCTACAAGTACATCATCAAGAACGTGTGCGCCAACCACGGCCTCACGGCCTGCTTCATGCCCAAGCCCCTGTTTGGCGACAACGGCTCGGGGATGCACACGCACATCTCGGTCTGGAAGGGCGCCAAGAACCTGTTCGCCGGCAACGGCTACGCGGGCCTGAGCGAAACCGGCCTCTTCTTCATCGGCGGCATCCTCAAGCACGCCCGCGCCATCCTCGCCTTCACCAATCCCACCACCAACAGCTACAAGCGCCTGGTCCCCGGCTACGAGGCACCCGTCAACCTGGCCTACAGCCAGCGCAACCGCTCGGCCGCCATCCGCATCCCCATGTACAACCAGAGCGAGAAGGCCAAGCGCATGGAGTTCCGCTGCCCCGACCCGACCGCCAACCCCTACTGGGCCTTCTCCGCCATCCTCATGGCCGGACTCGACGGCGTCCAGAACCGCATCCACCCGGGCGAGCCGCTCGACAAGAACATCTACGATCTTCCCGCCGAGATCGCCAAGGCCGTTCCGAAGGCCTGCGGCAGCCTCGACGAATCCCTCGCCGCGCTTGAGGAAGATCACGAGTTCCTGCTCAAGGGCGACGTCTTCACCGAAGACGTCATCGAAACCTGGATCGAGTACAAGACCAAGAACGAAGTCGATGCTCTCCGCCTTCGTCCCCACCCCCACGAGTTCATGCTCTACTACGACGTTTGATCGTCGAAGTCACACCACCCGGGGACGGAGCTTGCGCCGCCGTTCCCGGGCTTCCTAACATCGCCACACTGAATAGCGCCGAAGACGAGGAACGAAAATGAAGAAAATCGAAGCGATCATCAAGCCCCACCGCATCGAAGACATCCGCACCGAGCTGTCCCAGCTCGGTATCATCGGCATCACGGCGTGGGATGTCCGCGGCTTCGGCCGCCAAAAAGGGCACCAGGAACTCTACCGTGGCAGCGAGTACCAGGTCAGCTTCGTCCCCAAAATCAAGATGGAAATCGTCGTTCCCGATGAGAAGGTCGAGGAAGTGGTGAACACGATCCGCAAGACGGCCAACTCCGGCACAATCGGCGACGGCAAAATTTTCGTCTCCGACATCGGCCGCGCCGTCCGCATCCGCACCGGCGAAGAGAACGAGGAAGCTCTCTAGGCATACCCCCTCTCCCCCACCTGATTGCCACCGGCCCCGAAGCACATGCTCCGGGGCCGGTTTTGTTTCTTCGGTGGATGGGCAATTCCGCCCCGTACTACGCCTCGGGATAGGGCGACCCCGTCAGCGGCGGCGGGAACAGCACCGCCAGCACGGCCTTCAAGCGTCTCTGCCAGGCCCCTTCGCCACGCCGCAGCGCACGGCGGCGCTCGGCCAGCGCCCGGCGCGAACGCTCCATCAGAATCTCCTGCTCGCTTCGCGGCAGGTCACCGAAACACATCTCCTGGGCGTGCCGTTGTAGCACGGCCGCCTGGAATCCAACCGCAACATACTGGAGGTGATACATGGAAAACCTGTGTCCTTGACGAATCATTCGTTGTTCCTGTGGGCGCTCTCATCGGGCAGCCCGCTGCCCAAAAGCTCTTCGGACCACCGCACCGTGACAAGGCCACCCCGATGCCCCGCCGCCCCGTTCGAGTTAAGCGTTTCGCGGATCGTAAGGAGTCCTAACTATTTTCTCCTGAAGCAACAGACTCCAATTGGCGCGGGTCGGTGTTGACAGCTTCCGACCTCACAAGCCTACCATGGCACCGTCGTCAGCAATGGCGCAGTACCTCAGGTTTGTGGAAATGGCCGACAGTCCCTCTTCCAGCGATTCTTCCGATCCTCCCCAGTCCGAAGACGCCCCTCGATTGCCCCGCCCGGGCAGTGCGCCCATCCGCGACCGCTACGACGCAATCGTCGTCGGTCTTGGTGTCATGGGTCTGGCCACGTGCCGTGAGCTGTCGCGCCGGGGCCTGCGCACTCTCGGCCTCGAACAATACGACCTTCATCACGACCAAGGCTGCTCGCACGGCTCCACCCGCATCATCCGCCGCGCCTATTCAGAACACCCCTCCTACGTTCCCCTCGTGGAGCGCGCTTTCGATCTCTGGCGCGACACCGAGGAGGAATCCGGCCAGACCCTGCTGAACACCTGCGGGATGCTGACGGCAGGCCCCGCCAAGGGACGCATCGTCCCCCCCGTGCTCGCCACCCGCGAAAAGTACCCGTTCGACTGCGAGCTGCTGACTCCCGGCGAGGTCAACGAGCGCTTTCCCGCCATTGGCTTCCCACTGGACAAGGACCTCGTTGCCGTCCACGAACCGGGTGGAGGCTACCTCTACGCCGACCGTGCCCTGGAGGCTTTTGCCAGCTCGGCACGCGCCAATGGTGCCACCCTGCTCGACTGCCACCACGTCCGCCACTGGACCGAGGAGCCCGGACGCGTCCTCGTCGAAAGCGAGGAGGGCACCTTCGAGGCTCCCTTCCTGATTCTCACAACCGGTCCCTGGGCAAAGCCCCTTCTCTCCCAATTCGGCATCGAAGTCACGCTCTTGCGCAAACTCGTCTTCTGGTACCTGGCCGAGAACGAGCAACTGATCCGCGCCGGAACAATGCCCAGCTTTGCCATCGAATCGCCACGCGGCATTTACTACGGCGTGCCCGACAATCATGACACGCCGGAGGAAGGGCTGAAGATCGGGCGCCACGACAACACACCCGAGCTGCTGGAAATCGCCACGCTGGACTCGGGCGAGGAGATGCGCGTCGAACGCTGGATCGACGACCAGGAGGACTTGGTGCGCCCCATGATCGAGGCTTTCGCGCGCGAATACTTTGCGCCCGGCCTGCTGTGCGGCGAAAGCCGCGAACTCGTCCCCAGCGACATGGCCGTGCGCCAATACTGCCTCTCGCCCGACGGCCACTTCCTCATCGGCCACATCCCCGGCAGCAGCCGCATCGCCGCTGCAACGGGCTTCAGCGGCCACGGCTTCAAGTTCGCCCCCGTCGTCGCCGAACTCTTGGCCGACATGGCGGAAAACAAACCGCCCACGCCGGGAGCCGATTTCCTGCGGCTCGACCGCTTGGCAGGCAGCGCACGCACGGGCAGATAACGCGCTGTCAGATCAAGATCAACAGAACCGCCGGAATCACTCCCAGCAGCACGCCCAGCGGCAGCAGGGGCGGGAGCGCGAACGCAACCCAGCGGAAATGCCCAATGGGCGCGGCCACACCAGCCGTGCCGGCGCCCACAACGAACGCCAGAAACAGAAACCAGTACTGACGCATCAGCATGTCCACGTTGAGGACCAGGAGCGAAATGCCGGGGAGTTCCATCCCCTGTTGCTCGAACCGGTTGATCAAGAGCGGAACAATTGCCACTTCGAGGGACACCAGAACCGCTGTCATCAAGGCCATCACCACGGCACCCACAATTGCCGGCACGGAGACGGCCGAAGGACGGCTGGACTCACAAGGAATCATGACTTCGCTCACGAGAGACCTCCTCGAATATGCTTCTCGGCGAAGCGAAGCCCGATGTAGACCTTGGGATCGACAAGGAATCCCGCGCGTTCCTTCTCCGCAATCCAGTCGCCCACGCCGCCAATCGGCACTTCGTGGACGATGATGCTTTCGTCGTCGACGCCCCCTCCGGCCCCGGTCTTCCGCAAACCGGTGGCGAGGAAGAACGTGACGACCTCCGTGGAAAGACCCGGCGAGGGCGGCCCTGAGGCAATGCGGCGCCACGTGTGCGCTTCGTAGCCCGTCTCTTCGAGGAGCTCGCGGCGCGCCGCACTCTCCAGCGTTTCGTCCGGCGGGCCGTCGTCACCGACAAGTCCGGCGGGCAGCTCCATGACGGCGCACTGCACGGGAATGCGGTACTGCTCGACGAGCACCAGCTTGCCGTCATCGGTCACCGGGGCGACGGCAATGATACCCGTGATGCCGGGGCGTTCGGCGTACTCCCAGCCGTCACGCAGACGGAGGACGAGGTGTTGTCCATCGTACAGGGTCTTGACGCCGGAGGGAGAAGACATGGGGGCTCTCGGTTCGGACGAAAGGCGGGGCATTACACGCCGGGGCCGTGCCCGGTGCTGCTGGCCGACATGGCACGCGAGGCGTCGAGCAGTTCCTGGGGATCGACTTCCTTGCCGAAGTGCGTCAGCAACAGCACCATGTTGTAGCGCCGGTACTCGTCTTCCGTGGCGAACTTCTGCGGCCGGTAGGTCTTGCCGGACAACAGGTTGCGCACCGTGTGCGAAACGATGGCCTCGGGGCACACATCGCCGAGCATCCGCAGGAACGCCTTGCAGGATTGGTTCTCGTCCTCGCCCGGTTCTTCGGCGATGGCGTGAAAACTTATCGCGGGATGACGCAGGCGGTAGTGCTCGCAGGTTTCCTTGCAGAACAAGTCGACGGTCGGTTCACGATCAAGGCGCCCGCAACTGATCAGGCGAATGTGTTCCCAGCGCGTTTTGCGGATTCCCTTGGATGTCTTGAGGCGCAGGCCCGGATCGAGGACATCGACCTGCATGACATCGTAGCGCATGTCAGGGAGCAGGCGGGGCTCGATGCGGATGTAGCTGAGCTTCTGCTGCATCCGGCGCACCTTGTTGAAGAACTCGACAGTTTCCTCGAAGGTCAGCTTCTCGCGCATGAGGCCCTTGCGCTGCACGATGGCCTCGCGGGCCTCGTCGTCAGAGAGCCCTTCGGTCTTGCGCAGGATGCGGGCGACGGAGTCCACGCGGATGTCGTCGTTCATGGGGAGGAGGATGGCGAACTCCGACCGCACGTATTCGGCGCACGCCTCCGCCAGACGAGGTTCGTAGCGCGAGACGTCGGACGCCACCTGGAGGGCGCGCTCCTCGCGGGCGATTTCTTCCGGGGTGCGCGCGGGCATGACGTCACCCCAACCCGCGGCTTCGGGCAGTGCCTCGCGGGGGATCTCGCGCGGCGACGGGATCGCGATCTGGTCCTGATTCACTTTTCTCCCAATGTCCCGGGAACTGATGCGCAACGGAGGAGTCTCGCCGTACTTGTCGTAATCGACCAAGCGCTCGGGGTTCTCCACTTCGACGTGCTCGTCGGGGAGCTCAACGTGTGCCGTGGGGGGGAGCTGGCCGGGACCACCCGCGGGAGGAGCAGGAAAGAACTCGTCCGACGGTGGTGCTTGCCGGTGGGCACCTGAGGAGGGGATGCGTTCGTGGTCGCCGGGCTGCACGGCGGGCTCGGCCGGAGGCGGAGCAGCCTCTTCCCGGCTTTCGCGGGACTTGCGGAGTTCCGCGGCGCCGGCCTCGCGTGCCGCTTCCTCCGCATCGAGTTCATTGGTCACCGGCTCGACGTAGACGTCGTCCAGAGAGATCGGGGCGCCGGTTCCCGCCTGCTGGACCTGGCTGTCCTCGTAAAGGTCGGTGGACATCACCTTCAGGCTCCCGGAGGGGGCGGGCGTGGGGCGCTCTCCACCGGAAGACGGAATGGGCGCGCCCGCAGGCGAGGCCTCCCATGACTTGCGGCTGGGGGCACCCTTCCCGTCGGGAAGACGCCCCAGAATGTTTTCCGCGTCGACGCGTTCGGCGTTCGCCGGTGCGGTCTCCAGGAACTTCTCCAGATAGGCGCGGCACTTCTTGAAACTCTTGAGGCGATAGGCCAGATGCCCGGCGCCGCGAAGGCTTTGCGCGAAAACGGGGTCTTCGGGGTAGTGCAGAAGGACTTGCTCGTAGGCATGGAGGGCCATGCGGGGCTCGTTGCCGAGTTCGAGGAGCCGTGCGAGGTCGAATTGCGAGTTCGCCGGAAGGACAAAGTCCTTCTTGCGGTCAATCACTTCCTCATAGGCACGGGCGGCCTGCTGGCTCTCGCGCATGAAAATGGCGCGATTGAGAGCGGAGACCAAATCGTCGATGTGAACCGTCCCGCCGGACGGGGAATACGCGGCTGCCATACTGCGATTCCGCTCCATGAGACACTGAGGAACCGTCTTGTTACGGGGAGTGATTATGGGCCGGGGAATCCCGCCTGCGCAACCTGCTTTATTCGGCCGAGCTTATGGAATCGATGCGCTCGATCCACTCGCGGGCAGTCGCCAAGCGCCGGGAAGGCTCGGGATCGAGAGCACGGTGCAGGAACTCGGCCACGGGAGCGGAAATCTCCGGCCGGTACTCGATGATGGGCGTGATGTTGCCCTCGCGAATGTTGCGCAGGGTGGGGCCCAGCCCCATGCCGCTGTAGGGGAAGAACCCGCCGGAGATCAGGACATACCCCGTGACGGCAAGGCCCCACAGGTCTGTGGCCGGCGAGATCACGTTGCTCAGCAGCACCTCCGGGGCCGTGAACTTGTACGAGGACACCCGTGCCTGGGGCAGCGTCAGGCGGTCGCCCCCCTCCTGGATGGCGGCGATGCCGAAGTCACACAGGATCGCCCGGTTGTCACTCGAGCGCAGGATGATGTTGCTGGGCTTGATGTCGCGGTGGACGATTCCCTTCATGTCGCGCCCCTTTTCCGCATCCCACCATTCGATGGAGTGGGCGCGGTCGAGCGACTCGGCGACACTGCGCAGGATGGCCAGAACCTGCTGCTCCTCCATCTGCTTGCGGCGGGTGACAAAGCGGTCGAGCGGTTCGCCGTCGATGAAATCCATGATCATGTAGAGGAAGCCTTCGCGCTGGTCGCCGCCCGCCTCATAAATGCGGGCGATGCCGTCGGCTCCCTTGTCCCACAGGCGTTCCATCAACTCGGCTTCACGCTGGAAACGCTGGACGGCCTTGCTGCTGCGGATGAAGGCGGTGGAGGAATCGCCCATCAGCAATTCGGGGCGGAGGAACTTGATGGCGAACCACTGATCGCTGCCGCGCGGCTGCGCTTTCCAGACCTGTCCGTAGCCCCCTTCGCCGACCTTGACGAACAGGTGGTAGCGCTTGGGGAAATCGCGGTAGAGCGCCAGCGGGAATTGCAGGGCGGAGCGCTGGTGCAGCAGCACGCTGCTCTCGATGGTGCTTTCGTGCGTGGACTCGTACGTGACGCGCAGGCGCGGCCCGTTGATTCCAAGGACAACGGAGTCGCGTGTGCGCAGCGGCACTTCGCCGTCGATCATGACGTCGTTGACGAACGTGCCCTGGGTGCTGCCCAGATCCTTGAGGTAGTAGCAGCCATCCTCCTCGTCGCGGCGGATGAGCGCATGATGGCGCGAGACGGCCCCGTCGAGTTCGGGGTCGAAACGCAGATCGTTTTTCGAGGAGCGGCCCAGCGAAATCTCTCCCTTGTCAAAGACAAAGGTGGTGGGCTGGCGGTTCCTGCCTGTCACCGAGATGCAGATATACATTCAAGCTGCTCCGCCCTGTCCCGGCCCACCCAGGTTCTTCCGGGCAACGGCAACTTATTTGACTCGGTTTCCCGAGGAGTCGAACGACCTGACTTTCACGCTTTGGTACCCGTCGCCGACGTACCTGCCCAATTCCCAAAGCGTGATAATACTGCCGTCCTGATTCGTCGTCACCAACTGAGAACCTTCCAACTTGAGGACCGTCCCTGCCTGAGCTTGTGGAAGAAGCCCTGCTGGTGCTCCTTCCGGCCGCGCCAACAGAGCGACCAGATTCAGCAACAATAGCACGGAGATCAGGACCAATAGCCCCTGTAAAGTGTGCCGACTTCGCATCTTACGCCTCCTTTGTCCCGGTTCGGACTCATCGGGACAAAAGAAAAATGCGCGTTGCGGCGTTCTGAAAAGGAGAATCTTGCCCCGAAGGGCGAAACGGAGGCGGGAAAGACCCCCACCCCGGACGCAGGACGCGCCATGCACAAAGGAGAAAGCGAATCACGCTCTCCCACAACAAAATTGAGAACTGAAGGCCGAAAGCTACTTCACTACCTGCTCAACTTGCCAGGCAGCTTGCAGGAGCCTGGTTTCCTCGAAGGCGCCGCCGAAGAGCTGAAGGCCAATGGGAAGCCCGGCGCTCGTCCTACCCACGGGGAGCGAAAGCCCGCAGTAGCCCGCGAGGTTGAGGGAGAGCGTGAAGATGTCGGCCAGATACATTTGAACAGGGTCTTCGAGTTTCGAGCCCAACGGGAACGCCGCCGTCGGCGCGGTCGGCGCGGCGATCACATCGACCTTCTCCAGCGCCTCGCGGTAGTCGCGCTGAATCAGCGTGCGTGCCTTCTGGGCGCGCACGTAGTAGGCGTCGAACGTTTCGGCCGAGAGCACGAAGGTGCCGAGCATGATGCGGCGTTTGACCTCCGCACCAAAGCCCTGGGCGCGCGACTTCGAGAACATTTCGACGATGTCGGCCGTGTCCGGCGCGCGGAAGCCGTAATGCGCGCCGTCGTAGCGCGCGAGGTTGGAACTCGCCTCCGCAGCCGCGATGATGTAGTACGCCGAGACGGCGTACTCCGTTGCGATGGGCATGTGAACGTCGATGATTTCGGCGCCTTCGGAGGCGGCCTTGTCGAGCGCAGCGTTCAGCGCGGCGGTGACTTCCGGGTCCACGCCCTGCACGTCGAAGAACTCCACGGGGCGCCCGATCTTCAGCCCCTTCAGCGAACCGTTGCGCACGGTCTCGCTGTACTTCGGCACGTCCACGGTGCTGCTCGTGCTGTCGAGCGGGTCGTGCCCCGCGATGGTTTCGAGCAGGAGCGCGGCGTCCTCGACGGTCTGCGCGAACGGCCCGATCTGGTCGAGCGACGAAGCGAACGCCACAAGCCCGTAACGCGAAACGCGGCCGTAGGTGGGCTTCATGCCGACGACACCGCAGAAGCTGGCAGGCTGGCGGATCGAGCCGCCCGTGTCGCTGCCGAGTGACCACGGCACCATACCCGAGGCCACGGCCACGGCCGAGCCACCCGAGGAGCCGCCGGGAACGCACTCGGGATTCCACGGGTTGCGGGCGGGACCGAAGGCGCTGAACTCGTTGGAGCTTCCCATCGCGAACTCATCGAGGTTCGCCTTGCCGAGCAGCACGGCGCCTGCCTCGCGCAGTTTCCGCACTGCCGTGGCGTCATAGGGGGGACGGAAATTCTCAAGAATCCGGCTGGCGCACGTTGTCGGTACGCCGCGCGTGCACATGTTGTCCTTCACGGCGATGGGAACGCCGTCGAGACGCGAGAGCGGCTTGCCCGCCTGGCGGCGCGCGTCAGCGGCATCGGCATCGGCAAGGGCCTGCTCGGCCGTCACGGCCAGCAGGGCGTTGAGCTGTGGGTTCTGGCGCTCGATGGTGGCAAGACTGGCTTCGGCTGCCTGCCGGGCGGTGGTCTCGCCCGCCTCCAGGCGCGCAATCAGGTCGTGGGCCGTGGGAAAACTCATGATGGGGTCAGATAATCTGGGGCACCTTGAAGCACCCCTCGTCCTTCTCCGGAGCGTTGGCGAGGCCCTCGTCGTTGGAGAGCCCCGGGCGTGCCGTGTCTTCGCGGAAGACATTGGCCGTGGGGATGGCGTGGCTGGTGGGCTCGACCCCTTCGAGGTCCAGCTCTCCCAGCTTGTTGATGTGCGTCATGATGCCGGTGAGCTCGCGGGAGAAGCGCACGGCCTCCTCCTCGCCCAGCTCCAAGCGCGCGAGCAACGCCACGTGGCGTACGCGGTCGAGCGTGATTTCCTCGACGCGGTCGAGCCGGACGGTCTCGCTCACGCCTCGCCTTCCTTCTCCGCCACCGGTTCTTCCTCAACCTTGTCGACGGTCAGCTTGGCAAAGCGCAGGGCCAGCTTCTTCTCGCCCTCTTCCTTGAACTTGACGATCGCCTTGCTCTTCTCGTCCTCGCCCGTGCGCAACAGCACGCGGCCGGGGCCGAACGTCGGGTGGTTCACCTGGGCGTTGTTCACGATGTCCGGAAAGGCGATTTCCATCTCGATCTTGCCAGCCATACTCTTACCTCATGTTGGGGGCCCACCGGGGGCCGGATTTTCCACTCAGGACCGCCCGGGGGCGAAACGCTCCTTCACGCGGTCCACCAAGCTGCTCGTCGAGCAGCCCGGGAGCAAAGGAAGGGATAGGACGCGCCCCCCGCGATCAAGGACAAACTCGTGCCCCACGATTTCGGGGATCGTGTAGTGCCCCCCCTTGACCAGCACATTGGGTGCCACAGCTTCGATGATCCGGGCCGGCGTGTCCTCGGAAAACGCCACAACCGCGTCCACGCAATGCAGCGAGGCGACCAGGCGCAGGCGCTGGTCCAGCGGCAGAATCGGGCGCCCTGGGCCCTTGAGGCGCCGGACTGAATCGTCGTCGTTCAGCCCCACGATCAGAACGTCACCCTCGGCCCTGCACTTGCGCAGGGAATCCAGATGCCCGTTGTGCAGCAGGTCGAACACGCCGTTGGTGAAGACGACAGTGCGCCCGGCTGCGCGGTGCTTGTCAGCCCACTCGGCGGCGGCGTCGTAAGTATGGAGGATGCGGTCCTCGGTCATGCTTCGGGGGCCTTCGGGGTGGTGGGGGACTTGGGTGCGGAAGACTTCTCGCCGGGTTCGGCGGGGAGGGCGCGGCGTTCGGCGGGCTTGCGGGGGGACTCTGCGGGGCGGCGGGACTTCTTGCCTTCTGAGGCGGGGCGCTTGCGGCGCGGCCGTCCGGCATCCGCATTGGCAACATCGTGGATCACGACGTGGACCTGGCGCGGGTCCGAAAGGCCGAGCAGGTGCTCGAGCACTTCCACGGCCACCGCCCGCACGTTGGTGCGAACCTGGGGGACGGGGAGCGTGTCGAGCACCGCCACGTGAATCCGCACGAAGGGCGCGAGGCGCTTGCCCTGGCGGGCTTCCGCGCGCACCTTGATGACTTCCTCGCACTTTTCCTTCACGGCGCGTGTTACGCTGCGCTCGATGGCCTCGGGCTGAAAACGGATCAGGTCGCCGTCCTTGCCACGCGCGCGGATCGAATTGTCACGCCCGATCAGCAGCCACGACGCCAGCGCCAGAAGCGGCAGCAGCACAAGCGCCACCCCCACCCAGAACGACAGCGTGCCGCCGGAAATCGAGCGCATCCCCTGGTAGGCATCCGCCTTGCCGAAGGTGAACGCGGAAAGAACCTGGGACGTGTACAGAATCCAGTCCACCCCGATCGCCAGCAGGGCCATCAGGCAGAAGAGAAACAGAATGCGGGTAGCAGTCACTTTCACGGGGCTGGCCTCCTCCGGCCGGGGCGCTCGGGACTTACTGTTCTTCGTCCTCGGGGGTGCCTTCGGGCGCCTTGCCCGGCCGGTCGACGATGATACCGACGATGCGAACGTCCACGCGGCGCACGATGACGTGCGTCATCTTCTCCACGGTTGCCTTCACGTGCTTGCGCAGCCTCATGGCCAGGTCGTACATGTCCTTGCCGTAGCCCATGCGGACGGAGACGGTGACGTTGACGCTGCTGTCGTCCTCTTTGCGGCCAATGGAGATGCCTTTGACGGCCTCCTTGTCCTTGAGGTTGATCAGGTCGGAGAGGGCGAACTTGCTTTCCAGTGACACGCCGTCCACTTCGCCCGTGGCGATTTCGACGATGCGGGCGAGCACGTCGTCGCCGATCTGGATCACGCCATCGTCGCTCGCCGCGTACTGGAACTCGAATTCCTGTCCGTAGTCTTCTTCTGTCTGGGGGGTCTGTTTTTCGGTTTTTTGCTTCTCGGCCATCGTGTGTGGACCTCCTGGGGCGGCGCGCCTGCGCCGTCGTTGGGCAACCGCATTGTGCTCCGGCATGCATGCCGTTGTCTAGCGTTGAGCGCCTTCCCAAATCTGGAGAAAGTTCGTTCCGCTGTCTCCGCGCCGGAAAATCTCCGAGTCCATCACCTGCAGGTGGAACGGAATCGTGGTCTTGATTCCCTCGATGACGAACTCGTTGAGCGCCCGGCGCATCCGCGCAATGGCGTGGTCGCGCGTCTTGTCGAACACGATCAGCTTGGCGACCATCGAGTCGTAAAAGGGCGGGATGATGTAGCCCGGGTAGCAGGCGCTGTCCACGCGCACGCCCGGCCCGCCAGGGGGAACGTAGTCCACCAGCTTGCCCGGCGAGGGCATGAAGTTGCGGTCCGGATCCTCAGCATTGATGCGGCATTCGATCGAGTGCCCGAAGAGTTTGACATCCTTCTGCTTGAAGGAAAGCTTCTCCCCCGCCGCCACGGCGATCTGCTCGCGAATGATGTCGATGCCTGTCACGAATTCCGTGACGGGATGCTCGACCTGCACGCGGGTGTTCATTTCGATGAAGTAGAAGGACTGGCGATCCTCGCTGAGGAGGAACTCGATGGTGCCCGCGCCCGAGTAGTTGCATTCGCGCGCGCAGGCCACGGCGGCCTCGCCCATCTTGCGCCGCAGTTCCTCGCCAATGACGGGGCAGGGCGCCTCCTCGATCAGCTTCTGGTGACGGCGCTGCACCGAGCAGTCGCGCTCGCCCAGATGCACGACGTTGCCGTGCTTGTCTCCCAGAATCTGCACTTCCACGTGCTTGGGGTTCGAGAGGTACTTCTCGATGTAAACCGAGGGGTTGCCAAAGGCGGCCCGCGCCTCGGCCCGTGCGGTGTTGAAGGCGCTCTTGAATTCTGCGGCTGTCTGGGCGAGACGCATTCCGCGCCCGCCGCCCCCCGCCACGGCTTTGACGAGGACGGGGAAACCCATGTCCTTTGCCAGCCCCATGGCCTCGTCGAAGTCATCGACGATTCCCTCGCTCCCCGGCACAGTCGGGCACTTGGCGATGCGGGCGGTTTCCTTGGCGATCCCCTTGTCGCCCATGCGGCGAATCGCTTCGGGCGAGGGGCCGATGAACGTCATGTTGCACTCTTCGCAGACTTCGGCGAAGTCGGCGTTCTCGGCCAGGAACCCGTAGCCGGGATGGATGGCGTCGGCGTCGGTGACCTCGGCCGCACTGATGATGCGGGCGACGTTGAGGTAGCTTTCGGAACCCGCGGGGGGGCCGATGCACAGCGCCTCGTCGGCGGCGTGAACGTGGAGGCTGTCGCGGTCCGCCTCGCTATAGACGGCCACCGACCGAATGCCCATCTCGCGGCAGGCGCGGATGATGCGGACGGCGATTTCCCCCCGGTTTGCGATCAGGATTTTCTGAAACATTCGTCCCCGTGTCTTGGCCCGGCGTGAATGTACAGGCACGCCGGCAGGCAGTTGGGCCGCTCGGTCAATTCGGCTCGATCAGGAAGATCGGCTGGCCGTATTCCACGGGCTGGCCATTCTCGACGAGGACTTTGCGGATCACTCCGCGCGTCTCCGCCTTGATTTCATTCATCAGCTTCATGGCTTCGATGATGCACAGCACGCTGCTCTCGTCGACCGCGTCGCCGATGCTCACGAAAGGCGGCGCATCCGGCGCGGGCGAGTTGTAGAACGTTCCGATCATCGGCGCCGTCACTTTCGTGTACTTCGCCGTCTCGTCGACCGGAGCGGCGGGTGCCGGATCTGGAGCAGGAGCCGCCGGAGCGGGCGCGGCCGATCCCGCCTCGGCTTCGGCGGAGCGGGCCACCGGAGCAGCCGCAACAGCCGCCACCGGCGCAGGGCGCCGCCCCACGATGTGGAGCCGGAAATCCTCCGTCTCCACTTCCATCTCTTCGAGCCCGAGACGGCTCACCAATTCCAGGAATTCCTTGATCTCCTGGTGCGTATATCCAGCCGGTGCCTTGCCCGGCGAAGAACTTCTCGTCATCGATGGTCCCCTTGGCAACGGGCGCTCTTTCGCGATGGCACGCGCGACCCCGCATCCCGGAGGAAACGGGGCCAGTCGAGGCCTGAGGCGCCAGCGTTCGCAGCCGGTCCCAAAGCGGTCAATCGTTTTGTCCCCCAAGGCCAAACGGCAAGCGAGACCGTTTTCCCAGCTTCGGGGGACCGTGGTTGGGCCGGCAACGCCGGAAACGGCGCCTCAACCCCACGGGACGCGGGCCTTTCCCCGCGCACCACGAGCCTCGAGAGGCGAACCACGTCCCCACCCCTTTTCCCCCTTGCGGTCTCCGCCCGGCCCCCTTCCGATGCCGCCCGCTCCCATTCCGCAATAGTGAGGTCCAGCACCATGGCAGTCGAAACAACCCTCGTCCTCGTGAAACCCGACGGTGTCCGCCGCGGCCTGGTCGGCGAAGTGATTGGCCGCGTAGAGCGTAAAGGCCTTCGCCTTGTCGGCATGAAGATGATCACGATGAGCAGCGAGCTGAGCGACAAACACTACGAAGCCCACGTCCAAAAGCCGTTCTATCCCGATCTGAAGGCGTTCATGACGAGCGGACCGGTGGTTGCCCTGGCCGTTCGCGGCGAGAACGCCATCGCGCACTGGCGCAACCTGATGGGGGCCACCAACCCCGCCAACGCCGCGCCCGGCAGCATCCGCGGCGACTTCTGCACCGCCGTCACCGAGAACGTCGTTCACGGCTCCGACAGCCCCGAGAGCGCCGAACGCGAACTCGGCCTCTGGTTCGCCGAAGGCGAGATCCTCCCCTAATCATCCTTCGATGATTCATAGCCGGAAGCATGCTTCTGGTGGTCTGACGGTTTGGGATCGCGCCGCTTTCAGGGCGCGGTCCGTGTTGCTGGCCGGACCCAGGGCGGCGTGCCTGCGGCACTTGCCCTGGGCTAGGGGATTCGGCCCCGTTGGGGCCATCTCGGCCGAGACGTGGTCTTCTTCGACTCTCTTGGGAAT
>JASGMJ010000047.1 GCA_030156535.1 Candidatus Sumerlaeota bacterium
TACTTGATGCTCAGAGGAAACGAAACCGCCGGATGCCGCAGAGCTTGTCCGGTGGTGTGAGAGGGAGGACGGGGCAACCCGTCCCCCTACTCGATTACTGCCATTCCTTCGGGATGCGGGGCGGTTGGGGGGCAAAACGGAAAGCAGGAAAGCGATGCGCTGGAGATTGCAGGACTGGAAACTGAGAACTGAAGACGTCTGCTGGAACCGTCTCACGGTTCCGGGAGATGCACCCATGACACAGCGCGGGGAGTTGTTCGCTCTTGCACCGAGGCCTCGCGGTTCCTAGCGTCGCGTCCGGTTCATGGAAGCCAACACGCAGAGACTGCCGGAGTGGGCGACTGACCCAAGACTAACCCCGGCGGCGATCAAAGGAATGAATCCGATGAAGGGTCTTCACCTGTTCACCTCGGAATCGGTCACCGAAGGCCACCCCGACAAGGTCAGCGACCAGATTTCCGATGCCATTTTGGATGCCTGCATCGAGCAGGATACGAGTTCGCGTGTCGCCTGCGAAACGTTTGTGACCACTGGGTTGGCACTCATCGGCGGCGAGATCACGACAAGCGCCCAGTTCAACTACGCCAACGTCGTGCGCGAGACGATTCGCCGAATTGGCTACACCGATCCCACCTGCCGCTTCGACGCGGATTCGTGCTCGGTCCTCAACGCCCTCGGCACCCAGAGCCCGGACATTGCACGCGGCGTCGACCGCAAGAAGAAGGTGAATCAGGGCGCCGGCGATCAGGGCATGATGTTCGGCTACGCCAGCGACGAAACGCCCGAGCTGATGCCGATGGCGATTCTGCTGGCGCACAAGCTGACGAAGGAACTCGCCGACGCGCGCCGCGATTCGCGCCGCAAGATGGGCTGGCTCCGCCCCGACGGCAAGTCGCAGGTCACCATCGAGTACGACGGCGACACCCCCGTGCGCATCGACACGATCGTCATCTCCACCCAGCATACTCCCGAAGTCTCGCAGAAGAAAATCCGCGAGGAAGTCATCAAGAAGGTGATCGGGCCGGTGCTCAAGCAGCCCGAGTACAAGGGCCTCGATGCCGGCAACATCAAGTACCACATCAACCCCACGGGGCGCTTTGAAGTCGGCGGCCCCCACGGCGACGCCGGACTGACGGGCCGCAAGATCATCGTCGATACCTACGGCGGCAAGGGAGCCCACGGCGGTGGCGCGTTCAGCGGCAAGGATCCGAGCAAGGTCGACCGCTCGGCCGCGTACATGGCCCGCTACCTCGCGAAGAACATCGTGGCGGCCAAGCTGGCCAAGCGCTGCGAAATCCAGCTCGCCTACGCCATTGGCGTGGCCCAGCCCGTTTCCGTGCTCGTCCAGACTGACGGCAGTGGTCCGCTCAGCGACATCGACATCGCGCGCCTTGTGCGCAAGACCGTCGATCTGCGCCCCAACGCAATCATCGAACGCCTCAACCTCCTGCGCCCGATCTACAGCCTGACGGCTGCCTACGGACACTTCGGCCGCGAGCTGAAGGAGTTCGAGTGGGAGAAGAAGAACCTCGCGAAGGAACTGAAGGCAGCAGCCAAGTAATCACCCCTGCTTCGCAGCCTGCATCTCCCGGAACCGCCTCACGGTTCCGGGAGATGTTTTTGTTTTCAGTCTCCAGTGCCTGCCATTTTTCATCGCATCGTTTTTCCGTTTTGTCTTCTTGCGCGCTCCCGCGCCCCGAAGGGTCTTGGTGCCGCAGCTTCAAGAAGGCTCCCGCACGCTGAAACCCTTCCGTGTTCGTGATCCTCGAACCGCGCACCACGCCATTGCGTTTTTCTTGTGGTGCCCGTCGCGCTGCATGAATAGGCACCTTTGTCGAAACGTATTTCCCTCCCCACCAATCGGAGCCGATGCCCTATGGGCCGCAGACGCGGAAAGAGAAAGGACACGCTCGCCGCGCGCGGATGCGGCGCACTCTTCTTCTTTGTGTTCTTTGCTTTCGGTGCCGGGTTTCTGGTGCTTCTTGGCAAGGGGTACGTTGACGAAATCCGCGTGGGACGCACTTGGGAGCCGGTTCCCTGCACCCTGCTAGAGAAGAAGATGCTGACGTCCCGTAGTTCCGACGGCAACTCGCATCGGCCGGAGTTTCGTTTTCGCTATGAGTACGAGGGCGAGACGTACGAAGCGACCGGCTACAAGGTCATGAAGGTTTCGAGTTCGCGCGGGTGGGCGCACAAACGGCTCGACCGCTACACGGTGGGCAACACGTACACGTGCTGGGTGAACCCGCGTGATCCCCGCCAGGCGGTGATCGAGTACGGCGTGGGGTGGGGTTGGCTGTTCCTGTTGCTGCCCCTCGTCTTCATGGCGGTCGGCGGCATTGGCGTGGTGGCGATGTTCATGAAGCGCACACGCCGGCCAGGCGCGGCGGGCAACAAGGCGGTTGACTGCTTTCCGAAACTCAAGACCAGCAAGGGGAAGCGCCTGCGCGTGGCCCTGCGCCCCGAGCATTCCGTGGCGGCACGGATTCTTGGCTTCGCGCTTCTCGCGCTCTTCTGGAACGGCATCTCCTGGACGGCGTTGGTGGCCGTGCTGCGGCAGGGCGGACCGCTTCCCGTCAAGTTCATGATTGGGCTGTTTCCGCTCATCGGCCTGTTTCTTATCGGGCTCTTTGTGCACAAGGTGCTCTATGCGATCCTGACGGGCGACCCGCAGGTGGAGATCGAACGCGAGCCGCTTGCTCCGGGGGCGGAGTCCGAGGTGCTCGTCCGGCATCCTGGCGTGAGGGAACTCAACTCGGGCGAAGTCAAACTCATTTGCCGCGAGAAGGCGTGGTACCGTCAGGGAACGCGTCGCGTGATGAAGAGCGACAACGTCGTCGAGGAGAGCGTTGCGCTCATTGCGCCGAACGACGTGCGCAACGGCGTGTCCGTCTCGGCGCGCATTGAACTCCCTGCCAGCGCGATGCACTCGTTCAAGGCGTCGAACAACGCCATCGAGTGGTGCTTCGAGGTCGTGCTCGATATTCCGGGCAAGCCCGACGTGAAGCTGGTGTTCCCGTTCCGCGTGGAGAACGGGAAGAACGTGTGAATTCTGGCAGGACGTTCTCGAGGGAGTGTGCTCTTTGCCATCAATCGTTCAGTCGTCCCTTCGGGACTCCCTTCCTAAACTGACAACGGCTACCGCCTGCATGGGCACTCTTCGTGCCGATTCGTGCGATTCGTGGTTCCGTTTCCTTTGTTTCGCGATCTCTTCTCCGCTTGGCCCGCCGTAGCCTTGGGCGAAGGCGGCTGGTGAAATCGTCTTCCATCACCGCGTGATCTTTTTCAGTGGCGCGAACTTGAGGACGAATTCCTGTTCGCGGCCATCCTCGAACTCCACATAGACGCGTTCGCCTCCGGGGCGTCCGCCCTTTTGCGTGATCGTGCCTCTGCCAAGCACGGTGTGCTCCACCATGTCGCCGATTTCGTAGGAGCCCCGCCCCGAGCGTGGCGCCACGGAGCGTGGGGGCGTTCCGCCGCGGTAGGTGCTGCCGAACTTGCGGGTGGTGTAGGGTTGGCCCTGCGGGCTCCTGGAGCGATCGCTGTAGCGCGAGGACGCCGCGTCGCGTCCCTCCAGTCCCAGCGTGCGACGTGCGCCCGGCTCGAAGACCTCCGGGTCCACTTCCGTCAGGAACTGCGAGGGCGTGGTGGAATCGTAGAAGCCCTGGAAGCGGCGGCGCATGGCACGGCTGAGCGTGAGTTGCTCGCGCGCCCGCGTGAGCGCCACGTAGAACAGGCGCCGTTCCTCCTCATACTGGTCGGGGTTGTCGAACGTCCGGCTGTTCGGAAAGACGCCATGATCGAGTCCGACGACGAAGACGTAGTCGAACTCCAGCCCCTTGGCATTGTGAACAGTCATCAGGCTGACGGTGGGGCGGCCTTCCTGCTCTTCGCGGTTGGCATCGAGCGCGAGCACTTCGAGGAACGCACTGACGCCGTGGTCGGCCTGCGACTGCTCGAAGGCGACGACGGCCTCCTCGAACTCCTCGATGTTTTCGAGGCGCGAGCGGCCGTCGAGAGACGAGGTGTCGCCGAGCCCTTCGGTCTTGTACTTCGTGTCGGCCAGGACGCGCTTGAGCAACTCGTTGACGCCGATGGTGCCCGCAGCGTCGTGCCATTCGCGCACCATGGCGATGAACTCCTCGAGGCCCTTCTTGGCCTTCCCTTTCACGTCTCCCGCGGCGAGCATCTTCTGCGAGGCTTCAAAGGCGCTGAGGCGTTCGCGTCCCGCGCACTCGATGATGTCGCCCAGCGTCTTCTTGCCGATGCCGCGCGTCGGGACGTTGACGACACGCTCGAAAGCCAGGTCGTTTGTAGGCGTGATGGCCAGGCGCAGGAAGCAGAGGATGTCCTTGATTTCCGCGCGGTCGTAGAAGCGCGTGCCGCCGACGATACGATAGGGAATGCGGTACTTGCGCAGGCCGTCCTCCAGCACGCGTGCCAGGGCGTGTGTGCGATAGAAGATGGCGATCTCCGTGGGCGGGATCCCGTCCGAGCCAATGAGGCCCGCGATGGATGCCGCCACCTGGTCGGCTTCCTCCACGTCATCGTACCCGGCGAGTGCGCGGATCGGATGGCCTTCCTCGCGCTCGGTCCACAGCGTCTTGCCGATGCGCATCGTGTTGCGCGAGATGACCGAGTCGGCGGCCTTGAGAACATTGCCAACCGAGCGGTAGTTCTGCTCCAGGCGAATGAGCACGGCGTCGGGGAAGGCCTCCTTGAATTGCAGGAGGTTTTTGACGTCGGCGCCGCGCCACGAATAGATCGACTGATCCTCGTCGCCGACGACGCAGACGTTGCCGTCCTCGCCCGCGAGCAACTTCACCAGCTCGAACTGGCTGAGGTTTGTGTCCTGAAACTCATCGACGAGCAGGTAGCGGAACTTGCGGTTCCACTTTTCCTTCACGGCAGGCTTCTCCTGAAAGAGGCGGACCGTGCGGAAGATGAGGTCCTCGAAGTCCAGGCTGTTGTTCTTGCGCAGGATTTCCTCGTAGGCCTTGTAGATCGGAAGGTAGGGGAGATCGTCGCCCGCGAATTCCTCTTCGCAATCCTGGGGGGTGAGCATCTTCATCTTGGCGAGATTGATGAAGCTCTGCGCCTGCCCCGGCTTGACGACCTTGTCGCTGACGCCCGCGTCCTCCATGGCCCTGGAGATGGCCGTCCGCTGGTCGCGATCATCGAGGATGGCATAGTTCGATTCGAGTCCTGCTTCGGCGGCCTCGCGGCGCAGGATTGCGGCACAGCGGCTGTGGAACGTGGAAATGGCGAGCGAGGGATCGTCGGGCACGCCGAGCAGCGCCGCGACGCGCTGGCGCATTTCGCGCGCGGCCTTGTTTGTGAACGTCACGGCGAGAATCTGCCACACGGGAATGCCGATCACGGTGTGCAGCCAGGCAATGCGGTGCGTGATGACGCGGGTCTTGCCGCTGCCCGCACCGGCAACAATCAGCAACGGCGTGCCGTGGTGCTTCACGGCTTCGCACTGCTGGGGATTGAGATTTTCGAGGAGGGAGGATTCGAAGGACATGAAGCGGGAACGGCTCGGCGGGAATGGGGTGCGCGGATGCTAGGGGGGGCCTGCGCCGGATTGCACGGGGAAAGTCAGGACGTTTTCAAAGTCGGGATTTGCCGTGGGCTGGGCTCTTGGGGGAAGGCGTTCGACCCATGCCGGGGTCGTGGTTTGTTGCATCGCCAACCCCGGCAAACCTCCTACACCTTCACCCTCTCCCATCTTCCCCGCCACACGCACCAGCCGAGGAAGATCGAACGCGCCAGCCAGTCCAGCGCCGTGGCGTAGTAAATCCCGAGCACGCCCAGTCCCAGCGGCCATGTGAGCAGGTACCCGATTCCCAGGCGCACCACAACGACGCCGACGAACTGCGCGAGCAGCGGGGAGAGCGTGTCGCCCGCGCCCTTCAGCCCGCCCATCATGCACATCGTTGCCGCCATGGGGATCTGCGCGAAACCGAGAATGTACAGAATCATCCGCCCGACGTCGAGTGACGGGCCGCCCAAGCGGAAGAACCCGAGCAACGTATCGGGCATCGTAACGAACACGATCCCCATGACTCCCATGGCCATCATCGAAAGGCTGGCGTTGAAGGAAAACAACCGGCGTGCGAGGCCGAGCTGCCGCGCGCCAAGAGCCTGGCCGATCATTGCGCCCGTCGCCACGGCCACGCCCCAGCCGCCCGTGAAGCTCAGCGATTCGATGCGCACCGTTGCCGAATGCGCGGCGAGGACTTCGGGGCCGAAACGTCCGACCATGCCGAGGTAGGTCAGGAAACTGACGGAGTAGAGCAGCTCCTCGCCCAGCGCTGGGCGCGAGATGCGCAGAATCGCCGGGGTGACACCGCGAATCCAGGGACGGAGCATCGCGGCGCGCAGCTTCAGCAGTCCGCTCGAAAGCGTCGAAGGTATCAGGTTTATGTTCGCCTGCTCGTTGCCCTGGCGGGGATCGTAGGCGATCGGCGCGCCGATGTTGCTGGAAATCAGGCGCCGCGGACGCAGTCCACGCCACAGCAACGCCATGCCCACCCCCGTCCCCAGCAGAAACGTCAGGGCCGACGCAACGCCCGCACCGTCCATCTGCCAGCACGGAAAACCAAAATGCCCGAAAATCAGCAGGTAGTTGAGCACGATGTTGGCCACGATCATCAGGAACATCAGCAGCAGCGGTGTTCGCGTGTCGCCCGCCGCCCGCATCGAGGCCGTCATGTTCAGCAGCGCCAGCCGCGCCGGAAAGACGAGCAGGAGAATGCGGAAGTAACTGATGCTGATGGCGAGCACCTCGTCGCGTGCTCCCATGATGTGGAAGATCGCCGGCGAGAGAAACCAGAGCAGAATGCCGGCAGCCAGACCGATCAGGGCGCCGAGAACAATGACGTGGCCGAGCGCGCGGTTGGCCTCGTCGTGGCGCTCCTCGCCCCAGCGCCGGGCGACGTAGGCGCCCACACCGGTCTGCGTGCAGCCGAAGACGTTGACCACGCGCCAGAAGAACACGCCGGTCAACGCCGTGGAGGCGAGGAAGATGGTGTTGTTGCTCAGGCGCGCCAGCATCAGGACGTCGGTCAGGATGATGGCGGAGGAAAGGAGGTTTTCGAGAACAGCGGGAGTGCCGAGGCGCAGGATTTTGCCGAGGAGTTCGCCGGTGGCCGGGCGGGTTGTGTCGAACGGGGCGGCAGTGCTCACGCGGTCCTCGCGGGTCGGAGAGGGTAGGGTCCACCACCGTGGAGGAGTGTGAACGCACGCCGCAATGGAAGTTCCCGCGTTGCCAGGAAGCTTCCAGGCAAGTCTCAAAGTGCAGGACTTCGGGATCGTCCTGCGTCCAACCCTTCCCTTGCCACTGTTGCGCCGTGTTGCCGACCGTGCGGCGTCACTCTCCGGACGGAGTCCGCGCCGCATGGCACCCTCCTCGGTTCTCATCGTTCGTCTTTCCGCCATTGGCGACGTGATCCACGCGCTGCCGGTGCTCACGGCGTTGCGCCAGGCGCTGCCCAAGGCGCGGCTCGGATGGGTTGTCGAGGAACTCTCCGCGCCGCTGCTCGAAAACCATCCCTATCTCGACCGCCTGTACGTGATTCCGAAGAAGCGCTGGAAGAAGAACTTCGCGCGGCTGTACTTCCCCGAGATCCGCCCGTTCTTCCGGGAAATCCGGCGCGAAGGATGGGAGGCCGCGCTCGACATTCACGGCCTCACCAAGTCCGGGCTCGTGGCCAGGGCGTGCGGTGCGCGCATCCGCGTGGGCTATGGCGACGAGGACGGCCGCGAAATCAACAAGTGGTTCACCAACCTGAAGGTGACGCCGTCGCCCGCCGCAAAGCACGTGGTCGAGCGCAACCTCTGTCTGCTCGAAGGGCTCGGCATCGACCCTGTCATGGACGCCGTGGGGACGATGGGGCTGCGCGCGGAGGAGAAGGACGCAATGCGTGCGCTGCTGCGAGACGCGGGGCGCGACGGCTCCGCGCCGCTGCTTGCGCTCAATCCCGGTGCAGGCTGGGCCAGCAAACGCTGGGCGCCCGAAAAGTTCGCGGCCACCGGCGCGGCGCTCGCCGAGTCCGACGGCCTCGTCCCCCTGGTGCTCTGGGGACCGGGCGAGGAAGCCGCGCGCGACGTCATCGCCGCCGCCCTTGCCGAACGCGGCGTTCCCCACGTCGTCGCGCCGCCCACGCGCATTCGCGAGCTCGCGGTGCTCATCTCGCTGTGCTCGCTCTTCATCGGGGGCGACACGGGGCCGACGCACCTGGCCGGAATGCTGGGCGTGCCGACGGTCTCGATTTTTGGTGCTTCCGACGGCGAGCGCAATCGCCCGTGGCCGCGCGAGTCCGGCCCGATGATCCAGCGCACCGAGCTCCCCTGCGTGCCGTGCTGGAAGACGGTGTGCCCGCTGGAAGGCGTGGACCGGATGGCGTGCCTGCGTTTTCTGGAAGTCGAAACGGTGGTCGCCGCCGCGCGCGAAACGTGGCGGGCGCGGCGTTCAGGCTGACGTGTCTTCCGAGAGTCGCATCGTGATGGGATGCAATTCCACCACGGAGACAGCCGCCTTCGCCAAAGGCTACGGCGGGCCAAGCTGGAGACACGGAGAAAAGCAGAACCACGAATAGCACGAATCGACACGAACTACGTCGAGTAATGACAGCAGCCGCCGTCGGTCAAGAAATGGAGTCCCGTAGGGACGACTCATCGTAGCCCAGCACTTTAGTTCTGGGAATCCGAAATCAATAAGAAGCCGGAGTCCCGTAGGGACGACTGAACGAATAGTGCCAAAGTGAACTCTGCTCTTTGCGATGTCCACCGCAAGACTTTCGGGAATCCCTATAAAGGCGCGCGTTTGCCCGTCAGGCCGATCGTCATTCCCGCCAGCACCAGCGCGCCGCCGATCATCGTCGTGCCCGGCGGAATCTCCGACGCCATCAGCGCCACCCACAGCGGATTGAGAATCGGTTCGAGCAGCATGAGCATCGACGCCTGGAACGCGGGGAGACGGCGCAGGCCACGCTGTACGAGCAGGTAGCCGGCGCCGAGCTGCCCAAGCCCCAGCCACACCAGCATCAGCAGCGGCACCGCCAGCCCCGCCAGCGAAGGCACCCGGAACGCCGTGCCCACGGCAAACGTGCCCGCCAGCCCCGCGCCGACGGCCACCACATTGCCCACGCACAGAAACGCGAGCGCCGCGTGGTCCTCGCTCTCCGGCGTTCCCGCGGCGCGCGACAGGCGCCGCATCGCCAGCGTCGTCAGCCCGAACGCCGCCCCGGAGGAAAGCGCCAGGAAGTCGCCCGCCGTCTGCGGCGAGAGCAACCCGCCCGGACGCGGCTGCATCAGGCCGTGACGCACGCAGAGCACCACGCCCGCCAGTCCGGCGGCCAGAGCCGCGCCGTCGCGCCAACGCGCGCGCTCGCCCAGCAGCACCCCGCCAAACGCCAGCACCCACAGCGGCGCCGTGTCTTGCAAAATGATCGCGTTCGCCGCCGTCGTCATCTTCGTGGCCACAACGAACGCCGTCACCACATAGGCATAGGAGAGCGCACCCGCCCAAAACCACCGGCCGCTGCGCCCGCCGGGAATGCGAATCCGTCCGCGCAGGACGACGAAGAAGAGCGCGGCCGCCAGGGCCGAACGCCCCGTGCTGATCGCGAACGGTCCCCAGCCCGGATCGCGCACGAGCAGCTTGATGAAGACCCCGCCGGTGCTCCAGAGCACGGCCCCGGCCAGCACGAGCAGCATCGCGCGGCGGGTGGTGGCGAGGGAGTTCGGGCTGGAGGAAGCGGCCGTCATGATCCGCCGATGGGCCGCACCCGCTCCGTGCGGGGCAACGGGGAAGGGGGCAGGGGGGTCTCCTGAGGCGGCAGGGCGCCTCTCGGGTTTGTATTCGAAGGGGAGGGACCTCACCTTCGTTCCCTTTCCCAGAACGGCATTGGCCTCGGGTTTGTCTCCAGCGGGAGAGAGGGGGGAGAGGCGTTGCGCTGCAAGGAACGTTTTCCCAGTGCGGATTTCGTCGTCCCGACAGGGGCGAATCCGGGTAGCCGTGGGGCGAGCGCAGCGAGTCCCACGGTTGACGGCGTGTTTGTTGTCGCGTCCTGACGGGACGCAAGAATCGACCGTTGTTGTGGCGCACCCTTCGGGGCGCGCAGGGATCATTGGGCGCGTACCGGGGGTTCGCTTCGCTCACCGCCCGGCTACCCATCTTCGGCCGCGCTGCGGCCGGACCCTTCCTGAAAGCACGCGCTCAGTCCCTCAGGTTCTTCTCGGAACAAGAAGTAACGACAGGGAAGACCGGCGCCGGCGTCCCGGCAGGGACGCGACATCAATAGCCCCGCGCTTCAACGCGGGGAACCGGGCCCATCCCCAGACCCGGACCCCGGCAGGGGTCCAACATTTTCCCCTGACACCCGCGCCGCGATGTCCTATCCTGTGTTCAGTGCGTGAGAGGGAGGCTCTCGATGAAAACGAAGCGCGGTATCTTTGGAGTGGTGCGGGCGGTGCTGGTGCTGATGGCTCTGGCACTGGGAGGTTTGGCCCTGGCCGAGTTGACGCATCCCTTTAATGTCATGGACCTTGATGGCAGGAATGGTGTGCGGATTAATCCGGGGGATCTCTATGTCCATACACATTACGGTACCAATAGGTATCGTTTCGGCTACAGGACGGCTGGCATTGGTGATATAAACGGCGATGGACTCGAAGACATTGCAGCTTCCATGCCAGGGGAAACCAGCGAAATCTTTAACATTTTTACTCTTAGCTATATAACACTCTGCAAAGGACGATTTAATGTCATTTTTGGATGCGCTCCGGAGTGGCCCCAAGGGGTCGAATCTCTTGAGTATTTGACCGGCAGCCGTGGATTCTTCCTAGATGGCTTAGCGGCCAACTCGGAACTCGGCATGCTAGACATGACTGGAGTTGGCGACGTCAATGGTGACGGGTACTCTGATTTTCTTGTCAATTCCAAGGCTGGCACTGACAGCGCGGGCTACCTATTTCTTGGAACGTCAGTTCCAAATTATCAAATTAGCAAGAGTACTGAGGAATCCATTGGGACGGTGCGAGTTTGTGCGTCCGAAGGGACAAGTGAAACCCGATTGTCCGCGGGAGGTGTGGGAGACATCAATGGGGACGGTTTCGATGATCTCCTCTTCTGGAAGGACTCAATATCCTCTTCCAGTAACATGAGAGGCTCTATCGTTCTTGGTAGAGCAGGAGTCTGGCCAAAGGCCGTTAACATCAATGAGGAACTACCCGGTATTGCACGGATCTCCTTGAAGGGCGGATCGGACGATGTCGCCAGTATCAGCGGTTTGGGTGATGTGAACGGCGACGGAATTGACGATTTTTCGATTGAATTGCTAACTTACTACAGAGCACCAGCTTGGGTTGTCTATGTTATTTATGGAAGCCGCACAGGCTTCACTGATGCCATTGATATTGATACATTGGATGGCCAGAATGGTTTTGTATTGCGTGGATCGGGTGCAATTAGACCGATTGGCGACATAGTTGCTGATGGACGAAATGAGTTCGCCGTTGGGGCGCCTTGGTATGTTCCTGAAGAACTGGACAGTACGATCGGAGAGCATGGCCGTGTCTCCCTGTTCGCTTACTCTTCGATGGCAAGTGCCGATCCCATGACAAAGAACTCTTTCGCCGAGATTCACGGAAGAGAGGGCGATCTGGCGGGAACAAGTCTCGGACTTTGGGGTTACGATTCCACAGGTTCGGCAGTTTTGGCAATTGGAGCACCTGGGAGAACCTATCCCTACGTTCCAGGCAGGGGATCGGTCTTCCTCTTGCATTACGAAGCAGGTCGCTTGGCCTCCCCCTTCATTCTGGAAGAGTTTGATGCCCAGCATGGCGTTCGCATTGATGGAGCCATGGAGTATGATCAGCTTGGCATGACAATCTCATCCGGATTCGACTTCGATGGAGACGGGAATCTCGATGGTGTTCTGGCAACTCCATATGCCGCAGTCTACAAAGGAGAAACCTACCTCGTCTATGGTGATGACGGGCCGACGAGTTTGACGGTTCGGCGCTACATCGCTCCGGGCGATGCTCCGCGCGCAGGAGTCGGCATGCTGGGAGACGGCAGTCACACGATCCCGCACTCGCGTCTCTGGATCGACTTCGGCTCGGGCGATGACGGGAATGGCAACGCGAGCCTGATGACGGTGACCATCCGTCGTAATCTTGACGGCCTCTCGAATCTGCCTGGTCCGGCGGCATCGGTCCATTGGATCGGCGAGTGGGACCGCCCGGGATGGGATGGTGCCAACATCACCCTGAAGTACCTCGACAGCGAGGTCGCCGGACTTAATCCCGCACGGCTGCGGCTCTACTATTCCGAGACCCCCGACGGTCCGTGGACCGAATCCCAGCACCCGTTGATCGACACGAGCAAGAAGCGCATCGGTGGCGTCGTGTGGTCGAAGGGGTACTACGTGCTTGTCGAAAAGCCGCTGGCCAGCGGCGACGTGAACAAGGACGGCGGCGTGACTCCGGCCGACGCGGAAGACGCTTTTGCTTGTTCGATTGGCGCGTGCCCTCCCGGCGCTGACACGGACTCGGCCGACATCTGCCCGCCCGGTGGCGACGGGTACGTCACTGCCGGAGACGCGCAGGGGATCTTCCAGAAGTGGCTCGGTCTGACGCCGTGCGAATGAGCGTGATCCCGGCGGCGGCCCATCACCCGTCGTTTTTTATGTTTTTCGTGCTTGACGGCGGAGGGGCGGATGTTGACCTTTCCGTTCCCGCCTGACGCAGCGCGGGGCCGCAAGCAAAGCGGACCGGTGCGGATGGGCGGGTAGCTCAGATGGTTAGAGCACCAGCCTTACAAGCTGGGGGTCACAGGTTCGAATCCTGTTCCGCCCACCAGCCGCACAGAAGGCTGCAAAATTTGCGGGGGCGTAGCTCAGTTGGTTAGAGCGCCGGCCTGTCACGCCGGAGGCCGCGAGTTCAAGTCTCGTCGCTCCCGCCATTCACTTCCAAAGCCGCCCCGGACTTCACTGGTCCGGGGCGGCTTTGTTCTTGGGCGGGTGGATCGCCGCCCCGCCTCCTTTGCGCCCATGCCTTCACTTGACCCTTGCCGGGGCGCGGCGGCATCTGGGGCGCAGGTTTGCTCTCGCGGAGGCTTCATGGTTTCCCCCCGTCCTTTCATCGCCCTGGCTCTGTTCGCCGTGCTGTTGCTCGGCGCCGTGGGTTGCAGCAAGAAGCCACCGGTTGTGCGCCAGGTGACGGTTGCCGTTCTGAACGGCACGATGGCGCCGGGAGCGGGGGAGACGCGCAAGTCGATCGCGGGCTACTGGCTTTCGGCGCGCGACCGCTACGACAACGGCGAGGCGGGCGTTGCCGCGGCCGAGGCGCTGGCGCGCGAGTTCGCCAAGGCCCCGGGCGTCAGCGTCTTTTCGCGCACCGACCTGCGGGCCTACATGGCGCAAAAGGAGCGCCTGCTGGCGCGTGCGTACCCCGATCTTACCCCCGAGCAGCGCCTCGACGTGCTCGAAAGCCAGAGTCCCGTGGACTATGGCCGCTCGCTCAACGTCGATTACGTCCTGGCCACCGAGATCGCGCAGTCGCGCACGATTCACCACATGGCGTTCGATTGGTGGAGCAGCCGCGTGGAGTTGGAGATTTCGCTCTGGGACGTGGGCAAGGAGCGCGTTGTCTGGGCGTGGGAGGGCGAGGACACGGACATGTTCCGCTCGCAGGTGGGCGTGATGGAGGACCTTGCGGAAAAGGCGTGCAAGGAGGCGGTGAAGTACGACGTTTTCCGTGTTCTGGAGGGGTACGGCGACACGGGGTTGCCGCCGGGTTCGCCCTGAGCCCGGAGGCCGGAGGACAAACCGGGCGCCCGGCGCCGGGGTCTGATGGATTTGACGGGGGTCCGGCACAGGACTCCCGCGTTTTTTGAGAGGTTCGCGCATGGCCATGACAGCACGACAAGGATGGAAGGCACTGACGCTGGCGGCGCTGGCGTGGGGGCTCGGCGCGCAGGCGTTCGCCGCCGGGATTCCCGAGACGCTGAAGGCTCCGGCGGTGATTTCCTCCATCGAGTCGGACCAGCCCTTCAGCGAAGGGGCGGTGTGCCGCGAGATCCGGCAATCGATGCGCCTGCTGACGCCCTCGGTCGTCGTGGGCGAGCCGGTGCTGCTGGAGGTCATGCTGACGGGCCAGCCGGTGCCCGGCAAGTTCAAGGCGGAGTTCGCCGGGCGCATCGCCATCGGGCGCGACGTGCGGATCTACGTGGCTCCGGAACGTGGGCGCCCCTACGAGTTCGAACTCCCCGATTCCAACGCGCTTTCGCCCAGCCTGGCCTACGAACTGCGCAACGGCGAAACCGTCAGCACGGTCCTCGTGCTCGCCTACGACTCCCTCAGCCCCAACGGCGCCTTCACTTACGAGGCGGGACGCTATCGCCTTCAGGTGGCCATGGAATGCCCCCGAGGCACCGACGAGGTCATCAAGGGGGGCTTTGCGACGATCGGTGACGTGATCGTGGAAGTGCGCGAGCCTGAAGCGGACGACGAGGTCGCCCTGAAAATCCTCGGCGAGCCGGATGACTTTCTGCCGATTCAGAGCCAGCACGCCGCCACGCCCGAGCAACGCGCGAAGATGGCCCTGATTATGGCCGAGGCGCCCGCCTCGGCCCTGCGCCCCTACGCCATGGCCGCGCTGGCCAACTACTGGTACTCCCGCGGCGTGGCCCGCGACGGCGACCTCAAGCATCTCGACGAGGCCATTCCGCTCTACGAGCAGTTTCTCGCCGAGTATCCCGATCACGTTCTGGCGCGCGTCGTGCGCACCCGTCTCGTGCGCGCCTACTCGTACCTCGGACGCGACGAGGAAGCCGGGCGCCTGTTCCTGACGATGTGGAAGGACCCGTATCTCACCAAGATTCTGCGCCCGAAGGAAGAACTGCGGAAGTGGTTCTTCGGCGAGGAGAAGGAGGAGGAAGAGACAGCCGTTGGCGGCTACTGGATGCTGCTCCAGAATCCCCGCGACGCCTTGAAGCCCGACTCCGCCGAAATGGAACGCCGCCCCGACCCCGGATCCATGGAGGCGAAGTTGCAGGAGGCCTTGCGGAAGCTGAACTCCAGACCGGCCGCCGCCCCATGACCCCCACCCCTTCGCCGCGTGTACGCCGCCCCCGCCTGCCGGCCTTCGACGGCGAGTTCCTGACCTGGGAAATCGCCGTGCCCCGCGAGGAAATCAAGCGCGTCTGCAACGTCTTCGAGGCCTACGACAACATGGCCGTCGTGCGCACGCCGGTCGCGGGCATGGGTGTGCTGCTCGTGTATTTCTGGGAGGGCGAGCGCGCCGTCGTGGAAGCCGTGCTCGACTCCATCGCAATGGAATTTCCCGTGGAGCGGCGCAAACTCCACAACGGAATGCATGCCGCCGACGGATTGTGGAATCCATGAAGCGCGTGCGCGCCGCCAGCCAGACGCCGTTCGCCGCGCCTCGTCCCGTTCTCGCCGGCGCGGCCGCGCTCGGCGCCCTGGTGCTGCTGCACACCGTTGCCCTGACGCCCTACACCTACAGCCTGGACGATGTGAAGTACGTGACGCTGTGGGCAGGCGGCGCATTGTGTCTGCTCGCGTGGATGCTGCTGGCGATGCGGGCGTGGATTCGCCTGCCGTCGCGGCCGGTGGTGATCGCGGGGAGCGTGTTCGCCGCCGTGCTGCTGGCATCGACGGCGTTCGCGGAGCCGTGGGCGCGCTGGAGCGGCTGGCAGTTCATCGCGTCCTTCATCGCCGCCGTGGGCTATGCGTTGCTTGCGTCGGCCGTCGTTTCGACGCGCCGCCTCGTGCAGGCGACCCTGCGCTTCTGGGTGGTGCTGACGCTGCTGACGACGGGCTTCGGGCTGCTGCACTATGCGGGCTTCATGGAGCACCTGTACGCGCTGCTGACGAGCAACGCGTCGGGGACGGAGGAGCCGGGAGCGTTCGTCAGTCTGGTGATGACGTTCGCCGGGCGGCGCGAAATGCTTTCGACGATCCTGAACTCTCAGTTCTTCGGCAACTTTCTCACGATGACGCTGCCCGTGTGCCTGGCGGCGGCGCTGCTGGAGTTGCGCGGCATCCGGCGCGAAGACGGCGTTGCGGGCTCGGGGGCGTGGCTGGCGTCGGCGGGGCTGGGCGCGGCCTTCTCGATCATCTGCATCTTTTTCACCTTCTCCAAGACGTCGATGGCGTGCGTGCCACTGGTGCTGGTGGCGTTTCCGGTGCTCGCGCATTTCGGCACGCGCTATCGCGTGCTGCGCGTGCCCGCATGGCCGTGGGCGCTGGGGCTGGCGGTGATCGTTGCAGCGACGGCGTTGTACTTTGGCCGTGCGGATTTGAAGCAGCGCATCAGCACGCTGGACATCAGCACGGGCTCGCGCGCGCTGATCTGGCAGGGGGCCGCGGAAATCTTTGCCGACCACCCCGTGCTCGGCGCGGGGCCCGGCTCGTTCCGGCTCGTCTTTCCCGCGTACCGCACGCCGGACTACCATCTGACCGCCGTCAGCAACCTCACCCTTTACGCGCACAACCTGCCGCTCGATCTGCTGGCGGAAACGGGTCTGCTGGGCTTCCTGAGCTTCGGCGCACTGCTGGCGCTGCTCCTCGCCGGCGGAGTTCGGGCGTTCCGGCGTTCGGAGTCCCACCCGATGCGGATCGCGGTGCTGGGCTATGGATTGGGAGCGGCGATGCTGCTGCTCGGCAGCCTGCTGACACCGATGATCCGCTGGCCGCTGGGCACGGTGCAGCTGGCCGTGACGCTGGGCCTGCTGGCGGGCGCTTCACGGACGGCGTTGGAGGGCGACGTGCTCCACGACGCGCGCACGTTGTTTCACTGGGACCGGCGCGCGCGCGTGGCGGCGGCGGGCGCGGGACTCGCGCTCGTGTGGTTTGCCGCGATGTCCATCTGGTCCGTGCGCTTCTTCCAGGGGTCGGCGGCCAACAGCGACGGCATCAAGGCGACGCACTACGCGGACGCGTTCGTGCCCATGCTGGCCCGCAACCCCGAGGAACTGTACCTCGGCACGGCCGGGTATCTCGGCCAGGCCGTCGAGCACTACGAGCGCGCCATTTCCCTCAACCCCACGTTCGTCACGACGTACTATAAACTCGGGCACGCCTTCAACCGCACGGGACTGAACGAGAAGGAATACTACCGCCATCTCTCTGAAAGTGTCCCGGAAAACGAAATGCCACCCGCCGACCTGCGGGCAGACCTGGTGCGTCTGCTCGAACAGAGCGTCGCGCATCAGCTCCAGGCCGTCGATGCCTACGACCGCCTGGAGAAGTACGCGCCGGGCTATGCGGAAACGCCGCTCAATCGCGGCATCATCCGCATGACCATCGCCGACAGCGAGCAGCGTCTGGCCGCGTTGGCCGGAGACGACGCCGCGCGCACGCGTCACCTCGAAGCAGCCCGCGAGAACTACGCAGCAGCCGTGAAGGCGATCGAAAATGCCGTCGCCCGCAGCAACAAGGTCTCCGTGGGCTACATTCAGGGGACCGCCCACGAGCGGTTCGCCGACGTCCTCCCCCCGCAGTCCGAGCAGTGGCGCGAAAACACGCTCGCCGCCGCAGACGCCTACGTGCGCACGCGCGACCTGCCGCTCTCGCACTTCCAGCAGGAGGACGACCAGCTCGACCGCGAACGCGACGAGAAGGAGGACGCCGGCCTGCGCGCCCCGGGCTTGTATGCGCGCGCGGGTGCGTGGGAGCGCGCGGCCCGGGCCTACGAATGGCTGGCCGCAGAGAATCCGGGACGGACAATCTACGTGGCGTTGGCGGCGTCGAATTTCGAACGCGCCGGCGAACCGGACGCGGCGGCAACGCTGCTCGACGACGCCATCGAGCGCCATCCGCTCGACGCCGAACTGCGCTTGCGGCGACTCGGTCTTGCCGTCACGCGTGCCGAACAATCGGGCGACTGGCGCCCCGCCGCCGAGGCCGCGTTCCTGATCGACGAGCTGGCCCGCACGATGCCCGGTTGGCTGACCGCCGGACAACAGAACCGCCTCAAGGACGCCCTCCGCCGCGTGAAAGCAGGAGCAGAGAGGGCGGGCAGTTAAGAAGACCTTCCGATACCAAGTCGAAAGTGCTCTTCGCCGTACTTTCGCCTTGATTCCACCTATCGCCAAGAACACCATGCACATGGACTTGGAAAACATGAGAGGCCTTTTGTGACCGAACTAACCTGCGTCGAACTTTGTGCCGGAGCCGGCGGTCAGGCGCTCGGCTTGGAAGCCGCTGGCTTTGAGCATCTTGCTCTTGTCGACATCAATAACTGGTGCGTGGCGACGCTTCGGCAGAACCGTCCCGGCTGGCATGTTTACGAACGCGATGTCCGGGACGTTGCCCGGGATCCGTACTTTCTTGGTTCACCCGATTTGCTCGCGGCAGGGCTTCCCTGCCCTCCCTTCTCGGTTGCCGGGAAGCAGCTTGGCGTGGCGGATGAGAGAAATCTTTTTCCGGCTGCATTTGAGATTATTGAGAAGCTGCAGCCCAATGCCGTGATGATCGAGAATGTGCGCGGATTTCTTGACCCCGTCTTCGCTGATTACCGAGACGAAATCCGCCGAAACTTCAGGAAACTCGGTTATGAGGTTGATTGGCGCTTGTTGAATGCTTCCGATTTTGGCGTCCCTCAGCTACGGCCACGGGTTGCCATCGTCGCTCTTAAGAAATCGTTTTGGCCGACCTTTGCGTGGCCGGAACCAATTTCCGTCTGCACGCCGACAGTTGGTGAAGTCCTCTACGATTTAATGGCGGAGAACGGATGGAAACATGCCGCCCGCTGGAAGCAGAAGGCTTGCGCAATTGCACCAACGATCGTCGGCGGTTCCACGAAGCATGGCGGACCGGACCTTGGGCCAACCCGTGCCAAGAAGGCGTGGGCCGAGATGGGAGTCAACGGCAAGCTCCTTGCCGAAAAGGCTCCGGAAAAGGACTTCGAAGGCGATCCGTGTCTCACGGTGAGGATGGTGGCGCGCCTTCAGGGGTTCCCGGATTCGTGGCAGTTCTCGGGCAGAAAGACCGCGCAGTATCGCCAAGTCGGAAACGCATTTCCTCCACCCGTCGCGCAGGCAGTGGCATCCGCCATTCGTGAGTGTCTGGCGGCTGAGAATGTGGAAAGAGAAGCCGTATGAAAGGTGAAGCCTTTCTCACCGAGGCAAGGCGTGCTTTTCATGCCGCCGTGCTCGATAACATCCTGAGTTTGAATGAGAAAGGCATTCCCAGTAATGCCGACGGCTCGAACCCGAGTAGCAGGATATTGGCGCTGGGAATCTATGAAGCCATCGGTATCGAGTCGAGGGCAGCGAGGCTTGCAGGGCAGTGTGCGGGAAACAAGTTCGAGACGATTTGCCTTGACTTCATCTCGTCTGTATTCTTGCGCCTGAGGCATCTACGTCCCGGATCTTGGCATTGTCTTCAAATAACAGGCCGAGGTCCGTCTTCAATCGCCAGATTCGAGCAGTATGCACACTTGTTGGACTTGAAGAAGGCTGCGGAAGAGAACAGAGAACTTGCGTCAATTGTTGGGAGCGACTATATCATCTCGCCGGACTTGGTCGTCTTTCGGGATCCGGAAGAGGATGCCGCTATCAACCGCCCAGAGAACCTGGTGGATCATACTTCGGGAAGGCGAACACCGCTTCGTCATTTGAACAACGAGTTGCCCATCCTTCACGCCAGCATCTCCTGCAAGTGGACCTTGCGCAGCGACAGGGCGCAGAATGCGCGCACCGAGGCGATCAACCTTATCAAGAATCGCAAGGGGCATCTCCCTCACGTGATGGTCGTAACCGGCGAGCCGACTCCCAACCGGATTGCTTCGCTTGCGCTTGGCACCGGGGAGATCGACTGCGTCTACCACTTCGCTCTTCCTGAAATGCACGAGGCCGCCAAGAAGGCTGGGAACAATGATGCGATGGAACTGATCGATATCATGGTGGAAGGCAGGCGGCTGCGCGACATCGCAGACCTGCCTCTTGATTTGGCACTCTGAATTCAGCCGTCATGGATTCGCTCTCACGCAGGGAACGAAGCGAAAACATGCGCCGCATCCGCAGCAAGGACATGGCGCCCGAGTTGGCCGTGCGCCGCCTCGTCCATGCCGCAGGATATCGCTACCGCCTCCATCGCAAGGATCTGCCGGGAAAGCCGGACCTTGTCTTCCCCGCGCGGGGAAAAGTGATCTTCGTGCACGGCTGCTTCTGGCATCAGCATTCCGCCAGAAAATGCGGGATCGTCCGAAAGCCGAAAAGCAACACGGGTTACTGGGAAATGAAGCTGGCGAACAACGTGCGCCGGGACCGCAGAAACCGGCGGGCGTTGAAGAGACTCGGCTGGGACGTGCTGATTGTGTGGGAATGCCAAACACGCGATCCCGCAAAGCTGGAGGCACGGATTCGGCGGTTTCTCGGCTGACCGTCCGCCTAGAGCCCGGTGGCTCAGTGCCCGACGCTGTGGGTGGCGAGCCAGGTGATGACGAGCGCGACGGTCGTCAGGCCGCCAACAACCACGCCAGCCCAGAAGCCGAAGGCAAGCGTCTGCGCGTTGTTCTCGCGCTTCTTTTCCATCTTGATGGCGACGTCTTTGACGTGGGCGGGGTTGTTCGTGAAGGTGAGTTCCATGGGTCCGTCCCTCCCGGGGGATTGGCTGTGGAGCGCAAATGAAGAGGAGCGGCCCGCTGGATGTCAATCAGGACGGTTCCGTTTCCCGCCATGCCTCGTTCTGCTTCGGTACCCGGCTTTCCGCCTTCGCAAGGCTACGGCGGGACAAGCCCACGTCTCGCCAGACGAAAAAACGCCTCCCGTCCTGAGTCCTTGCAGGAAGGGAGGCGTTCCGAGATGTCCGACAGACTCCTCGAAGTTTACTTCGAGGCTTTCTTCGCGGCCTTCTTGGTGGCCTTCTTGGCTGTGGTTTTCTTGGCGGCTTTCTTCGCGGCCTTCTTGGATGCCTTCTTCGCGGCGGGCTTGGCTTCGGCTTCTTCCGCCTGAGCTGCCGGTTTTGCGCCGGTTGCCTTGGAAGCAGCGGCCTTCTTG
>JASGMJ010000007.1 GCA_030156535.1 Candidatus Sumerlaeota bacterium
TCATCACACCCACGAGGTCCGAAAACCCCGAAGGCTACATCGGCATCCCTGCACAGTTTTCAAAGAACAAGCGCCGAATCAGACCAGGTCCGCGACACTGGTTTGCCTTCCCTTTCGAGCGAGCCGAAGTTACAGGAGCCAGAGGAAGGACTTCCGCCTGACGGCCCCAATCGCTGGGGACTTCCTGTTGTCCATCGAAACGCTGCCCGGAGGCGGGAAAGCGCCCTGGCGAGCAAGTTACCGTCGCCAGAGGGAAGAAGAGTGAAGAGGATAACCGGCCTGGAGTCAAGTGCGAAAATCGCGATTATTTGATTCCGAGCAGGTTATTTTCCCTTCCTGTTCCTTCCCGCTTCGGAAGTGACCGCAGGCGGTAATCCCGAAGCGGCGCGGGGTGTCGTCGATCCAGAGGGAGAGGTCAAGAGGCAAAATGGATTTTTTTTCGCAGCCTCGCAAACACGTGCTTTTCCCCGGTTTTTGCGTGGTGTTGGAAAGAATTTTGGACGGCCGTGAGGCCGCCCAAAGAGAATGAGTTCACAGGTTGGTGAGGCGAATCAGTAGATCTCCTCGAAGTAATCGTCGTCGTGGCTGCCGATCACTGTCTCGCTATGTCGTGTTCCCCGCTCGTCGTTGCTGCTGTCATCTCCCCCGACAACCCCGGCGGTGACGGCGCCAACGCCGATGGTGGTGATGGCTGCGCCTGCTCCGAGTCCGCCCCCGGCGGCGCCGGTGCCCACGCCTCCCCCGCCGGGACCGCGCAGGAGAATGATGGCGCGGCGCTTGTTGTCTCCTTGCTCGCCAGTGACGCCACCTGTCTCGGCGGTGGTGGCATCCTGGCCAATGCCGATGGAGCCAGCCTGCCAATTGCCTTCGGAGCGCTCGAACCGCAAGGCGTCGCCTTCCGAGAGGTAGCCGACCTGCTTTTCATCCTTCGCTTCACGCACGATCACGCTGCCGGAAACGACTTCGACTTCGGTGACGCCTTCCTCGGCGGTGCGAAGGAGGTAGACGGTGCGCACCGGGTCCTGCGCTGCCACGACGGGTTCAACGACGAGGCCGGCGGAAGTGGCGTGGAGTGGCGTGTCAGGCTCGGAGGCGACCACAAGGGTGCCGCTACGGAGCTGAACGAGACCTGCTTCCAGCGTGGTGGCGACGGATTCGGGGCCGACGATGTAGGCGCCCGCGGCCGGTTGCTCGACACGCAGGGCCGTTTTGCCAGCAGCAAGAACGTCCCCCTTCTCGACGGCCGCAAGGAAGCCCGCGCGGTGCATCTGCACGGTTTCGCCGCGCGTGAGCCGGAAGTCGCCGGTGGACTGGGCGATGCCAAGGCGATCGCCTGCGATGGCAGTCGCCGCCATTCCCACGAGCGCCACTGGTAGAAGTTTTTTCAGCATTATACAGATCACCCTTGGGAGAATAGGATTAGCCCATTTTGATGAGTGGATTATGGGGCGAGAGCTACTGGCCTGCAAGGGTTATGTTGCACACGGCACGTTCTCTCCCCCGGTCTCCTGAAGACCCTGATGTTGCCACCCGCCGGCGGATCATTCTGCCCCGGAGTCCGTGCGGGAGCATTCGGGACCTGCGGGTGTGTGGGGAGAAGCGCCCCCGGAGCGGCGCAGGGCGTACTCGCGGTAAAGTTCGCGCCGGAAGCCGCAGAATTCGTCGGTGGCCCAGGGGGTGCCGGAGCGGAGTTGGCTGAAAGCCTGGCATCCGCCCTGGCAGAAGTTACGCCAGGCACAGGCGCGGCATTCGGGGAGAACGTACTGGCGGGCGACCATGGTGGCGCGCAGGGCGCGGGCACGGGTGCCGTCCTGAATGGCGGCGAGGGGGCGGTCGAGAATGTTGCCGGTGCGGTATTCGGGAGAGAGCAGCGTGGGGCAGGGATAAACATGCCCCTGGGAGTCCACGATGCTGGTCTCCCCCAGTGGGCACCAGTGCTCCACCGAGGGTGCCCGATGGGGGACAAAGCCGGGAAAGTCGCCCTGGATGCGGGTGCGCGGGGGCGGCTGGCGAAAAGGGAGTTCGAGGAGCAGGTAGCGATAGATGTCGAGGAGTTCGGCGGGGTCGGGCTCGATGGCGCCCCAGTTGGTGACGGCAGCCTTCATTTTGTTGAGGGCCAGGAAGCGCATCTCGTGGAGCCCGAGGGGCTCGATGCGTTCGACCAGTTGCCGCACCTGACTGACGGTGCAGCGGGTGAGCGTGGTGGCGGTGCGGGTGCGCGAGGCCATGCCTGCGTCGCTCAGGAGTTGGAGGGCGCTCCAGGCTTTCTCGAAAGTGCCGGGGCCACGCAGGAAATCATGAAGCTCGGGGTCGGCGCCATCGAGGCTGACCTGAACCCAGACGCCGAGACGGGCAAGCTCGGCGGCGATCGAGGAGTCGATGAGAAGGCCGTTGGTGTTCAGGGAGACTTCGGCGGCCCGGCCAGCGGCATGGCGCACGAGGTCCATGGCGTCGGGGCGGACAAAGACCTCGCCGCCGGAGAAGGAAACGAGGGCGCCGGGAAAGCGCTCGAGATGCTGGTCGATAAGGCGCCGGACGTCGTCGCCGGTGAGGCGGGGCGCGGGCATTTTGCCTTCCACGACGAAGCAATGACGGCAGCGCAGGTTGCATTCCTCGGTGATGTAGACGGTCAGGCGATGAGGCTCGCGGACATATCTAACCGTTCGTTCCGTATCGAGAGAGAGGTTCTGGAGCAGGTTGGCGTCGTGGAGCTGGCGGGAGAAATCCGCAAGGTCGCCAAGGGCATGTTCCTGGGAGATGCCGTGCTGGGCAGCCGTTTCGCCTGCGAGGGCGCCAAGGGTTGCCGTCCCGTCGAACCGGCGAGCCATCCGCAGCCCGGAGGCATTCGTCAGAGCCCAGCGGGGCTCGCGCGGGTGGAGGAGGAAGAGCGCGGGGCGCGCCGCCTCGTCAACAATCAGGCCGGGGTGAATGCACGGCGCCCACTGGGCGGTGAATGGCGCGGGAGCGGGATTGTCGGACGAAGGGAGCATGATTCCTCTGGGCGTTCAGGGAGCCGGGTCAAAAACCCGGGGCGCGGCAAATTGACGAAGGGCTGCTGCAAGACGGCGGTAATGAGCCAATCGACCCGACTGGCAAACAGTGAGCAGAACCCGGGCCTTGGCGCGCTGGCGGTCGAGACGGCCGGCGGACGGTATCGTTCCCCACAGAGGATCGCGCTGACTTTCGCGCGCTCCGGCAGGACGGGCACCCCGCCGGGGAAGCAGGCTGGCGAGGGCGACGGCAGCAGCTGGAAGGATCCGGGGGGAGCGCGGCGTCAGGCTGTCGAGGGCGTACAGGCCGAATTCCGTGAGTGGCTCGGCCATGAGGTGTTCCAGGAGGCGGACGTGAGAGCGAACGGCGGGATCGGCGGCGGACTCCAGGAGAGGAGAGAGGGGCCGCGTCCATTTCTCCATCACGCAAAGATACGCCAGAAGAGCGGTGCGGCCATCGTGGCGGGCGGCCAGCTCCCGGGCATCGGTCACGAGGGCGCGGGCGTCACCTTCCTCCAAGAGAAGCTGCATGTCGGCGATGTCGCGCCAGACCCGTAACCCTCCGTGGTGGGCGGCGTGAAGCGCGAGAAGCAGCAGATGAGCGGAAGGGGCAGGGATGCGGGCGGGTCCCCAAGGGGCAAGCACGGGGTGGGGAACGGCGGTTTCGAGTACGTGCCGGGCAAAAGGCAAAGTGGCCACCTGCAGATCAAGGGAGACGCCGGACGGATGGCCCCAGGAGCAGCGACGGCGTTGCCAGCCGAGGCGGCGCAGAACGCGGGTTGCTGACGAAACGGAATGCGGGTCGAGCACGACGTCGCAATCCTCCATTTCGCGCAGGGCGGGCGAGGGCCACAGCGGAGCCAGAGCGGCGCCCTTGACGAGGAGCACGCGCTCGAGTCCGGCTTCCCCAAAGGCGGAGAGGACTTCGGCCAGCGCACGGCGGCGCAGCGCGTAGTTGGAGGCGAGAAGCCGAAAGTCGGGAAGGGGCGCGGCGGAAGACTCGGGGACAAAGGCCGCTTCGAGGGGAATGCCAAGGGCACAAAGGTGATGGGCGGCGAGCGGCTCGATGGGGAGCACAGCGGCCAGACGCGGAAGTGGGCGCCAGCCCGGATGACCGAGGAGACGCTCGACGGCTGCGGCATGGCGGGCCGTCAGGCGGGGACGGGCGAGAAGGCCGAGGAGTTGACGCAGGCGCCGCGCATCGCGGGGCGGGAGCGGGGTCAGGGTGATGGAGGCAGAACCCTTCACGGGATCAGGGCCTCGGCAACGGCCCAGGCGGAGTCGCGGGGCGATCCACCCGGAACCAGGAGGAAGAAGGCGGCGGTCTGGAAAGATCGGGCCAGGCGCAGAAAGTACCGCCCGCCGGGGGTCAGGGCGGAATCGGTGGAGGGGCGCACGACGTGCGGCAGGCAATGCCGGACTCCCTCGCCGGCGGGCAGAGACCTCAAGCGCGGGCGGGATGGACGCACGGGGGGGCGGGCGGTGTGATCGCGGGCTGTGACCCCGGTGGCCAGAATCATGGCGCCGTGCTCGTCGAGGATGCCCGCCTGGGTGCGTTTCTCCCGGGCGTCGAGCAAGCGCATGTATTCGAGCCGGACGATTCCGTCGGTGCGCTGGAACGCGACGAGTGGCAGACCCGCGTCCTTGAGGGCACGGCGCAGGACGGGAGTGCCATGCGTGACCCAGACGACTTCAAACTCTTCGTCGAAGTTCGACGGTGGCGTGGGCGAGGGCACTTCTGCGGAAAGCAGGAACACGCGGGCTTTGCCAAGATGAATGGGACCGGAGGCACCACCGGGATGAGGGTGGAATTCTTTCTCGTCATCGTGGGGAAAAACGTTCTCCCGGCGGATGGACAGGGCACGCGGGTAAGGGAAAAGCACCTGATTTTCGGGATCGATGATCAGAACGTCCTCGGCGACGGGTTCCCATTCCGAAGAGTCGCCGTCAGCAAGTTCGCGGGTCAGAGTCGTCTTGCCCGCGCCGCTATCGCCCACGAGGAGAACGACGCCTTTGCCCTGGCGGCTGCGCAGGGCGTTGCCGTGGAGGATGACGAAATCCGGATTGAGATGGGTGAGGATGCGGGCGAGCAGGGAGCCTGTAACGGCGGCGCGGCGGGCGGGGTCGTCCACGCGGGTGGGTGGGAGCTCGGTTCCCGCGATGGTTCCACAGCAGGTGTTCTTGTCCCATCGCAGACGCACTCGCGCTGGCGCGTCGCTGGCGGGAGGGGGAAACTTTTCGTAGAGCAAACGAAGCCGCAGAAGGAGGTCGTCATCGGCTGCGACCTCGACATGACAGCCAGCGACCTCAAAGGCGAGGCCGCTCATCAGTACACAACGGATTCTTCATCTTTGGAGTCGTCAGAGGACTTGCTGGCTCCGAAAGCGCTCGTACAGGCGTTAACGTGCAGAGTCATGCCGTCGAGGTCCGCGGCCGAATGGGTCAGAATGCGGGGTGCCTCGTAGGCATCGGGCAACCCGGCGTTTTCCGAGACCTGGGAGGCCGTCGTGTTCATCGGCTTATCCATGTTCTTCTTCCCGTTGCACTTGAGAATTGTAGAGTTCGTAGTTCGATTCGTCCAGCAGGCCCGCCTTCCGGAGTTCGCCGATGCTGCTTTCAAGATCGGCGGCGAGGCGTTGGCACGGAATACACGGATACTTTGCCTGCATTTCCGTCATGAGGGCCTGCTTGTCAAGCCCGGCAAGCAGTTTGCACCAAATGGCATACGCCATGGGGTTCAGTAGATGGATGGCGTGGGTGCGAGTATCAAGGATTGCCCAGTCACCACCAAGGCGCTGCGGCTCCCAACGAGCGGGAGGCTGGAACGCCGGACGGACAGGCGCATGAGTGGAGGCGGTGTGCTTCCTCATGGGCCGCAGTGTGGGAATCCACGCGGAGCGGATCAATAGAAGTTGCAGAAATGCTGTGACAAACCGTGGAATGGGTGGCCCCAGGCGGGCAAGCCAGCGGGCAGCGCGGCGAGCGGGTTTGCTCCAGGAGCGCCGATCGTGGCTGCGCGCAACCACCTTCCCCCGAAGGGCACCCGAGGGCCAGAGCGGGTCGGCGCCGGGACGATTGTCGCCCCGCGTCAGAAGGCGCCCGCCCCGCACTCCCAGAAATCGGTGAATCACGGGAGAACGCCCTGCCGGGCACAAAACGGCAATGTCGCCCGGGCGCAGTTCCCCGGGATGAGCCACGGGGCGGACGGCGACCCAGTCGCCCGGCAGCAGAAAGGGTTCCATGCTTCGCCCGCGGACGCGAAGAATTTTCATCAGAAAACCGCCCAGCCCGGAAGGCCACTGCGTGGCGGATCGATGCCCAATGCGGTGGCGGGATCGCCAAAGAGGAGGTACTCCTTCAGTGTCTTCTCCAACATGGGCCACTCGGTGGCGTAGTCCGTCTGGGCGCGCAGGAGAAGCTCTCCGGCGGAACGGGGGCGCTGGTTTTCCGGGAGGGCAAAGCCATCGAGCACGGCTTCGGCGAACAGGCTTTGCTGAAGGTAGAAATCAGCGCTGCACGGAGCGATGTTCGCAACGGCACCGCGCAACGTCCCGGGGTCCGTGGAGAAAAGCCACGCCTCGCCCAGCGTGGGCGACGTGGCGCCGGGGAACGCGTAGTAGCCATTGAGGCAGGTGAACGTGGCAACGATGGGCCAGCGCCCATCGGTGTCGATGCTGGCCACGAGCGCGGGACTCATCACGGCGGAGGACCACCACGTGTCGTTGAAGCCGTGACCCGAGTACATGACGAAGGCCGCCCCGGCCGGTGAAGCCTGCATCGCGTTCTGAATCGCCGCAAACGCCAGGGTGTTCGTTGCGTAATCGGCGCGGTGAATCGCCAGACCGGTGTTGCCGGTCTGCTGCCACTTGGAGACCCAGGTGGGGTTGTCGGCGACGAAGTTGTTGTCGGCATCGGCGACGAAAACACCAGGGCGGTCGCTGAGATGCAACGTGTCGGCGAGGGCATCGTGCTGGACAATGCGCGAGACGGCGAGCGCGAGTTCGGCGCTGGTCTTGGCGGGAATCCGCCCGAGCATCACGTCGGGAAGCAGGTCGTCACCATAGAGAAGCGCGTAAGGATAATCGACCGGATTCTCGAAGGTGCCGAACTCGGTCTCCACGCTCTCGTCGAGGAAGCACGGCACCTGCGGCGCAGTCTGGAGCCCAAGGTAGTCGTGGTGGTCCAGCGACGCGTGCCCGGCGAGCAGAAGCCACGGGAAAGGATGGCGGAAGGAGTGGGCGTCGAGAAGGGCACGGACTGCATCACGCAGGGCCTCGGGAGATTCCTGGCCGCCGTTGAAGGCATTGTAGGCCGCTTGCGGATCGAGTAAGAGCAGCGACGCGGACCCGCGCAACTCCACGAGAGGAGTGAGCGCCTCGGCCAACTCGGGCGGGCGGACGTACACGCCGCGCAGAAAAGTGCCGGGAGCGAGGGACGCCGGGAGACTCTCGGCGGCAACGACGGTGCAAGGAGCGGCAAACTGCGCGACGGCCTGGGCGTGGAAGACGCAGGCCGCGGCGGGGGCCTCGAACTCGATCGCCGTGCCCCCGGCGCCATCGGTGAAAAAGTGTGCGGGCTGCAACACCACGCGTATGGGCGAGGCGGGGTTTGTCACATCGAGCAGAACAATGTCCGCCGGAGCGAGCCCGGGCGAAAAGCCTCCGATGGTGACGCGGCGCGGCGCGGCGGCGGCGGGCAGCTCCAGACGGCGGACTCCATCCAGCGCACGCGGAACGCCGAGCCACGCAAGCTCGACCCAGTCCAGACGCTGGCCATCAACGCCGCTCGCCGTGGGCGGCGTGTCGCTGGGCACGGTGTGCTGAAGGATGAGGGGACCGGCCGGGGGAAGCACAGCGAAGGTGTGCGCGATCTCGGGGTCGTGGAATGTCTGGCCTTTCCAGGAAACGCGGGGCAACGCCTCGCCCGCCAGCGTGAAATCCGCAAAGTGATCGGGATCGGCAGAGAGCGTCGTGTTCGCCCCGTAAAGCGACAGACGCAGCGTCACACCAGGACTGGTGAGCTGATCGCCAATGGCGAGGGAGATCGTGGTGCTGGCTGGGTTGCTGGTGGAAGGCGGGTACTGCACGCCGGTCCAGAGAAACCGCTCGCCGACGGGGAGCGGCGTGAAGCGCTCGTAGCGCGCGTTGGCCTCAAAGCGGCGCATTTGCTCCAAGGGGACCTCGGTGCCCTGCGGCGCCAGCGTGGCGAAGGCGGAACGCTCCTCCATAATTGGGGACGGAGTCGCCGAGGAGGCGGTCAGGAAGAGCGAGTCGGTCTTGTCCCAGGCTGTCCGGCGGCGTGGAGCATACAACCAGACGGAATCGCCGATCAGCCCACCGGTGGGAAGCAGATCACCGTGATGCGTCAGGGCCAAACCCGCTGCATCACCTGCATTCAAACCGGCGGAAGCGAGGTCGATGAGCAGGATTTCATCGCCGCCCGTATAGGAAATCCGAAAATCGCCCGGAACGGGAGGAAGCGCGCTCGTGGTGGCGGAAAAAACGGGGACGGAGTCGATTCCTGCTCCGTTGGCGAACGCGCCGCGCAAGAGCCGAAGGGCCTGTGCGTCGGCAACGGACTGCCGCGCGCTCTCCCCCGCCGGCCCATCGATCGTGATGACCGCGGGGTTCTTGCGGGGCGCTGGGAGGGCACTCCCCCGGGCAATGACGCGCAGGCCGGGCATCGCGCCAAACTGGATGGGTTCGAGGGAAACGGCCTCACCGGCCGGGGCGCCGTCGAGCAGGACGGACCACGCGCTGAGATCGTCGCCCTGCCGCTCCGGCGTTGCGAGAAGAACGGATTCGACGGACCAGTCGGGAGGCTGACCGACGAGCGTCACCGGCTCGCCGTCGAGCCAGGCGGTTTCGCGTCGGAGAACCTTCGCATCCGGCGGCATGGCACGGGGCGTCCAGGCAAGAGCGGCGGCAAAGCGGTCCGGCGCGGTTTTTTGTGGAGCGAGAAGGCGCAGTTCGGCCCGCGCAACAAGCGGCGCGAGTGCCCAAAGGGCAAGGCAGAGAAAAAGTCGCGGGCGTGTCAGGCGCATGGTCGCGGTCGCACTCGTTCCTTCGGTCGTCTCCGGGATTTCCACACTCCCCGGAGAATGCCCGTGCGGCGCGCCTCAAGGCAAGCCGCGAAGATACCAGGCGAGCGCAAAGCCTGCGGCGAAGCCCACCAGCAGGCCAATCGGGAGGGCCAGGCGGCGGGCCTGGATGCGCAACACGCCGAGCCTCCCGCGAATTCCCGTCCCGACATCGAGGTTGAGAAGGACGTTCTCCAACTCGGCCCGGAAAGCCCGGGCATTGGGAAAACGCCGAGCGGGATCGGTGCTCAGGCCGCGGGCCACGATGCGGTAGACCGTCTGGGGAAGGTCCTCACGCACGGTGAACAGCGGCACGACGCGCCCTTCCTGATTGTGCAGCAGGAGCTGGCGTGAGGAGTCGCCCGCCTCGTAGGGAATGCGGTTCGTGAGGGCGTAGTAGAGCGTGGCGGTGAGCGAAAAGACGTCGGAACTGAAGGATTCCTCGGCGCCGCGTGCCTGCTCCGGCGCCATGAAGCCCAGCGTGCCGCTGACCGTGAGGCTGTTGGCGCGGCGGCGGTCGCGCGCGTCGGAAGCCAGCCCGAAATCCGTCACTTTCACGCGGCCATTGCGGGCGATCAGAATGTTCTGGGGCTTGATGTCGCGATGGAGAAGCCCGGCGTCGTGGGCGGCGGCCACGCCGGCGGCAGCCTCGGCCATGATCCTGAGCACGTCGGCGTGCGGGACATGCGGGCGTTTCTTCAGGTACTGGTTCAGCGTCTCGCCGTCGACGTACTCCATCGAGAAAAAGGTGAGGTTGCCGACGGAGTGCCACGAGTAGACCTGCACGATGTTCTCGTGGGCGAGGCTGGAGGCGCGCTCGGCCTCGCGCTTCAGGCGCTCGGAGAAGCGATGCTCGGCGTTCTGATTCACGAGGAACTTGAGGGCGACCTTGCGGCCGAGTTCCTTGTCGCGCGCCGAAACGACGGCACCCATCCCGCCCTGTCCGAGCATTTCCTCGACCTCGAAGCCTTCCTTCGCTGCGATGCGCCGCAGCTTTTCCAGCAGGCCATGCCCGCTCTGGCGCACGGGCACGGGGGTGGTCTCCGGCAACGAGTCGTAGACGGCATCGACCTGATGTTCGAGGAGCGAGTCGCTCTTGGGTTCGGGAGTTTGCAGTTCCGTGTTCATCGGGAGGGGGACAGGGGGAATCGGCACTTGTCAGCCGGACGGTAGAGGGGGGACGCGGAGCCGTCAAGGCACGTCAGGATGGGTGTTGTGTCCTTGACCTGTCCCGCTCCGCGGAGACGATGACGAAACCCCGCAGGAAGGGCTCCGGCCGCCCATGAAAGTCTCGATCATCATCCCGATATACAATGAACGCGACCTGCTCCCCAAGGTGCTGGAGAAGGTGCGCGCCGTGGATCTGGAGAAGGAACTGATCCTGGTCGACGATTGCTCGACTGACGGCACGCGCGAGTATTTGAAGAAACACGAGGCGCCGCGGCCGGACACGAAGGTGCTCTATCATCGGCGCAACGGCGGCAAGGGGCGGGCCATTCGCACCGGACTCGCCGCCGTGACGGGCGACATCGTTATCGTCCAGGACGCCGATCTGGAATACGAACCGTCGGAAATCCCCTCGATCATCCAGCCGATCGCCGACGGCCGCACGCTGGTGTGCTACGGCTCGCGGTTTCTGGGGCGTTCGCCCACGGGAATGCGGCTCGAGAATTACGTGGCCAACCGCCTGCTGGCGTTCCTCGTGGCCGTCCTCTACTGGCAGGTCATCACGGACGAGGCGACGGCCTACAAGGCGTTCCGCACGGACGTGATCCGGGACATTCCGCTGAAGTGCGAGCGCTTCGAGTTCTGCCCCGAAGTGACGGCCAAGGTGCTGATGCGCAACTACCGCATCCACGAGGTGCCGGTGACGTTTTTCGCGCGCACGTTCGCCGAGGGGAAGAAGATCGGCTGGCGGGATTTCGTGACGGCGGTCAAGACGCTGCTGCTGTGCCGGATGCGGATGATGTAGGAAGCTGGCGGCGTGAGGAAGGGAATACCCCGCAGCTTGCCGAGTTTCGGCCAAACGATGGCGCCTTGGCCTCGGTCCAATCCTACACGCTAAACAGATCACACATACAGAGAGCGTAGCAGAATGCCCTTGGCTGCAACAAACGCCCCATTACGATAATATCCTATCCATAAGGAGTCGTGACAAGCATGACTCATGACTCATGCATTGCCTCCCGCATGCTTCTCCAGATCACTCGCCGGATTCGCCCGATTCTTTGGTGTGTGGTGCTGATGGGTGCCGCCCTGCCCGGAAGGGCTGATTCCCCCGCCGAAACTGCGTCACCATCGACAGCGGCAGCCCCCGAGCGGGTGCACTTCGCACAACTTGGCGCCTTCACCACCCGCGAGGAGGCTCTTGCCGCACAATCAGCCGCCAAGGGAAGGAATGTGGACACTATTGTGGCACTGCGGGGCGGACGGCACTGCGTCCTGAGTGGGGCCTTCGACTACTATGTGGACGCCCATCTGCACGCGCAGGCACTGAGGAAGTGGCAGATTGCCCCTGATGCGTTTGTCGTGTCCTTGGAAGCCAATCCTGCAGGCGACACCTTCAGGCGCAGGAGCACCCCCCACCTTGACTCGGTCTTCAAGCTGCAGAAGTCCGAGACAATCAAGGCAACGGACTTGCCTGTCCAGAAGCTTGAATCCGCTGCGTATCGACGCCTCGAAGAGTTGGACCGACCCGGCAATGAAGCCACTTACAAGCTGGCACTTGAGAAGGCAATGGCGGAGGTTTCTCCCGGAGACCCGCTGGTTGGCTATATCCAAGCAAACCTCGGGATCCTGCTCCTCAAGGAGCAGCGCTATGACAACGCCCTCAATTACCTGATCCCGGTCGCGACGGGCGAGGTTCCTGCCTCAGCCTCGCATCGTGTGATGGCCATGAACAGGACGGCGTGGCTGTGGCACCAGACCGGCGACCGCCTCAGAGCCTATCAGGCCTACCGCGAACTCGAAGGGTTCACGGCGAACCCCCGCCTCCGCGCAAAGTGCCAGGTTGAGTGCTTGGGTTTGATGATGGAACTGGCAGAGTCAGGCAAGGGGGACCACGAGGAGGTCCGCAGGCACGCGGCGGAACTTCTTGCCGGAATCGACGAGAAAGCCTACCCGAAGGAGCGAGCGATCACGGAATTGATCAGCCTGGAAACCTATGCCCGCCAGCCCGAGCGAGACTACAAGATGGCGGCGGCGTTGAGTGAGCAGTTCATCGAAAAGTACACGCCGTTGAACAGCGACGGGAGCTTGAATCGTGAATTGGCAACGGCCATGTACGAGACCGGGATGTTCCATCGCCTTTCGAAGAACCTCGACCAGGCAACCTACTGGTATGAACGGACATTGATCGACTTTCCCTCGGACGTGGAACATTTCCGAGGGCTCCATCCCCACGCCCAGAGCATCCTGGGCTTGGCCAATGTGGCGTTCCACCGGAAGGATTACGAGACTCACAAAGAGCTCCGGCGCTTGGTGGTCCAAGAGTTCCCGGACGATTTGACGACCAAGGCGATCCTGCGCAACAGCCCGGAACTTCGTACTGGGATGCCAGCACCGGAGGCGTCACAATGAACAGACCCCTCATCAAGGTACCTCCGGCCGGGTGGCGGCCGAGTCTTGGCACGCCAAGCCAAAAGGGAGCGTGCGCTCTCGCGTTGCTGACAATGTCCGCACTTCTGCTGGTGGCGGGTGGTGCCGCTTGGGCAGGAGTGCTTGAACCCGACGTCAACCTCTGCGACTGCCGCACGCCGCAGGGGTTGATCCTGGACCCGGGCACCTACGGCGACGAAGAACCCGAGTTCTGGATTGGGCAACCGGTAGTCCTGACCTACGAGTGGTCGGGCAATCCTCCTCCGAACTGCGACTTCCTGGCTGCACATCGCTGGGGCGACTTGGGCAAGTGCGGCGATCCTCAGCCTCCACAGGGCTGGCTGCCCTATCAGTACTCAGGAACCGTCCGCACCGGGATGGAGACCTCTTGGACGGCCGAGATGGATATCGGGTATGCCCTGTCATGCGACGGCGATCACACATGGCGCGAAGACACATTGAGCAAGGGGCTCACTTTCAGGGTTCCCCAAGTGTCCGTTTCGGTCGATAAACAGCTCGGCCCCGTGAAAGCTGATGATGAGGACTTGGGGTGTGTATTGCTTGGGCAGCTAGAGCTTAGGGCTACCCTTCTTGATCCTAGCGAAGACCTAGCTTCGCTTCCAGGTAGAGTTTTCTGGACCCAACAGGTTGCCTCAAGGCAAGAACTGAAATGGGACGATGGCTTCCATGCCTGCCGTGATCAAACCGACAAATGGTACCAGGACGGCGAGAATGTTGACTTCATGAATATCTCAGGCCAGTTTAGCTTGCTACACAGAGACACACCCTATATTCGCCTTTCGGATGAATACTCGGAGGTCTGGACGAACTACCATTTCACTACTCGGCTCGTATACGACTCGGGGTGCTGCATGGTTCCATTGTACTCTCTTGAATGGAGATATGGTGCCCACCTAACTCAACAGCCAGGCCAAACCGGGTGTGCGAGTTGGCAATTTGCTTCACACAACTCAATGCCCGCACCTGAAGATCCACCACCCCTCTTATTTCCAGATTCCTCGGAGTTCCCGCATCCAGGAGATTGCTACGATGCCAGCACACTGGTCCCAATTGAGGAAGCAATACCAAACGAGCCGTGTCCCATTGAGTAAGCAAGGCCGAACAAGTCGTGAAACTGGTTCTCCGAATGTTTCATTGTATTGCGAAGGGGCGCAGATGATTCGGCCCCTCTGTCTCCTTGCTCTCCTGGTCCCTCTGTGGGCTGGAACCCCGGTCGAGACGCATCCGCAGGGCCTCCCTCGCTGGGAGGACGTCGTGGCCGACGCTGCCGCCAATCCCCCGCCCGAACTGTGCGAGGAGCCGCTGACCAAGGACTCGTTTTCCGTTGCCTGCGCACGGGAAACGGACGGACCGGCCGTGGTCGGCGCGGCCGTTCCTCTGCGTCTGCACGTCCGGTATCACGGCACGTGCCCTCTGTTGCAGATCTACCCGCGTGCCACGAGTGAGCTATACTTCCGGGTGGAACCGTGTCCCGGAACAGAGCAGGAACCAATTCCTGCTTCGCTTGAACAAGAACGCCAGAAATGGAACCAGACCCTTGAGGCAGGGCTTCCAGTGGCTGAACCAGGACACGGAATCGACGCCTTCACGAGGGGGACCGTCTTCGCCGGTGACTCGCTGACGACAGAGGCCGTCTATCGTTCACATGTGCATGCTCGCTACCTCGTTGGCACCAGGATGGTCATCGATCAGATGGTGTTTCCTGATGAGGCAGCCAAGAGAAGGGCGCCTCCAGGCACCATGGCGGAAGCCTTCGCTGAAGCGGCGTCTCGCTGGTATCGCCATGCTCACGACGGCCACGGATGGCGCAGGTCCGGGCTTGCATTGGTCGAGCGCGACCTGACCCTGCACGTGGACCTGTGGGACTTCTTCCATCTCGAACCCGGCTGCTACCGGGCGCAGGCCGTATTCTGCGCCTATCCGAACACGAACTTCCGCACGCCCAACGAACCGATTCTCAACCCGCTCGAGTTCTTTTCGGAGTGGATCGAGATCGAGATCACAGCATCGCCTCAGGAATAGGGGGCGGAATAGCTCTCCTGCGTGGCGCCACTACAAACGGGCCGGAGCATTGCTGCCCCGGCCCGGTGATTTCAGTTACTTGTGGTCGCCGCACCCTCATACCCACGCCGCATCGACGTTCTTCTGCGCCTCGGAGAGAGCCTCGTTCTTCATTTCCTCGCGTTTCTTCGGGTCGCGCCAAGCCGCGCGGATGTCCTTGCCAAGCAGTCCCTCGGGGGCACTGGGTGTGCAAGTTGGGGGTTTGCTTACATCGATCCCCTGCCTCAACCGAGCGATCCCCCACCTCTCTACTATCCTAATACAACGGAGTTTCCTGCCCAAGGAGATTGCTATGATCCCACTACGATGCTTCCCATTGAAGTCGCTGCTCCAGATCAGCCTTGTGAATGAGAAGAACGCGGCTGCTTCTGTCGGCTGGTGCCTTTATTGTACATTGACCCTTTGCGTTCTCGTTCCATTATCGCCGCTGAACGCCGAAAATCCGATCACTTCGCCTGCTCGCGCCTTCCCCAGTTGGAGCGAGGTCGTGGCGGACGCCGTCACCCAGCCCCCGCCTGCCCTTTGTCAGGAAAGCCTGGGTCCCCAGTCCTTTGCCGTGACCTGCCTCCCGGAGGCGGAAGGCAGGTTGGAAGCGGGCCAACCGATTCCTCTCACCGTTCGAGTCAGCTACCGAGGCTCATGCCCCCTGCTTCAGATCTACCCACGTGCCACGAGCGAGGTGTACTTCCGGGTGGAGCCCTGCTCCCCCGGGACCAAGCCGCCGATTCCCTCCGTCCTCGAGAACGAGCGCAGAAAGTGGGAACAGTATCTTGAGACGGGGCTTCTCGTCGCCGAACCCTACCATGGGCTTTCCACGTTCACACGCGGCACTGTCTTTGCCGGTGATTCGCTGACCACCGAGGCCGTCTATCGTGCCCATGTTTACTCACGCTATCAAGAAGGCACGCAGGTCCACTGGGTTGCCGACAACGAGGGCAGAACGTTTGCGTTGGATACGGAACGTTGGTACTGGGCTGCCATCAGGGACCAAGGGCCTTATCGGAGGGGACTGGCGCTCGTTCAGACGGAGAAGGTCCTTCACCTCGACCTCCAGCAGTACTTCCGCCTGGAGCAGGGGTGCTACAAGATCCAGGCCGTGTTCTGCGCCTATCCCAAGACGCATTTTGACAAGCCAACAGCCCCCATTGCTCATCCGCTGGAGTTCCCTTCGGAGTGGATTGAGATCGAGGTCGCGACCCCGCCGCAGGGCTCGACCAAGTCCTCCATCCCTCGCTGGCAGGACGTCGTCCGAGATGCCACTAACGTCCATCCTCCGCCACTGCTTGACCATGCCCTAACGCCTACGAGCTTCGCGGTTAACTTGGAGGGTCCCTCCCCTCCCCTTCAGGCATCAGATCAACTCAGGATGCAAGTGACCATCGATTTCAGAGGAAAAGAGCAGTTGCTTCAAGTGTTCCCCCAAGAATTTGACATGCTCTATTTCAGACTCGCCCCGCAGGGCGGGGGTGCCATGCCACAAGCAGGCCGCATCGAGGCGGAGCGGCTCACGGAAGCGGAGCGACGCTCTCGAACCCCAAGGGTCGAACCGCTCCATGGAGTGGAAACGATGACCAGGGGCTTGGTGTTCTCCGGCGACACCATGACCACCGAGGCAGTCTATCGCAGCTTCGTTTACAGCAGGTACATGGCATGCAAAAGCGTTCCGGTCCTGCACCCCGACGCCAATGGAGTGTGGGAGGAGGAAGACTGGAGCCAATCCTGCGCGGCCAACGCCGAGCAATGGTTCCGCGCGGGGGTGGGAACGGGGAGGTGGACAGGCCTGCGACTGGCATCCTCTTCCTTTCAAGTCGTGGCGGACCTGCGGGACTACTTTCTCATGACCGATCCGGGGGTCTACCGGGTCCAGGCCGTCTTCTGCGCGTACCCGAATACGCGATTCGACAACATCACCGCCCCCATCACAGACCCGATCGAGTATACATCAGAGTGGATCGAAATCGAGGTCACAGACCGGCCCGGGGAAGGCGAGGGCGGCGCATCACAGCCGCGCGAGGAGAATTGGGAATGAGGCGATCGCCTGCTGCTCCGGCGCTGCTTCTCCTCCTGCTCTTCGTGTCCGTGGGTATCGCGGCCAGTCCCGAGCCGTGTCATCGCTTCCCGTTGTCCGTCCGCGAAATCCAGAATTGCTGGGAGGGACGAGAGGTACCCGCGTTCTGCGTGGATTCCCCTCGGGCCGAGGACTTCACCCTGTCGCTTGAAGCGGTCTCAAGAAGTGCTGCCACGGGCGGGCCAATGCCGGTGACGGTGGCGATCCGCTATTCCGGTGAATGCCCCGTCATTCAACTCCAGCCCACTGGGAAAGGAGTGCGGGGAACGGACGAACTCACCTTCGAAGTGGAGTCGTTGGACGGCGAAGCGGACAAGCCCCGGCAGACTTCACCAGAGTACCCAGAGATTCCCATTCTGAATCTGGCAACGTGCTCGTCCCTGACAATCTTCTCCGGCGATTCCGTCTCCACGGAGACTCTCTGCCAACTGCTCGTGTTGCGGGTTGCCCGCAGCCGCCCGGTACTCTTGACGCCGGAGGGTCCCCACCAGGCCGACTGGGTCCGCGAGGGGGTCGCCGCCGAGGTCCTGAGGCTGCTGATCCACTCACTGCCGCTGATGACAACGCGCTCCCGCGTGGTATCGGCCGATCTGCGGGACCATGCGGACCTCGGAGAGCCGGGCCTGTATCGGGTGCGGGCGCACTTCCGGTTCTTTCCGGAGATCGGATTCAACAAGCTCGCGATGGAGAACCCACGCTCCGAAGTCGTCACCTCCGAATGGGCGGAGTTCAGGATACTGCCCCCCGAGCCACTACAAGATAATTGATCAGCTCGCGTTTCCGGAGCAGGAACCAGCGAAGACGAATGGGCCGGAGCATTGCTGCCCCGGCCCGGTGATTTCAGTTGCTGATGCCCGATGTGGCCCTCAGGCCCACGCCGCATCGACGTTCTTCTGCGCTTCGGCGAGAGCCTCGTTCTTCATTTCCTCGCGTTTCTTCGGGTCGCGCCAGGCCGCGCGGATGTCCTCGCTGAGCTGATCGAACGGATCGAAGTACAGGAAGAGGCGGTCCTTCTTCACGGTCGGCGCGGCGTAGACGCTGATGCCGGTCTCGCGGTTGTAGTACTCGTAGCTGTGCACCACGCGCTTGCCGCCGCCACCGGGCGCGTCAACGACAACGTTCGGGGTGTTGAAGCCCGCCGTGGAGCCGCGAACGGCCTTCTCGATATTGATGCCGTTCTGCACGGAAGTGCGCAGATCCTCGACGCCCTTCACGAGGTCGTGCATGTAGACGTAGTACGGATGCACGTTGATGTAGGAGAGACGCCGCGTGAGCAGGATCATCGTGTCGGGTTCGTCGTTCACGCCGCGCTGGAGCACGGCCTGGTTGCGGACGGTGATGCCGTCCTCCATGCAGCGGTCCATCGCGCGCTTGCTGATTTCGGTGATCTCGTCGGGATGGCTGAAGTGCGTGTGGATGACGACTTCTTTGTGGAGCTTGCGCCCCTTGTCGACGACGAAGCGCACGGCGTCGTACCATTCCTGGTCGGAGATCAGCTTCATCGGCATGATGGCCGGGCCCTTGGTGGCGAAACGCAGGCGCTGGACGTGGGGAATGTCGAGCAACGTCTCGCCGATCATCTTCAGGCGAGAGGGGCGCAGCATGTAGGCGTCGCCGCCGCTGATGACGATGTCTTCGAGCTGGGGCTGGGTGCGGACGTACTCGAAAATCTGCTGGTAGCGCTTGTCGTCCTGGGCCAGCTTGACCTTGGAGACCTCGTCAGTATCGAACCCGACGGCGTAGCTGCGCGTGCAATAACGGCAGTACACCGGGCAGATGTCGAGGGCGAGAAAGAGCGCCTTGTCGGGATAGCGGTGCGTCAGACCGAAGACCGCAGAGTCATTCTGCTCCTGGAGCGTATCGAGATGCAACTCCGGGTGGTCGGGGGTCAGGCTGCTGGCAATCGGGATGAACTGGCGGCGCAACGGATCGTGGTACGGATCGTCCCAATTCATAAGAGCGAGCGCATAGGGCGAAACGCGCACGGCCATCGGGGCCTTGGCGAAGCCGGCCTTGGCGTCGTTGTAGAATTCCTGACTGACGATGTCGGCCAGGGTCTCGAGTAGCTTGTCCACGCTGGTGATCGAGTTTTTTAGCTGCCATTTGTGATCGTTGAACATCTCTTCGGGGACGTTCGCGTAGGCAGGGATGCGTTTCCAGAACTCGCCACCGCGCAACTCGCGGTGCCGCAGATCGGGACTATCGCAGTATCCCGATGCGTTTTTGTTGATCTGGAGTTCCCGCGCGCCTTCGGCGCCTGTCTTTCCTTCGACCGTCATGAACCACCTCCATGGCTGGCGTTACGCGATACGTCTGCTTGTTTTCAGGAAATTACATCCGTTCAGGGCATCCGTTCGGGGCGAGAGAGCATGCAACCGGAGAGTCCCCCTTGTCAAGGGAGTGCCCTTGCCCACCCAAAACCGTGCTCTTCCAAGCAGGAAGATACGCAGGAATCGGGCACAAAATGCGGCAAACGGGGGGAACAGGCAAAAGAATTTCCGAAATCGTGCGGAGGCAGGACTTTGTGGTTGACCGCCGGGGCCGCACTCCGCACCTTGCGCTCCCTTTTGTCGGGGTGTGGCGCAGTTGGCTAGCGCGCGCGCTTCGGGAGCGCGAGGGCGCGGGTTCGAGTCCCGCCACCCCGACCATTCAGAAACCAGGCCATGAGAAACCCGTTCCACCTTGCTCCCGAGGGTTTCTCCTTGACCTGACACAGTCCACCCGGACGATAGCGTTTCCCCCTGAGGTGCGGTACCCAAGTGGCTAAGGGGAAGGTCTGCAAAACCTTTATTCGCGGGTTCGACTCCCGCCCGCACCTCCACTCACTTTTCTTCGGCATTTCCGCATCCGCCTCCGGTTTCCCCGGAGGCGGTTTTGCATTGCCGCTGAAATGTTTCTGCCGATGATGCACTTCATCAGCGAAGCACTGGAGGTGGGTGACAATGAGCCAGTTCGACGATCTGGGCACGGGAACGGCTGCCGAGCCGAACAACGCGGCGACGTGGGGGTTTGTATTGTCGCTGGTGGCGCTGCTGTGCGGGTGCATGGCACCCGTGTCACTGATTGTGAGCGCCAAGGGAATGAAGCGTGAGCCCAATAAGGGGCTCGCGCTCGCCGGCCTGATCATCAGCCTCGTCGCGCTGCTGGTCTTCGTGCCGATGACCGGCATTCTGGTCGCCATCGCCGTTCCCGGCTTCCTGAAAGCCAGAGAGACGGCGATGCGCAATGCCTGTCAGGAAAACATGGTGAGAATCGACGGGACCATCCAGCAGTTCATTCTGGATGAGGACTTCTACAACCGGGATGCGGCGGTCGGCTGGCTGGAGAACAACGGCGGCATCTCCGTGCTGGTGGGCGAGGACATGTACCTGCGCGTGACGCCCGTGTGTCCGTTGGGCGGCACCTATGAGTTGCAATACGGGAGTGGCCCGCCGGTGGACTGCACGGCTCCGGGACATGACTACCCCATGGACGACGGGCACGGCACCTACTGACAGGCCGGGGCAATTCCGCCCTGATCCTTGGCGAAAGTGGAATTTTCCAAGCTGGTCTGCCCGCGTGTGCCATTCCGGTGGACTCCGGGCAGCCATGGAGGGAAGAAAACGTGTCGCAGCGGGGCAATATTCCCCCGTCTGCACGGTCAGGATTCAGAGGAGAACACGATGCAGAGGATGTTGCCGCGTACCGGCCGCCCGGCGCTCTCGTTGGCGCTGGCGGCGATGTTTGCCATCGGATGCTATGCACAGGAGAGCCGCCCCATGAAGAAACACGAGGAAGCCGAGATCGCCCCAGGCGAAGTCATCAATACCCAGGAAATCCGCCGTGGCGTGCCGATGGGCGGGCGCGACGGCAAGAGCCGCACTCAAATCGCCTACGAGCAGATTATCGCCAAGGTGGAGCCCGACCTCCAGGGCGACCCCGACCGCCTCTCGGCCTACATCGCCAATTTCTATCACGAGTGCGTCAGCGACACGCGCCTGTTTGCCGTAAAGCTTGATGCCCAGTGGCAGGACGGCACGGTGGTGCTGACCGGGCACGCGGAGTTCCCGCAGATCCGCGAGGCACTGGAAATGTACTTCGAGTATCTGAAGTTCGAGAAGATCGACAACCGCGTGGAGCTCTTGCCGGCGGATGCGCTGGGAGCAAAGAAGTACGCTCTGGTCACCACGGCGAACGCAAAAAGCTATGACAACCCGGGCGAACATCGCGAGACGATGACGCAGGATTTCGTCGGCGACGTGGTCTATCTGCTGAAGGAGGCGGAGAACGGCTACTACCTCTGCCATTCGTCGGAAGGCTATGTGGGTTACATCGACGGCGCGGCGCTGAAGCGCGTGGATGCGGCGGAACTGGCGGCCTACAAGAAGGGCGCGCAGGCCACGTTCCGGCGGCTGTTCAAGGGCGAGGACCTTCTGATCCCGGCGGGCGCGGTGCTTCCCGTGCGCAAGGAAACGAAAGAGACGATCTCGGTGGAGTTGCCGGACGGCCGTTTGGTCGCCGTGCCTGCGGGACTGGTTTCCGTGCGTCCCGAAGGCAGCTTGCCGGTGGAGTCGGTTGAGGCCATCCAGACGGCGCGCGAGATGCTGGGAACGCCCTACCTCTGGGGCGGCAAGAACACCGAGGGGGTGGACTGCTCGGGGCTGGTACAGGCGTCGTTCCGCTCGCAGGGCGTGTCGCTGGCGCGCGATGCGTTCCAGCAGGCCTTGTCCGGCCGGTTGGTCGGAACGCGCTGGCACATGGACCTGATGCAGCCGGGCGATCTCGTGTACTTCCTGGGCTCGCGCGGCAAGATCAGCCACACGGGCATTTATCTGGGCGGCATGGAGTACATCGAAGCGGCAAGCCCGGGCGTAAAGATCACGAGCATGGACCCGAAAGCAGAGAACTTCGAGAAACACCGGCTGGACACGTTCTGCTTTGCGAAGCGGGTGGTTGAGTAGAGTAATAAACCTTCCCGGAGGCGGCCCGCCATTGGCTCTTGAGCCAAGAGTGTCGACGCCGATCAAAACGGGTGAGGAAGCGCGGCGATGGGCCACGAGCCCCAAACGATCCTCCAGACTTGGTGGGGCGCGCTTGTCGAGCCCCACCGGGCGGGGCGGATCGTTCTTGGCTCGGAGGCCCCGCCAGGTTTCACGCGCCGTCTGACTCTCGCGGTGGCGGTTTTGTACTGCATCTACGGCGTCAGCATGGGGTCGTATCGGGGAATCTATCCGGCCCTGATTTCCGGATTGAAGCTCCCCTTCCTCTATCTCTTCTCCCTGCTCGTTTGCTTTCCCCCCTTGTATGTGCTCAACGGACTGCTCGGCCCACGCCTTTCGCCCCGCCAGTGCATGAGGCTCCTGGTTCTGGCGATGAGTGCAAATGCGGCCGCACTCGCGAGCTATGCCCTTTTCAGCCTGTTCTTCGGCCTGACGACCTCGCACGCGCAAGACGGCTACTCGTTCCTGGTCCTGATGCACGTCGGGGTTTTCGCGACGTCGGGCTGCCTGAGCCTCACGGTCATCGGAATGATCTTCCGCGCGACGGCACGCGAGCTGGGCCGGCGCCTGCATCCCGCCTTTCTGGCTGGATGGGGAATCTTGTACGGTGTGGTGGGAGCGCAGACTGCCTGGTTGCTCCGTCCCTGGATTGGAACATGGGATATTCCCTATCAACCCCTGCGTCCGATCGAGGGGTCGTTCTTTGAATCCGTCTGGATGTTGCTGGCCGACAAATTGGGGTAGAACCAAATTGATCACATCGAGGAGGGCGTTCCATGACCGACCCAACAAACTCCGACTCCGGGCAATTACTCGATCCTCTCCCGTTGGCCGATGAGGCGCGTCTTCCCAAGGGCTTCTGGCAGGGAGTCGACTACCTGCTGATGAATGCAGAGGACGTTCTGGAACTGATGCGCCAGGACAAGGATACTTGGCGGCTGAATCGTTTCTTCTTCGTGGTCGCGCTGGTGCTGGGAGCCTTGTACGGCTGCGTGATGGGAGCCACCAACCTGTGCCAGGGGACGGTGCTCCCAATGAACGACAAGCTGGCCATGATCGCCGTTTCGGGGATCAAGGTTCCGCTCCTGTTCCTGCTGTCCGTGCTCATCGTATTCCCCCCAATCTATGTGTCGAACGCTTTCGTGGGGGCGAAGCTGCCGTTCCGAAAGATGGTTGCCGTCATGCTCGCGGCCGTGGGGATGCAGGTGACGATCCTGGCCTCGATGGCAACGGTGGCACTGTTATTTGCAGTGACGAGCCGCAGCTACCACTTCATCAAACTGATGCACGTGGTGTTCTTTGTTTACGGTGGCTTTGCCGGACTGGTTTTCGTGACGCGCGCCATTCGGCAGGTGGCGGGAGAGGCGGGGAAGGCAACGCCCGCCATCCTGTTCCTGGGCTGGCTGCTGCTGTACGGTTTCGTCGGGACGCAGTTGGCGTGGACGCTGAGACCCTTTGTGGGATCGCCCAACGAGCCGTTCCAACTGTTCCGCGAGCGGGATGGAAACGTCTTCGAGTCGATCATTTACTCGACCGGCCAGTTCCTTGTCGGCAAGGACGGCCGGGAGCTCGAATGGTCGCGCGAGGCGGGCGGGGCACCCGCTCCGCATCCGGAGGAGCCCTGAACGCGTGTTTCAGGGCGTGCCCGGGCGCCGGATAAGATCGCGGCGGACGCCGAGGAGATACTCGACGGTGGACGTGCGCATTCCGGGGGCGGCGGGATCGACCTCGCGGAAAGCCAGATAGCGGAGAAAGCGCACCCACTCGCTGCGGGACTGGGCGATGAGTGCCTTCTCCGCTTCTTCGTTTTCTGTGGTCGAGCCCGGGACGAGGACGCGCCAGATGTCAGCCATGGCGCGGTAGTCGGCGGGTTCGGAAAGCCAATACATGCGGCCACGGCCACGAACGAGGGCATAGGCATCGCGGAAGGCCTCGTCGTCGAGCGCGTCGCGCCGCGCGATGACAATGGGCCAGTCCTGCCCGGCGACGCCGGTCAGGTCGGTGCGCTCCTGCCATTCGATGTCGCGCAAATACCAGCGCATGGGCCAGATGACGTCGTCGTTGACGATCAACACGCGAACGTCGTCGCAAACGACGGTGCCGGAGTGACGGGCTGTCCATTCGGGGTCGAAGGGATCGGTGTCCCAGGACTCGGCGGCGAGTCCGTCGAGCAGCCCGGTGGCGGCTCCTTCAGCGGCGAGTTCGCGAAGAGCCAGGGCGTGGCGTTTGAGATCCATCGGGGTTTCGCTGTACGCGGAGATGCGTTCGCGCACGTCACCCGGATTGCCAAAGGAGGCGTGCAGGGCCGCGCGCGCGTTCCACCCTGCGGCCAGGACAAGCGCACAACCTCCGGCGGCAAGTGCCGCGTAACGGCGGCGCGGCACGGAAAGCGAGCAGGCCCACGCGGCGAAACGCTGGGCATAGATCCCGGCAAGCAGCACGAGCGGCACCGCGATGTGAATGCCGACCCACGGGACTTTCTCGCGCGCATAACTCGCCGCACCCGCCATCGTGATCAGCCACCAGAACAGGAAGGCTTGGAAGCGCCGTTGTTGCTGGATCGAACGCCACGTGGCAAACGTCCCGAACAGCATCAGGAATGCGATGAGGAACAGGTGCGCGCCGCTGTTCAGGCTCAGGGTATCGTCGATGTGCTTGAGTCCTGTCGGCGCCAACGTTGCACCGCCGCGAACAACCGGCGCCGCGAGAAAAGAAGACCATGCCGGCGAGTTGAAGTACGCGATCGAAAAGCCAACGAACAGCAGTGCAAGAACGGGCCAGGCGATGCGCCCCGCACGAGGCCACGCGCAAAGCCCGATGGCCGCCAGCAACGAAACCTGCCCAAGATGGCGGAAGTAGAGCATCGGGACGTCAAGTCCACGAAACACCCAGAGATGGAAGAAGAGAAACGCGGCCGCGAGGAAGAGAAAGACGAGCCCGGTCAGGCGGTCCCACCCTCCGCGTCCCGCCGATGCGATCCACACGCCAAGCACCAGCAACACCTCGGGCATCTCGTAGACGACCATGTTCACGAGGTGCATGTGGAACGGACCCTGGAGGCGGTGCATGGCGTGCTGGCCCATCCAGTACGCCAGCGTTTTGTGATAAGCCTCGAAGGGGCCGAGCTGAAACTGGAACGCCGTCGTGAAGAGGAACTGGTAAACGAACAGCCCACCGCACAGCGCGCCGAGCAACCAGAAGCGGCGCTGCCACAAATCGCTCCAAAGACCGCGCACAAGGCGGGCACTCCCCCACCCGCGTGCGACGGCGAAATGCAACCCGATCCCAAACGCCAAGCAGGCCGCCAGCGCACCGGGATAGAAGATTCGCCAGAAGCCACGCGTTCCCAGAAGACCAGCATTTTCAACCGGGCCGATCCAGCCCAACGCCAGCAGCACGGAGCGCACGTCGCTCAAAACGAAATCATGGCCGAGGGACTCGACGACATCCGCGTCGAACTGGATGCCTTCGAGAATGCGCGTCAGAAAAAGGAAACCCGCGAGAAAAACCAGCACTCCGGCGGGCACAGGCGAAGGCGGAGGGACGCGTGGCTCCGTGCTTTCCGCGCTGTCCGCGCGTTTCTCCAGCAATCCCCGCGCGAGATCGTGAATCACGAGCATCAGCAGGAACGTGGCGAGCGTGAAGTAGATGAAGACGCTGCTCTCCTTGTTGCAGAACAACACAACAAGCGAGAGGACGAGGCTGACAAGCCAACCGGGACGGCGCGAATGCCACCAGTTCGCCGCCGAGGCAACGATCCACAGCGTTGCGAAAACGAAGAGGGCGTCGTTGCGGAAGAAGCGCTGGTAGTACATCAGCGCCCCGGACGCGGCGTAGAAGGCCAGTGCGACGGGAGTGCCAACGCGGCCAAGCCAACGGCGCATGGCCACGATCCAGAAGAACCCGCCAATGCCCAGCAGGCCCGCCCCCAGCCGCGTCGTGAAGTCCGAATCGCCGAAGAGCGAGAAGATGGCGGCCTGAATCCACAGCATCGCCGGTCCGTGCAGGACGGGTTCGTACTTGTAGATCAGGTCCTCGTGAATCGTGAAATAGGAGTAGTAGACGAAGAGCGACTCGTCGTGCATCAACGCCTTCTCGCCAATGCCAACGAGGCGGCTGCACACGAGGAACGCGAACAGCACGGCGTAGATGCCCCACTCGGCAAGGCGGCGCGCATCGGGACGTGGCAGGTTCACGAGCCGTCTCCCTCCAAAGCGAACTCAGCGGGAACGCGGTAGATCGTCACGTTGCCCTGCTGGAAGGCGGGCTCCCACTGGGTGAACTTGGAGAGCCCCTCGGCGTGCGCGGCATAGCGCAGGCGCTCGCTGCTTCCCACGATGACGTAATCGATGCCGTGGAATTCCAGGAGATCACGCACTTCGCGGTCGAAGGAGGGCGACTCGTAGAGAAGATCGGCCTGGGCGATGAGGCGCTCGGTGAGAGCGAACGTGCCAACGCTGCCGATGTCGCGGCGATTGATCGTGTGCACGAGAAGTTGGCGCCAGGCGTCGTCGCGTTCGGGAAACGACAGGTGCGCGAGGCGGAGGCGATCGGACGGCGGGGAGGCGGCGAGATTCTTGATCAACTGGATGTCGGCGAGGGACATTCCATCGGCGAAGAAGATGCGGGCGGTTTCGAGGAGGTTCTGCTCCTCCAGCGTGAGATGCCGTGCATACCGGCGGGCCATTGAATCAGGGACGGAGGACTTCCAGCCGCGCCACTGGAGTTCGTGATGCGCCCATCCCACAAGCGTCGGAATGCCCGTAGCGGCGGCAAACCGCCCGACGGGCGAGTAGGAAGCGGAGAGCGGCGCGCGTGCCTGGATGTTGAAGTCGGGCGGCGCCTCCAACAGACGGTCGCCGGGGCGCGCATTGGCGTTCAGCCACGCGATGGCGGCCGCGTCGTCGCGGGTCGAAGGCTTGTGGGTCATCCATTCGAGCGCATCGAGTGTGCGGCGGGCATAGATGGGGTGCTCGGGGGAGTCCTCGGCGCGTGCCCATACCGGAATGGCGGACTCATCCGTGAAGAAATGGCGCGTGCGCGTGGCCGTTGCCGCATAGGGATAGAGAAGCCCGAGAGCCGTGAGAAGGAGCGCGAGCAGCACAACGCCCGCCACTCCTGCGTAGCGAAGAGCCACCGGAACGCGAAGGCGTGGGCTGCGAAGCGTTGTCCAGGCGAGCGCCAGCACGCGCACCATCGCCATGGCGAGAATCGGCCAGAGCGGATACCAGATTTTGAAGGGCGTGTTGTAGCGCTCGTAGTCGCCTTCATATTCGTCGTCGAAGTGCAGCGCCTCGCAGAACCAGTGGTAGAGGAAGGCAATGGCGAGGAACGTCCAGAGCGGGCGTTCCCTGCTCCGTCCCCAGGCAAGAACCAGGCAGCACGCCGCGGCCACGAGAGCGAGCGGTCCCAGCCAGTAGCGCATGATGTTGAACGCGAAACCGGCAAGCGCCAACAGCACCATGACGAACGCGAAGAAGCGTCCGTTGGTCCAGTCGGCAGCTTTCAGAATCGTGCGCCCCACGAGAAACGGCAGCACGGGGAACAAGAATATCCCCCAGTGCGTGAAGTAGTCCACGAGCGTGGTGCGCAGATAATGCGGAAATGGATTGATGGGAGAGCGTGCCCAGAATTCGACCCAGAACCCATCAACCCAGCCAAACAGTCCGGGAGCGAGAACCGGAGGCACGAGCGAGAGAAACGCGGCTTCCTCCTTCTGAAGCGGCGAGTGGAAAAACAGGAGAAAGGGCGAGGCCACAGCGAGCGCGCCAAAGCCGCAAACGGCATACGCCATGCCCGTCGAGGCAAGCCAGCGCTTCCACGGCTGCGTTGCCCGGAACGCGCTCCACGCGGCGACGCCCACGCAGAGCACGAAGAGCAGACCGTCGCGAAAACCGTGGAGCGCCAGCGAGGAACCGGCCGCGCCGGGCTCCATCGCGCGCGCCGTCTCGTAGCCACCGAAGCTCGCCGTCAGAAACGCCATCGCTGCCGGCACGCCAATGGTCCAGACAGTGAAGGTGCTCTCCCATCGCGCCATGAAGAGCCCTGCGACGAGCAGGAGCAGTGCGCCAGCGGTGATCAACGGATTGCCGAACACGGGCACGATTCCGTTGGCGGCGTTGACGATGAGTGCTGTCAGGAACAGCAACAGAACGGACGCCCCCACGAAGAACGGCCAGCGCCAGCCATCCCCAAAGGCAAGCCCGCGCAGGCTGAGCGCCAGCGCGAGCAGGTACAACGGCCCGAGCACGAGGCAGTCCCAGATGTTCACCGGGCACGCCATGCCAATGAGCAATGCCATCAGCGCGAGGTCCCCTCCCGCGCGGCGAAACCACTGCCCGGCCGTGCGCAGTCCGCGCTGCGTTTTGCGGAGAAGCTGGAGTACGGCGGCGAGCGCGACCATGAACAGCGGGAGCACCATGTGGTGCGCGTGCAGGTCGCCAAGGATCGCGCTGAAGAAGGGGAACTCGGTGATTGTGCCGGGAGTCGTCGTCGTGTCGGGCGCGCCATGCACGGCACGGCTGGAGCGCCAGTAGTCGATGGCGGCAAGATTGCGCGGTGTGAAGCGCAGAAGGCCGGGGTTCTCGCGCAGCTCGACGATCAAGTCGGTGCGCTGCCCGGTGGTCAGGTTGGGGCGCTCTTCAAGCAGTGCGTCGATGCGGGCATTGAGGCCGATCGGTTGGCGCTCGGCGAGTTGCTCCCAGGCATCGAGATTGCCAAACAGCGTGACGGCCGCCGCGCCGAGAAGCCCAAAGGCCACGCCGCGATGCAACACGATGCCGCGCCAACGGCGCAGCGCGCTGGTTTGCTGGATGAAGTTGAATGCCAGTGAAAACGCGGTGCACAGCGTCAGCGCAAAGATCGTGGCGATGCCGAAGTTGAACGCAAAGCGCGCCTCCGTCCCCGTGCCCTGCGCAATGGAACCGACGAGCGTGTGCCCGCCGTAGTAGTAGTTCGATGCCTCTCCCGCGAACCAGGCATCCGCGGGCGGCAGGTGAACCGCGCGCATCGACGACGTCAGGTGCATGAGGTTGCCGAACTTCTCGGCGCCGCTCATGGAGGAATCCCACGTGGCGTACGGAATGTAGGAGCGCACGTTGACGAAGAAGACGAAACCCGCGAGGAAGAGAAGATGCGCGGCGGCCGTCGGCAGCGCTGCCGTCCGCAGGCGCCGCCGCAGTCCCTCCCCATTGCCGATCCACGCCACAGCGGACGCGGCACCGAGCAGCAGGACGGAAAGCCAGAAGGTGAGAGCGCCGTGAGGAAGCGATAGCAACGCGAGCACCGCGAGAAACACCGCCGGAGTGTAGGCGCGCACGACACTGGCGCGGCGGGGCTGAAGGCCATAGCGCGAGCGCACGCGCCACAGCGTCCACCACCCGGCACTCCCCGCCACCACAGCTGCGGCCAAGAGCGCCAGCCGGGCCCGGGCCGCGCCCGGCGTGCCGAAGCCCTCAAGCCCCAGGAACCAGCCCATCATGCTGGCGGTGTAGAGAGCAAAGGCAGGCGCGAGACCACCGCCACGATCAGGGAGAAAACGAAACAGCCGCAGGCACAACGGCGTGGCCGCCAACGCGGCCACGGCACAGGCGGCCCACCAGACGAAACCGTCGGCGAATCCGCCCAACCACCATGCGGGTGAGAGAAGTTGCGTCATGTCAGCGGCCCGCTCTCCTGCCAAACGGACAAGAGTCAACGAAGGGCAGGGATGCTCGCCAACGCAAGCCGTGTCCTGCTACTTGGCGAGCAATTCCTCCGCAAGTGTCTTGAGCAACCCGGTCCGCGCGGCAACGGGGAGCACCGTTTCCACCGGGAAGCCTGCGAGGGCGACCCCATTGCCCGTCACCAGGGCGGGCTCCCGCGTATCGCCGTAGACCATCCGGACCTGCATCGCCGCCACGGGCGAGAAGCTTTCGGCTGATTCCACGGGATAGACCAGGCGCTCGATGTTGATCGGCCATTCCAAGTCGCGCCCAAAGAAGAACGGCTTCATCGCGCGTTCCGCGGCGGCATCGGTGGGAACGACGGTGTTGATGTTCGTTGCATCGCCCGCGTAGTCCGCAAGGCCCAGCACGTCTCGGGCGAAAGCACGGCTGTCATCGTTGGCCAACGGGCCGCGGATGAGGTCTTCACCGACGAAGGCGCCGCTGACGATCAGGGCGCCGCCGCTCTCCACATGCTGGCGCAGACGCGAACGAACGTCCGCGGGAAGCACCTCGAACTCGGTCGTCATGCGGTCGGGGGCCCCGACGCCGTTCATTCCCGCAGGCGGGGGCGTGGAGCGCTGCTCGCCCGCGATCCAGTCGATCAGTGGGTAGGCGGCCTCCACGGTGCCGTCCGCGTAGGCCTGCCACGTGCAGGAATCAAATGCGTAGCCCGACTCCGCAAATGCATTGGCGTGCTTCACAATGTGGTCGAACGTATTGCCGGGTTCCAGCGAGTTCTCCAGGGCGCTCTGGCTGGCGCCAAGGCCCGGGGTTTCGAGATCGTTGGCCCACTCCGACGTCGTGACGAAGTCGTACTGGTCACCGACGAGGGCATAGGTTGCCCCATACCCAACGCCGGGGTCGGCGGAACGGTCGAAGCCACGTGCGCCGGGATTATCGACGATGGCGGGGCCGCAAATGCGGTCGAACCCATCGACGATCAGCAGCGGCGATTTGCCTTCAGACCAGCGCACGGAAACAACGGGGGTCGGGAAGGATTCGCCCCCCGCATTGGCCGCCGTCACGCGAAAGGAGACGGTCTTGTCTGCTTCGAGTCCGCTGACTTCATAGCGCGGCGTTTGCACCCAGGTGCCGTTGTCGAAAGCGCGGCCATCGGCGCTGCGGTAGACAATGTAGCCGGAGGGAGTGGCACTCGGTTCGAGGGGATCCTGGACGGGGCGCCACGTCAGTACGGCCTTGCCGCCGCCCACCGAGCGCACGGCGAGATGCGACGGCGCGAGCGGTGCGAACACCGGATCGTATCCGTTGGCGTAGGCGACGAAACGCACGATGGCTTTTGCCACGGCACGCGACATGTCGAAGCGGAAACGCGGGTCGAGCCCGTACTTCATGTCGTTGAAGTTGTGATGCGAGAGAAGTTCGAGGAGCACCGTGGGCATGTTGGGGCGGCGCGCTTCGCCGTAGTTGCCATCGCGAAGCTGGCGCTTGCGCCACGTGGTGGAGTAATGCGCCTCGGCCACGCGCGAGATTTCGTACTGCACGAGCGCCGCGAGATGGCGGTTGAGCACGCGGCTGCGGCCATCGGGGAACTCGGTGTCGCCCTGCTGGTCGACAAGGCGGTAGATCGCGAGGGCGCCGATCAGGCCGTCCTCGTCGTAGCCCGCGTCGGTGTGCCAGGCGATCGTGGCATCAACGGGCATGTGGAGCCCTTCGGCGTCGGGCGCCTCGTTCATGGCATCGTGGAGGTAGTTGGGCCACTCGCCGCGCAGAATGATGTCGCGGTTGTAGTCGGAGCCGAAATGGCCGGGCGAGGCGCTGCGCGGAACAACGGTTTCCAGCGGTGCGCCGGAATAGAGGGCCCAGTAAAGCCCTGCCTCGGCGTGGCGGGGCTTGCCGCTGATCATGTTGCCACTCGCAATGTTGCCCCAGCCACCGCCAAAGCGCACGGCGTCGATGTTGACGGTCGTTGCAACGCCTTCACGCGCGGCCTGCTCGGAGGCAACGGCGCCGGAAGCAGCGATGCGCACGCTGCCGGTAGCCTCGTTGGCACCCTGCGCGAACTCGAAGAAACCGGCAAACACCCAGGTATTGCCAGCAACCTGCTGATTCACGCGCACCGTGGTCGTGCCGCCGAGGTGACGGATTTCCACGGGCACCGAGGGGCTGTTCGTGGGCTTCTGCGCCCAGGAAAGAGTGACGGCATAGCGCCCCTTGTGCGGGATGTAGGGAACGTAGACGGCTTCGGCGGTGGCATCGGTCACGGGGGCTTCGAGCGTGGTACCGCGCTTGAAGGGTTCCTCCTGCGAGGTAAGCGCCACGGGGCGCCCGCCCTGCCATCCGGAGGCACCTGCGTCCGTCCACGATCCGCTCGAACGGAAGAGCGAGAGATCGTCCTGGCCGTCGTTGTCGACGATGACTTCGCCGAGCTGGTAGTCGCGCTCGCGCAGCGAGAACACGTTCGCCCCCGCGTTCTCGAGCATCGGAATCAGGAAGGGGTTGGTGAAGGACGCGGGGAACATGTCCTCGACGATGGTGTAGACGCGGGCGCGCTGGAGCTGCCAGCGGTTCTCCTTGTGCCACGTCCAACCGTGCGAGGCGGAGACGACGATGTTGCGCCCCTGGAGTCCGCCCCGGCGCTCGGGGCCGGCGTAATCGGGATGCTGAACGACGGGATAGGGCGAGCGCTCGGCCGGAGCACCCGCACTGTTCTGGCGGCGGATCGTCTCGCGGCTGGTGACAATTTCCTCGAGCGGGTAGTCGCGGCCGTCGTCCTTGCTGCCAAAGCGCACCCGGATCGCCAGGGGTGCTCCGGGTGCCAGTTGCGAACCGAGAATCGCACGAAGGCGGCTCTCCAGTTGGCGGGCTTCGGCGAAGGTCCACACGCGCTCGGCAAAGGACTCGTTAAATGTCACTGTCGCCCCGGATGTCTCCACGGCGACGTCGGCCACGGCAGTGCGCGGCGGAAAGAAGGCATTCCATTGCAGCCCCTCGGGAGCCTTGGCGCGTTCTTCTTCAATGAAACTCGCGATGGCCGCCTTTGCGTCGTCCGGCGAAGCCGGAGCAGGCTCCTGAGCCGGGAGGGCAATCGCGGCAAAAAGGAACGAGACGATCAGGACGGACAACAAACGATACGACGGCACGGCGGGCTCCTCGGGAAAAGAGAGTCGAAGGAAACACGACGGTTTCGGAGGCCGGGGCGTCCGGGCGAGTGTTTTTTCAAGCGGCGGGGAAGCCCGAAGCCATTGGGTGGTGCTCCAGGGACCAGCCGCAACCTTCGGCCGCGATGGTGCCGGAGTACCCCTCGGGCACCGGCAAGGGCTCCATGCGCCAGCGGGCCACTTCCCCGGGGCGCCCGTCAACGGTGAGCAGACGGCACGGTTCGTCTTCGCGGACAGTGACCTCGAAGCGGCGCGTGGGAAAGCGCAGACCATCGCCGGTGGCCTTCACGTAGGCTTCCTTGCGCGTCCAGCAACGGTAGAAGGCGGCGAGGCGCCCGGCCGGTGTGGGCTCGGCATTGATGGCGGCAATCTCGGCGGGACGGTAGAATCGACGGGCGAGCCGGGCCGTCTCGCGGTCCGGATTGTGCCACTCAATATCGACCCCCACGTGGCGATGAACGGCAAAGGCGGCGACGGCGTACTCGTGCGAATGCGAAAGGTTGAAGTGCAGATGGGCGACGTGCGCACGCGGACACAGGCGGGGCTTGCCGTTGGCGTCGAGAATCAACTCGATCCCCGCCCCGGCGCAGCCCAGCAGCTCGCCGAGAATCGCACGCAGGCCCGCGCGCGCAGCGATGAATTGAGAGCCATGCGCGGGATTGACAAGCCGGCTGGCGCGTTCGCGCTCTGATGCCGAGAGGAACTTCGCAGCCAGACGTTCGGCGCGCCCGGCGTCAGCGTCGATCCGCCACATCCAAACGGAAACGATATTCTCTGGCGGAAGCACCACTCTCCTGTTCCTCCTCGGCGCGCGAATTGCCGCCGCCGTTCCTCCCTCCATGCCCGCCCCTTGAAGGGCAAGCGGCGTTCGCCTCAATAGGCCAGGGTTCGTAGTGCGCGGTTCAAGGTTCGAGCCAGGTTGTCCCGGCCCCGCAAAGATTCTCTGCTGCAATCCAAGCCTCGAACCTCAAACCACGAACCGCGAAAAACGCTCTTCGCTTCACCACACCCGCCATCCGCCGCTCTGGGGATCGGCAACTCGGTAACGCCGCAGAGGATCCGAATCTCCTTCGCCGCCAACGAGTATCTCTCCCCCGCCATCGAGAAAGCACAGCGCCTCGGCCTGCTCGAAACTGTCGAGCGTGTCCACGCACGGCAATGCCAGGGTGATCGTCGCCAGGGAATCCCCTGCCGGCGCCGGCCATGTGACCAGTTGTGTACCACCCGTGTTGTTCGAGTGGCGCAGCAGGGCAAAGCGCTGTCCCGGCAACCAGTCGGCGCCCTTCGTTTTGTAGCCGTTGCTCGGATCGGGCAGCGTCCGCACCAACACGGGGACCGCGACGGTGTCATCGGTCTTCGGTTCCACGCGATAGAGACGCGTCGCATCACTGTCGTCGCGGTCGCGCGTCACCAAAATCAACGCGCCGGTCTCCGGTTCCACGGCAAGGCCCTCGGCGTCCTCGTTGCTCGACGGGAAGGCGATGCGCAGGCGCTCGGCGTCGCTCAGAATCACCTCGCGATTCGAGACAGGCAATTCGGGTTCGGGCACGCGGTAGACGGCGACTTCCGCGCGGTTGAGATCGTTGTTCCCCGTATCGGCCAGATAGACCCACGTCTGCCCGTCCACTTCGGCAACGGCGATGTCTTCCCAGTCGATGGCGTTCACATCGGCGAGGAGAAACGTCGCGCGCACGGCACCACCGGGCTCAAAGGCAAAGAAGCGCGCGCTTCCCCCGCTGTCGTTGTGGCCATAGACAACGCCGGGATGACGCTGGCTGGCGCCGAGGCCCGAGAGTTCGGGAAGGACATCGGGCTTGGGCGCCGTTGCCGCTGCCTGCACGACGGGGCAGGCACCCGCGACAAAGGCGGGGAGGGCGAGCAGCAGGATCGTGGCGGCAGACGACATGACGAGGAGGTTCTCCGGTGCGTGGTGACACGTTCCGATGGATTTGACAGCGGCCGGGCCTGTTGGTCAAGGCTGCCACTCGGTGCTCAGCCGCCTTTGCCCGGTGGCGTGCGGCCAAAGAAGGCCATGACCTGTTTCATGTCCTCCCAGACAAGGCGCTTGGCCGAGGCATTGCGCAGCAGGTACGCGGGGTGGTAGGTTGGCATTACGGAGATGCCATGAAAATCGAGCCACCGGCCACGCGCGGCCGTCATTGACTTGTCGCGAAGATCGGGCATCAACCCCATCAACGCGGTGCGTCCCAGCAGAACGATGGCTTTGGGCTGGAGAATCTCGATCTGACGGTGAAGGTAGGGAAGGCAGGTTTCCATTTCGTCGGGCTCGGGCTGGCGGTTTTGGGGCGGGCGGCACTTGACGACATTGCCGATGAAGACCTCGCTGCGCTTGAACTGCATGGCCTCGATGATTTTTGTGAGCAGGTCGCCTGCCTTGCCGACGAACGGGCGCCCCTGCTGATCCTCGTTGAAGCCCGGGCCTTCACCGATGAACATCAGCTCGGCCATCGGGTCGCCCTCACCGGGAACGGTGTTGGTGCGTCCATGGCAGAGGCGGCATTTTTCGCACCCGGCAACTTCGGTGGCAATCGCCTGCAGTGCCGTCACGCGGTCCTCAAGCGCCAGCGACGGCTTCGCGTCGAAGGTGGCTGCCGGAGGCGGCGCGGGCGTGGACGCCTCGGCGGGAGCGGAGGCGCTCTGTGCCTTCACCTCGTACTTTTCCAAAAATCCGAAACCGAGAGTCTTCCAGATGCGGAGTTGATTGCGAACGGGGTCGTCGGCGGACGGGGTCACGGGCAGGTCTCCGGTGGTGATGCGGGAAAGTAACACAACGCCCCCTGCCGGATACCAGCCGAATTCCCGAAAAGAGAACCGTGGAGGGAAGGGCGTGGCACGGGCGCATCATTCAGGAGGAATTGTGCGAAATGTTTCACATTGTGGGGTCGGTGAAGTTGACGCGGGCAGGGGGAGTGCCCCACCCTTTCAGCGGGAAGTAGTCCGGTCAGGAGCTTCTCCATCGTGCAGGCTCAAGATTGGGGAATGACGCTTGCTCCGCAAAGGCCTCGCGAGTAGGAGCAAGTGGGTTTTACGGAGCCCCGACCTTGATTGGCAGCGCCAACCATTGGATTTCGCCGTGGAAAATCGTCGGCAGACAGGGAGAACGCAAACGCTGGCAATGAACACGGCGCCCTTTTCCCTCGGCCACCCCGCCCTCTTCGAGGGGCGGCGATCCCGTGCGTTCCACGCCCGGGGCTTTTCGCTGATCGAAATCCTCGTGGTCCTCGCGATCCTGACGATTATGACGGGGGTTGCGCTCTTTGGCTATTCGAGTTACCGCGAGTCACTGGTCCTGACGACCACCGGCAGCACGGTGCAGCGCACCTTGATGCAGGCCCGCAATCGCGCCATTCACCTGAACCTGCCCCATCAGGCCGTGATCGACATCGACGCCAACACGATCTGGGTCAATCAGCTCAACAGTTCCAAGACGGAAACGACTCCGAAGGTGGTGCCCGAGACCTCTCTCGGGGATTTCGTCCGGATTTCCAGTCTGAAAATCGGATCAAGCACCTTTACCAGCGGAACCCACACGATTGCGTTTGAAACGGATGGACGCAATCCGCTGGTGATCGTGAATCTGTACCGGCTTGCGGGCGATCCGGCGGCGGCCCAGTCCTTTACGGCCGTGCGCCTGTACCCGTCCTCGGGCGAAGTGCAAGTCCTCGACTCCACGAAATTGTAGCATCCTATGAGAAGGCCGAGCGGACAAACGATCTTCACACGAACCCACCGGGGCTTCACCCTGGTCGAGGTTCTCGTCGCCATGGCCCTGCTGCTGGCGGGGATCGTGGCCATCGTCCAGCTGTTCCCGGTCAGTCTTCAGGCCAACACGGAAGCCATCCTGAAAGGGAATGCGACGCTGCTGGCCCACCAGAAGGTGCAGGAACTCCGCACCGACGCGGACCGGCAGGCGCTGGTAATCGAGGAAATCCGCGACCGCAATGGCCTGACGGACCCCATCGTGTGGCCGGTGGACCCCCGGATGACCTACTCTTATGCAGGCGAGTCCGAGCTCGCCAACGGCGACACCCCCGGCGATCCCCGCGACGACTCCAATGTACCCCGGGTCGTCGTACGCCTGGCACCGGATTTCGACCCCGAAGAACCGATCCTGTACGAAATGCGATTCGACGAGTGACACCGCCCCCAACCGGCTTGAAATGAAACGACGCAACCTGACATACGCCAACAATCGACGGGGCCTTTCGCTGACGGAAGTGCTCGTGGCTCTTGCGATTTCGCTGGTCTTTCTCGGCAGCGTCGTCACGGCCTACGTCCAGATTGCCAAGGCAGCGGATTTCGCTGAGGCGCAGGTGGCGGCCCATACCCGCGCCCGTATTGCCGTGGACGCGGTCTTGCGCGATCTCGGCGGCGTGCGCACCGACCCGTTGCTCACCGATCAGCAGTTCTTTCTCTCCTCCTCCTCGCTGACCTACGGCGACAACATCGACAACGACCGCGACGGCAACACGGACGAGGAAGTCCTCGATGGCCGCGACAACGACGGCGACTGGAACATCGGCAAGGACAACCACGCGCAGATTGGCCGTTTCCGCGAGCGCCCGGACTATCTGGGCATCGCCGACCTTGGAGATTTCGGGGTGGACGAGGACATCGTCTTCTCGCACGACGAGCTCCGTTTTCGGATTCCCTCGGACCCGGGTGGCTCGGCCTTTGCCCGCGAGATCACCTATCGCGTCGAGACCTTCGACGGCCAGGACAACGTGCTGGTGCGCCGCGTCGTCACCGATCCCGGCGGCGCCAACGAAGCGATCGATATCGAGCCCGTGGTCTTTGAAGTCGTCAGCTTCGACGTACTGGCTATGAACCCGAACGACGACGTGGATTCGCCGGTGACGCCCGCGCGGCCTTACTGGGAGCAGAACTGGGATTCCACGGCCATTCAGTGGCCCGCACAGTCGGCCCTGAATGCACCGTTCGGGACGCCGCCTTTTGAGTTTCCTTCGGCGGTTTACGTGGGAATCACGGTGAGCGCGGAAGACATTCCGCTCAGCGAAATCGACGGCTGGCCGCTGGGTGGCAGGCCGCTTCGCACAGTCAGCCTTTCGAGTACCACAGCCATTGAAGCCGTTATCAAGCATCCGGTCTACCGCGATTACGTTCGCAGACCCCAGTGAGAAAGAATCGGTTGGGTGAAATGAGAATGAACGGCAGAACACGATCGATCGCCTTCGCGGGCCCTTTGCGGGCCCGGCGCGGTTCCACGATCCTGCTCGTCGTCACAATTCTTTCGCTGCTGGTGTTGCTGGCGGTGACGATGACGTTCGCCAGCCGGATGGAGCTTTCCTCGGCGCACAACTATTCCGTGGGCGTGCAGAACCGCGTGGCGTCGCTGACGGCGGTGGACGCGATTGCCCGGCAGTTGCAGGAATCCGTTCCGTCCGGTCCGCTCAGCCCGTTGGACCTGACGCTGAGTGGCGATCTGCAAAGCCTGCGCCCCGGCGAGGCAAGCGCCAGCACGCTGGCACGCCTCGGCGATCTCCCTCCCAACGAATCGCTTCGCCGGCTCTCCGGTGTGGCCATTGATTCCGCCACTTCCAACGAGCGCCGGGACTTCCGCCTGATCCAGACGACGGGCACCGGCGAGGTTCTCGTTCTAGATGCAGGCGGACGCATCAACCTCAATGCCGCCAGCGTTGAAGTGCTCGAAGGCTTCTTTGAAGTCGTTCGCGAGGAAGGACAGTGGCCGATCAATCCCCGGGCCATCGCCGAGGCCATCGTGGCCACCCGGCTAGGCCCCGACGGCGCCCCTGGCGAGAAGGGGGTCGACGACGACCACGACGCCCATCTGAGCGTCTTCACTGACGAGAATTCCGCAAAGACGGCGGACTGGTACTATCGCGGCCCCGAGGCGCGCACGGTGGATGCAATCCTTGCCGCAGTGCGCGAAGATCCCGCCCTGATTCCCCAGCGCGACCGTCAGGCACGCCAGGCCGCGCGCAAGACCCTGATGACCAATCTCGACGAGGCCGACGAGTACATCGCCGACATCCGCCTGCCCGCCTTCGGCGACGACGTGCGCTTCGGCAGCGTCCTCGATTTGCTCGCCTTTGCCGACATCCGCAACGCGGGCATGAATGCCGAAATCGCCCAGTACATCGCGCCGCTGGTCACGACGTTCAGCGTCAGCGTCGACGAGGTGATCGTGGACGGCGAGGCGCGTCCGCTCGTGGACATCAACCGCGCCAGCGCCGAAGAACTGTACGAGGCACTTGTGGCGCTGTACGGCGACGAGAAGAACCCCCGGCTACTGATGCAGTATGCCGTCAACATTGTGGATTTCCGCGATGCGGACGACACGCCGACGCTCTACCCGGGCACCAGTGGCCCCGAGGCCATTCTGGGCGCCGAACGCACGCCGTTCATCAGTGAAGTCTATCCCGACGCCACCAGCCCGAACGACGAGGGCGACGACGGCCAGTTCGTGGAACTCCACAATCCGTGGAATCAGGACATCGACGTCACCGGCTGGCAGTTGCGCGGCGCGGGCGGCGTCTTCCCCCTGGCCGGGCGCATCGCCGCGGGCGGATATCTGATCCTGACCGACGACATCGACAATTCGCTCGAAGACCCCGACAGTGCCACCCCGGGAACGGGGAGCCTGTATGACGTGTTCAAGGTGATTCCCGACGGCCGGAGCCGGCGGGCGCTCGCGCAGGCGGGCTTCAGCCTTCCCGATGCCGGACGCAACATTCCAGTGACACTGTTCAACGCGAGTGGCGACCTCATTGACGTGTTCGTCTATACGGCGGATCCCCGCGACTCGGATGGCCTGTACTCGTTCCAGCGCAACAATCCGCTGGTGCGCGAGTCGGCGCGTCTGCGGGCAACGCCCTTTGGGCTGCCGCCGCGCAGCAGCGAGCCGGATGCGTGGACGCTGACGCGGCTCCAGAACTATCCGCAGAATGGCCCGTTCGTCAGCTCGGTGGATCTGTTGAGCGTATTCGCGGGTTTTGCCGATGCTCGGGAACGGGAGGCGAGCCAGTGGGGCTTCCCACAGCCAGTCTCGCCCAAGAGCCCTTCGAGCCGGGACCGTGAGACGGCGGCCGACCGCACACTGATCAATGCCCTGGTTCTCGATGCGTTCACGGTGGAGAGCCGCCCGGGCACTGTCGCCTTGGGAGATTCTTCGGAAAAAGTGAGCGAAAAAGCGCACGCTCTGGGGCGGGAGGATGCGGAATCCCGCACACTTCTGGAGCAGGCGGGTGCCCGGCCTGACACGCAAACGGCAGTGCTGGCGGCCGTCCTGGCCAGTGAACACGCGCCTGGATGGCATCACGGACGGGTAAACATGAACACGGCCGGGGAACTGGCACTGGCGTCGCTTCCTGGTATCTCACGAAACGCCGCCGCCGCCATCGTGGAACGCCGCCAGCGTTTGTTGCAGCGGGCTCTCGAAGGCGAAGCCGAAGACGGGATCACCTACCACGTTCCAAGCGATCTTTTGGTGGACGATCTGATTTGGCCGGCGGCCTGGACAGCGGGACAAAGGATCGACGCGATGCGCCAGCTTCTTCCCCATATTTCCCTGAACAGCCGCGCCTTTCTGCTTGTGGGCCAACCGCGCATCGAAGCAGGCTCCGACAGTGATCTTCAAAGGGCAATGCGGGTTGAGGCCCTAGTGAGCGTTGATCGTAACGCCCCCGAGGTGCTGTACCGTAGAAAAGTTGTGTCTCCCCAGTGATGCAGTTGACGACGCGGGGATGAGGAACGAGTCTGGAAGCGAAGCTTTCAATACTGCTGGAAGAGGACCGAACGTGACCGTCGCAAGGCATGGCAAACTGCAGGGCCGCAGGGCTTTCACACTCGTGGAAATGCTCATCGTCGGTGCCCTGATTGCCCTTTTCGCCGGAATGGCGATTTTCGGGGTCCAACAGCAATTCCGCTCGAACCAGCGCAAGGCCGTGATCGGTGAAACGCGCCAGCTCGCCACCGCACTCGACTTTGCCTACAACGACATCGGGCTTTTCCCCAAAATCGCCTTCCTCCAGAACAGCATTACAACGCTGCGCATTGAGAGCACCCGCGAGTTCGGCAATCAGGACGCGATCTTCGGCGACTTCCAGACACACGGAATCGCCTCGGGTCTTCAGGCGCTCTTGATTCCCGAAAAGTGGGACGGCCCGTACTTCTCGGCCTCGCAGTCGCGTACCCGTGTTTCCCAGGGACGTGGCGGCAGCCGCTCCATGCAGGTGCCCAACCTGCCCACGAACAGCTTTGGCTCCAATGGCTTTTCCTGGCCCGTTGATACGTTCAACAACCCGTACATGCTCTATTGCCTCAGCATCGACCCGGACTCGGGCGGCCTGTACTTCACGACGGAAACGGCCGTCACGGATCCCAACAGCGGGAGCACGACGCTGGTGGACAACCTGACGGATGCGTCGGCAACGGGCAATGCGTTCAACGCGGTTGTCAGCTATGGCCCCAATCAGGTGCCCGGTGGCGGCGAGTACGCCAATATCCCGGGCAATCCTGCGGATCCTCCCGGCTTGGGCACCCCGTACGGCCTCCGGCTGTATACGGGAAACCCGGCGGACGAGAGTACTCCGTTGCTGTTGCTGGGGCCGGGGCTTCTGCGAGGCAACGAAGGCGCTACCAGGGCGAATGTCTGGGGCGTGAGCTATGCGAACAATGCAGGCACGAGCACTGCCGGGTTCGCGCAGGATGATAATGGAACGACACCGGTGGGCATTACCGATGTTGGCTCCGACGATGTTGTGTTTACTTTCTGAGGGATACCACCGTGGCAAATCGGATCGCAAAAGGCAAAACGATGATGACGCGGCATAGCCAGCGCTCCAATGCGGGCTTTACGGCAGTGGAGATGGCGATGGTGGCGACAGTGATCGCGATTATCGCGCTGCTGATCCTGCCGATCTTCCGCCAGCGCGCGGAAGCGGCACGAGAAGCAGCAGTGGTGGACGAGCTCTCCTCGCTGGCCAAGGCCCAGCTTCTGGTCGAGGCGGACACGGGGATTCAGGCTCGCCTCCAGGACTTGGACAACGGCCAGGGAATCGACAACGGCCTTTCCAATGCCGTGGCCACACCGCTGGCGGCGTGGAACGGGACACTGGAGACCGTCCTCCCCATCTCACGCGCAACGATCGACGCCAACTGGAAGGGGCCCTATGCGGCACCCAAGAACTTCCTGTACGTTGGCGACATTAATGCGGATGCGTTCCTGAGCAATTACATCTATCAGGGACCAGGCAGCCCGGGCTTCATCTATGTCGTGGGCAACGGATACGAGCCAGCCTATACAGGCGGCGAAGCCGATGACTTCAGCAGCCCTGATATCAATAACCTGCCCGGCGACCGCTATCCCGTGGACCCGTGGGGCCAGCCCTATATCTTCTATGGGCAGGGGCGCTTTCCGGCCGACGACCTGACGGAATCGACTTTCAATTCGAGCGTTCTGTATTCGCTCGGACCCGACGGCATCCCCGGCCTTGATACCGTGCCTTTCCAGGCAGCGGACAGCTATCGCCGTCCAACGGTGTACAATGGGAGCACCCTGGGTCAGGGCGACGATTTCGAGTACCGTTTCTAGCAGGCAGACCACACGGAAACGGCAGAGAGAGCAAGACAACCGGAGCGACACAGACGAGGTTGATCGATATGCAGCGGCAGCACGGCAGAAAGATCGCACGAACGAGAGGCTTCTCGATTATCGAGTTGCTCGTGGCGATCATTATCATTGGCATTCTCGCCGCGATTCTGATCCCGATCGTTGCCAACCGCAGCGATCAGGCTCGCAGGGCGCGCGCGGAATCGGATCTGGAACGCATTGGCGACGCCTTGGAGCGCGCGGCGATCGACACGGCCTTCTACCCCCGCCTTTTCATGCTCGACGATACGTCAGCTTCTGGCCTGACGACCACAGGAGCTTTCAATCGTGACACGAGCGCCGATCCCGTTGTCGACGCACGCAAGTTCAACAATGTCGGAATGTATGGTGGTGCGACTTCCCACCAGAACACTAACCAACTATTCATCGACCCGGCGACGGGCGATCTGGTGACGACGGCACAGGGCTTTATTCTGCGCACCCAGATGGAAACAAATGAGACGGAATTCAATTGGAACGGGCCGTACATCACGTTCCAAGATGACTCAAACTTCTACCAAGGCGACACGACAGCTCTGCCCGATCAGATTCCCGACGACCCGTGGGGGAACAACTACCTGCTGTTCACCCGCAATGGATTGGTGCTGGAGCCGGAAGGTGTTTTGCAGTCTAGCGGAACGGCATACATGCCACCGAACACTGTTGGGGCGATTCTCGCTCCGGTGGACGTATTCGACCGCTTGACGATCGTCAGCCTGGGGCCGAATGGTTTGCCGGGCGACGGGTCTGTCGGGGCTATCCCCGGGACAGGCGACGATCTGGTACGCCAGGTGGGACGCTGAGAAAACATCGGCAACGAGTGAAGTGAAGGATTGAAGACAGGCAAGTTGACAGACGCACGAGACGTAACCCATACTAAGACAAGTCTCGGCGAAGAGACCCCGATTCGGAGGCCAGTAGGCACCATGAAATCCCTTCTTAGAAACCGGCGCCGGGCCGTAACGCTGACAGAACTGCTGGTGGTGCTAGCAATCATTTCACTGCTGGCGACTATCGCTGTCCCGGTTTACGTTCAGAAAACCGAGCAGGCGCGGCGGGCAACGGCGCGATTTGAAGTGCGGGCCATTGCCGAGGCACAGGAATCCGTGGCAGTCACGCACGGCTTCTACGTCCCGATTCACCTGCTTGACAACCTGCCCATCGACACGACGGACGTCGACACGCGCGACGACTTCGATCAGTACGACAACCCGGGCTCGGTGAGCTTGGTGGACGTCAGTGTCGAGATCAAGAGCCAGGACGGCAATCAGCCCACGCTCCAGGACGGCTTGAACGGCACCAACGCCCGCGCCGCACAACTGGTCAACTTCTGGTCGGGTCCGTTCCTGAACCCCAACCGCGTGGCGACGGACAACACCCGCAGCATCCAGAACACGTCCTACGACGTGGTGCTGGACCCCTGGGGCCGCCCGTATCTGTTCTTCTCGCCCGTGGGCATCATCGCGAACAGCGATGTCACGGACCTGACGAGCTACGACTCTTACACGGCCGGTGTTAGCCGCATTAGCGTGGACAACGGCGAAGTGAATGATTTCGACGGCAGCTCCGGCGACCTGTTCGACCGCTTTGCGATCGTCTCCTACGGGGCGAACGGCGTGCGCGACCTGACGAACAGCGGTTCGTCGGGCTTCACCGGCGACGACATCTTCTACACGTTCGGCTACACGGTGAACGAAACGGCATTCAACATCTTCTAAGAGACCTCGACCGGCGAGAGACCGCCATCGAAGGCGGACGACACCGACAGGACACGCAGGACAATGAATAAACGACTCAAATACGGCGTGACGCTTCTCGAACTGATCGTGGTGCTCGTCATCATTGCGATTCTTTCGACGGTTGCCGCCGGCGTGTACACCAAGGAGGTCCTGAGGGCGAAGGTCGCGCGAACGCGGGCGGAAATCCGCACGCTGGAAGTCGCGATCAATCGCTACGAGATCGACACGGGGCAGTACCCTCCTTCAAGCAGCGGCACCAACCTGGCACCCAGCCCAATCAATCCGGTCTCTCCCTTCGAGGGGAGCGGGTACTTGCAGACGTCGCTGCGTGCCAGCCTGAACGGCAATTCCGCCGCGCCGCTGAGCCTGCGCTGGTTCGGCCCTTATCTGGACTGGGACGAGAATCGCCTTGGAACGCTGACGGGAACGGCGATCACGGCCGCGACCTCCCCTGCTGAAATCCAGTTCCTCGATCCCTTCTATGGCGCCTACTACTACATCCGCAGCGACGACTACGCGACGATGGGCGGAACGTTCCTTCCCGCCAGCAGCCCGTACCGCGCCACGGAAACGTACTACAACGCCTCGACGTTCCAGATCATTTCCTTCGGGCCCAACGGCACGTCGGACTTCACGCCTAACGCGCTGGGCACGGACGGCGACGACATCACGAACTGGGACGGCCCGCTGAACTGACACGGCCCGCTCTTCCATATACGTTCTCCCCCACCGGCCAGCGCCCCGTGCGCTGGCCGGTGTCTTTTTGCGGGAAGAGTGTGCTTTGCGAACGCCGCTTCCTCTCTTCACTTGCCGCGCGGCGGAAAGCACGGGAAGGTTGAAAAAATGGCAGCGCCCCCAGGCCAACCGGAGGCGGCGCCAGGCAGTCGGATTGATGGAAGGAGCAGGCGAACGACAATGGCCTGTGGATCGAGAATCGCAATGATGTTGGCCGCGGGCGTACTCGCCACCGGCACGATGGCGTGGGCGCAAGACACGCCCACTTCGAAACCGGCCGCCAGTCCCGACAAGAAGCCGGCCGTGGCAGCGCCCACGGCGCCGGAGGCTCCCGAGGTGCGCCCCCCCGCGCCGGAGGGAATGCGGTACTGGATGCTGAGAGGCGGCGGCGAGGTCGTCGGCCGCGAAATGAAACGCACGCCCAGCGAGGTCTTCATCGACATCGGCCCCCGCATCATTGGCGTGCCCGCCGATTCGATCATTGAAGATGCCTCGCTGGAGAAGGCACCCGAACTGAGCGCGGCGCCGCAGCTCGGCCGGGCGCGCGGTGTGTATGATCCCGAGACGGGGTCGCTGGTTTTCACTGGTGGAGCAAAATCAGGGACGGAGATGCTGAGCCAGCAGGAGATGGTGGACCAGGCCAAGAAGAGCGTGGTGCTGATTACGAATCCACGCGGCGCAGGGTCGGGATTCGTGCTGGATACGCAGGGACATATCGTGACGAACCACCATGTGGTGCGGAACGAGAAGTACCAGACCGTGAACATTTTCAAGAAGACCGGCGACAAGTGGGAGCGTCTGAAGCTGGACAATGTTCCCGTCGAAGCGTACAGCGACTTGTACGACATCGCGTTGCTGAAGCTGGACCTGAAGGACGTGGAAGCGAAGGGGGTGGAGCTCGTCCCCTTGCCCATCGCGGCGCCGGGTACGCTGCAAGTGGGCGACGACGTGTTCGCGATTGGCAATCCGGGCGGCATCGGGCAATTGCTCGAGCACTCGGTGACGGAGGGGATTGCGAGTTCGTTGGCGCGCAACGTGGGCGACGTGCTCTATATCCAGACAACGGCGGCAGTGAATCCGGGCAACAGTGGCGGGCCGCTGATCAACGCGAGGGGCGAAGTGGTGGGGCTGATTACGCTGAAGGCCTTCATGCAGGAAGGGATTGGCTTCGCACTCCCCGTGGAACTGATCAATGTATTCCTCTCCCATCCGGAGTCGTACGCCTACTCCGAGAAGGCGGAAAACAAGGGCGTGCGGTATCTTCCTCCGGAATAACAAAGTCTCAAAGCATGTGACTGAAAGGCGAGTGTGAGCATGATGACCGTTTCTCTTCGTACCTCCCTGAGTGCCGTTGCTATTGGCTGCTCGTTGCTGCTGGCTGCGAGTGGCGCGTGGGCGCAGTCGCTCGTCGAGAGCCTGCCGGACGACATGCTGTGGTGCGTGTCAGTGCGTGATGCGTCGGAGTTGCGCGGGAAGTTCTCGCAGAGTCCGCTGGGGGCGGCGTGGCGCAGTCCCGAGTTCGACCAGGCCCGCACGGCGCTCGAAGAGGAATGGGAAAAGGCGGCCCAGAGTGTGGAGGAGGATACGGGCCTCGTTCCCGGAGACGTGCTCAAGGAAATCCAGGGCGCGGCGGCGCTGTTCTCGACGCACTTGAAGTACGTCAAGGACGGCGACCGGCGAGGTTCCGAGTGGGATATTTGCCTGGTGGCCGAAGTGCCGAAGGAACGCCAGGAGAAGGTGCAGGAGATGCTGCGTGACCTGCTGGACAAGGTCGCAACCGAAGGCGAACGCAGCGCCGAAGAATTCCGCGGCATTCGCATTTACCGCCTGGATATAGAGAAGATCACCACGGAGAAAGACCTGCCCGAAGAGTACGCTGACCTCGATTTCGAGCACGAACTGCAGATTCACGTGCAGTACGCATTCACGGACGATCACCTGGTGCTGTGCGAGGGGCCGAACGAGCCGGCGAAGAAGGTGCTGAATGCGCTGCTGTCGGCGGAAGCACCGCGACTGGGCGGGGTTGAAGGCTACCGGCGCCTTGCGGCAGAAACACAGTCGACAACCGCGGATGTGGCGACCTGGGTGAATATTCCCCTGCTGCTCGACTCGTGGACATCTGCGGACCCGGCGGGCGAAGCAGGCAAGATGCTCGACCACTCGGGCGTGCGTTCGCTCGGCGGCGCGATGCTGGTGTACGAAATGTCCACGAGCGAGATGCGGACGCGCGCGGCGCTGGAAAAGGGGCGCGAGCATTCAGGCATCGTGGAGATGCTCTACTCGGGAGGACTCCTGCGCACCGAGTCGGTCCGGCGCGTGCCCGCCGATGTTTACAACCTGACGGCCTGGACGCTGGACCTCGGCCCGATCTGGAAGACGATCCGCGAGATGATGCGCACGTCGGGCTCCGGGTCGGATGTGTTTCTTGAGGCATGGCTGACTTCCACGAAGCAGAACTTCGAGGTCGATCTCGAAGCCGATCTGATCGACCACATTGCGGGAGAGCATGTGTTCTACCGCAGGCCGCCTTCGGAAGATGCCGCAGCCACGACCACTCCGATGCCGGGCGTGCCGCCCGAGGCCATGGTGCCGCTCTCGTCAAATGCCGCGCTCATCGGGCTGACCAATGGCCAGCAAACGGTGGATGCCCTGGACAAGTTGCTGAACAAGCTGACGGAACCGCCGTTCCAGTTCCCCATCGAGCGCCAAGAGCAGGCGGGCTTCGGGATCTGGAAGGTGAAGGAAGACGCTCCGTACCCCAATGAGACGCGCATTGCCATCGGGCTGACGCCCACGGCGCTCGTCATCGGCAGCAGTCCGCTGGAGACGCGCGAAGCGATGCGCCGTCTGGCGGGGGGCGATGAGAAGGCGTTGTCTGGCGATCCAGGGTTCCAGGCAATGATGAAGCTCGCGCCCACAGAGGACCTGCGGATTCTGAGCTACCAGAGCCCGGATGCCTACGAGATGGCGGCAAAGCAACTGCGCATGCAGGCGGCGTTGGCGTCCTACTACGATGCGGAGTCGATCTTCTCGGCTGACGCGGTGCCACCGGCATCGTGGTGGAAGCGCTACTTCGGCCCAAGCATCGCGTGGGGCCAGGTGACGCCGACGATGTTGAAGGGCGAGTCGGTCTTCCAGATGCGCACGGAGTAGCACGGGGCATTTCCCAAGTCCCCGTTCTCCCTGGTGCGCTTGCCGCCCCTACTCCGCCGCGATGGGATCAAGGCGGCTGGAGCTGAGCCACGTTTCCAGCGTGCCGACAGTCCCGTTGTGGTCGAGATCCTGCGTGTGCACGAAGAGCACGCGATTTTCCAGAAGGATCTGCTCGGAAAGATCGGGATGGGCGACGACGGCGTACTCCGTCCCTGATTTCGTCAACTGCGTCATGATCTCGACGTTTCGGGCGGCGAGATGGTTGGTGAAGATGCTGACGAAGCGCGCGCCGGAGTTGCGCGCGGCCCACGCGGAGTACTGCTCGGTGCGGGCATAGCTGGCATCGAGCAGGTAGACTTCCTCGATGTTGGCTTCCATGCCGCCGTGCTCCAGGATGTAGGAGATCACGCGGTAGGCACCGCTGTGGCCGGAGAGCAGAATACGCCCCGGCTTGGCTCCGGGCGCGATGCCGCGCTTATCGAGTTCGGCCATCACTTCATCGACGAGCAGCGCGAAGACACCGGGATCTTCGAGTTTGCCGCCACCGGAATCCCCGGCATTCTTGGGGCCTTCGGGAAAAACAAAGATCACGTTCCTTCCGCTGGCGGCGACCATCTCGCGCAGGTGCATGGTCTCGAAGGACTCGCGGACGCTGTTGCCGTGACCGTGAAAGTAGAAGAGCAGGTCAACGCGCTCCCCCGCCCTGAAGCCCGCCGGAACAAAGAAGCCGACGCTGGAATCCGTGTAGTGCGGGTCCTTGGGCCAATGCTTGCCCGAGCTGTTCGTGAAGCCTTCCTCGCGGCTGGAGTGCGGGTAGGGGGCGTTCTCCATCGGAACGATGAACGTTTCGCCCAAGGGGGAAACGCCTTCAACGCCGGGCGCTGGCGTGGAAGCGGGTTCCTCGTCAGCGGCGGCGTATGCTGCGAGGACGAGAAGAGAGAGAAGAGCGAAGAGGAGCGGGCGTTGGCGCATGGTGTGGACTCCGGCAGGTGCGATGACGTGATGAAACGATGGATGCCTGCATGGGGCAAGGGATCAAAAGCGCCGACAGAGAACAATCCAGCGCGAGGAGCCGGCAGCGTGGTAGGCGCCGCCCGTGTAGTCGCCCCATTCGCGCACGGGCTCCAGGCCTTTGGCGGCGAGCGCGGCGCGTAGCTCCCCGGGATGGAAGAGGCGGACGGATTCGCGGAACTGGTGGTGCAGCTTGCCGCCGTGAAACACGCGTACATCCTTTTCGACACGGCGCTGTCCGGCGGTCAGGCGCTTTGCCGTTTCCACGCGCGAGCCATCGGGGAACTGCTCGACGGCAACGCCATCGTTGCTGTCGGCCATCTCCGCCAGCACCTGGGGGGCATTGAGAAAGTCGAACAGGTACCACCCCCGGGGACGCAGCACGCGGGTGACTTCGCCGAAGACGCCAAAGTTTTCCTCGTCACTCTCGAAGTAGCCAAAGGCCGTGAAGAAGTGCGTCACGAGGCCAAAAGAACCCGCCACGAAAGGAAGGTGGCGCTTGTCCCCGCGCACAAAGCAGGGGCAGTTGCGTCCTGAAGCCTCGCCGCAGCCATAGCGCTCCCGAAAGAGTTCAGTGGCAGCATTGAGCAGGTCGGCCGAGAGATCGAAACCGACGACGTGATAGCCTTCGCCGCGAAGGGCGACAACGTGGCGTCCGGCGCCGCAGCAGAGGTCGAGCACGGGAGTGTCAGCATCAACGGCGGCATTGGCAAGCAGCGTGCGCACGGCATGGCTCGCCTCGTCCACATCGCGGTGGCGGTAGCGTTCAAGATAGTCGGCACCAAAGGCCGCTTCGTACCATGGTTTTGACAATGTTTGCCTCAGCAGGCCGGGCGTCTTGTTGCAGCCCGTAGTTTCTCCGCCTTTTTGTCGAGCCGTTCAAGGCGGCGGCGCAAGGCTTGGAGATCGCGCTCGGTGGGAAGGCCTGAGGAGGCACGCCCCGTAACGGCGCGCAACTCGGCTTCGAGTTCGATCTGGCGCAGGCAGTCGTGGATGAGCAGGCGGGCGGCGGCGATGTCGCGGGTGCGGTGCTCGAAATGCTTGGCGAGCTCGACGAGGGCGGGCAGGCGGACGTTCATCGGGCGTGACTGGAGAGAGCGCCACGTTTCGACGGCGCGCTCGTACTCGCCGCCGCGTTTGTGAATGCGTGCGAGGGCGAGCAGCAGACGGTCCTCCTCGCTGGGGCTGTGCGAGCCGATCTGGAGGGCGCGCTCGACGAGGCGGGCGGCGGTGCTCCATTCCTTCCGCGCCTCGTGCCAGCGGGCCAGGCCGTGGCATTCCGACGCGCGGCGGAGAATCGCGGGGTCGGCGGCCGCATCGGCGCATCGTGCATGCAGGGCGAGGAGCGCGCCGAGGGTCACGATGTCCTGGGCATTGTGGTGCAGCACGGACGCCAGACGCGTGGGATTGCCGGTGGCCGCAAAGTTGAGCCAGATGCTGGGGATCAGGCTGCTTTCGATGTCCTGCTCGCGGATGATGCCGAAGATTTCACGCTCCACGGTGCCGAGGCTGACGCTGGGCAGGGCACCACGCCAAAGGCGGCGCGAGAAAGGAAGCAGATCGAGATTCGGCAGGCTGAGAGGCGTGGGACGCAGGCGGTTCATCACGAAGCGTGTACGCAGCAACGGCACGTCGAACGCCTTGCCATTGTAGGTGCAGCATGCATCGAAGCCCGCGAGGCGTTCGGCCAGAAGGGCGAGCTGGGCGGACTCGTGGCAGAAGTCGTCGATGAGGTACTGTTCGAGGACAAAGGTGGCGAGGCGGCCGGCGGCGTCGCGCTCGAACCATCCGGCGCCAATGAGGAAGGCAAGGGTGCCCGTGCCACCGGCCAGTCCTGTGGTCTCGGTGTCCAGAAACACGATGCGGGTGGGATCGTAGGCTTCGCCGAGAGGGGCGATGTCGGGATAGAAACCGAAGAGGCGCTGTGGCTCGTCGAGCAGTGGGAGAAACGCGACAGGGAGTTCGTACTGCTGGGGAGTGGCATCGACGGGGATGCGAGTTTCGATCAGGAGAGCGCGACCGCCCTGGGCCTCGACGGAGCGCGCCTGGGGAAAGTCTCGTCGCAGGAGCTCCAGGCGATCGACTACCGGGGCGGGGCGGGGTGCGATGGCGCTTTCACCGCAAGCAACGCCGGAAATCTGACCCGCGCGAACGGCGTCAAGGAGGGCCTGCTGCTGGCGCTTGCGGGTGCGAAGGGCGTCGAGGCGGTCCTGGAGAGTCATGGGAAAGGGGCGGAGCGAAGATAAGGCCAGCGTGCGAGAGCGCGGGGGTGAAGTTCAAGGGCAAGGGAGAGGGGGGGGCGCGGTTTGTGGTTCGTGATTCGCAAGAAACGAAATCCTCCCCACCCCGCTTCCCTTTGGCTTACGGATGGGGATGAACAGTCAACCCATGGCGGGACGGGACGCACTCGAACCGCAAACAACGAACCACGCAATAGAACGAACACCCCTGGGCCCAAAGACCCGGGGGTGCTCGTCAGAGCGGAGGTGAGTCCGCTTCCGCTTCCCGCCAGGAAGACTCAGGCAGTGAGAAGGTGCTCGACGCGGTTGCTGATGGCGGGGCGGCGGAGTTTGTTGAGCGCGCGGATTTCAACGCGGCGGACGCCCTCCTGGCTGATACCAACGACTTTGCTGGCCTGGCGCAGACTGTATTCACGCCCGTTTCTGGTAAGGCCGTAGCGCAGGCGGACGACGGCGCGTTCGCGGGGCGAGAGGAAGTCGAGAATGCCTCGAATCGCGGCGCAGCTCTGCTTTTCCTCGATCTGGGCCACGGGACTGGGGGCGTCGCTGGGGATTGAATCGTGAAGCGACAAGCCGTCCTCGGTACGTTCCTGATCGGCAGAGAGGAAGCTGTAGCGCATGGCGGCGACGGGGCGGATTTTCTCGACTTCGGCGCCGAGGGCGAAGGCAATCTCCTCAATGGAGGGATCGCGGCCTTCACGTTCGTGATACGCACGGCAGACTTCGTTGATCTTGCCGAGGAGGCGGGCCTTGCGGACGGGAAGGCGGATCAGGCTGGCGTGGCGATGCAGGGCGGCCTGCATTTCCTGACGGATGTAGAAGGCCGCGTAGGTGGTGAAGCGAAAGCCTTTACGCCAATCGAACTTGTCGACGACGTTGAGCAGGCCGACGTTGCCCTCCTGAATCAGATCGGCGAGCGACATGCCAAGGCCGCGATATTGGAAGGCAATCTTGGCGACGAAACGCAGGTTGTGCTCGACGATTTCCTCGCGGGCGGATTCGTCGCCTGCTTCGTAACGGCGAAAGAGCGCAACTTCCTGCTCGCGCGTCAGAACAGCGTAGCGGGAAACCATGCTGAGGTATTCGCGAATTCCGTCTTCTTCGAATCCTGGTTGAGCCTTCTTCATGGCGTCTCTCCCGGCATTGCGATGCTCTCTCTAGGGCAACGCGTGTGCCGGGCATGGGGGGGCTGCCTCAAAGCGATCTATCCTCAATAAAATCAATGATATCGAACAAAAATAGTAAAAGAGCAAGCTTGGCACGTTTTTCGGCGATAAAGCCCTTCCGTGAGGTTTTTCGCACGGCGATGTTGCAGGATGCAGGTTCCCGCACACGTCTCCGGTGGCGTTTTCGTGGCAGGAAGGGGGAGGAAAGGGGCCCAGACGGGAAACGAGCAGCACGTTCGCGGTTGATGGCACGCGACGCTCCGTTGACACCTCCGCCCGCACTTCGTAAGCCCGTTGCATTGCATGGCGGCGAGGGCCCCGGTTCCGATGATTAAGATTCGCAACGTCTCGAAGGCTTTCGGGAACAAGGTCGTTTACCGCGACCTGAACCTGGACGTGGAAAAGGGCGAGACGCACGTGATCATCGGGCGCTCGGGCGAGGGAAAGTCCGTGCTGCTGAAACTGCTCAGCGGGTTGATGGCTCCGGATACGGGGACGATCGAGATCGACGGACGGAAGATCGACTGCCGCGACAAGGAATCGCTCCAATACGCGCGCGAACGGGTGACGATGGTCTTCCAGATGGGCGCCTTGTTCGATTCGTTGACGGTGCGCCAGAACGTGGGATTCTTCCCCACGCACAACACGGACATGACACCAGAGGAAATCGACGCGTTGTGCGAGGAGTTGCTGGCCGAGGTGAACCTGCCGAACACGGGGCACCTGCTCCCGGCCGAGCTGAGCGGCGGAATGCGCAAGCGGGTGGGACTGGCGCGGGCCTTGGCCGTGCGCGCCAAGATCATTTTGTATGACGAGCCGACCACGGGGCTCGACCCGGTGACGACCGAGGTCATCGGCGACCTGATGCAGCACGCCAACGAGAAGCACAACATGACTGCCGTGGTGGTGACGCACGACATGCGCAGCGCCTACAAGGTGGGCAACCGCATCAGCATGGTGCACCAGGGCGAGATCGTTTTTACCGGTACCCCGGAGGAAGTACAGAACACGACACACCCGATCGTGTTTCAGTTCGTGAACGGCTATGCGCGCGGGCCGATCACGGACACGGAACAGGAGGGCGTGCAGCAGCTCTCGGCGGAACTGGTCGACCGCTCGCTGCTCTTGCGCCGCATCAAGAATGTCGACGAAACTCCCTGAAGCGAATCAGCCCACGCTCTCCACACGAGATCAGTCATGGAAAAAAGCAAGGCCACAGCAGACACCATCGTCGGTGTCTTCGTCATCACCGGGATCATCCTGATCAACCTGGTGACGTTTGTCATCCGCGACGATCTGTTCGGAAGCACGGTGCGCGTGCGCGCGACGTTCGAAAGCGTGCCGGGGCTGGAAGTCGGCGCGCCGGTGCTGGTGAGCGGCATCCGGGCGGGCCGCGTGGTCAGCATCGACTACCGCGTCGTGCCCGAGGCCATCCGGAAGGCCGCTACGGCGGAAAACGGCGATGACGGCAGCGCCCCCGCCACCATCCAGCCCGTGGTGGTGACGATGCGGGTGAAGGACAAGGTGCCGATTTACTCGAACGCCGTGGTGCGGCTGGTGCAGCAGGGATTCATCGGCGACAAGCGGGTGGAGATCGATCCGGGGACTTCGGACGTGGGAATCCTGCTGGACGACGATTCCGATCCGCTCCCCGGCGAACCTCAGTTCGACATGAATCAGGTGATGAAGAAGGCGGGCCTGATGGTCGAGGATCTCGGCGCGACGGTCTCCAGCTTCCGCGAATTCGTGACCGACGACGCCACGATCGCCAGCATCCGCGAAACAATCGAGAACCTGAACCGTTCGGTGGACAAGGTGTACGTCTATCTGGAACGCAACGAGGAGAATGTGGCGGCGTCGATCGAGGACATTCGCGTCGTTGCCGCGAACATGAAGGAGTTCTCGGACAAGCTGTCACGCTTCGTCGACGAGGGCGGGCGCGCCGATCAGATCGCCGACACAACCGAGGAAAGCATCGTTGAGCTTCGCACCGAGATGAATGCGACGCTGAAGAAGGCCCAGGATGCCATCGATGCCATCAACGAGTCGGTGGTCCGCATGGACGAGCGCGCCGACACGATCAGCGATTCGACCGTGACCTTCCTGGATTCCACGCGTGGGGACTTCAACGCGCTGAGCGAAAACCTGCAGGAAACCAGCTCGAACCTGAATGCGATCATTACGAACATCCGCCGCGGCGAGGGAACCGTGGGGCGCCTGATGACCGATCCGAAGCCCTTCGAGGATTTGAAGGAGTCGATCGAGGCGCTGCATGAGTTCCTGATTGGGCGATCCGCGGGGAGTGGCAGCAACCTTCCCTATGGCGTCGGCAATCCTCCTCCCGCCGCCCCCGAGGAAGGGAAGGAATGACTGGGAATTCCGTTGAGGAAAAGTCCTCCCGCTCCGCGCGAGGATGGCTTTTCTATCTGAAGATCGCTTTGGTTGCCTTCGCGGGGTGCTTTGTCTTCACCGGGGGGCACCTGCTTTCCCCGGATGGAGAACTGCTGTACCGCACGGCGGAGTCGATCGCGCTGCGCGGCACGCTCGCCGTGAATCCGATCGAGTTCGACGAGGCAACGGAGCAGTTGCTCGTCCCTCCGCACCAGACCTTCGCGACGGTTCTTGGCCGCAATGGCGAGTACCACGTGCAGTACCTGCCGCTCCAGCCTCTGCTGACGGTGCCATTGGTCTGGCTGGCAAAGGGAACCGAGGGGCTCTTCGCCGAGGCATTCTTCCGCACGATGCCGGGGCATCCGACGCACTTCACGACGGACGCCGTCGGCACTTGGCGCCGCGCCGTGACTGTGGCGCTGTTCAACCCGCTCATCACGGCGCTGACGGCGCTGCTGCTTGCCCGGATTGCGATGACACTGACGGGACGGAACCGGCGCGCGGCGGCATGGACGGCGCTGGTCTATGTGTTCGGAACGGTGGCACTCCCCCACTCGCGCAGTTACTTCACCGAGCCGCTCGCGGGGCTGCTGGCCCTGCTGGCGATCGACCAGTTGCTCCAGTGGTTTGCAACGCCTCTTCGGCCGGAATTCGGCGGGCGGCGCCTGCGCCAGATGGTGCTGCTGGGCGGGGCGCTTGGGGCCGGAATCTGGACGCGGATGGACTCGCCTCTACTGGCGTTCGGCATTGGGTTGGCTCTGGTTGGAGCCGGTGAGTTGAAGCGCCGCCGCGAGGATGCCTATGGTGTTTCGGCGGGTGAATGGCCGTGGCGCGACTACCTGATTTCGGGTGGGCTGACGCTGGGGGCGTTCGCGTTGCTGATTGTATTCAACCAGTGGCGCTTTGCGGGAAACGCGACGCTGCTCGGCGGCGGATACAGCGACCAGCCCGAGGGAGTGGCGCTGGGGACGCCGTTGGTCGTGGGGCTGCACGGGTTGCTCGCGTCGCCGGGGAAGGGACTGTTCTTCTTCAGCCCGGCGCTGTTGCTGGGCGTGTGGGGTTGGAGCCGGCTGCCGGCGCATTACCGCTGGCTGGGGCTGGCAATGCTGGTGGCCTACCTGCCGTTCGCGTGGGCGATGGCGAAGTGGCAGAACTGGGACGGCGGATGGTGCTGGGGGCCGCGCCATTTGGTGCAGCTGCATGCACCGATCATGCTGGGGATGGTGTTTCTCTTCAACGGATGCGAGGGATTTGCGCGGCGCGTGGCGATCAAGGTGCTGGCCATCGCAGGATTCGGTGCGGCGGTGTATGGGTGCCTTCAGGCACCGATGGAGTTCTACCACGAGTTTTTCCGGACGCCGGACGACGGGCTCTATTACGAGGTGGCATACCGGCCGACGGAGTACGGCGACACGATGCGGATGTTCGCGTTGACGGTGCGCAATCCCGAGACAGGTTCGCCAATGCGCGAGGTCTCGCCCGGGGCAATGCCGGCGCCGCTGATCGATTCGCTGTACCTGCCGCAACACACTCAATGGAGCGGCTACGCCACGATGCTGGGGATGGGGCGGTGTGACTGGTGGTTGCTGGCGCGGGTGCTGCCCAAGCCGGAACAGCCCTAGACACGAAACCTTTGTCTTGCTCGCTTTGCATCCAGCCGGTTGATGCTCGGAAACCTTGAATGATGGAAGCCCCATGGGGACGAAGACGAAACTTCCGTTGGACATCAAGCCACCCGAGATGGTGGCGCGCGAACTGATCTATCCACGGCGCGACATCTGGATTCTGCTGGCGGTGTGCGGTGTGGTGCGGCTGGCGTTCCTGCCCATCAATGCAGGCGAGTACACGGACGGCGTGTTGCAGGCGCGGCAGTTCGTGGACCCCGTGGGAATCTGGCCGCCGTTGTATTCGGCACTCGTTTATCCGCTGAAGTTTGTGCTGGGTTACTTGTGGGCGGGGCGTTTGGTCAGCGTCGTTGCCAGCGTGCTGGCCCTGTGGCCGATCTACAAGATGACACAGCGGTTCTTCGGTACGCGGGCTGCGTTGTACGCGGGCATCTTCTACATTACGGCGCCGGTGGCGAATCGCTGGGGCGTGCGGCTGATGACGGACGCGACGTTCAGCCTGTTCTTCTGGTGGGCATGCGAGCGGCTGGCGTTTGCCTCGGACGAGCGTTCGCGCGACACGGCCTTCCGGGCGTTCGGCTGGGGGTGCATCGCGTCGGTGCTGGCGGCGCTGACGCGCTACCAAGGCATGCTGCTATATTTTCCCGTGCTGGCAGTACTGGTAATATTGACAAGACGATTCGGAAAGATTCCGTTCCGGCCCGCGCTGTGGCTTCTGGGTTATGCGCTGCTGCCGGGCTGGATCTTTCTGACGAGCGATTCCTTCATCCACGTCGATCAATTCGCCAATCGTGGCCTCAATAATCACTGGCGCTATGTGATGTCCTTGAACGCCGAGGCATTCCTGGCGTACTTCCCGTACTATCTGACGTACACGGTGTTCGTGTGTGCGCTGGTGGGGATTTTCTGGACGCGCCAGCGGCGTGGGCCGTTCTTCGGCTGGATGATGCTCTATGTGGCGGTGGTGCTGCTGCTGTTTCAGTCGGCGTTTTCGAGTTTCCAGGAGCGTTACTTCCTGCCATTGATGGGGTTCTTCTGGGTGCTGGCGGGCTCTGGGATGTACGCGATTCAGGAGCGCTGGCTGAGACAGACGCGCCCCTTGATGAAGCGCACGTTCCCCTACCTGCTGATCCTGATCTATGCGTGGCCGACGGGTTGGACGATGGCCGTAATGCTCGGGCAGCGTCAGGCTTGGGGTGATCTGGCGGCGGCGTCGCGTTGGGTGGGTGCGGAAGCCCCCGAGGACGCGGCAATCTTTACGAATGACTCTTATCCTACAGAACGCATGGTGTTGGGCGCGAAGAAGGTTTCGTTCTTCTCCGGCCGGAACGCGCGATTCCTGAATGAAAGCTTTGTCCCCAGTCCGCCTTACCGCACGACGTTCGACGGCCGCACAATCGCCCGCCCGCCCCAGAAGCTTCTGGAGGTGGGCGACTACGTGGTGCTTTCAGACTTGTACGCCAGCGAGATCTATCTGGATTATCTTCGCAAGTTCTATGTGCTGGATGAAGTGCACGAACCCTTCACGGCGAACGTGCTTCCCCTGCTCCCCGAGAACATGTCCATCGAGTATCCCGGTACGAATCAGAATGCGAACGCGTGGCTCCACCGATACGACTGGCAGCACTTCACGACCCGGGTCTTCCGGGTCGAGGCGCTGAGGTGAGCGAACCGCTGCAAGAGACGGCGCCATGGCGGCCGGGAGTGGCGGTGGGTGCGGGAGCGTTCGCGCTGTACGTTCTGACGGCGGCGCGCGAGCCGCAGTTCGGCGACGGATTGGAATTCGTGGCCGCCGCCGCCATCGGGGGAGTTCCGCATCCTCCGGGCTATCCCCTGCTGATGATGTTGCTCTGGCCGTTCGCCGAAGGGCCGGGCGCGTATTTCCGCTGCACGCTGGTTTGCGCCGTGATCGCCGCCGTGGCCGCCGGGCTGGTGACACGGCTGGCCATGCGGAGCCTGCTGGCTTTCCCGGATGCGAAGCGCCCTGCGCTGGTTGGCCGATGGCTGCCGGTGGCGGCGGGTGCCGTTGCGGCTTTCTCGGCCAGCCTGTGGTCGTCGGCGACGGGCGTGGAAGCCTACGGGCTGAACGCGGCGCTGCTGGCGGGGAGCCTGTTGCTGCTGACGGGAGACATGGCGAAGCCGCTGGAAGGCAAACGGCTCTTCGCGGCGGGGCTGCTCGCGGGCCTGGGAGCGTGCAATCACCTGACATCGCTGTGCGTGGCGCCGTTGCTGGCGTGGCGGATGGTGCAGACGGCGCGGACATCGGGGGGAACGGCGCGCTGGCGCGGCCCCGCGCTCGCGGTGCTGGGGGGTGTGCTGGGGCTGCTGCCGCTGCTGTACCTGCCACTGCGCGCGGCGGCGGAACCCGCGATCAACTGGGGCGGAGCGGATTCGTGGGAGGGCCTGCGCTGGATGCTGAGCGGTGGGGACTTCAAACGAGGCCAGTTCCTGCAACTCAGGGCCGGAACGCCGTTCACACTGGGAACGTGGCTGGCCTTTGCCGGGCAGCGGGTCATGCTGCTGGTGCTGGGACTGGGCGGCGAGGTGCTGGGCGGGCTGGGCCAGTTGCGGGGTCTGGCGTTCGCGGCCGCCGCAGTGATCGGGTTGCTGGGGTGGGGAGCCGCGGCATGGGGAGCGCGGCTGCGTTGGACACAGGGGAAGAGCGCGGCGCTGGCGCTCGCGGCGCCCGCCGTGCTGCAACTGCTGTTCATCTTCCTGTACAACATTCCCGACATTTCGGATTACCTGCTGGGCGTGTGGGTGGCGCTGGTGCCGATGCTGCTGCCAGGTGCAGCGGCGGGGCTGGACGCGCTGGCACGGACGTTCGGCTACGGTGACGCGCCGGAGAAGTCCAACCGCCTGCTCCTGGCGTTCGCGGCGCCGGTGGTGCTGGCGTTCCTCTCGAATTACGGAGCGGCCAATCGTGCCGGGAACGCGCTGTGTGGCGCCTGGATCGACCGCGTGGTGGCCGCCCTGCCGGAGAACGCCGTGCTGCTGACGCACGCGGACTACGACACGTACTCGATGTGGTACGCGCAGCAGGCGGAGGGACGCCGCCGCGACGTGCTGGTGGTGGCGGGAAACTTCCTGCGGTACGAGTGGTATGGGCGGATGCTGCCCACTCCGGAGGAGGACCCGGCGGGGCGCGTGGCCCACACGGAGCCGGGCGACGTCTTCACCGCGCGGTTTACCGCGCGCGATCACGTTGCGATGCTGAGCCGTTCGGCCATCACGCCAAACCTTGGCCGGGTACCCGTTGTGACGACCACAGTCCCCGACGGCTGGAATGACGAGATGCTTGGCTTGCTTCCGCGCTCTTTCGAGATGAAACCCCTCGCCGCCCTGCTGACACCCGAGGAGGCGGAGTACATGGCGGTGGAATACCCGGTCATCGCGCCGCCGCTGCTCGTGGAGATCGTGGAAACCCTGGACCCCGGAGTATCGTTGCCTTGAAGATTTCCGTCATCGTCCCCGTTTACAACGAGGTTCGCACCATCGACATCCTGTTGGAGAAGGTGCGCCGCTCCCCCGTGGAGAAGGAGATCATCGTTGTCGATGGCAACTCCGAGGACGGAACGAAGGAGTTGCTGAAGAAGCAGGAGAGCCGCCCGGACACGCGGGTGATTTACCAGACGGAGCGGCGCGGACGGGGCAACGCGCTGAAAGTGGGTCTGCGCCACGCCAAGGGAGAGCTGATCATTTTTCAGGATGCCGATCTGGAGCTGGACCCCAACGACTATCCGGCGCTGATCGGGCCGATCGAGAGCGGCAAGGCCGACGTGGTGTTCGGTTCGCGCTTCCTGAAGGGACGCCCGAAGATGACCTTCCTTCAGTACTGGGGGAATCAGGTCATCAACGTGGCAGTGAACACGCTGTATGCACCGGAGCTGAAGGGCAAACGGCTGACGGACGTGGAAACGTGCTACCAGATTTTCCGCCGCGATTGCCTGGCGGGGATGAAGATCAGGAACAATAACTTTGCCTTCACCGTGGAACTGACGGCAAAGTTCATCCTCCGGGGTTTTCGCATCGCCGAGATTCCGATTTCGTACTTCCCGCGCGGCAAGGCTGAAGGGAAGAAGATCTATTGGGGAGACGGCGTTGCAAGTCTCTGGACGCTGGTGAAGGTACGGCTGGGGATGGAGTAGACAGAAACTGGAAGAAGAGGGCGGCGCAGACCATTGGGAATTCAGGGTGAGCCATGACACTGTTTGAAGCGATTATCCTCGGCGTTGTCGAGGGCCTGACGGAATTCCTGCCGGTTTCCTCGACAGGACACCTGCTGCTCGTCAACGGACTGCTGGGGCTGGAGGGCGAGGCAGCCAATTCGTATGCGATCGTGATCCAGTTGGGTGCCCTGCTGGCGTGCGCGGTGTACTACCGGGCACGGGTGTTCGGGATGCTGAAGGGCGTCACGGACCCGGGAAGCCCGGGCTTCAAGCTGGCGCTGAATCTGTTCGTGGCGTTCCTGCCTGCGGCGGTGGTGGGTCTGCTGGCCGAGGACTTCATCGAGGAACGGCTGATGAGCCACGACGGATGGATTGCGGCGGCACTGGTGCTGGGCGGGATCGTGATGATCGTGGTGGAGAAGATGCTGCCGGAAAAGAAGCGGCGCGTGGAAAGCCTGGAGGAGATTACCCCCAAGGACGCTTTTGTCGTGGGAGTGACGCAGTGTTTCGCGCTCTGGCCAGGAATGTCGCGTTCGATGTCCACCATCGTGGGTGGGCAGTTGCGGGGCTTCTCGAATTCGCTGGCGGCGGATTTTTCGTTCCTGCTGGCGTTGCCGACCCTGGGGGCAGCGACCGTGTACAAGATGGTGAGCGATTATGAGACGCTGACGGCAATGGAGGGCGGGGTGCCCGTGATGCTGCTGGGGCTGGTGGTCTCGTTCCTGACGGGCTGGGCGGCCATCGCGTGGTTCCTGAAGGTGCTGAAGCGGATCGGAATGACGCCATTCGGGGCGTACCGCATTATTGTGGGAATTATTGTCGTTCTTGTCCTCTTTTTGCGCTAAAAAGTTCCTAACAAGGAAGTGGCACGACCCTTGATCCTGGTGATCCCGAGTTGACACGAAACACCCCAACGGGATTCACTAAAGATGGCTGGACTGGCTTCCAATACTGCAACACAATACGCCCGCAGTGGCATCATAGCGCGCCGCACACTTGCTCAAGTGAAAGGCAGGACCGTGGAAGAAAGCCGCCCCCGCATTCTGGCACTTGACGACAATGACGACACGCTCGAACTCATCCGCCTCGCGCTGGTGGACGAGTACGATGTCCTGACGCTGACCAATCCGATGGACACCTACGAGCTGATCGACATGTTCGAGCCGGACCTGTTGATCGTGGACGTGATGATGCCCAAGATCACGGGCTTCCAATTGGTGGAGATGTTGCGCCGCAGCCCGCGCACGCGCGACCTGCCGGTGATCATTCTCTCCGCCAAGGATACGGCCCGTGACATCAAGCACGGCTACAAGATGGGCGCAAGTTTGTACCTGACCAAGCCGTTCGATCCCGAACGCCTTGTCCGCAACGTCAAGACGCAGTTCGAGGTTCATCCCCCCTCCAAGGAGCGGAGGAAGATGAACATGCAGCAGGTGCACATGCACCTGCAGATGCGCGCCACCACGCAGGGAAGCGCGGCGCGTCTGGCGTCGAAGAACATCTCGAAGGAAAACATCGTGAGCCAGCCGACGAAGTCGTTCCCCAAGCAGGGGGGCTGGAAGAGGTAGGCACGGCCCCGAAAACAGGACCATTCAGGCCGCTCCGCAAGACGGGGCGGCCTTTTCTCTTTTATTGGGATTTTATCCGAGCTGTTGCGTGGGCGCGAAGATGTGACGAGAAGTCAGCAGAAGGCGTTGCGAAGACGCAACGAGCACCCCGCGCACACGGGGGAGGCAGGGTCAGCGATAAAGCCCCTGATCGGCGATGAAGCGGGCAACGCGGCTGGGAACGAGCAGGGAGATGTCCTCGGAGCGCGCGGCCCGCTCGCGAATTGTGGTCGAGGAGAGCATCGGCAGAGCCCCGGGACGCACGCCGCGCTCGGGGTGGGCGGAGTGCTCGACAATGCGCGGAATGACCAGGGGGGGAGCCAGACGCAGCAGTTCCCCGCCCCGGTGCCAGGCACCGAGGTCGTCGAGAATGTCGGTGCCGACGAGCAGCCGGAAGGACGCCTCGGGGTGGAGGCGGGCAAGCTCCTCCACCGTGTCGATGCTGTAGGAGACTCCTGTCCGCTCGCCTTCGATGCGGGAGACCTCCACGAGCCCGGGAGCAAACTCAGCCACGGCCAGATGGCACATGGAGGCGCGTTGCTCGAAAGAGGCGGTGTGCTGCTTGCCGAAGGCGTGACGCGCAGCGGGGATCATCAGGACACGGTCGATTTCGCCGGACTGAAGCGCCCACAAAATGGCGGCAGCGTGTGCACGATGGGGCGGGTCGAAGCTGCCGCCGAAAATGCCGATGCGAGGGTTCTGGCTCATGGGGGGAATGCTGGAGACGGGCGGGATGCGGGGCAAGGCGTGGCTTCATTTTCCGCAGGCGAGTTCGATCAGCACGATCTCTGGGGGACACAGCACGCGCAGGGGAAGAAACGCGCCCTGGCCGTTGCTGGTGATCGTGAGCATCGCGCCGAGCCTGCCCACACCGGAGGCAAGCAGCGGGCCGGAAGAGGTGCTGCTGAGCGTTGTTCCGAAGAGCGGCAGACGCACCTGGCCGCCGTGGGAATGCCCGGCAAGCGCGAGAAAGCATCCGGCGGCAGCGGCCTCGGCAAAGGCATCAGGGGTGTGCACGAGCCCGAGGCGAGGTGCGGGCAGGGCACGCAGGCGCTGCTTCTCCCCCGCCGTCAGGGGTACATAGGGGGTCTCGAACCCGAGCAGCGAGAGCGCGGCCTCGCCACGTTTCAGGACGACGCCTTCGTTGCTGAGCAGGCGCAGGCCGGCCGCCCGCGCCTGGCGTGCCACCCGGCTTCCCCCCTTCCAAAAATCGTGATTCCCGCGCACATAATAGACGCCGTCGGGCGCCGCCAAACGCTCCATGACGCGGGGAATCCGAGGGACGAAGGGGGGCTTGGAAATGAAGTCCCCGCCGTAGAGAATCAGGTCGGGCTCGTGGCGCATAGCCTCGTCGACCACGGCATCGTACCACTCCATCCGCAGCGTCGGGTGGATGTGGAAGTCCGTGAGGTGAACGATGCGGTAGCCGTCGAAGGCGGGATCGAGGTCTGGCAGGACGATGCGGCGGCGGTGAATGCGAAGACGGCTGACGCCGTTGAGAGGGCCAACAAGGCGCAGGAGGGGAGCCGCCCAGCGCGGGAGGTACTCCCAGTCGATGGCCTGGATGTGCAGATGCCGACAGCGCTCGAAACGCGAGCCACGGGCATGCTCGTGCTTCTCCCGGGCAACCCGGGCATAACGCACTCCCAGCATCCATCCCGTGACTCCAGCGAGCCACCAGAGGGTCTGCTCGATGCCCCCGGGGCCGCCAACTGCCAGCCGCCCTGCTGCCAACAGGCCAAGCAGGCATCCCAGCGGGAGCAGAGCAAGCGAGAGGAACTTCTTGAACCAGACCTCGCGCATCCGGGAGAAAACCCGGTTGTAGAACCAGACGAAGGCGCCGGATACGGCCACGGCAACCCCGAGGCCACACACAAGCGCGGCAAGCATCAGGGGCCAGGAGGGCGGTGGGCTGAGCATCGGGGAGCCTTGGGGGGAACGCTGGGGGTGGAGATTCCACGAGGGAGGAGGGGATGGGCAAGGAGTTGTAAGGGGCAAGAGAGGGAAGAGCATACCACGGGTGGGAAATTCCAGCCGCCGACCGGTGTGCAGCCGTGGTGATCCGTCGTTTATCTGTGGTGCTCGGTTGCCGTTCGTCCTTCATCGCTCTCCAGAATGCCGGGGGGACTCCGAGATACTCAGGATGATTTTGTGGCGCGCGCCAAGCCTGAGACGTGGGGAAAGCCGGAAATACCTACACAAAAACATCGACGTTTCGGCATACAGACCAAATATCTGTACGCAAAGGCCGAAAAGAAGGCGATTGCTCTTGCACTCCACGCCCCATCGCCCTACCGTCTCTCCAAGGTCGGTGGCGAAAGCACGCTCCGCCGTTCCATCTCTCGGAAGGCAACACGCTCATGGCAGCACAAACCGATTCCCCGATTCTCGACCGCATCATTGCCGCCGTGATCGCCGAGCGGGATTTGCAGAAATTCGTCGAGGCCGTTTCCGAGGTGGTGACCGAGTTGTTCCCCGAGGTGGATGATCTGGGGATCGCCCGCTACGATACGGAGAAGCACTTCTTCGAGGTTCTCGCCGTGCATGAGGAGGGGGGCGGCGGAACGAATCGCGGGGTACGCACCCGCGATACGGAGGACACGCCGGGCGGGTTTCTCCTCAAGACGGCCCGCACGATCATGATCAACGACATGGATGCGTTCTCGGCGCAGGCGGGTTTCGATCCGCGCAAGGGATTCCCGCGCAAATTCGAATCGGGAATCGGCACGTTGCTCGAACATGGCGGCAAGGTGCTCGGGTACATCTATGTGACGAGCCAGAAGAAGAACGCCTTCACGGAGGCGCATCGCGATTTTCTGCACTCGGTGCGCGGCGTGCTGTCGCTGGCGTTCGCCGCGGCGCTCGCGTATGACGAGGTCAATCAGTTGCGCGAGAAGGCGGAGCTGGAGGGCGCCTACCTGCGTTCGGAGATCGAATCGAACTGGCCGGCGGATGGATTGATCGGCAAGAGCCGCGCGTGGAAGACCGTCTTGCAGCAGGTGAACCAGGTGGCGCCGACGGACAGCACGGTGCTGATCACCGGGGAGACGGGAACGGGGAAGGAAGTGATCGCGCGGGCGGTGCATGAACGCAGCCGCCGGGCGCGCAAGCCACTGATCAAGATCAACTGCGGGGCGCTGCCGGAAAACCTGGTGGAGTCGGAGTTGTTCGGCCACGAAAAGGGGTCATTCACCGGAGCGATGGTCCGGCGGATCGGACGCTTTGAATTGGCGGATGGCGGCACGATTTTCCTGGATGAGATCGGCGAGATGCCGCTGACGCTGCAGGTGAAGTTGCTGCGCGTGTTGCAGGAACGGGAATTCGAGCGCGTGGGGGGCGAGAAGCCGATCCGCGTGAACGTGCGGGTGATTACGGCAACAAACAAGGATCTGAGCGCGGAGGTGGCGGCGGGGCAGTTTCGCGCCGACCTGTTCTACCGCCTCAATGTATTCCCGATCGAGATTCCGCCGCTGAGGCTGCGGCCCGAGGACACCGTGGAGCTGGCGCGGTACTTCGTGCAGCGCCTGGCCGAGCGGATGGGCAAGATGCCCATGGTGCTCTCGGACGAAAGCGTGCAGGCGGTGCAGAACTACTCGTGGCCGGGAAATGTGCGGGAACTCGAGCACTTGGTGGAGCGCGCCATCATTCTGGCACATGGGAACACGGCGGATCTCAAGTCGCTGCTGGTGCCGGGATCGGCGGCGCCGGCGCCACTTGCCGAGCCGGGCGATCTCATCTCGAAAGTGCGCCACGGGGAGGGCGTGTCGTTCCGCGAGAGCCTGATCGAAGCCGAACGTTCGGCCATTGAGACGGCGCTCCGCGAATGCAACGGCGTGGTAGGAGGCCGAAATGGTGCCGCAGCAATGCTGGGAATGAAACGGCAGACGCTGCAATCGAAGTTGAAGAAGCTGGGAATCAATCTGGACAAGCCTTCGCGTGCCGTTCACGTCGCCACGGACGACTGAAATTGAACGCCTTGCGATTCTGTCCTTGAAGCGGGTAGACGGTCTTGCACCGTCGGCGCAAGACCGTGGCGACGCGTTGGGTCCGGTCTTTGCAATTGAAATCGGAAATCAAGTCTTTATGCCGAGGAATGGAACGGAATGCCGATAAAATCGACACCCATGCAACAGCTCCTGTCGCGCGTTCAGACGTGGTGCGGGATTAAAATCGTGGAGAGCAAGGCGGTGACGCTGGTGACGCTGCGGGAGAAAACCATCGCACGTTTCCCATCGCCCGAGACCCTGGAAGTTGTCCTGTGTGGCTCGATTGCCCGGCAGTTCAAAGAGAACCCCGAGGAATTGCCGGATGGCGTGCGGGTGCTGGAAGACGGCAATCGGCTGGCGGTGGACCTGACGGAGCCGGGAGGGATGGAGGAGGCAGTCCGGACGCTGCTGAACGCCTATATTCTGGCGGAGCGGCCCGAGTCGCGGGACTGGTGGCTCGACGAAGCGCATCTGCACGAGGACCCGACGTGCGAGAAGCTGGCCGAGGAAATCGAACGTTTCCGCGAACAGATGAGGCAGGCACGCACGGAAGCGGGTTGATCGGTTATCTGATTTTCCGAAAGTTCAGTCGTCCCCTCGGGCCTTTGGCTCCTGACTGACAATAGGAGCGTCTTCCTTCTCTCCTCTTCTTTCTTCGTGAAGATTCGTGCAATTCGCGGTTCCCGCTTATCCGTGTCTGCCGCTTGGCCCGCCGTAGCCTCTGGCGAGGGCGGCTGTCTCTGCGGTGAATTTGCCTTTTCACCCCGTCGCTACTTTCGAGAGCCGCCCTCTACCCCGCTTGCGCGAATACTCCGGGGAGCAGGCTCCCCAACTTCACCATCACAAGACCGATAAACACACTCGACGCGAGATAGGCCGCGCCGACGGGCCAGTTCTGTCCGTCGAGCAACTTCATGCTCTCGAATCCGAACGTGGAAAACGTCGTGAAGGAGCCGAGAAAGCCCACCGACACGGCGTAGCGAAGGAAGGCGTCTTCTCCCTCCAGGTGGGCGGCGAGAACGGTTCCCACGATTCCCAGCAGGAAACAGCCGATCATGTTGACGGCAAATGTCCCCCAGGGAAACCGGGAGAGGACCCGTTCGAGAATGAAGGTGCTGAGGGCGTAGCGTGCTGAGGCACCAAGGGCACCACCAAGAGCGACCAGCAGCCACGGCAGGAATGGTTTCACGAGGGAATGGGCTCCTTCCTGTCGATTTCCGAATCATTGATTTTGCGTGTCTTGCAATCAAGGGCTTCGAGCAGAATTGTACGCATGGAGTCTGCGATTTCCTCCCACGTCCGGGACTGGGGTGGCTTGCGGGCGGGACCTGTTCCGGCGGCCAGTGCCTGCTCGCAGGCGGCGATGAAGGCGGCGGGGTCGGCAGCGAGGAGCACTTCCCGGTCGTAGTCGGCCTGGACGTCGGGGATGGGCGTCGAGACGACGGGACGCCCGGCGGCGAGGTACTCCGGGGTCTTGGTGGGGCTCATCATTTTCGTCAGCTCGGTCAGCCGCCAGGGAATCAGGGCGGCGTCGAAGGCACGCAGGTACTCCGGCAGGTCGTCGTAACTTTTCGCGCCCAAGTGGTGGAAATTCGGCGCCGTCAGGGGGGGACGCTCCATGCCGATAAGGGGGCCGAGAAAGACGATGGACCATTGGGGACGCTGGCGGCAGACGGCTTCGATCAGGGGCCAGTCGATGCGTTCGTCAACGGCGCCGAAATAGCCGAGGATGGGGCGGGGAAGCGCGGCGATGTCGGCGGGCACGCCGCCGGGCTCGGCGCCGCGGGCGAAATGGGCGAAGTCGATGCCGCTGGGGAAGCAGTGGAGGCGAGGATGAGTGCCTTCGCGCTGGCGCTGGAGGCTGCGGCCGCCGGTGAAGAGCACGTCGGCGCGCTGCACCACGCGGCGGTCCTTTTCCGGCACCCACGGCGCGGTTGCCTGGAAGGAGGAGAATGGGTCCATGCAGTCGAAGACGAGCAGATCGTGGGGGAGCCAGTCGGCAGCTTCCAGGTAGTCGGGGTTCTGGAACCAGAGGACGCGGCGGCCCGGAGGAGCGGCGCGGAGAAAGGGGCGGGCGGCGCGGCACGCGAGACGGATGGAGAGACGATTCGAGAAGGCCGAGCGGCCGGAGAGGGGCATGTAGGGGATGTTGCGCGCTTCGGCGGCGGGGCCGAAGGATATGCGGCGCTCGTCCGGGGGGAGGCGGCGCCATTTGCGCGCGCTCATCCGGGCAACGTAGAGCACCGAATCTCCCCCGGCGGCGAAGCGGGTCATGAGCTGCTGGGGTCGCTGGAAGAGGCGCCGCTCCCAGGCGAGGTTGGAGAGACACACGATGTGAAGGGGAAGAGTCATTGTTTTGAGAGGGGAGGGCTGCGTGGCGCTTGACGTGCCGGGATACGAAGACGAGAAGTTATCCTTGGTGTGGGGAGTCTGGGAGCAGCGGCGAGGAGCGGCAAGGCGGATGAGCAAGAAGCGCCCAATCAGTTCGCAGTTCAGGCTGCCGGCGGATCTGCCGCCGAACCCAAACGAGTCGTTCAATCCGGGCAAGTCCACGGTGCTGGGATTGCTGTGGGACAGCACGGACCGCATTACCCCTGTGGAGTCGGAAAGCGAGTCCGGCGTCGTCCGGCTCTCGCGCATCATCGAGCCCGATCCCGATCAGGCGCCCACGACGTTCGTCGATGGCACCGAGACGGTGGGGTACGAGTTTCTGAAACACGTGGGCGAAGGGGGCTTTGGCGAAGTCTGGGAGGTGGTGCAACGCTCGCTGGGGCGGCGCATCGCGATCAAGCGGCTGCGCAAGGAACTGCTTCAGGACGTGAACGCCAAGTCCTACGTGGCCCGCCATCTGGTTTCCTCCTTCCGCCAGGAGGCACTGACGACCGGGGCTCTTGAGCACCCCAACATCGTGCCCGTGTACGACCTCGGCGTTGATGACGAGGGGAACCCGCTGATGGCCATGAAAATGGTGCGGGGGCGGAAGTGGGACGATGTGATCGAGCAGGATTTCCACCTGCCGGCGGGCGAGTTTCTGGCCCGTCACCTGCCCATTCTGATCGACGTGGCCCAGGCCGTGGCGTTCGCGCATTCGCGGGGAGTGGTGCACCGCGACGTGAAGCCAACACAGGTGATGCTGGGAGAGTTCGGCGAAGTGCTGCTGATGGACTGGGGGCTGGCGCTGGTCTTCGATCCGGGAAAGGCAGAATTGCAGGGGCCGCAGTTGGCACTCTCGGAGTTCACGCCCTGGAGCCCGCGCGTGACCAATCCCGCAGGAACACCGTCGTACATGGCGCCCGAGCAAACGGAAGAGGCGGCCGTGGAAATCGGCTCGTGGACGGACGTGTATTTGTTGGGCGGATGCCTGTACTATTTGCTGACGGGTTACGCGCCGCACGAGGAGGAGACCTCGGAGGCGTCGTTCCGCAAGGCCGTCGAGGGCGTGGTGGTGCCACCGTCCAAACGTGCACCGGACCGCTTGGTGCCGGAGGATCTGGAGGCGCTGTGCATGCGGGCTCTGGCGGCCGACCGGCAGGACCGGCCAACCGCGCTGGAGTTCATCGACGCGCTGAGCGATTACCTGACGGGCGCGGGCAGAAAGCGCGAGGCAGCGGCGCTCTTCGAGGCGGCAAGCAGGCAGGCAAAGGAAGTTTGGGCGGAGTTCGCCGACTACGATGAAATGGGCGACGTGGCGAACATGCTGGAGCGCGCCCTGCTCCTGGACCCGGACAACAAGAAGGCCAGCGAACTGCGCCAGCAGGTGCTGCTGAATTTTGCGCGGACGGCCATCGGCAATTCCGACCTGCGTCTGGCGCGTTTTCACGCCGAACGCCTCCGCGCCGGAGAGGAACGGAACAAGATTCTGCGGGAGATCGCGCTCCTGCAGGATCAGCACAAGCGCGCGCAAAAGAGCCTGGAACATTTGTACGCACGCGCGGCCGAAGAACGCAACGCGGCGGTGCAGGCACGCGGAGAAGCGGAGGCACTGATCGCCAGCATCATGCAACGCATGATCGAATCCTTTGGCACTCCGGACCACGCCCCGCTGATCAAGCCGATGGCACGCGAGATCCTCAAGCTGCTCGAACGCAACACGGAACGCCATCCCACGCGCGATTCGCTGAAGAGCCGGATTACGTGCTACCGCACGGCTGCGGAGGCCTTGCAGGCTGTGGGAGCGCTGGATGAGGCCCTTCAAGCCTACCGGCTCGCGGAGATTCACCTGAAGACCTACCTGAAGCAGGAGCCCACGGACGAAGCCTTCGGGGCGAACCTGACGCAGGTGCGCGAGCGAATCCGACTGGTAAACAGAGCCACGTCGGAGACGGTGAATGCGCAACGCGTGGTGAACGATTTCGAGTCCGCGCGCAAGAACCTGATGAAACGGATCGATGAAATGATCGAGGGGTAAAGTCGCTTGGAACGCTTGTGGCTTCTGCATGAAGCGGCGAGCGCCTGGAAGCCAACCTTCTATTGCCATCCGCACGCCGGACGGCGTCATTGACGGGGTTGCCCCCAGAGGCATTTGCGAGGTTCCCATGACGTTTTCCTTCCCGATTTCCGATCCACGCCTCTCCCCCATCGCGGAGAAAGTCCACGCGGGCGAGCGCCTGAATTTCGAGGAGGGACTTGCGCTGTACGAGACGCCGGATTTTCTGGCGCTCGGGGCGCTGGCCAATGCCGTGCGCGAACGCCTGCACGGCGACAAGACGTACTACAACATCAACCTGCACATCAATCCGACGAATGCGTGCTTTGCCTCGTGCCGTTTCTGCGCCTTCGGACGCAAGGCGTTCGACGAAAAGTCGTACATTCTGAAACCCGAAGAAATCGTGGAACGTGCACGCAGGAGCCTGCCGGAAGGAGCGTCGGAAATCCACCTGGTCGGCGGAATCGATCCACGGCTGAAGATTGATTTCTACTGCAGCTACATTCGCGCACTGAAGGACGCCTTCCCGCACGTTCACATCAAGACACTGACGCCGGTGGAAGTGGTGTTCATCGCCAAGATGTCGAAGCTGACGGTGCGCGAGGTGATCGAGCGCCTGCGGGAAGCAGGAATGGATTCGATGCCAGGTGGCGGCGCGGAGATTTTCGCCGACGAGGTCCGCGAGCAGATTTGCGAGCACAAGTGCGACGCGGCCCAGTGGTTTGAGACGCACCGCGAAATGCACCGTCTGGGAATGAAGACGAATTGCACGATGTTGATCGGCCACGTCGAGGAAGCCCGCCACCGGGTGGACCACCTGATCCGGCTGAGGACGCATCAGGATGAGTGGGGAGCACGCGGCGAGGACGGCAGCTTGCTGGCAGGTTTCCAGTGCTTCATTCCTCTGTCGTTTCATCCGAAGCACACGGCGATGAGCCACTTGCCCGGGCCAACGGGGTTCGACGAACTGCGCAACATGGCGGTCTGCCGGCTGATGCTCGACAACATCCCGCATGTGAAGGCCTATTGGATCATGCTGGGAGTGAAGCAGGCACAGGTGGCCCAGTGGTTTGGCGCCAATGACATCGACGGTACCGTGGTCCACGAAGAGATTTATCACGACGCAGGAGCTTCGACGCCGCTGGGAATGACGGTGGCGGAGATCGAACGGTTGGTGCGCGACTGCGGACGAACACCGGTGCTGCGCGATTCGCTGTACCGCGAAATCGCATCCCCGGCAGCGCAGAGCTGTTGAGCTTTACTGGCGAGGCAACATGGGGCGCGGACGTCCCTGCGGTCCGGTGCCCCCCGGAGCTCCCTGCGGTCCCGTGGGGCCACGAGTACCCTGCGGCAATGGTGGCTCGAAGGCGGCGGCTTCGATTGTCCATTCGTCCCCTGACTTGACCATTTTCAGGCGAAGCGCGTTTTCGCTTTCAAAGAGGCCGCGCTCGCGTGCATCGGGAGAGGTCTCCCCCTTGGGGACTCCGGAAATCAGGATGGTGAAAACGGCGATCGCGTGATCTTCCCAGATCACGGACTGATTGGCCATGGGAAGGTGCATTTCCAATCGCTCATAGCGCTCCCCCAGATTGGCCCGCATGCGATTGAACACCTGAATCATGCGGGCGCGATCTGCATCGGCGAGTGCGGCCAGAAGCGCCGGAGGCACAAGCCCCTCTTCCTGCGCCGAGGGGTCTTCGACCAGGGCGCGGACGACGGCCTTGATTTCCCCTTTGAGCACCTCGTGCAGCTCTCCGCCCGGGAGGGGGGGATTCCGCTGGTAGTTCCACTCCGCCTCATTGAGCCACTGCTTCGACGTTGGCTCTGCCCCACCTTGAGTCAAAAGGCCGCCGCCGAGCGGCTGGGCCACTTCGGTATTGGGGGCGTTGGCGGAGGCCGAGCTGTCGACGCCACCTCCGTTGCTTTTCGGTGTCACGCCCGCATCGCTCTCCGACGACGTCGACGCCATGGCAGAAGCCGGGGAGGGCGTCGATTTGCTGATGGCATAGAACCCGAGAGCGGCCGCCAGGCAGAGGGCGACGACAACAATGCCGCCAAAGACGAACATACCGTATGACTGCCGATGAGTGCCCACGGCGGTCGCGTGCGGAGGCAACGTCGGATAACTGCCGAGTGAGCCACCCGTTCCGGGGTTGCTGTCCTGTATGGTAGGCGAACTGTGGAGCGATGAATGAAGCGTGGTGGGCGCACGGAACGGATTTGCCTGTGACTCCGCAGGTGCGGCCGCCATCGCGGCTGCTTTGCCAGCAGTGCCGATATGGGAAGTGGGAGCCAGGTTCTCACTGTACGCGGCGGCACGCTTGAAGGATGGCCCTTCCCCCGCGTAAAGATCGGCAAGGGTGACTTGCTCGATGGGGGCAATCGCCTCGGATATTTTTGCCATCAGCGCCGTGGCGGAGGCGGGGCGCTCTGCGGGGTCTTTCGCAAGAGCGGGAGCCAACGCATTCCACGCGGCAGGCGGAATGTGGCGATTGCGCTGGGGCATGGGGACCGGGGGGTCCTTGATCTGGCAGACGAGAACGTCGGACTTGGCCTTGGCGTCGAACGCGAATTTGTTGGTGAGCAGGCGGTAGAGCATCATGCCGAAGGCATAGACATCGGCGGCGGGGGTGATCGTGCCACCGCGAACCTGCTCGGGCGCCATAAAGGCGGGCGTGCCGACGATCGAGTCGTCCTGGGTGGCAAAGACATCGTCCATGTCGACGCGGGCGATGCCGAAGTCCATGATCTTGGGAATGCCCTTGGGAAGGGTAACCACGATGTTCGAAGGCTTGATGTCGCGATGGACGATGCCCATTTCGTGGGCGGCGTCGAGTCCACGCGCGGCAGCCACCAGAAGGTCCACCAATGCACGAACGGTCATGGTGGTCTTCTCGATACGAACGTAGTCGTCGAGGTTGGGGCCTTCGACGAACTCCATAACGATGAAGCTGGGAATCGCCGGATCGCGCGAGATGAAAACGTCGTGGGTCTGGACGACGTTCTCGTGGACGACCTTGGCCATGGTGAGGGCTTCGCGCTCGAAGCGCCCCATGAACCCACTGTTTCCGAGGAGATGCGGCTTGGGGACCTTGAGGGCAACGGTGCGGCGCAGACGAATCTGGGTGGCGCGGAAGACGGCCCCCATCGCCCCCTGTCCCAGGAGATCGTGAACCTCGTAGCGGTCGTCGATGATGCGACCAATCAGCGAACTGAGTTGAAACGAGGGGGCGGATTCGTTATTGAATTCCATTGCCGATCAGCCTGAGGAATACCCGAGATGGAGATGCGACGCTCTCTTATCGGTAAGGAGTCTGGAAAACCTTGGCGTGAAAGGCAAAACAAAAGGCAACGGGGGGAGAGGCAACCTGCCCCTCCCCCATGTCCATTGCAATTTCATCGGTCGATTGGGAACTCAGTCGGCTTCGGCCCAGGGAATCGGGTTGAACAGGGTCATGGCCTTGGGGCGTTCGACCTTGGAGACGTCGGTGACAACGCCATTCTCGCAGGTGATGACGAGATCGTAACCCTCGTAGACGCCGTACAGAACGTAGTAGCGGTTGTCGCGGATTTTGTAGATGTAGACCTGCTTGTTTTCGACGTAGCCCGCAAATTCCGGAGCTCCGTAGCGTTTGAGAACTTCGGTCTCCTCAAGTCCCTTGGACGGTTGGAGTTCAAACTGAACCGAGTTATCGTAAATGCCGATGCATCCCGCGAGGGGGAGCGCCGCAACGAACAGGGCTCCCGCCAGAAAGCGGGACAGATGGCGGGTGGGGCGATGCTTCATGGTTCGATCTCCTCTGTGAGTCGCTGGATCTCTGGCCAGCGAATACGCATATCGACGAGTTCCCACTCTTCGTCCTTGAGCACAAGCCACATTTCAACCACGTCGTCACCGCGAAGGAGGCCGGCAACCTCGCGGGTGCGGCGGCTCCGGGTGGGGCGTCCCGTCACGGAGATGTCGAAGACGGCGTAGGCGTGGCTGACCCAGTAGTGGGATTTGTCGTGCTGGATGTTGAGAGTCAACGCGACCTGGGTGTACGGCCCGGCCGAGGCACGCTGGATGAAGCTGGCGAGCCTGCGGGCGTCGTCATTGCCGAGCGCGACCAGGGCATTCTCTTCGGGGTCGAACTGGCCGCGCGTCGTGGGAATTTCAATTTTCTCGTCGGCGAACTGGCCAATCATGTTGCGGTAGCGAAGCTGAAGCGATTCCGGGGTGTCGGGCGGGTTGCGGTCGGCGTTCCAGCGGGAATCGTCGCGGGCGGGAACGGGCGTGGGAGTCGGGGCCACTGTGGGCGTGGGTTCCGCCGGAGGGGCCACGGCTTCGATTGCCTGCTCGATGCGGTCGATGATGGGGGCGGGAGTCGGCTCGGGCGTGGGAACGGGCGTCGGGACGGGGGTCGGGGGGACGCTGGTGGGCGCGGCTACGGGCGTTGGGGCGGGCGTTGGAACGGGGGTGCGGCGAACCTGCGGAACAGGCGTCGGAGTCGGCTCGGGCTCGGGAGTTGGCTGCGGAACGGGAGTGGCCGTGGCGACGGCAACGACGTTGCCGGGAGGGGGCTGTGGCGGTTCCGGTTCGGCACGCAGCCTGTTGACAACCATGACGGCCGCCACGGCGAAGAGAAGAAGGCAGACGGCGGCGACGAGTCCACCGATCAGAAAGTACAGGGCGGGTTTGCGATCAGCGGACGGCACCAAAGGGGGCGCGGCAGGCTCGCTGGCGGGAGCGGGTTCGCTGGCTGGAGCGGGCTCGCTGGTGGGAGCGGGCTGCTGGACGGTGGCGGCGTCGCGGTCAAGCGGCGTGGCTTCGAGCTTGGTGCCGGTTACGCCGGAGAAGAGTTCCGCGAAGGCGCGCTGACTGATGGGTTCGAGTGCCTTCTCGACTCCTTCAATGAAGAGCGCGGCACTGGGAGGGCGATCGGCGGGCTCCTTTGCCAGAGCGGGCTTCAGGGCTTCCCAGAGTTTTGGGGGAATACCGTGATTGCGTTCGTGAATGGGAATGGGTTCTTCCTGAACGTGGGCGTACAGGAGGGCGGTCTGCGTGTCGGCGTTGAAGGGAAGCTGGCGCGTGAGGAGGCGGTAGATCATCATGCCGAAGGCGTAGATGTCGGCCGCCGGGGTGACAGTGAGGCCCTTGACCTGTTCGGGCGCCATGTAGGCGGGCGTGCCGATGACGGCGGCTTCCTGGGTGGCGAAGGCGTTCTCCATCTGGATGCGGGCAATGCCGAAGTCCATGATTTTGGGAACGCGATGGGGCAGGGTGACGACGATGTTGCTGGGTTTGATGTCGCGATGAACGACGCCTCGGGCGTGGGCGGCGTCGAGGCCGCGGGCGATCTGGGCGAAGATGTCGACGAGGGCGGCGACGGTGAGGCTGTGTTCCTGGGTGCGGAGGAACTTTTCAAGCTCGGCGCCCTCGATGTACTCCATGACGATGAAGCTGGGAACGGCGGGGTCGTCGGAAACACAGACGTCGAAAATCTGGACGATGTTCTCGTGAACGAGCTTTGCCATGGTGAGCGCTTCACGTTCGAAGCGCCCCATGAACTCCTCGTTGCCGAGCAGGTGGGGCTTGGGAACCTTGAGGGCGACGGTGCGGCGCAGACGAATCTGGCGGGCACGGAAGACGGCGCCCATGGCGCCTTCGCCGAGCAGTTCCTCGACGGCATAGCGTTCGTCGAGCACCTGGCCCGTCAGGGATTCAATGCGAAAGGGATCGGGGTTCGAAGGCGAACTGCCGATCTCGGTGTCGTCACGGGACATCAGGGCTTCTCCGGGCGAAGGGGGACGGTGCTCCCCAGCATCGTTTGTTAGGGGGGCACAGGAGAAAGCAGCGCGCAAATGGGATATTGGGGCAGAGTTTTCAGTTCTCGGTTTTCAGTCCAATGCAGCTCCCGTTCGCCCTGTTTTTCCAGTTTCGCTTTCGGTTCCGACTCCCCCATCCCGACAGGGACGGCAGTTGGAGAGCCAAGCACCGTCCCGAAGGGCGGTGCCGGGTACCCGGGGACGTTCTCAAAGCTCTTACAGGCAATTCGTTCAGTCGTCCCTGACGGGACTCTTTGCGGTTTGCTCTCCGCGAAAGAATGCCCGTTCATTTTCGAACCACGGCCCTACCCCTTCAGCGACTGCAACTTTTCAACGAGCATCTTCCAGAGCAGGCTGGGGTTGTCCGGGCGGATCCAGGCCATGTGGTCGCAGGCGTCGAGCCCCCAGATGGCGATGTTGCGCACACCGGCGTCGTAGGCGCGCTGGATGGCTTCGACTTGCAGGTGCTCGCGCCCGGCGGCGACGCGGAAACCCTGGATCCAGATCTGGGTTTCGAGGTTGCGCGGCTCGGCGCATTGGACAACGAGGCGGGAAAACTCGTCGACGTGGTCGATGGAGAGTTTCTGCAACTCGAAGTAGGGATCGGTGCAGAAGACGTTCATGCCGGGGATGGCGGCGAATTCGTCCCATGCCTGGACTTCGCCTTCGACGCCCTTGCCGTGCGGGAGCAGGCACAGGGCGTTGCGGCCACCGCGCTTGGCCGTCTCGCCGACGAGGAAGGTGATGAAGTCGCGGATGCCCCATTCGAGGAACGCGACGATTTCGTCGGTTTTCTCCACGGGCATTTCATGGCCAAAGCGCTCGCGGAAGTGTTCCTGGCAAATGGGGCAGCGGCATCCCCACTGGCCCTTGCGGCCGCCAAGCCAGGTGGAAATCGAGAAGTGCGGTTCGTCCCAGAAGAGTGTATCGGCCCCGATGGCGAGAGCGGACTCGATCCACTCGACCATGAAGGCGCGGAACTTGGGATTCATGGGGCAGGCCATGCCGGCGGGCTTGCCGTCGCTGAGAATCTGCACGCAATCGAGGTTGCAGCACACGAAGTTCGAGAAAGCCTCGCCGCCGAAAACCTTCCCGACGCCCCACGGACCTGCGTAAACCTCGAAGCCTTCATCCTTCGAGATGCTGACGATCTCGCGCATCGTGCGATGGTAGAAGAGCATGTCGTTCTCGGAGTACGTGTGGCAGACGAGATTGAAGCCTTCGCCGCGCAGGCGCTTCATGTCGGTGGCGACGTGACGCGGAATGCGGTTTCCGAAGTACGAGAGCCCTGCTTTGAAATCGGCCATGATCCATTCATCCTCGGGAGACGTGGGTGTGGAGCGAACCATTGGGGAAGGGCTGGGGCGTGGGGAAGGGATTTCTGGCCGCGCTCCCCCTTCGGCTATGCCTCCTCCGGCAACCGCGACAGCATCAGGGGGAAGAGCCGCGTGCGGAGAAACTGCACGATGACGCCGAGCAGCACGAAACGGGGCACGTAGTAAATGAGGTAGTACGCGCCGGTATGGGCAGCGCTGGCCCAGCCGGACGGAATCGGCGGTGGTCCAATCAGATGGAGGAACAGATACTCGAGAGGAGCGGACACCAACGAGAGCCCCACATAAGCTCCCACTGCGGCCAGGACGGCAAGAGCGGGGCGGCGCACGGCAGTCATCACCCAGATCAACGGCAGACCAATGAAAAGGTTGCCAAGGACGCGGAAACAGAGGTCGCGCGCTTCCAGAAGGATGACCAATCCCACGCTGTAATCGCCGAAGGGTGCGGGGCGGGCGTGCGGAAACAGGGAGTAGAGAAACTCCGAAACGCTCGCCTGGCGGATACCGGACTCCCAGAAGGCATGACCAAGTTGCATGGCGAAAATGAAGACCAGGAGCGCGAGAACCACGATGGCCAGCAGGTGGCGAAACAGCTCATTGGGCGTCAGGCGGCTGGCGGCAACCTCGCGCCGAAAGAACTCCGAGTGGATCAGTGCGCGAAGAAGAAAACCCAGGACGATCGGGAAGATGCCGTAGACATGCAACGGCATCGTCGCAAAGGAGTAGACGCGCATCATGCCGCCGATGCCGCCACGCGGAAGAAACACCTTGGTGAAGATGAAACGTTCGAATTCATTGAAAGCGATGGAATAGCAGATCGCCGCCAGATAGAGCCCCACGGCGAACAGAAGGTAGCGGCTCCCCCAAAAGCGTTTGAGAAGGGCGACGAAGACCGTGCGCTCGCGCAAGGCGCGATGACAGGTGAAAAGAAACGCAAGCCCGGGGAGGGGGTTGACGGAGGAGGCTTGAAGCGAAGGCAACTTTTTCACGGCAGCTCGAAGAGGGAACAAGTCGGTGACGGAACAACAGCGTGCAGCCAAGCTCACCGATGCGGACCCTTGCCTTCCTCCTCCGGCGGCGTCAACCCGCGCGGGTGGATGCCAAGCTGGACGACGTCGCGGCGGAAGAACAGCGCCAGCGTCCAGTCGATTGCCACCCGCACCTTGCGGGAAAACGTCGGCATCTTCATGAGGTAGATCGTGCGCCAGAGCCACCACGCGGCAATGCCGGAGAGGCGGATACCTTTGATCTCGGCAACAGCGTTGCGGCAGCCGATGGCGGAGGTGGCTCCCCAGTCGATGAAGCGCAACGGCTTGGTGTCCTTGCCCGCGAGGGCGCGGGCGAGATTCTTCGCGAGTGCCGGACCCTGGCGGACGGCAGCCTGGGCGGTCGGCGGGTAGGTGCCTCCGCCTGGCTTGGGATTCACGGCGCAATCGCCGATGGCCCACACGGAATTGCATCCCTTCACGCGGCCGTCGGGCTCGCACAGGAGGTAGCCGCGTTCGTCCTGAGGCACGGGGAGCGCCTTGGCGAGTGGGTTCTGGGCGATACCCGCGGCCCAGACAACGGTGTGCGTGTCGAGGCGCTCGCCATCGTGGAGCAGCGCGTGATCGGGGGCGATCTGCTTGATGGTGCTCTCAAGACGCACGTCGAGATGGGCTTCGCGCAGTTTGCGCAGCGCGTAGGCGGCCAGCCCGGGAGCCGACGTGGGAAGGATGCGCGGAAGACGCTCGACGAGAGTGACGCGAATGTCGGAAGGCTTGAGGTTGCGGTACTGACGGGCACCGGCGCGGAGGAACTCGTTGAACTCGCCGGCGGTCTCGACGCCGCTGTAGTTGGCGCCAACGACAACGAAGTGCAGCAGCGCGTGCTTTGTTTTTTCGTCGGGAGCGACGTTGGCGCGTTCGAGCATCTGGATGGCGCGGTCGCGCAGCGCCACGGCGTCGGCCAGCGTCTTGATCTGGTAGGCGTGTTCGCGCAGTCCGGGGACGGGGGGAAGGGAGGTGACGCTGCCCGGGGCAACGACAAGGTGGTCGTACTCGGCGACGCGGGTTTCCTGCTCGCCGACAATGCGGTAGGAGACCTTCTGGGCCTTGATGTCGACGGAGAGAACCTGGGCCATGCGGAAACGCGTGCGCCGCGAGAGGAACTGGCGGATGGGCACGATGACGTGGCGGGGTTCGAGACTGCCGATCCCGGCCTCGACGAGCAGGGGCGTGAAGACGAAGTAGTTGTTGGGGTCGATGACAAGAACGTCGGCGTTGCCGCGGCGCAGGTGCTTCTGGAGCGCCTGCGCGCAACTTGCGCCCGCAAACCCGCCGCCGATAACAACGATGCGGGGACGGGTATTGACGATCATGGGCAGGGACGTGCGTTGGGCCATGGGGGGAACTCCCGAGGGCGTGCTTGTTCCCTGTGTCCTCCGCCGAGAAAAGGATAGGAGAGGGCGGGCCGGGATTCAATCGTGGGCTGGAGGAATGACACACGCAGGACGGAAGCGACAATCCCCCTTGGCATCGGGGCCTGTCTCGCCTGTGAAGAGTCCCGGAACGGGAGAGAACTGTCTCGCAGCCCTTGAAACTGAAAACCGACAACTGAAAACTCAACGCCATGCCATACTCCGAACCCACCAGCCATTACGACTACGAGCTTCCCGAGGAGCTGATTGCCGACCGTCCCGCAGAGCGGCGCGATGGCTCCCGTCTGCTGGTGGTACCGCCAGGGCAGGGGGCGCCGCTGGAGCATCGCGCATTCAGCGATCTGCCCGAGTATCTGCGCGCGGGCGACGTGCTGGTGCTGAACGACAGCCGGGTGATCCCGGCGCGGCTGTACGGCAAGCGTCTGCCGGGAGGCGGACAGTGCGAGGCGCTGCTGCTGGAGCCGTGCTCCCCCACCGGCGACGGCGTGGAGCGCTGGACGGCACTGGTGCGGCCGGGGAAGAAGCTGAAGCCGGGAACGCGGATCGTCTTTGGCGAGGGATTCGAGGCTGTCGTGGAGGAGGAGCTTGGCGGCGGCGAGAAGCGGGTGCGGTTTGCGTGCGACGGGACGCTGGCGGAGGCGCTGGACCGCCACGGGCACATGCCGCTGCCGCCGTACATTCTGGCGCGGCGCGGAGAGAAGGGGTCGAGACCGGAGGACCGCGAGCGCTACCAGACGGTGTATGCGCGGGCGGACGGCTCGGTGGCGGCGCCGACGGCGGGACTGCATTTTACGCCGGAGTTGCTGGCAGAGTTACAGGCACGCGGCGTGGAGATTGCGCGGGTAACGCTGCACGTGGGTGCCGGGACGTTTCAGCCCATTACGGCGGAGGACATCGGCGAGCACGTGCTGCACATGGAGCACTACACCGTGCCGGAGGCGGCGGCGGAGACGGTGAATCGCGCGAAGGCGGAGGGCCGGCGCGTGGTCGCGGTGGGCACGACGTCGGTGCGGACGCTGGAGAGCGCGGCGGGGGCGGACAGCGTGGTGCGGGCCGGGGTGGCGTCCACGGCGCTGATGATTGCGCCGGGGTACCGGTTCCGCGTGGTGGACGCGCTGGTGACGAATTTCCATCTGCCGCGCTCGTCGCTGCTGTGCCTGGTGGCGGCGCTGATGGGGCGCGAGAGGCTGCTGGCAGTGTACGCGGAAGCCATCGGGCGCGGGTACCGGTTCTATTCCTACGGCGACTCGATGTTCGTGGGCGGATGCGAAGGGAGTTGACGCGCCGGGGGCCCTTCGCGCGCAATCCGTCGGAATTCCGATGGATGGCAGGTCTGGCATGAGTTTTCCCCGCAAGCCGTTACTGATGCGGCCCACGTTCTCCGCGCGCCCGTGGGGCGGCACGTTTCTGAAAGATCGTCTTGGGAAGCCCGTTCCCGAGGGCGAGCGGATCGGCGAGTCCTGGGAGTTGTCGGACCACCCGAACGGGCGCTCCACCGTGGCCACGGAACCGTTCACCGGCAAGACGTTCGGCGAACTGCTGGCCGCGCATCCCGTTGAGATGATCGGAGTGGAGTCGGCGCCGGAGCGCTACCCGCTGCTGGTGAAGATCATCGACGCGGCCGAGGATCTCTCGATCCAGGTGCATCCGAACGACGAGCAGGCGGCGCGCAGCGGCGACCGCGGCAAGACGGAATGCTGGTATATCATTGATTGTGAGCCGGGAACCGAAGTCATTTATGGGGTCGCCCCGGGAGTGACGGCCGACCAGATGCGGGCGGGAGCGCTCGACGGCAGCATCGAAGGCATGGTGGCGCGTCATCCGCTGGAGCCCGGCCAGTTTCTGTATGTGGCCGCGGGGACGGTGCACGCGATCCTGGGCGGGACACTGCTGTGCGAAGTCCAGCAGTCGAGCGACACGACGTACCGGTTGTGGGACTGGAATCGCGAGCCGAAGCGGGAGCTACACGTCGAGGAATCGCTCGACGTGATCGACTGGAAGTCCTCTGGCCGCAAACCTTTCGCTGTTCCGCCGGTGGGTGCGCTGACGTCGCCGGTGACCTTGACGGACAACGAGTTCTTCCACGTGCGGGTGCTGGACGTGCTGCCGGGCGAGCCGCATGTTCTGCCCGAGGATTTGTCGACGGCGGGGACGATTTTCATCACGGTGGCCGGGGAAGGAAGGCTGCACTCGGCAGAGGGAAGCGTGGACTTGGCGCTAGGTGCGGTGGCGTTCCTCCCCTCGGTGTGCCAGGGCGAGGCGCGGGCGGAGGCAGTGGGGAACGGCCCGTGGCGAGTCCTGTTGGCGGAAAGCCGGGAGCTGGACGGCTGCTGATTTATCCGCCCGTGGTTTGTATCCCGGGAAACCCGGTTGCGCCGCCGAGGCGGTCCGATTAGTCAGAACGAGTATCCTTGGGAGTTTTGACACATGGCAGGACTGGACTCTCTCCAGCACATCGGGCCGTTTCAGGTTCTGGAGTGTCTGGGGTTCAACGGGGCGGCGGCAACGTACAAGGCCATGAACACGGCCGGGCGCAAGGGCGCCTGCGTGGTGGCGCTGGACGCCACCGAGGTTGCCAGCATGGACGCCTTCCGGGCCGTGCAGTCGGAGTTCACGGTGCTGCGCGGTTCCGCGGGCCAACGGGTGCTGCGCCCGTTGGAGTGCGGCGAGGGCGACGGATTCTACTGGGCGGCCTACGATTTTCTGACGGGCCGGCATATCGGCAACACGGTGCAGGAGATCGGTCTGCCCCCGGTGGGGAGTTCATTCGCCGTGGCCGCGCAGGTGGTCGAGGCGCTCGTCGAGATGCAGCAGATGGGGCTCGCGTACCACGGGCTGATCACACCGGCGTCGATTTTCCTGACGGAAACCCAGCAGATTCGCCTGCTGCACGCGGGCTGGTCGCGGATTCTGCTCGGGGTGCATGGGGCCGTGGCGCACCCGTGCTTCATGAGCAACCTGCCGTTTGTGGCGCCCGAGCTTGCGGAAGGGAAAGAGGGCGAAATCGCGACGGACGTGTTCTCTCTCGGCGCGAATCTGTTTTTCCTTCTCTGCGGACAACCGGTCCACTGGGCGGACGATCCGAACGAGTTGGCGGAGATGATGGCCTCGCGCCCGGTGGACTTGGCGCCGTTGCAGGACCTCATCGGTGGGGAAGGATTGGAACTGCTGGAGGAGATGCTGGAGCTGGACCCGATGGACCGGCCGGTGAATCTGGAAGCGCTGCACCAGCGGCTCGACGCCCTGGCGGCCGAGCTGCCGTCGCTGCCGATCGATCCCGGCCCTTCCTCAGTGACGATCCAGAAAATCATGTCGGGGAGCGGGCACGACGAGAGCAACCCGTCGACGGAAATCGAGCAGAGAGCACTTGGGGGCCCGGGGTCGTTCCAGCCTGAACCGATTCCATCGAGCACCGGCTTTGTGCCTCCTCCCCCCCCGCCGCCTCCGCAAAAGGCAAACGCAGCCCCGCCGCCGCATCAGGCCGTCAAGGACATACCCGAGCCTCCGGCTCCCGAATCCGCGGCGCAGACGGGGTCCACCGGCTCCACGCCTTCGGGCCCGGCGGGAATCCCGGAAGAATACCGCAAATCCGTGGAAAGTTCAGGCGCCAGCCCTGGCAAGCTCGTGCTGATTGCCGTGGCAGTGCTCCTCCTGCTCGGCGGCATTGGCACGGCGATGTATTTCGTGCTGGATGCCTTTGTGTTCAGCAAGGCGGCGGACGTGGCAGCCACGACGCCCAAACCGGATGGAAAGCCCCCTGCTGCGGCCGAAACTCCTGGAGACGGGAAGACCGAAACTCCCGCTTCGGGAGGCAAGACGGCCTCGACCGTACCGGCGGCGAATCGCTATGAAGTGACAGCCGAACGGCTGGAGGAACTTGCCAAGTTCCACCGCAAGTACATCGCCGAGTTTGGCATCTGGCCGCTGAAGCTCGATCAGTTGAAGGAACTGGGCGCGGAGGACGACGTGCTGAAGGACGCCTGGGACAGAGACTTCGATCTGCGCAGCGAGTTCATCATCAGCCGTGGGGCGGACAACAAGTGGGACACCCCCGACGACATCTGGTTCGACGCCAAAGAACTCGAGCTTGGCGGAAAAACGCGCTAGCGTTCCGGCCCCGCCCTCACCCATGACGACGCCCGCCCGGAGTGACCCTCGGGCATTTTCGTTCATTCCCCCAAGAAAGACGCATTGCATCCATGGCCCAGCAATTCATTTTCACGATCCTCGGACTCCAGAAACACTACGGACAGAAGCAGGTTCTGAAGGACATCAACCTGTGCTTCTATCCCGGCGCGAAGATCGGCATCGTCGGTGAAAACGGCGCGGGTAAATCGACGCTGCTGAAAATCATGGCGGGAATCGACGACGACTTCCAGGGGAAGGCGTTTCCGTCCCCCGGAGTGAAGGTCGAGTTCGTCCGCCAGGAGCCGCAACTCGATCCCGAGATGACGGTGCGCGAGCATCTGGAAACGGCGTTCGCGTCCACGATGAAGCTGCTGACCGAGTACGAGGACCTCGCCGGACGCATGGGCGAGATGGATCCCGACGCGATGGAGAAGGCCATGGACCGCATGGCGGTGCTTCAGGACAAGATCGACGCGGCAGAAGGCTGGGAGCTCGACACGCGCATCAACATGGCATCCAACGCGCTCGTGCTGCCCCCCGACGACATGAAGGTGGGCAAGCTCTCGGGCGGCGAGCGCCGCCGCGTGGCTCTGGGCAAGGCACTGCTGGAGAAGCCCGACCTGCTGCTGCTCGACGAACCGACGAACCATCTGGACGCCGAGACGATCGACTGGCTGGAGCACCAGCTTGTCGATTACCCGGGCACCGTGATTATCTCCACGCACGACCGCTACTTCCTCGACAACGTGACGAAGTGGATCCTGGAACTCAACAACGGCCGGGGCATTCCCTTCGAGGGCAACTACTCGGGCTGGCTGGTGCAGAAGCTGGAGGCGCTGGCACAGGGCGAGAAGAAGCAGTCCTCGCGCCGCAAGTCGCTCGACCGCGAACTGAAGTGGATGCGCATGAGCACGGCGGACCGCCATGCGATGAGCCAGACGCGCATCAAGGAATTCGAGCAGCTCGTCGTGAAGGAAATGGCGGATACGGAAGAGGATGGGGTCAGCCTGCTGATCACGCCGCCGGAACCGCTGGGCGACCAGGTGATCGACATCGAGGGCGTGACGAAGGGCTACAACGCGACGCCGCTCATCAAGGACTTCAGCGTCTCCGTCCCCAAGGGCGCCATCGTGGGCATCATCGGCCCCAACGGCACGGGCAAGACGACGCTGTTCCGCATGATTACGGGGCAGGAGAAGCCGGACGCGGGTTCCATCACGGTGGGGCCGTCGGTGAAGTTGTCCTACGTGGATCAGCACCGCGCGGCGATCGACGAGAAGAACTCCGTGTTCGATGAAATCAGCGACGGGGAATCGGAGATCGATCTGGGCGGACGCGTGGTGCCCGCCCGCAATTACGTGGGACGTTTCGGGTTCAAGGGGTCGGACCAGCAAAAGCCCGTGGGCACGCTCTCGGGCGGCGAGCGCAATCGCCTGTACCTCGCGAAGATTCTGAAGGCGGGGGGCAACGTGCTGCTTCTCGACGAGCCGACGAACGATCTGGACGTGGGGACGCTGCGCGTGCTGGAGGAAGCCCTGCAGGACTTCCCGGGCTGCGCGATGATCATCAGCCACGATCGCTTCTTCCTCAACCGCATCTGTACGCACATTCTGGCGTTCGAAGGCGATGCGCAGTTGAGGTGGTTCGAGGGCAACTACGAGGAATACGAGGCGATGCGGCGCAAGGAACTGGGCGATTCTCTGGTGGAGAACCGCCGGGCGCGCTACCGCAAGCTGCCCCGGGTCTGACCAGGGCGCTCTCGAAGTTCCCGGTTACTGTGCTGTACTTTTCGCGCGGCGTCTCTTCCCAGGGCGCCGCGCTCTTGTTTTACCATCCGCCCGCCAAGGCGCCGGACTTTCGCCTTTACCTTTGCGCGATGGGCAACCTACTCCTAACACCGCCCTAACAATTGGGCGCGAGGGGGGCAGGGACCCCGACGTTTTTCCTCTTCGCACACTGGCCGTAAGGCCGTCAGCAGGCCGGAAGGCCGGGGTTGCGGTGTGATTCAAAGCTGCCGTTTCGAGTACAAATTCCTGATTCCCGAGTTCACCGCCCGCCGTATCGCCAGTGAGCTGCGGCCGTTCATGCGTTTGGATTCGTGGCTGAAGGGTACCGGCAAGACGTCCTACATCGTGTCCTCGGTGTATCTGGACAGCCCGCGCCTGCATTGCTATGAGGCGGTGGACCAGGGGGCGAGAAACCGGTTCAAGCTGCGAATGCGCTGGTACGGGAAGGAACTGGCCGATCCCGTTTTTCTGGAAGAGAAGCGTCGGACAGGCGAAGGGATCCGCAAGATACGGATTCCCGTGGAGAGGACGGGGGCACTGGCGCTGCTGGAGGGCTGCACGCTTTCGAGTTCGCTGCTGCTTGGCGGGAGTGGCAGCAAGAGGGCCTCGGGCGAGTTGCTGATGCAGAGAATCCGGTCGTTGGGCGCGATCCCTTCGTGCATTGTTTGCTACGACCGCGAAGCCTGGGAGTCGCCCGTGGAGAAGGGGCTGCGTGTGACGTTCGACCGCGATCTGGTGGCGTCCACGGTGAGGACAACGGTGCACGACGGCACGCCGGCGTCGATTCCGCGCGGACAAACGATTCTGGAGATCAAGTTCCAGGATCGGGTTCCCGAGTGGCTGAGTTCTCTGGTGCGGCGCTACAATCTGGCACGCTGCTCGGTTCCGAAGTATGTGATGTGCGTGGATGCGCTGCGATCGGTGGGCCATGGGGTGCCAATGCTGCCCGCGCGTCTGCCCGGGATGGGGAGGACAGTATCTTGAACGAGATCCAACGCGTTCTTCTGACGTTCAACGCACAGGTGGAGCCGTCGTCTCCGGCGATGATGATGCTCGCGTTGTTGGCCGCGTTCATCGCCGGCCAGATTGTGGCATGGACGTACATGTGGTCGCACAGCGGTGTTTCGTACAGCCGCGCCTACGTGCAATCACTGGTGCTGGTGGCCATTGTCGTGGCGCTGGTGATGATTATCGTGGGAACGAACGTGTTCGTGGCGTTCGGGCTTTTTGGTGCGTTCGCGATCATTCGATTCCGCAACGTGCTGAAGGACACGCGGGACACGGCCTTCATTTTCATGGAACTGGCGGTGGGACTTGCGTCGGGGACGTGGAACTTTGGCGCGCTGATCGTGGGCACGCTGGCGTTTCTTCTCGTGTGCCTGTATTTGTCGGTGACGCGGTTCGGCTCGCTGGATGTGACGGACGTGCTGGTCTCGCTGCGTGCGCCGGAGGAACTGCGCGCTGAGATCGAGAAGGTGCTGCACATTCACTGCCAGAAGGCCCGGCTGATTTCGCGTCACGCGGAGAGTGCGTCGGCGGAAGCGCATTGGTCGTGGCGCGCGTTGTTGCGCGACCCTGACCGCTCGCAGGAATTCATGTCCGCCCTGCGTGCGCTGGAGCGAGTGGATGACGTTTCGATTCATTACAGCGGCGACGAGATGGAGGTGTAGGCATGGGGGGAGGCGTTCAGCGAATCCCAATGAAGCCGCGCCGCCGATTGCAGCACCTGATGGCGGGATTGGGGCCGTTGTTGGCGTGGATTGCGGCGGCGGCAATCATGGGGTTTCTCCTGACAAGGAGAAACGACACCGTCACCGTGCGCGGAGTGACGGAGGAGCAGCGCGCTGTGATTGCTCCGGCGGTGTCGGGGCGCCTGCTCAGCATGGGAGCGGCGTATCTCGACCCCGTCGCGCAAGGCGACGTGATCGCGGTGCTCGACGATTCCGCGGTACGGAGCGAGTTGGCAGTGATCCGCGCCGAAGCGGTGCTGGCAAAGGCGAACTTCGACGCCGAAATGGAGAAGCTGGAACGGGAGAAGTCGGAGGCCGCACGCTCGGAACTGATCGAGTTCCGCCGCCTGGCCCTCGACATCAATCAGGCACAGTTGGATGTGCTGGACCGGCAGGTGGAGCTGGCGACGACACGCGTGGACTTGCAGCGGCTCATGGTGCTGAAGGGGCGGCTGACCGATTTGAACCTGCTGGGAGCGCTGTCGCTGGCCGAGTTGGAAGAAGTGAGTTTTGAGGTCGCGGAGGCCGAAGAATTTCTCCGGAAAGCGGAACGCGTGCTCGACGAGTCGCGCGCCCAGCTGGAGGAATCGCGTGATCGACTGGAGGACTTCAAGGCGGCCGCGGCGATGGCGGAGCCGGACGAGGCGAGGCTGCTGGCGGCACTCAATGCCGAAGTCGGCGTGATCGAAGCACGTTTGCGCAGCATGGAGACAACACTGACGAGCCTGGTGCTGCGCAGTCCGCTTGATGGGCGTCTGGTAGCGACGTACGCGCACGCGGGGGCCGAGGTGATGGAGGGGCTTCCGATCGCCGAGGTCGCGGCGGTGGAGACGGACATGCTGGTCGCGTGGCTGCCCCAGGAGACGACGTTGCTCCCGCGAGAGGGGGATACGGCGGAGGTGTTCGTGACGGGGGGCCAGAGCAAGCCGATGGCGGGCGACGTCCGCCGAGTCGCGGGAGCCGTTCTGCCCATGCCGTTGCGCCTGCTGCGCAATCCGCAGGTTCCCGAGTACGGTGTCCCGGTGCAGATCGAATTGCGCGACGGCGTTCTGCCGACGGGTCAAACGGTTCGCGTGACGTTTCGCCGCTGATGAGATTCCGGCGGCGCAAAAAAATGTTCGGAATACGTTTGTAACTGCCGAATTTTCAAGTGGGTGGCCGGAGCGCGAAGGCGCGCCCCGGCGACAAAGCGATTGACCCTCTGCACTGCCGGACGAAAGGAAACGCTACCGGCCGGGCGGTCCGTACAGGCCCTTTGTGGGCTCGGCGTGCCGGTGCTGAGAACGCTTTGAAGGCCAGGAGTGGCTCATGATCAAGTGCCAGGTTTGTGGATACGACAACCGCGATGACGCCCAGTTCTGCATGAACTGCGGCTCGCCGGTGGAGAAGCCGAAGATGAGCGAGGCGCTCGATGATGTGTCGGAAGAACGGACCGTCATGCTCGACCCTGCGGCGATGCAGAATCGGATGTCCCAGGAGTTCAAGGAACGCCAGCAGGCCGCACCGCCTCCGCCTGCACCGGCACCGGCTCCTGTGGCCCCTCCGCCTCCTCCCCCTGCGGCAGCACCTGCTCCGCCTCCCGCAGCAGCACCCGCTGCTCCCCCTCCCCCGCCTGCGGCTCCTCCCGCGGCGGCTCCGCCTCCGCCGGTTGCGGCGCCCACACAGAACAGTGGAGCCGCTTCGACGGCTGGAACGGGTGGCGACAAGAATTGGCTCGTAACGCTGTTGCTCGCAATTTTCCTGGGTTGGCTCGGCGTCCATCGCTTCTACGTTGGCAAGATCGGCACGGGCATCCTCCAGCTTATCACGGGGGGCGGTTGCGGCATTTGGCAGATCATCGACATCATCATGATCGCGGTGGGTAGTTTCACGGATGCGGATGGGAACGCCTTGGTGAAGGACTGATGGCCAAAGCTGAACTCCCTGTAACGCCGGAAGAGCCGCGACCCCGGATAGCCATTTATCCGGGGTCGTTTGACCTTCTGACCAACGGACATCTGGACCTGATTAACCGGTGCCGCCGGTTGTTCGACCGGGTGATTGTTGCCATCGGTGTGAATCCGATGAAGCAGCCGTTCTTCACGATCGAGGAACGGATTGCGATTCTGAAGGATGCGACGGCGGACATGCCGAACGTGGAAGTCGCGCAGTTCGACGAACTGACGGTGCACTTCGCGTATCGCCGGGGCGCGATGGTGATCATTCGCGGCCTGCGGGCGATGTCGGACTTCGAGTTCGAGCTGCAGCTCGCTCTGGCCAATCTGAAGCTGAACCGCCATATCGAGACGCTGTTCATGGCAGCCGATCCGAAGACGATCTACCTTTCGTCCGGGTTGCTGCGCGACATTTGGCGCCATGGCGGCGACGTGGCTCCGTTCGTACCCCCACCTGTGGTGAAGGCGTTGAAGAAAAAGAAGAAACCCGCGCCGGGGACGACATACGACGAGATGCGCCGCCCGGTCTGACGGGGCACTCCAAGGTCCCCGCTCTCTGCGCTGTGCTGCACAATACTCGGCTCCCGCTCTTGCCAAGACTACGGGGACAAGCGTATGCCTTCCCTCGGGGATTTGTAGATTGTCCGGACATGGTGCCCATTCTGCCCTGTCCAATTCCACCCAAAGGAAAGTCTCATGCCTATCGTTCACCCCGCGCCGCTCCAACCGGGCGATCGGGTCGCTCTCGTTTCGCCTTCCGGCCCCGTCCCCGAACCGATCGTGGTCGATCAATGCCGCGAGGTTCTGGAGAAGATGGGTTACAGCGTGTGGGTCGGCCCGTCCGCCCACAAGTTCACCGACTATCTGGCCGGATGGGATGAGGAGCGGGCTGCCGATCTGAATCAGGCGTTCCGCGACCGGGAGATTCGCGCGGTGTTCTGCACGCGCGGCGGCTATGGTGCGGGACGCCTGCTGCGCATGCTCGACTACGAGGCGATGCGCAGGAATCCCAAGATTTTCGCGGGATTCAGCGACCTGACGGCGGTCCACGCGGCACTCGCCAAGCAGTGCAATCTGGCAACGTTCCATTCGACGACGCTGGCGGCGGCGTTTGTTTACGAGAGTGACCCGCTGACGCCGGAAGCGCGCGAAGTGTACATGAAGCAAATCGTTTCGACCGAGCCCGTGGGCTCGATCCGCGAGGCGATGAATTGGACCGACCCCATTGTCTATCATGGCGGCAAAGCGGAAGGCACGCTGGTGGGTGGGAACCTGTCGGTCTTCGGGGCGAACGTGGGGACGCCATACCTCCCCGATCCCGAGGGGAAGATTCTGTTTCTCGAAGACGTGGGCGAAGAGCCTTACCGGCTGGACCGCTACGTCAATCAGCTCGACATGAGCGGCTACTTGGGCCGCGTACGGGGCGTGATTCTGGGGCAGTTCACGGATGCGGAACCGAGCAATCCGAAGCGCGAGAAAATAGACGTGGTGATGCCACGGCTGCTGGCGCATCTGAAGGTGCCGGTGCTGGCGAATTTCCCGGCGGGACACGTTGGGAGGAACGCGGGACTGCCGCTGGGCTGCCGCGTGGTGCTGGACGCGGACGGTGGCGACGTGGTGCTGGAAGAGGCGCTGTGCGGATAGGGAAACCGGGTTTCACCACCAAGGGCACAAGAGCGGGGAGGGAGCCAAGAGCTCTCTCCCTGCTTTGCTGTTGATCGGCTCCCATCCGCAGCAAGCTCTTCCCGCCATCAGACCTCCCCTTTCACCCAGTGTTTCTTTCTTGCCGTTCTTATCGGCCAAGGCGGGAAATCAGGGACCAGCAGGGAAGGAGAACAACATGCCGTTGGAAAGCCCGATGAACGGAATCACGTTTCGCGAGGATGCCCCGGGTGCGTTGCTTGCTGCGGAAGGGCGATGCGTGGCACTGGCGAGCACGCCGGAGCTGCACTGGCAGCGCGAAGGCGCCTGCCTGGCCGCCGCCATACGCGAGGCTCTGGACGCGGCGCCGGACACGCCCGTTCTGACGGGCGAGCAGGTGCATGGCAGCGTCGTTGCGGAAGTGACGGGCGCCGCACCCCATGAGGATTTCACAGAGGTACCCGGTGTGGATGGCCTGTGGACCCGGCAGAGGGGCGTGGTGCTGGTGGCACGCTCGGCGGACTGCGTGCCAGTGGTTCTGGCGGCCCCGGAGGCTGGGTGGCTGGCCGTTGTTCATGCCGGCTGGCGGGGAACAAAAGGGCGGATTGTCGAGAAAAGCATCGACGCTGCCTTCGAGGCTGGAATAGTTCCGGAATCAATGCATGTCTGGATTGGACCCTGCATCGGTGGAGACGTCTATGAAGTTTCGCCGGAACTGGCAGAGGAGTTCGCCGCGGAGTTCGCGAGTGTGGGCTATCGGCGCAACGGACGCCTGCTTGACCTGAGGCGGGTGAATGTCTTGCAGGCCAGCTCCCGTGGAGTTCCGGAGAGAAACATCGCGGTTTCCGCCCACTGCACGTTGCGCTCTTCCGGGCGCCTGCCCTCGTATCGGCGGGATGGAGAATGCCGCGGGCAGATTTACACAGCCGCCATCCTTGCCAAGCAAACACGGGAACGGACGTGACGACTCGAAACGACCAACTGACTGCGCCGGTGACGGCCCTGCGAATTGATGGAAACGCCTTGCAGGCCGCCGTCGTCCGCCTCGGGGCCGACGGAGCGGTGCATGTCGAAGCCGTGCGGACAATCGAAGCCGATTCGCTGCTCGAACGCGTTTCCCGGGCATCGCATCCGATTTTCATGGACGTGGATTTCCTGGAGTTCCCCGACACGCCCCGTCTGACCCACCTCCTCCACACTCTGGTGTCCGATCCCGTGTTCCAGAACCCGGTGGTCGGCGTTTTTCCACCCGAGTGCGTGACGGACTGGAAACACATCGGCCCCGACCAGCCGGACCGTCGGCACAAGCGCATGGTTCGCGGCCTGCGCAGTTTTCAAACCGCCAACCCCTATGCCTACCCCAAGGTGATCGGCTCGCGCGAATGGCCTGCGGAACCGGGCATGGTGGAGTTGAGTATCTGGTCCGCGCGGTTCGACGACCTGATGGTCGTCGCCGAGCAATTCCTTTCGCTGACGAGCGCGCATCAGCCTTTCGCGGGGCTGGTGACGGGCAAGCGCGCGGCGGATGAGGTGCTCGCCCTTCTGGCGCACGGAGCCGGAAACGAGCCCCTGACGCTGATCGACGTGGGCAAGTTGCGCACGCTCTACTCCGGGCATTTGGATACGCGTTCGTTTTTCTCCCACGCGATCCCAGTCGGTCTGGCGCGCGACGATCTGCACTACTTCCGCTCGCTGCCCTTGGTAGCCGCCAACCTGGGCAGCTACGGCAACGAAATCGGCTCGCTGTTCTTCCCGCCGGACGTCACGCCTTCCCCGCTCTTCGACCCCGAAGTAAAGACGCCCCAAGTGGAGTGCACGCGCTTTGGTATCCAGATTGCCCGCTACGCCTGCCGGGTGCTGACGTCGGTTTGGAAGGAAGAGGCGGGCGTGGAGCAACCCTCGCGCATTCTACTGAGCGGAATGCCCGCTCGACTGCGTGGCCTGCGCGAGTATCTGGAGAATCGTTGCGAACGCCGAATCGAGCAACTGGGTGAACACCCGTTGCCCGGAATCGTTCCTGCCAAGGGAATCTCGTGGCCGGAGATCGCCGATCATCTTCAGGTGATCGGCGCCGGCATCGCCTACCACCGCCGGGACACCTCGCGCTTCGGCATGGTACTGCGCGACCGCCGCCCTCTTCCCCTGGCTTCCGAATCCATCGAAGCCAACCCCTTCGACCCGCATGACATCTACATCATCGAAGGCCCTTCCACCCACCGAAGCGGGATGACTCGCTCCGGCGTGTCCCACAGGCCCCCCTTTCCGCACGTCAACGACACAGACTTCCCACGCTAAAAGAACTAGCCGCGATGACTGGGGAGTCATCGCGGCCGTAGGAGGGGGTTATGGGGTGGGGACCTTACCTATAGAGAATAGCGGACCAATCGCCCCGCTCCCACAGATCACTGATTCCGCGATCCTTACACAACAGCATCAAGCGGAGGGGGCTGATCTCCCTGAGAGAGATTCCCTCTTGAAGTCTCTCTTTGAGAAAATGAGCGCAATGTGCAGCAAATCGCTCCCCCGCCAATGGGGAGCAGGGGCGGAACGACAAGGAAACGAAAAGCGAGAACTGGCTACCGAAGACGTCTCGCGGATCCGGGAGTTGCCCCCAGAAGGGGGAAGCCGGGGGAAAAGGGTTGCCCGTTTCGGCCCCCTGCTTTCCCCTGCGGCGCACCCCGCGCGGTTGAAAAGCAACGGCGCGAGCATTCAGTTTTCTCTCTCTTTTCGGAAAGGAATCGTACCCCATGGCGAGCAAGAAGAGCCCGTCCTCCACCGCCAAGACGCCGGCCGAGGCCCCTGTCCTGAAACTGGGTCTGCCCAAAGGCAGCCTTCAGGATTCCACCCTGGAGTTGTTCGACCACGCGGGATTCCATTTTAGCATTGGCTCGCGGAACTACCGCGCGGGGTGCGACGATCCAGAGATCGAGGCACTGCTGATTCGCGCGCAGGAAATGGCGGGCTACATCGAAGGCGGCGTCTTTGACTGCGGCCTGACCGGACTGGACTGGATCAAAGGGAACCGGGCCGACGTTCACGTCATCTGCGACCTGGTGTATTCCAAGGTCTCCCGCAAGCCCGTGCGCTGGGTCGTCGCCGTCCACAAGGACTCCGACATCAAGTCCGTCACTGATCTGAAGGGCAAACGCATCGCCACGGAAGCCGTGAACCTGACGAACGACTATCTGGCCAAGCACGGCATCACGGCCGATGTGGAGTTCAGCTGGGGTGCCACGGAAATCAAGTGCCCGGACCTCGTTGACGCCATCGTTGAAGTCACGGAGACCGGCTCTTCCCTTCGCGCCAACAATCTGCGCATCATCGACACCGTGATGGAGTCCTGGACGGTTTTCGCGGCGAACCGCCAGTCGTGGCAGGACCCGTGGAAGCGTGACAAGATGGAAGCCATCGCCCTGCTTCTGCAAGCGGCGATGGCGGCCGAGGGGCGCGTCGGTCTCAAGCTGAACGCCCCGAAGGACAGCCTGGACGACATCGTGGCCGTGCTGCCCGCCATCACGAGCCCAACGATCAGCCACTTGCGCGACGGCGACTGGGTCGCCGTGGAAACAATTCTGGAAGAGAAGTACGTCCGCGATCTGATTCCGGCGCTCAAGAAGGCCGGCGCCGTCGGCATCATCGAGTATCCGCTCAACAAGGTCGTGGACTAAACAACAACACATGTAGCAAGCCTCGGAGGGACTGCGATGAAGACCATGCTGCGTCATGCTGTCTGGATGATTCTGACTGCCACGCTGGCGGCGGGGTGCTCCCGCGCTGTCCGGCAGGAGAACAAGGCGGACGAAGTGCGCTTTGTTGTCTGGGGCGACACGCAGTTCAACAACCCCGAGGTCTTCGAGCGCATGGTCCACGAGACCAACCTGTTGCGTCCCGACTTTGTGGTGCAGGTGGGCGACCTCATCCAGGGCTACAGCCACAGCCGCGAGCAGTTGCGCGGCGAATGGGAACGCTACGCCTTTCAAACCGAACCTCTCAGCGTCCCCTTCTTTCCCGTTCCCGGGAATCATGATGTTTACACCGGCGAAGCACACGAGGTTTACGGCGAGGTCTGGGGGCCGGACCGCTACATCTACAGCTTCGACACGGGTCCGGTGCATACAATCGTGCTCGATACGTACTGGCCTGGCGAGGCGGACACAATCGCCGCCTGGCAGCGCGACTGGCTGGCCCGCGACCTCGCGGAGTATGCGGCGCGCAACGGCGGCGAGGGCTCCGAGGAACTCGCGCAGCGTTCGATCTTCGTTTACCTGCACAGCCCGCTCTTCAAGCAGGGTGCCGACAAGGAAGGGGGCAAGGCGTGGAAGGAGATCCACGAGTTGCTCAAGCGCTATCCCGTGCGCATGGTGATTGCCGGTCATACCCACGAGTACGTCTGGAACGTTGTCGACGGCATCACGTACCTCATCATCAACAGCTCGGGGCATATGGGAACCCACGTTGAACGGGGCGGAGTCTTTCATCAGCTCCTGCACGTCAGCGTCGTGAATGGCAACGACGTGCGCGTCGCCGTCGTGAAGGCCGGAAGCATTCTTCCCGTGGACACTGTTTCACAGGCGGAGCGTTCCAGTGTTCCACGTCTGAGGATTCCCCAGAAATCCATCCGGCTTCCCATCGTCGAGACCAGTGGCTCCGTCGAACAGACGGTGACCGTGAACATCGACAATCCGCTGGAGAAGCCGCGCGTTTACCATCTTGAATGGCAGGTGCCGCGCACTTCGCCTGCGCACCTTGAGCCGAAGGAACTGTGGATCGACCTGGAGGCGAAGGCGTCGAGGGAAGTCTCGTTCGAGCTTCAGATGCCCGCCGGCATCGCGCCCGAGGAACTGCCGTCGCTGGCTGTCACCGCCGTGGAGACGCTGCGCACGGGTGTTGTCTCGCGCGATTGGGAATCACGTTATCGCGCGGATATCGAGGCCGCAAAGAACGATGCATCCGTGCGCACGACGAGCATCGCACTCGACGCGCCGGTGGAGTTCCGCACCGAGTGGCCGCTGTTTGTGCCGCCCGTTGCCCGCGTCGCCCGCGTCTCGGGCGCCATTGCGATCGACGGCGTGTTCGACGAGACGGACTGGAGCAAGGCCCAGCCCATCACGCGGTTCACCACGCCGGAAGGCGAAGAACCGGAGACGGGGATGGAAGTGCGTTTCCTCTATGATGCAGACGGCCTGTATGTTGGCGCGCGCATGGAGGAACCCAACCCCGCCGGGATGAGCATGAATGCGGGGCCGCCGATTCCGCTGACGTGGAGCGACGATGACTTCGAGCTGTTCATCGACGCCACACAGAGCCAGAGCAAGTTCATCCGCCTCTTCCAGAACGCCGCGGGGACACGCTTCAACTCGTGGCCGCTCTATACGCCGAACAACCTGTTCGAGAGCACCTACGAAAGCGCCGTGAAAGTGGGCGAGGATTACTGGTCCATCGAGATGCACATTCCGTGGAACGAGGCGGGTGCCACGCAGCCCGCGCGCTCCGGCGACCAGTGGAACGTGAATATCTGGCGCCATCGCCAGCAGAGCCACCCCGCGCGCCAGGAGTGGTCCACCATGGGCATATTCCCATACGAGCCGGCACGCTTCGGCCTTCTCGTGTTCGACTGACAAAACAATATCCTGTTGCGTATTTGATTTATTTTTCCTCGCCGGGGAACATGGATGACGTGACTTCTGTCAGAGGGCAGTTATCTGCGTCCGCAGAATCTCATCCCGAGGAGTTGCGCCAATGAAGACGCCCCGCCCCATGGGCTTCACACTGATCGAACTGCTGATCGTGGTGGCGATCATCGCCATTCTGGCGGCGATTGCCGTCCCGAACTTCCTGGAGGCGCAGACGCGCTCGAAAGTCAGCCGGGCAAAAGCCGATCTGCGCACGCTGGCGGTGGGACTCGAAGCCTACCGGGTTGACAGCAACAATTACCCCTATATTTCCGACGATGCCGCGGGCGAATGGATCATGCCAGCGGGTATTCCCGCGGGGCGAACCGGACCCGGCGGTCTGACGACTCCCATCGCCTATCTGTCTTCCGCACTCTACGATCCCTTTGTCCTCGATCAACGCGACACGAGCGGCGGCCAGCTTCCCGACGGGCCGCAGTACCTGCACTACGAGCGTTTGGGCTTCGGCTATGATGAAAACGGCACGCCCTATGACGACAATGGCAGTGGATTCAGGGCGATTCACATTCCCCCCGACGCCAATGGCACGATCTGGGGGACGTACCACCCGGGAGGACCGGACGCCGATGAGATCACCGACCCGGGACTCATGCCCACGGAGTACGTGCTGTTCAGCATTGGCCCCGACCGCACGCACCGCGTGTACCGCGATGACGGCACGGTGCTGACGAAGTCGCGCTGGAGTGTGCTGAATTACTACGATCCCACGAACGGCACGGTCAGCACGGGCAACGTGGTGCGGTTTCCGGGTGGCATCACTCTGCCGTAGTTCCAAGCAGCCAGCCGGCGAGATTGAAGTAGAAGAGCAGGGTTGCCACGTCGGCCGTTGCGAGCACCACCGGCCCCGAGGCTACCGTTGGGTTCTTGCCCATGGCCTTCACGGCCGTGGGCAGGAGTATGCCCAGCATGCAGGCCGTGAGCATTGCCAGAGCGATGCTGGAACAAATCACGATGGCAGCCAGAGGTTCGCCCTTCCAGACCCACGCCGTGGCGCCCACGATGCCCCCGCATGCCAAGCCGAGGAGCAGCGCAACGACTGCTTCCTGGCGAAGGGCACGCAGCAGCGAGGAGCGGCTGGGGCCTTTGTGTTGAAGGGCCTGAATCGTCAGCGACGCCGACTGGATGCTGACGCTCTCCGCGAGTGCCAGGCAGACGGGAATGAACAGGGCGAGAAGGACGACGGATTCGAGGAGGGGCTGGTACATCGCGGCAATCGCAGCACACAACAAGCCGCCCGCGACGTTTGCCAGCAACCACGGGAAGCGGTCCTTGAATGCCGCGAAGGGATTGCCCTGGCGGGCGGTGGCCAGATGCACACCGATCAACTGGAAGATTTCCTGGGACACGTTGCCGTACTTGAGGTTTTCCAGATTCTCGGTAAACAGGGAGACGTCGATGGCACCCACCAGGCGGCCGCCGTCGTCGATCACGGGCAAGGCGAGGAAACGGTGCTCGATGAACAGTTCCAACGCCTGGGCCAGGGTCGCGCTGCCCGGCACCGAAATCGTGCTCGGGTGCATCAATGCATCGATCCGCACGTCCGGCCGCGCACCAAGAAGGCGACGGGTCGGGACAACCCCTTTCAGAACGCCTTCCTCATCGACGACGTAAAAATAGACAACCCGCTCCGTCAGGGGATGCGAGCGCAGGTGGTCGAGGCACTCGCCCACGCTGGAGTTCAGTTGCAGACGGGCAATATCCGAACGGGCATGAGAGGCAACGGAGTCGCCAAGAGCAACGGTGGTGAGTGAAGGGGTCGCTCCCGGATTGGTACCAACTGAATTCATGGACTCTTCTTGGAACGGTGTTTGGGCAAAGCAGGCAGGCGCTTGCTCAAGGATGCAATTTTCATGCGCGGATCAATCATGCGCTGATCCTGTACGAACTCGGTGGTTTCGCGAATGTCCCAGTCGAACTTCTGTTTGTCGCGCAGGGCGCAGGCGATTTCGTGGAAGCTCCAGGCGCCCGTGTTGCTGTCGAGCAGGTAGAGGCCGCAGTCCATTTCGGCAAGGCGGAGCAATCCATCGGCAGTGTCCTGCAGATACGAGCAGGCGGGGAGCCACTTGGAGCTCGCGCGGATTACGCCCTGGGACTTCTGCATCCGGTCGAGATAATCAACCATGTGGTTGCCGCCAGGCGTCTCGGCGATCTGCCAGCCCAGCCGCACGACAGTGGCGAGGGGGTTCTGGTAGAAGACGCGTTCCTCGATGCGGTGCTTCTCCTCGCCGTAGCCCGACCCCGCGTCCGGCGCCGTCGTCGGCGTGAAGGGGCCTCGAGCCTTGTCCGTCCAAACCATCACGGTGCTGGTGAAAACAAAGCGCAGGCCCAGTGTGCGGGTGATCCAGGCGAGCTCGCTCGGCCAGTGGTGGTTGACCAGGCCTGCTTCGTTGGCGACGCCCGTCGGCCGCGAAGCAATCGCCAGATGGTAGACGATGTCCGCACCGGACTGGCGGACGAAGTCCTCCATCGCGGCATAGTTGTCGATGGGCACCGCAGAGCGGTCCCAGGGGATGACGGTGTGCTTCTTTGCCTTCAGGGCCTGAACGAGGGCACTGCCGACGGTGCCACTGGCACCCGTGACGATGGCTTTCATGCGAGCCCCTCCTTTCACGGAATAGCTTCTGTATAGCATTCGCGAAGGCTTGGAGGGGCAAGAGGAAGCGAAGGTATTTTCAGGCTGATGGTGTTCCGTTGCCTTCCGTCTTCTGGCGCTCGTGGAGCAGGTTCAGGAACGCGCGCAGGTTGCGGAGACGGTCGATTTCCTCGCCGGGTTTGAGGGTGATGGCGAGGACCTGGTTGCCATCGGGGACGGAGTTGAGGACGCCTTCGCTTTCGGCAGTGGCGGCCTTGAGTTCCTCGCGCCACTCGTGTGCCTCGGGCGCCACGAGGGTCAGCTTTACGCGCGCGCCGCTGCCGTCGATGAGGGCGACGCGCAGGCGGGCGGCGGCAAGGCGCACGCGCGTGACTTCAAGGAGCGACTGAACGGGCTCGGGGAGGGCGCCGTAGCGGTCGCGAATCTCCGAGGCCATGTCCTCGACGTCTTCCTGCGTGCGCATCATGGCGAGGCGTTTGTAGAAATTGACGCGCTGGGTTTCGACGGGAACGTACGGCGCCGGGATGTAGCAACTGACCGGCCACTTGATTTCCACGTCGTGCTGGTCGTGGATTTCGTGGCCGCGCAATCGCGCCACGGCATCCTGGAGAATCTCGCAGTAGAGTTCGAAGCCGATCTCGTTGACGATGCCGTGCTGCTCCTTGCCAAGGAGGTTGCCGGCGCCGCGAATCTCCATGTCGCGCATGGCGATGTTGAAGCCCGAGCCGAGCTCGGTGAACTCCTCGATGGCGGCGAGGCGCTTGACGGCGGCCTCGGTGATGCCCTGCCCCTGGGGAACAATGAGGTAGGCGTAGGCGCGGCGTTTTTCGCGTCCGACGCGGCCGCGGAGCTGGTAGAGCTGGGCGAGGCCGAAGGCATCGGCGCGGTTTACGATGATTGTGTTGGCGTTGGGGATGTCGATGCCGGACTCCACGATCGTCGTCGAAACAAGGATGTCGTAGTCGCCCTGCACGAACTTGATCATGTGGTCTTCGAGTTCGTCCTCTTTCATCTGGCCGTGCGCGACGCCGATGCGGGCGTGGGGAACGATGGAGCGGACGTTGTTGGCGACTTCCTCGATGTTGTGAACACGGTTGTGGATGAAGAAGACCTGGCCGCCGCGATTGAGTTCGCGCAGGATGGCCTCGGCGATGACTTCCTTTTCCCAGTGTACGATGCGCGTCTTGATGGGATAGCGGTCGGGCGGCGGCGTGGTGATGATGGAGAGATCGCGCAGGCCGGCGAGCGCCATGTGGAGCGTGCGGGGAATCGGCGTGGCCGTCATCGTGAGGATGTCGACTTCCGCGCGCAGTTCCTTGAGGCGTTCCTTGGCACGGACGCCGAAGCGTTGTTCCTCGTCAACGACGAGCAGGCCGAGGTCGAGAAACTGAACCCCCTTGCCGAGCAGCTTGTGCGTGCCGATCACGACGTGCGTTTCGCCGGTTTTCAGGCGTGCGAGAATCTCTTTCGCTTCCTTTGCCTTCTGGAAACGCGAGAGCAGCTCGACGCGGATGGGGAAGTCGGCGAAGCGCTCGCGGAAGGTCTGGTAGTGCTGGAGGGCGAGAATCGTGGTGGGGACGAGCACGGCGGCCTGGCGGCCTTCCTGCGCGCACTTGAAGACGCCACGGATGGCGACTTCCGTCTTGCCATAACCGACGTCGCCGCACAGCAGGCGGTCCATGGGGCGGTGGCGTTCGAGGTCGGCTTTGACTTCGAGGATGCCCTTCAACTGATCGGGGGTTTCCTGATACGGGAAGGAGGACTCGAACTCGGCCTGCCAGACGGTGTCGGGGCCAAAGGGCTTGCGGCTGGCGACTTCGCGGCGGGCGTAGAGCTTGAGCAGCTCCTCGGCCATCTTCTCGATTTCCTCGGTGGACTTCTTGCGGCGCTTGTTCCAGCGCGTGCCGCTGAGGCGGTCGAGGACAACGCCTTCGGTGCTTGCGGACTGAAAGCGCTGGACGAAGCGGATTTTCTCCACGGGAACGAGGAGTTTGTCGCCGCCCGCGTAGACGATCTCCAGCAAGTCGTGCGTGCGCCCGTCGATGGTCTGCTGGCGCATGCCGGTGTACTGGCCGACGCCGTGGTCCACATGCACGACGTAGTCGCCGCGCTGCATGTCGCTGCTGCCGGCAATGGGGCGTCCCTTGTAGATTTTCTTGTAAACGTGGCGGCGTTTGTAGCGGCCGAAGATCTCGCGGTCGGTGATGAGGGCGACGCGTGCATCGTGAAAGATGAACCCATCGTGAACGCCGCCAACGACAAGGAGCACGTCCTGGTAGCCTTCGACGACGCCGCGCAAGCGCAACTCGTGCGTGTCGTCGGGATGAAGAAGCGCGCGGGCAGAGATTTCATGCTCGCGCAGAACCTCGTCGAAACGCTGGACCTGCCCTTCGTTGTCGCAGGCAATGACGACGAGGTAGTCTTCGTGCTGCCGCCCCTTGATGAGGGCGATCCACGATTCGAGATCGCCCCCCGTGGCGGCGAAACCGCCCGTCCGGAAGGTGAAAACAGCCGTGCCGTGAACCGAGGAATCGACGGGGAGGCGCGAGTGCTCGACCCGGCGGAAGTTTTCGATGCGCCGCATCACGTCCTGGGGTGAGAGGATCAGACGCGGCGGTGGGCCCAGGTCGGAGTCTTCCTTCAGAACGTCGAAATACTGGCGCTCGACGGCGGATTCGTAGTGGCTGCACACGTCGAGGTAGCGCTCGGGCGCGTCCATCAGGACGAGTGTGTCCGCCGGGAGCTGGTCGAAGAGGGTGGCGAGCTCTCCCCCGCCGCGCAGGTAGTCCTCCATGTGGCTCTTCAGGCGAACGGCCTGAAAGGAGATGAAGCCTTCGGTGCCGAGATCCTCGCGCGACCGTTGGGTCATCACGTCGAACTTTCGGATGGATTCGATTTCATCGCCAAAGAGATCGAGGCGGATGGGGTCGTCGGCATTGGGGGGATAGACGTCGATGATGGAGCCGCGCATGGAGTATTCGCCGCGTGATTCGACAAGGGCGACGCGCTCGTAGCCCGCTTTCTCCAGGTCCTCGGCGAATTTCGCGAGATCGAGCCGGTCGCCCCAGGCCACGCGCACCGTAAAGGCGTCGAGAACACCGGCGGGAAGAACGCGCTGCATCAGGGCGTCGATGGGTGCGGCGATGATCGGCGGCGCTCCCTTCCACAACTCGCCGTTCAGGCGCGCCAGGGACTCGAAGACGTCGAGGTGCTTGCTGGTGACTTCGAGGCTCAGGTCTTCCTGGTCGTAGGGAAGGACCTCCCACTTGGGGTAGTGGTAGGCCTCGGCGGCGCCGAAGAATTCGAGGTCGTCGACCATCTGCTCGGCGCGTTCCATGCCGGCGGTGAGCAGCAGGATGGGACGGCGAATGCTCTCGCGGGCGGAGGCGGCAATCAGGGCAAGGGCGGAGCCTTCGAGATTCTGGAGTACGATGGGCCGCGTGCGCTTGGTGTTCTGGATTTCGTCCAAGAACTCTTTGTAGGGAGTGGCATTGCGGAGAAGGAGGGTACGGAGGAACTCCGCGGCCTTCGAGGTGCCCTGGCGGACGGCTTCTTCGAGGGTGAGGCTGGGCATCAAGGGGTCCTTCGCGGCAGGTTCAGGGGGCGGATTTAATGAGCGAAAGGCACACCAAGGCCCGAAGCGGCCCTTGTGTGCCGGCGGTGTTCGTCGGATTCGCGGCAGCCCTTTGGCGCCGCGCAGCGACGTTCCCGCGCCGGATGACGGCGATCAACGGGAATCAGGGGAGTCAGCCTTCCCGGAGCTTTCCCGTTGCGGCTCTCCCTCCGTGACGGGAAACTGGACGTGGAAAGGGTGAAGCCGTTCCATGGCAACGATTCGTGTGCTGCGTGTCATTTCGCATCTGGACGTCGGCGGTGTTCAACGCCAGATGCTCCTGGCATTCCGTGGAATGCGTGATCAGGGCATTGAGCCGGAGTGCTGCGTGATTCATTATCGCGGGCGGATGGCCGAGCAGTTCGAGGCGGAAGGCTTCCCCGTCCACCAGGTCAAGTTCCGTTCGCGCATTGATCCGCTGGGCGTGTTGCGGCTGCGGATGCTCGTTCATCGCCGCCGCATCGACATCGTGCATTCGCACATGTACAACGCGAACATCGGGGTGAACGCCGCGATGATTGCGCGCGGCCGCGTGAAGTTGGTGAACGGCTATCACAATCAGATTCTGGTGAAGAGCGACCGGCAGGCGCAGCGCGTGAAGGCGTCGGCAAACCGCCCGGATGCGTTCGTCGCGGTGGGCGATTCCGTGAAGGCGTCGCTGATGGAACTCTCCGTGCCGGGCGACCGCATCACGGTGATCCACAACGGCGTGGTGGGACCGGAGACGGTGACGCCGCTGCCAAAGCGCGAGCCGGGCGAGCCGCTGCACCTTGTCTGGGCGGGACGCTATGTGAACCAGAAGCGCGTGGAGTTTTTCGCCGAGATCGCGGCGGCCTGCCGCGCGGCGGGTGTACCGGTTCACCTGACGATTCTGGGCGATGGGCCGGGGTTCTCCAAGGTGAAGCGGGCCATCGAGGCTGCGGGCGTGCAGGATTGCGTCGAGCAGGCGGGCGTGACGACGGACGTTTTCAGCTGGCTGGCGAAGTCGGATGTGTTTGTGTCGGCAAGCTATCGCGAGGGTTTCCCGAACGCGCTGCTCGAGGCGTGTGCGGCGGGACGCCCGTTCGTGGTCAGCGACATCGAGCCGCACCGCGAACTGCTGGGCGGCAGCACGGCGGGAGTGCTGGTGCCGCAGGACGCGGCGAAGTGGGCCGAGGTGCTCGGCGAACTGGCGCACGACCGCGCGCGGCTGGAGCGCATGGCGGCGGAGTCGCTGGCGCTCGGCAGGGCGTTCTCCATCGAGGCCACGTGCGAGAAGACCGTGGCTCTCTACCGCCGCCTGATGGGCTCGGCTTAGGCTGCGGACCCCTGCTCCGGCGGCGGCTGATCGGGCGGAGCATCGGGAACAAGTTGCTGCTGATTGGTACGAATGTAGTACACCCACCGTGCCCAGTCGGCCCCAACGGGATCGCCGACAACGACGGCGGCCATGAATCGGTCGAAGGCGTAGTCCGCCTCGGCCAGGGTGCGCTCCAAGCGGTGGAGGAAGCGTCGCCGCAAGGTGCCCTGAAGTGCCTTCAGAACGAGAGCAATGACGCCAAAGGAGAGGGCGATGGTGAACTCCACGGCGTACCCGGAGAGGAATGCCGGGAGGGGAACCTCCTTAAAGGGAGACGAAAATGTCCGGACAAGGAGAACGATCACGAACGTCAGAACCCATATCGAAAGAAAGGTCGCGATGATCGTCAGCACGGCTAGCCCCGCACGCCGCAGGCCGGCCTTCAGCCCCGCGTCCCATGCTGACTCGGCCTGCCACGCAGCCAAACGTGGTTCGAGGCTATTGGTGCGGACACTGGAAATACCCGAGACTAGGGTGAAGGGGACCAGTTGCGCGACGAGGCAGGTGAGGCTCGCAAAGATGACGTAGCCTCCGATGTGCCACGGGTGTGCGACGTAAAGATAGAGCCCGAAACCGAGGACAGACAGCAGGAGAACGATGCCGGTCGCCCCGAACTTGGAGGCCTCGCGACGTTCGAGGTAGATTGCTTCGAGAACTTCGCGTCCCTTCGCTCCCGCCAGCCAGAGGTCGATGGCCGCCTCCTCCATGTAGCCGCTCGTCGAGAACACGCTGCTCAGCCGTGCGGGCAAACGCCCGCCCACGATGCGGGTGCGCTGGAATGAGCGCGCGAACAGGGCGGCCAGCCCGGCAACAATCGGAATGGCGCAGCACGACACCAGCCTGAAGAGCACGATCACAGCACCCACAAGCCCCAATGCCATGAAGATCTGCATGGGCGGAATGGAGCCGCGCCGCCGCAGGAGGGTTCGCAGCGATCGCGCGTGTTCGGTGCGCCGCAGGCGGAAAGCCATGAACAGCGCGTTGCTGTCCTCGGCGGCGAGGATCGGGTCGAGCCGGCGCATCCAGGGCGAAAAAGAAGGTTTCACGATTCCTCCACCGGGCGAAAGTCTCCCAGGGAGGTGCACGTGGGCAAGGGGCGCTTGAGGGAAATGAATCCGGCTTGTCCGCCGAAACGCACGCCCCGGGGCGCAGCCTCGGCGCGGCGGTTGCACCGGGCGAGCTTGCGAAGCCCGACGCAACCGCCGTGACGAGGAGGGCGTGGCTTCGGGCCGGGACGTGCGCTTTCCCGTTGCGGCAATTCCTCCCGCTTCCCAGCGTCCACTCATCATGAATGACTCACCTGCCTCCCCCGCCACCCCGCCTCGCGCCGTCATCCTTTGCGGCGGCAAGGGAACCCGCCTGCGCCCCTACACCACGGTCCTGCCCAAGCCCCTCGTTCCCATCGGCGACCGCCCCATTCTGGAAGTTGTCCTCGAAGCCCTGCGCTCCGCGGGCTTCACGAACGTCACGCTCTGCGTCGGGCATCTCGCGGAACTCATCCGTGCCTTTTTCGGCGACGGCAGCAAGTTCGGACTGAAGATCGACTACGCCATTGAGGACAAGCCACTCGGCACCATCGGCCCCCTCGCTTTCGTCGAGAATCTGGGCGAGGAATTCCTCGTGATGAACGGCGACGTTCTCACCGACCTCGACCTTCGCACTTTCTTCCTCAAGCACCTTCGCGGCGGCGCCGACCTCACGGTTGCCACCTACCTGCGCCGCGTGAAAATGGACTTCGGCGTGCTCTCCGCCTACCCGCACAGCGACTCCGTCCAGGGGTTCAGCGAGAAGCCCACCCATGAGTACGAAGTCTCGATGGGCGTGTACGCCATGAACCGCCGAGTGCTCGGACACTTCGCGCCGGGCGAGGCCTTTGGCTTCGACGACCTGGTGCTGACGCTGCTCGGCAAGAACCGCCCCGTTCGCCGCGTCCTGCACACGGGCCACTGGCTCGACATCGGCCGCGTCGAGGACTACGAGGCGGCACAGAACGATCCGCGCTGGGGAACGCCATGACATTGGAACTGGAAGGCCGCAGGGTACTCGTCACCGGAGCGGGGGGCTTCATCGCCAGCCACCTGACCGAAGAACTCGCGCGACGCGGCGCCGTCGTGCGCGCCTTCACCCACTACAACGCACGCGCAAGCCGGGGCTGGCTCGACGGAATCGAGCCCGAGTTGGCCGAACGCATCGAGTTCGCACCAGGCGACATCACCGACGCCCGCAGCGTCCGCGAAGCCGTCGAAGGCTGCGAGTACGTCTGGCATCTCGCCGCACTCATCGGCATTCCGTACTCCTACGCGGCGCCGATCTCCTATGTGCGGACGAACATCGACGGAACGCTCAACGTTCTCGAAGCGGCACGCGATTGCGGCGTGCGCCGCCTGATTCACACGTCGACGAGCGAAGCCTACGGCACCGCGCTCTCCGTCCCCATTTCCGAGGACCACCCGCTGCAGGCGCAATCGCCGTACTCCGCCACAAAAATCGCGGCCGACAAACTCGCCGAATCCTACTGGTGCAGCTTCGGCGTTCCCGTTGTCATTGCCCGCCCCTTCAACACCTTTGGCCCGCGCCAGAGCGCCCGCGCCGTCATCCCCACCATCACGGCGCAACTCCTCGCCGGGCGCGGCCGCCTCGAGCTCGGCGCCCTCTCCCCCACCCGCGACCTCAACTACGTCGCGAACACGGTGGATGGCATGATCGCCTGTGCCAGCGCCCCCAACGACGCTCTCGGCACCGTCTTTAATCTCGGTTCCGGTCGAGAGATTTCCATCGCCGATCTTGCCGCGCTGCTCGTGAAGATGACGGGGGCGGATGCGGAGATCGTCTCCGTCGACGAACGTCTCCGCCCCGAGGCCAGCGAAGTCGAACGCCTCGTCTGCGACGCCTCGCGTGCGCGGCGCCTGCTGAACTGGGAACCGCGCATCTCTCTGGAAGAGGGACTCGAACGCACCATCGAGTGGCTGCGCGCCAACATGAGTTTCTATCGGCCGGAGGATTACACGCTTTAGGGACGGGGCCCCACGCGGAGCCATCATCGCGCCGGTTGAGGACGACAACAAGAGGAGGGCTTCCATGCTGAAGCGTTTCTTGCCGCTCGCAGTTCTCTGCTTTCTTTGTCTCGCCTGTAATGATGCAGACTCCGAAAACCGCCCCGTGCTGACGGAGGCGGCACTCATTGCCAAGCCGATTTACGATCAGAGTCCTCCGGCCGAGTGGCCCAATGATGGGATTCTTTATCCGGACGGATCACTGAACCTGACCTTCGGGGCGGCGGAGTCGCGCAAGAACCCGGGCCTGGTTATCGAACAGCTCGGAGGAATTCCTGAAGAACTCCAGCCGTACCTGAATCCCCAGGGACCTGAAGCCGTTTTCTATCCGTTCTGCGATGCAACCGAGCAGGGAGTCGGACACATACTGACACGCGGCTGGTACCCACTCGGTTCCATCCTCCTGTCTCAGCAAACCGATGCGAAGCCCGCCGTCGTCATCGATCCCAGCCGGTTGGGCGTGCTTCCGTATGCACGAATGGTCCCGCCTGCCGAACGAAATGCGGCGTACTGGGCCGGACACATTCGTTCGTCCGGCGAAGTCCCGCACGACGCGTTTGTTGTGACTGGTGTCTACACGGCTGGCGGCGACGGCAGGGTGATGGCATCGGTCTTTACACTCTCCCCCGGCTCACAGGAACCCGCTGACCTTCTGGAAGCAGAGCTTGGCGCAGGCGACGACTTCCTCGGCCTTCTTCGCGGACAATGCCGGGTGGCCACCAACATCATGGATGCGCTTCTTGAACAGGAGCTTGTTCCAAAGCGAAAGGACCAGCCTGCTCCATCGGAGGAACTGCTCAAGGATCAGCTTGGCCGCGTCATGATCGCGTCGAATTCGATGCACACCTACGCGGTGCAATCGGCTGTAAACCGCGCCCTGCTGCTCGCCCGTGCCTATCCGGGAAGACAGGAACCTCTGCAGGCGGCTGCCTACGGGATGCTGGCAATGGCCGAACCGCTGTACAGTGAGACGCGGAATTTGTATGGCACCATGCTCGGGCAGGGAGAGGCACTGAGCATCATAGCGCTGGCCGAAGTTGGTCTGATCACCAAGCCGGACTCCGTGGCGCTGCGCTTCCTCCTCGGCAAAGCCATTCGCTTTTTTGCCATCCCCAGCGAGCCTTTGATCTCCGAGGGATTCAACGTCACTGATCTGCCGCCTTGCTGGCGCACATGGGTGCGCTACTCGCGATACGAGTACAACCACATCACCCCCGAGCAGGCACAGGTCCTTCCGATGTGGATTGTCCTGTCGAGCTTTACCGACGACCTCTGGTTCCTGGGACAATCCGCCATCCATGAGATGGCCCGGGGAGCGCTCATGAAGCGAAAGGACACCGACATGATGCCGGTGCTGATCGCCCTGAATGCGGGGTGGCTGGAGGGCGACAAGTTCACAAATCTCGTTTTTAACGCGAACGAAACACAGTACGAGGACTTGGAGAACTATCTGGCGCTCGCCGTGACCATGGGAGGAGCGAGCAGCAAGTACAAGCGGCTGCGCGAGGAAGTGATTCGTGACATCGCTGCAGTCAGCGGCGAGCAACGCCTCGGTCCGATTCTCGATGCCGCGGAAGCCGGAGATTACTTCGCCGTGCGCAAGGAACTCGTTGCCTGGCGCGAAGCATGGATACTCGACGATTCAAGCGGCCTCGTCACAGGAGCCGTTCGCTGGAGCCACCTCGAAAACCCACACTCTTCGACCTATCGTCTTCTCGGAATCGCGCGCACCCTCGACGACTCCAGCCGCTATGACGAGACCCAGATGACGGCCAGCACCGGTTTTCAGGGGATCGAGTTCACTCCGTGGAGAAGGTTTCAGTTCGCGCGCGACCGGCTCCCCCTCGGAATCACGCTTTTTGCCGACTTCCTGAAAACCGAATTTGGAAGCCAGGCGATGCTGAAGGACCTCCTGGTGAAGGCCGGGCCGTTCATCCAGGAAGGGCCGCTCTATGCACTGTGCCAGTGGAGGGCGGTGGCAGAGTATCCGGGCCTCATGCCGGAAGGCTACGATGATGTGAAGTTCATGGCGGAGCTGAACGCTCAGTTACCACAGGACGTGCGCTTCCTGCGCGAACTGGCCGAAGCCCACTACGTTCAGCACCGCTACACGGAGTGCGTTCCGATCTTCCAAGAGGCCAGCCGTCAGAATCGCTTCAATCCCTACTTTCGCCGTGATCTTGCCTTGTTCTTTCGCGACCATGGGTGTGCGTCCCTGACCATCCGCTACTACGAGGACTTTGTCTCCCGGGTGCCAACACGCTACGACATCCGCAACGACATGAACTGGTTGAAGGCCCAGATGGGAAGCACGGAGGATTTCACCGCCCAGTTCCGCGAACCGGTGGACCGCCTGCCCGGCAACAACCGCTTCTGGATCGACCTTATCAACTATCAGGCTCTCATGCTGAAGGATTACGATGCTGCCGCGGAGACGGCCGAGGAAGCCGTCCGCTGGATGGGCTTGGATGCAGAACGACTCCGCGTCATGATCGAAATCAAACGCGGAGACAAAGAGAAGGCACGCGAAATCCTCGCCGAGACTACGAAACCAAATGCCCGAGGCTCACTCGCCCGGATGAGTTACTACATCAACAAGGCACGAAATTACATGGAACTCGGCGACATGGACAAGGCACGAAAGTACGGCAGAATGGGCGAACAGGAAGAGCCCCATGCCTATATGACGATGCGATTTTTCTCCGAGTTCACTCTGAAGAATAGAGACTGGGAAGGGTGCGAAGAGTGGATGACACTCATCAATCAGCGCTATGGACTGACACCTGCTGACATGGCGATCTGGGCAAAGAAGGCCTGGGGAATGGGAGATCGGGAAGCGGCCGTCACCTATCTGGAAAGGCTGCTGGAGGAAGACCCAAACCGCATGGCGCTCGTGCCGCCACTGATGGAGTTCTACGCTGAGCGTGGCGAGAAGGAGAGAGCGGAAGCCTTGATGCAACACGCGCTCAACGCACAGACACGGCATCCCGGCCATTTGGAGAAGACACTGAGTGCTTACGTGGAACTCTTCCCCGAGCGTGCCGAAGAGATCCGCGCTTCATTGCCGGGAGCCTTGAAGGGTCCGGAGACACTTGAGGAAATCGCCGGCATCAGGTTCTCGTCGACACCGATACTCCCGCGAGCAGCGGGCGGAGGTTCATAATCAGTTGGTGGTTTCGCGCAGGCTCACGGCATCGACGTAGAAGTACGCGTTGGTGCCGCCTGTCGTGCCCGTGTGGCCGCACCGGGCGAAGAGCGTGATCGCGCTCCCCGTGGCTGTGACGCTGGTTTGGCAGGGTTGCCAGACGTTGTCGGTGGTGCCGGTGATGTCCGTGTAAACAACGGAACCGGCCGACGGATTCGTCCCGCCATCAAGGTCGTACCCGAAGCGAACGAATGTCCCGGCCAGCGTGGACTGGCGCTTGATCTGCGCGCTGATTGTGTATGTCTTGCCGGGTTCGACGGCAACGGTCTGGAAAATGCCGGCATCGACGGGAGACGTGTCGCCCCGTGCGAAGTACTGCGAATGGGCACCGTCGAAATGATTGATCGACGCGCGGCCGAACGTCATCGCGGCGGAGCCGGGAGCGGTCCAGGACGTCCACGATTCCGCGACACCGCCGGTGTACGTTCCCTCGAAACTGCCGTTCGCGACCAGATTGTCGCCGGGGTCAATGGGGTACGGATTCGGAATCGGGTAGCGCGAGAACGTGTTGGCGCCCTCGTCCGTGAGCAGCGGCGCGAGCACGGGATCGGCAAGCACCTGCGCGACCGTCATCACCTGGCCATCGACAATCAGTTCGTTCTCGATCAATCGGATGCCGTGGCTGTAATCCTCGTAGGTGGACTCGTGAATGGTGGAAAGCGGCTGGATGTAGGAATCGGTGCGCGTCGGCGTCGCCAACGGATTGGAATTGTAGAACCAGCCAACGATGGCAACGCGCGCGGGGGAAGGACGCGTGGGAACGATGGGCGTGAGGACGACGTCCTTCTTGATGCCGTCAATGAGGAGGCCAAGGGGCTGGCCGGCGCGCTTGGATTCAATGGAATCGTTGTTGAGCTTGAAAACAGGGACGGAGTCGATGTCGTAGGTCGAAGGGTTGAAGGTGCTGGGCGTCAGACGCAGGTCCGAGTTCACGTGCAGATCGATCACGATTTTGCGCGTGGGGAGCGAGCATCCCGCGATGTCGGCGATCTGCTGGCCCAGGGGCGCTGACATCGGCATGCGGAAGAAGTCGGCATCCGAGCCGATCGCCATATAATCAACGGTGGCATGATAGGTGGCGGTGTGCGTGCCGTGGGTAACGGTGATGGGCTTGAGCGTGCGCAGGAAATCAGGGACATTGCCGCGGGCGATCTGGTTGACGACCTCCTGCTCGCGCTCGGTCTCGGTCATGTTGAGGATGCGGTTGTAGAACTCCGTCCCCGAGATGGCGGCGGCGGGGCGCGGCGGCAGGTCCAGCTTGCCGTTGGGAAAGGCGGTGGGCTCGCCAACGAGCCAGAGGGAAAGGAGAACGGGGAGAGAGAACAAGGGGAAGACCTCAGGCGAAAATCAAACGGCAGCCCTTCGCGGCATTTCGAATTCCAAGTGGATGAGAAGACTCAGCAGGTCATTGGAATCGATCTTTCGGCCGGAAGTCCCCTGCAGGATTTGCAGCACGGTTTTTTCGTGCTTGTCCATCCGGCCTTGTTTTCCGTACCTGTCATTTGCTAGCCGACGACAGATTGTCATGACAAGGGTTTCGTAGGACTGACACGTTGCCGTTTGCGCGAGCTTCCAGCCGCATTCTGTTCAGGGAGGCACACGATGATCGAACGCGAAACCCAGGATTCCTGGGGCTCCGGACACTCTGCCTTCCAGAAGGCCGGTGCCGGGCTGGGGCTGTTGGTCATCGTGATCGGGCTGGTTCTCGTTCTGGTGCTCTTTTTCAAGGTGCTCGGGTATCTCAACGATCCGGCGTCCTTCAAGGAGACGTTGGACGGATGGGAAGCCGTGCTGAAGGGGGACGGCAAGGACGCCGGCAAGATCCGGGTCGAGTTCGGCGAGCCGCAGAGCGGCGCCATCCCCACGAATCAGACGCAGCCGTTCGACATGCCGTTCGAGAGTCTGACCATTCCGCTGAATCTCTACCGCCCGGGAGCGGCGGTGCTGGTGCTGCTGATACTGGGACTACTGGCCCGTCTCGCCATTGGGATCATGAAGGGCGGCGGGCATCTGGTGCAGCTCGCGAATCCCTGGAAGCAGATGTTCGAGCATGCCGTGCGCGACTTCGCCCGCTATCGCACGGGACGCGCAAGAAGGCCGAGGTGGGAGGGCGACTCCATTCCAGACGAGCCGCCCCCCGGCGCGTAGTTATTTCTTCTCGTCGTCGCCGAACATCGCGCGCCCCAGCGCCTCGATGACGTGTACGGCCTTGCGCCCCGCGAAGTCGTTGACCTGATGGCGGCAACTGAACCCGTTCGCGATGAGCACGGTGTCGGGTCCCTCCTTGCGAATTGCGGGAAGCAACCGGCTCTCGGCGATCTTCTTTGACAATTCGAAGTGCTCCTGCTCGTAGCCGAACGACCCGGCCATTCCGCAGCAGCCCGAATCGACTTCCGCGACTTCCGGCGCCTTCCCATTGCCAGCGGCGGCGAGCAGCGTCTTGCCCGATGCCGTTCCGAACAGTGCCTTCTGGTGGCAGTGCCCGTGAACGAGGTAGCGTTTGGCGGGAGCAGCGAACTCGGGCAGTTCGAAAACGCCTGCGGCGAACTCGGCGGCGAGGAACTCCTCGACGGGACGGGCGACGGCCGCGACGGCGCGCGCCGCTTCGACGTTCTCGACGAGATCGGGCAGATCGTCCGTCAGGCTGGAGACGCAGCTCGGTTCGATGCCCAGAATCGGCGTGCCCTTCTCCGCATGGGGGCGAAGGATCTCGATGGTGCGGGCGCCGTCGCGTTTGGCTTCGCCCAGAAAGCCCTTCGAGATGCGCGTGCGTTGGCAGCAGGCGCCGCCGACGAGCGTCACTTTGTAGCCGAGCTTTTCGAGCAGGCGCACTGCATAGCGCCCCGGCGCGGTTTCGTGATAGTTGGCCCAGCAATCGGCGAAGAGCACGACCTCGCGCCCCTCGGCGTTCTTTGCGGCGCGCGGCTTGGCGAACCATGCCTCCAGCGTCTCGGTGGCAAAGGCGGGCACGTTGCGATCCTTCGCGATGCCCATGAAGCCGAGGATCGTGCGGCGCAGCGGCGTAATGCCCATGACGGCATTGGCAACGGGGGCGAGCATTCCGCTCATGCGACGGCCCGTCACGGGAGCGTCGGCAAAGGAGCGCTCGCGCATCGTCGTGCCATGCACGTCGTGATAGTGGGCCAGGTGCTCGCTCTTCATGCGGGCCATGTCCACGTTGCTGGGGCATTCACTCTTGCACGCCTTGCATTCGAGGCAAAGGTCGAGCACCTCGTGGACGCGCTTGTGCGTGATGCCGTCAGCGCCAAAGCGTCCGCTCATCGCGAGGCGCAACGCGTTGGCGCGGCCGCGCGTCGTGTCTTCCTCGTCGCGCGTGGCCATGTAGGAGGGGCACATCGTGCCGCTCAGCGTCTTGCGGCAGGCCCCGACGCCGTTGCACATTTCGACGGCGGGAGCAAAGCCGCCGAAGTCGTTGAAGCGGAAATGCGTTTGCGGGAGCGAGACCTTGTACTTCGTGCCGTAACGCAGGTTCTCGTTCACGGGCGGCGCATCGACAATGCGGTTGGGATTGAGCAGCGAAGTCGGGTCCCAGGCGCGTTTGACGTCGAGGAAGACCTGGTACATTTCCTCGCCCCAGAACTCGCGGTTCTGGGCGCCGCGTGCCACGCCGTCGCCGTGCTCGCCGCTCCACGATCCGCCGTAGGATTTGCAGAGCTGCATGGCGCGGCGCGAGATGTCGGCCATCGCCTGCATGCCCTTTTCGGACTTCAGGTTCAGCGCGGGCTTGATGTGCAGCACGCCGACGCTGGCGTGCCCATAGATCACGGTGTCGAGGCCGTGGGACTTGGCGACTTCGAGCACCTGGCGCGTGTAGTCGGCAAGATGCTCGACGGGAACGCAGGCGTCCTCGATCCAGGAGACGGGCTTGGTGTCGCCGGGAACGCTGAGGGAAACGCCGAGCCCCTTGCGGCGGAGTTCGAGCAGTTCGAAGCACTTCTCGTCGGTGTCGAGCATCGCAAAGGCGTAGCCCTGGCCCTTTGCCTGCATTTCCGCGCGCACTTTTTCGAGCCGGCGCACGCATTCCTCCGGCGTCTCACCGTCCATTTCGATGGAGAGGATGAGTTCGGGCGTTCCCTCGATGAAGAAGCAATGTCCTCGGGTTGAGGGATTCTTCTGGGACAGACGGATCATGGCGCCGTCGAGAACCTCGACGGAAAGCGGGTCGTGTTCGAGAATGCTCGGCACGGTGCGCAGACCGTCGATCAGGTCAGCGAAATGCACGGCCATCATGCGCACGTGCTTGGGCGCTTCGACGAGGCGGACCTTGGCTTCGAGCAGAATGGCGAGAGTGCCCTCGCTGCCGCAGAGGAACGTCGCGAGATTCCACGGGCCATCGGGCGGAAAGACGTCGAGCGAGTAGCCTCCGACGCGGCGCAGGACCTTTGGGAAACGTTCATCGATCAGGGCGCGGTTCTTGTCGATGAGGCCTGCCATCGCGCGCCAGAGTTTGCCTTCCTCGGTGTCGCCCTGCATGAGTTCGTCGATTTCGGCGCGGGTGCGGGGCTTGCAGTCGATGATGGCGCCATTGGCCAGCATCGCGCGGCATTCAAGGACGTGTTCGAGCGTGCGGCCATAGCGGATGCTGCGCATTCCGCTGCTGTTGTTGCCGATCATGCCGCCGACGTTCGCACGGTTGCTCGTGGAGGTTTCGGGGGCGAACTCCACGCCGTGGGGCTTGAGGAAGGCGTTCAGTTCATCGCGGACGATTCCGGGCTGTACGCGCACCCAGCCTTCCTCCACATTGAGCTCGAGCACCTTGTTGAGATGCTTGGAGACGTCGAGAATCACGGCTTCGTTGCACGTCTGGGCGGCGAGACTGGTGCCGCCGCCACGCGGCGTGACAGGCACCTTGTGCTCGCGGGCAAAGCGGAGAACCTCGGCGATGTCCTCTTCGCTCTCGGGCACGACGATGCCGATTGGCATAAACTCCCAGACACTGGCGTCGCTGGCGTACAGGCCGCGCGAGACCAGATCGGTCATGGCCTTCTCGCCAAACGTGCGGCGCAACTCCTCGCGCACCCGCTGGTGGCGATCCTGATCCTGTGCTGTGCTCATCATTCTTCCCCGGCTGGCTGCAACTTCCACCCTCTTCCACGAGAGGCGCCGGAAGCTGCCACCCCTGAGGTGCGGGCGGCAACGGAAACGGAACTCTTCCCGGGCCGATTCCTGAGGGTGGGGGGTGAGAGATCGAATTCCGGGGCGTGCGGCTTCTCTGAGCGTCCCGGGCGGGTCTCCGAGGGCCGCATCTTCTTGACAGTCTTCCCGTTGTGCCTCTTCGCTTCGAGTAATCTGCGCGCGAGTCGGTCCGAACTCATGAAAAATCTCCGCTTGGTCCTGTGGCTCGGTTTCTTCGTTGCCTGCGCCATCGGTGCTTTTTTCCTGCATTTTGTTCCCTCCCGCCAGCGTATCGTGGAGGCGCGGCGCAGTTTTGCCGATGCCCAGAGCGAACTGCAGAAGACGACCGCCGACTTGAAAGAGCTGGAAACGCGGTTGTTCAACTTGCAGACGAACGTCGACGCAGTTGAATTGGGGGCGCGGGCGGAATACCGCCTTATCCGGCCAGGCGAACGGCTGGAGCTCATCACCTGGCGGGACGCGGACCAAGTTCCTCCCGCCCTTTGAGGGAATCGCGACGCTCATGAAGTTTCCGAAGGGTTTCCGCGGCGGAGCCGCAGCCGCCGGGCTGAAGAAGTCTGGCAAGAAGGACATCGGCCTCATTCTTTCCGACGTTCCGTGCGCGGGGGCGGGCGTTTTTACCCGGAACCTGTTTGCCGGAGCGAACATCGCCGTCTGCCGCCGCCATCTGGCCAAGGGAACGATGCGGGGTATCGTCGTCCATGCGGGGCAGGCGAACGCCTGCACGGGGACGGAGGGCGAGAAGGTGGCCGAGGCAACGGCGGCGGCGGTGGCGCGGCTGATCGGTGCGGACCCGGCCGAGTTCGTCGTGGGATCGACCGGGGTGATCGGGGTTTTGCCCGATCTCGGCCGGATCGAAGCCGGCCTGAAGAGCATCGCCGAGGCGGGACTCTCGCCCGAGGGGATCGAGGACGTGGGCCGGGCGATGATGACGACCGATCTGGTGCCGAAGTCGGCCGAGGGCACATGCCGGATGGGGGGCAAACAGGTCCGCATCCTGGGGCTTGCCAAGGGGAGCGGCATGATCCACCCGAACATGGGGACCATGCTGGCGTACATTTTGACGGACGCGCGTCTCCCCCGGCCGGAGTTGCGCGCGGCGCTGCGAGCGGCCTCGGATGCGTCGTTCAACTGCATGACGGTGGACGGCGATACGTCGACGAGCGACATGCTGGTGGCGCTGGCGAACGGCGCGGCGGGGAACGAGTCGATTTCCGCCGAGGAACTCGTCAAGTTTCGCGAGGCCCTGACGAAGGTTTGCCAGAGCCTGGCACGGCAGGTGGCCAGCGATGGCGAGGGGGCGACGCGTCTGGTGACCATCCGGGTGGCAAAGGCCAAGTCGGCGGCCGATGCCAAGCGGGCGGCAATGGCGGTGGGAACGTCGAGCCTGGTGAAGACAGCGATCTTTGGACGTGATCCGAACTGGGGACGAATCGCCTGCGCGGTGGGTTATAGCGGGGCATCCTTTGACCCCAAGCGGGTTTCGATCAAGCTGGGCGGCACCCGGATTTTTGCCCAGGGGCGCCCGGTGGCCCAGGATCGCGCAGCTCTGGCCCAATATTTGAGAGACGAGAAGGAAGTACGCATGGAGATCGAGCTGAACGCCGGCGCGGCGGAGGCGACGGTCTGGACGTGCGACTTCAGTTATGACTACGTGAAGATCAACGCCGAGTACACGACGTAGCAGGGCGGCCGCATCGCGGCTTGCCCCGGCGAATGGAGCCCCTGACGGTGGGGCCATTCATGCCCATCCGGGAAAGGATACTCTATGGGGCTTCTGGACGGTAAAACGGCCTTGGTGGCCGGAGTCGCAAACAAGGACTCGATTGCCTGGGCGGTGACAATGGCACTGGTCCGGGAGGGCGCGCGCGTGGCGCTGACGTATCAGAACGAGCGTCTGGAAGGGCGCGTCCGGAATCTGGCGCAGGAGTGCGATCCTCCGCTGCCCTGCTTCCAAATGGACGCAACGATCGATGAAGACGTGACGAAGGCTTTCGGGGCCATCGGCCAGGAGTTCGGCGGCAAGCTGGACATGCTGGTGCATTCGATCGCGTTTGCGAGGAAGGAAGACTTGGCAGGCGGGATCGTCGAGACGTCGAGCGAGGGCTTCAAGCTGGCGCAGGAAGTGAGCGCGTACACGCTGATCAGCCTGATGCGCGGGGCGCTTCCCCTGATGAAGGCTGCCGGGGGCGGCTCAGTAGTGACGTTGTCGTATCTGGGCGGCGAGCGCGTCGTTCCCAACTACAACGTGATGGGAATTTGCAAGGCGGCGCTGGAGAGCGCGGTGCGCTATCTGGCCTGGGACACGGGCAAGCACAACATCCGGGTGAACGCGGTGAGCGCGGGCCCGATCAAGACTTTGGCGGCCCGGGGGATTTCGGGTTTCACGACTGTGCTGGATCAGGTGGCCGCAAAAGCGCCACTGGGCCGGAATGTCACACAAGAGGAAGTGGGCAACGCCTGCCTGTTTCTTCTGAGCCCGTGGGCGAGCGGAATCACGGGGGAAGTGTTGTACGTGGACGCTGGCTACAACATCATGGGAATGTAAGGAGGCCGTCATGGCCGGGTTTGAGGTGATTCCGGCGATCGATCTGCTCGACGGACAAGTGGTGCGTCTGGCGCAGGGGAAGCGCGAGGAGAAGACGGTATACTCGGACGATCCGGTGGCGTTCGCCCGGCAGTTCGAGGAGGCGGGGGCCGGGCGCGTCCACGTGGTGGACCTCAACGGGGCATTCGACGGTGAGTTCGGGAATCTGGACCTCGTGCGTGCCATCTGCAAGAACACGAAGATGCGGGTGGAACTGGGGGGAGGGATTCGCTCGACAAAGGCGGCGGAACAGGCCTGGGCGGCCGGCGTGGACGAGGTGATCATTGGCACGCGGGCGGTTGAGGACACAGACTTTGTCTCTCGTTTGTGCAAGCAGCGTCCACGCGCGGTGATCGTGGGAATTGATGCACGGGAAGGGTACGTGGCGACGCGCGGCTGGATCCAGAGCAGCAGCGAGGAAGCGGTGGCGTTCGCCCTGAGGATGCAGGACCTGGGATGCCACCGGATCATCTATACGGATATCGCGACGGACGGGATGCTGTCGGGGTCGAATCTGGAGGCGCTGAGCAGGATGTGCTCGGCGGTTCCGGATCTGGAAGTGGTAGCCTCGGGAGGCATTTCGACACTGGAGGACATCGTTGCCGTGCGGGATTTGGGGTTTGCGAATCTGGCGGGAGCGATTTCCGGCAAGGCCGTTTACGACGGCAGGATTGACTTGGCATCGGCCCTGCGTATCGCTTCCAAGAACGTGGGTTGATGGATGACAGAAAGTTCCACGAAGGCAGACCCCGATTGCACTGAAAGGAAAAGGAAAATGGCTGAAGGCGTGATTACTCTGACGGATGCGACGTTCGAGCAGGAAGTTTTGAAGTCGGACGTGCCGGTGCTGGTGGACTTTTGGGCGCCGTGGTGCGGCCCTTGCCGCCGGGTGGCGCCGATCGTGGAGGAACTTGCGGCGGAAAATGCCGGCAAGATCAAGATTGGCAAGCTGGACGTGGACGACAATCCAGGCGTGGCCGGCGATTACGGCGTGATGAGCATCCCGACGTTGATCATCTACAAGAACGGCGAAGAGGCGGAACGCCTTGTCGGCGCGCTGCCGAAGTCCGAGCTGCAGACGCGCATCAACGCGCACCTGTAGAGTCGTTGTCACAGAAGGTCTCTTGGGGCGCCGCCGGGGATTCCCTGCGGCGCTCTTTGTTTTGAAAGTGCGTCTTCCGATTGCAGCGGGGGCGGGGGGATTCTAGCGTCCGGTCGTGACGTTGGAGGCTTTGCTCTCGTATGAACTGCCCATTTTGCGGTACCAGCGACACGCGGGTTGTAAACTCGCGTCCTTCGCCCGCCGGCGATTTTGTGCGGCGGCGGCGCGAATGTCAGGCGTGCTCGCGCCGCTTCACGACGGCCGAGTACGTCGAAAAAGTGGAGATGATGGTGGTCAAGCGCGACGGCATGAGGGAGCCGTTTCAGCTGCAAAAGGTGCGATCGGGGCTGGAAAGGGCGTGCGAGAAACGCCCGGTCTCGCCGGAACAGATTGACCGGATGACGCGGGAAGTGGAGCGGGAGGTTCTGACCACGGCAGACCGTGAAGTGACAACGGAGCACGTGGGCAAGATTATCCTGCGCGAAATCAAGAAAGTTGACCACGTGGCCTACGTGCGATTTGCGTCGGTGTACAAGCAGTTCCACGACTTGCAGGATTTCAACACAGAGATCCAGTCGCTGCTGAAAGAATGACACCAAGCGGGCTGGCCACCGATCCAGAAAACAATGGCCAGCCGTCAATCTTTCGTGCTTCCCTTTTCCACCTTACGTTCCCGATTCTCAGGCAAAGGCGAGTTGGGCCCTTATGGCGCTGAGTCCTGAAGAAATGTCGAACATGCTGTCGCGGATGATGCCGGAGCAGCTTCCGGAGGATCCGGAGGAGTCGCTCCGTCCTGCGAAACCGCTGGGGCTGAGCCTGCCTGCGCACCCGGACCAGCGTGTTTCACGAGCTGCCACGAAACTGACGGTCTTCAGTGTTGAAAAGGAAAGGGAGCAGGAGAGCCGCAGCACGGATGCGGCGCCGTTGCCCCCCGGTCCTGCGGGCTATGGCCTGTTGACGCTCGTCGGGGAAGGCGGATTCGGCGAAGTCTGGGAGGCGATCCAGATGTCGCTGGGCCGGATCGTGGCCGTGAAACGCATGAGCGACCGGCTCGTGAAAGACATGGAGGACGATCCCGAGGAACTGAAGACTCTGGAGGACGACTTCCAGAGGGAGGCGCTGACGACGGCGCTGCTGGAACATCCGAATATCGTCCCCGTCCACGACCTTGGTCTCGACGAAGAAGGGCGTCCGCTGCTCGCAATGAAGATGGTGCGTGGCAAGCGCTGGGATGATTTGCTCTACAACGACCTGGTGAAGCTGACGCCCGACGAGGTGCTCGCCCGCCATCTGCCGATTCTGATCGACGTGGCGCAGGCCGTGGCCTTTGCCCATGCACGCGGCATCGTGCACCGCGACATCAAGCCGTCGCAGGTGATGGTCGGGGAATTCGGTGAAACGCTGCTGATGGACTGGGGCATCGCGGTGCTCTACAACCCGGACCTGCTCGACGATGACTGCAAGCAGCTGGCGGACGAAATCGCTCCGACACCCGCAAAAGCGTTCAACCCCACGGGCACGCCAGCGTACATGGCGCCGGAACAGACGACGAAGACGGCGCTGCAAATCGGGCCGTGGACGGACATCTATCTGCTCGGGGGGATTCTGTACTATCTGCTGACGGGGCGTTCGCCACACTCGGCCGGCACGTCGGCAGAGTCGTTCGCCCTCGCCGCCAAGGGCATTGTCCATCCACCCGAGGAAGTGGCGGGCGGGCGCGAGATCCCAAGGGAGTTGGCGGCCATTGCCCTGAAGGCGATGGCCAAAAGGCCATCGGACCGCCATGGCACTGTGAAGAGTTTCATCGCGGATCTGGAAAACTACATGACCGGAGCGGGAAACCGGCAGAAGTCAATGAAGGTGACGCAGGAAGTGGCGGCAAAGGTGGCAAAGGGATTCTCCAGCTACCAGGAGTTGACGGAGAGCCACAACCTGCTGATTCAGGCGGTGAGCCTGTGGCCGCAGAATCCGATGGCGCCGCCGCTGCAAGTGAAAGTGCGGACGACTTACGCGCAAATGGCCCTGCGCAATGGCGACTTGGTGCTGGCACGCCTGATGGCCGAGGGAATCGAGGTGCCGGAAGCCAAGGCTCCCCTGATGGGGGAGATCGTCTCGCGCGAACGGCGCAAGAGATGGGCAGCCAAGCAGCGCCGGATTCTCTATGCCGTGGCGCTGGTGCTCGTAATCTTGATTATGTTCGACGTGATTTTCCTGGTGCTGTGGCAGAAGAGCGAGGGGATGGGGGCGATGAAAACGCGGGTGCAGATGGCCGAGCAGCGCGCGAAGACACTGGAGATTGAGGTGCGCAAACTGAAGGAAGCACTCAGCGAAACGGCAGCGGAGGATCACGGCGCAAAGTGACGCCGAACGAGGACCCAACCCCACAAGGCAACGATTCTCCCGAGCCCTCCCTGGTGGAGCGCGCACGCGAGCGATACCAGCACGCCCGCCACGACCCCCCCCGTCTGGGACGGCGCGCGAATGCGCCGTACGGCGTTGTGGCTGGCCGTGATCCTGGCAGTCATCGCGGTCGGGATGTTCACTTTCCTGACGCGCAGTATTCGAAGCCAGAAGGTGAACCAGAAGCTGGAGAAGGGGCTCGGGGATTTGATGGGAGCACGGGCGGCCCTGGAGGACTACGCGAAGGCCACGGGTTTGCCGTTCGCGCCTGCCGAAGACGGCAGCCTCCCGCCTGAGTACGTGGAGCATTTTGCCGCGATGCGCGGCGGCCAGCCATACTACCGCGAACTGGGACGCTACAGCAGACTCGATGTGTTTTCCCCCGGCAAACCGTATAAGGAGCCGCTCGCCTACTTTGTGCGGGAATCAATCTGGCTTCTTGTGTCTCGGGGTCCGGACGGAGCGTTTCAGGTTCCGCCCACGATTCTGAACGATGAGACCGAACAAGCCGACCTTGTGGATCGCTTGCTGACGCTCAGCTACGATCCCACCAATGGCGCGGAAAGCAGCGGCGATCTGTGGATGAGCAACGCAATCAAGTGACTCTGGCGCCCAAGAAGCGCCTGTCGAGCGTAACGCTGGCCGTTGTCGTGCTCGCGGTCGCGGCGATCGCGGTATTCGGGGCGTGGTCGCTGGCGACGCGGTCGCAGCCGATGGATTTTTATCTCGAAACGGACACGCCGGAAGAGAGGCGGGAGCTGCTGGCAACCGTGCAGGCCCGTGCGGCGGGCGTGGGGCTCGGCGAACAGGAGGGCGAAGTGCTGCGGATCGTGGCGGCCATCGAGAACTTTGTGCTGGAAAAGGGGCATTATCCCAAGACGATTCGTGACCTTGGGATGGAAGAGAACTTTATCGAGTCGGGTTACCGGCTGGTGGGATCGCGCGCGCAGTGGCGGCTGTATGGCCCATCGCAGGAGGTTCTGGCGCGGGGGGACTGACCGTGTGGTGCATCCAGCTTGCCTCCGGGACGGCGACCCCGTACCCGTGGGGAAATCGTTGCCGCGCAGGAAGGAACCGATGGAATTTCCCGCCGAACTCTGGAAAAGCGACGAGGAGCTAACCGCCGTCCGGCAGGTCGTTGACCTGTTCTCCGCCTCGCCCCTCTTTCTGACGGATAGCCTGACGAATACCGTGTACTTTTCGCCGATGGCGGAGGAACTGCTGGGCGAGCAGGGCGAGGCGATCGTGAACCGGGCGGCGTGCTCGCTGCTCGGTTTCGGCCGGGGAACCCCCGTGCCTCCGGCACTGAACGCGGCGTTGCTGGGCGAAGGGCCGGCGTGGAAAGCCTTGGTGCGGCTGGAGAATGGCTGCAGTGTTGCGTGTGAAGCTTCGGCGATTCGAGGACCAAACGGGTTGATTTGCGGGATGGTGCGCTTGTTCGAGCCCGTCGAATCGGGAGGGCGTTGATGGCGGACGAGAAAAAATGGAATCTCGGCAAGGAAGTCCCCCAGCCGAAGAAGCCGGAACCGAAGAAGCCGGAGCCGAAACCCGTCGTTGCCGCGCGCGTGGCTCCGCCGAAACCGGCACCTCTGCCGGAAGAGGAATCGTACTCGTCGAGCATGTCGTCCGAAACGGTGCTGGGCCGGCCGGTGCCACCGCCCAAGTCCGTACGCGAGTACCTGAATCACCCTCTGGCGCTGATTGGCTCGGGGTTGCTGATCTGTCTCGCGATCTTCTTTCTCGTCGCGCGGGGAATGGGGGGAGGGCGGACGAGTGGACGCGCCGTAACCCTTGAGCCCGCGGATGCGGTGAGGGGGCTGCTGGGAGACAAGGGCGTTCAGCAGGATGTGCTGAGCGTGGATTTCGAGAGTACGGAACCTCCGCAAGTGCAGGACGCGCGCTTGATTTTGGCGACGGGGCAGACGCTGGATGCCATTGCCTCGTATCGCGAAACGCAGGCGCGTGATCCGCAGAAGGGAACGGACGAATATCTGTTCGTGCCCCCGGCCATCGCGGAGGCCCCCCTGCCGGAAGGGGGCACGGAGGACGACCGTGCACTCGCTGAACTCATTCGCGAGGAGGCGCGCTATCAGGCCTTCGACATCGGCAGGCGGGCACTGGAACAGGCGATGACGCTCAACCTGACGGCGGCGGAACTGCGCGGCTATGCGACGCGCTTGACGACGGAGGGGCTCGCACTCGTCGAAGCGAGTGGCGACGCGAAGTCGCTCGAACGCCTGCCCGCGGCCAAGGGCGCGGAGAACCGGTTGAGCATCATCGAGTCGGCCCAATCGGCGGAGGACATCGAGAATCTGGTGCGCGGCTTGTTCGATCCGGGATATGCGCAGGCGGTGCTGGAAGCTCGGCAGCGCCACTTCGCAGCGGGGTCAGCGGCGAAGGGACAGGCACCGTGAAATTGGGCGTTCTGATTTCAGGCCGCGGCTCGAATCTGGAGGCGCTGCTGAAGGCGCACGCCGCAGGCAAGCTGCCGGCGGCGGACTTCGCCATCGTTGTCGCCAACGATCCACAGGCCCGGGGCCTCGACATTGCCCGCGCGCACGGCATCAAGACCGCCGCCATCGCGCACCGGGGATTTCCCGGCGGACGGCAGGCGCATGACGCCGCCGTGGCACGCACACTGAAGGAACACGGCGTGGAAGCCGTGGTGCTCGCGGGCTATATGCGGATTATCGGGCGGGCGATGCTCGAAGCCTTCCCCCACCGCATCGTGAACATCCACCCGTCGCTGCTCCCCTCGTTTCCCGGGCTTCATGCCCAGGAGCAGGCACTGGCGGGGGGCGTGCGCGTCTCGGGATGCACGGTGCATTTCGTGGACGAGGGGGTGGATTCAGGACCGATCATCGTGCAGAAAACGGTGCCGGTGCTTGACGACGACGATGCGGAGTCGCTGAGTGCGCGCATCCTGGTGCAGGAGCATCTGGCCATCGTGGAAGCAGTGGATTTGTTGAGCCGCGGCGTCCTGCGCATTGAGAACCGCCGCGTGCGAAGAATGGAGTGACGACTTGGAAATCCTGATCGCAACAGGCAACGCCCACAAGGTGGGCGAGATCGCGGCCATCCTGGCAGGTTTGGCGGTGACGTGGCGTTCGACGGCCGATTGGCCCGATGCGGCACCCGTGGAGGAAAACGGCGCCACCTACGCGGCCAATGCGGAGTTGAAGGCCGTGGAGTGGGCACGACGCACGGGACTGCCCACCGTGGCGGACGACTCCGGCCTCGAAGTCGAAGCACTCGGCGGGCGGCCGGGATTGTACTCGGCGCGCTACGCAACGCATGGTGAAGACCCGCTGGCCAAGATGCTCGGGGAACTCCACGGCGTGGAGGAAGCGCAGCGCGGCGCGCGCTTCGTGTGCCACGCGGTGCTGGCCGGACCGGCGGGCGTGATCGCGCAGGCGTCGGGAGTACTGGGCGGACGGATTGGCTTCGAGAAACGCGGCGTTGGCGGCTTTGGCTTCGATCCGATTTTCGTACCCGAGGGCTACGACGGCCGCCACCTGGCGCAACTGCCGGAAGATGAGAAGAACCGCATCAGCCACCGCGGCCGGGCGTTTCAAGCCTTGCGGCCCGCGATTGAGCGGATGCTCGACCAATAAAAGAACACCTTACTCAGGAGCAGTACCTTGCCAATTCAGCGCGCACTTCTTTCCGTCAGCGACAAGACCGGGCTCGCGGATTTCGCGAAGACACTCGCAGCCCGGGGCGTCGAACTCATCTCCACCGGGGGCACCGCGAAGGCACTGCGCGACGCGGGTCTCGCGGTGCGCGACATCTCGGAAGTCACGGGCTTTCCGGAAATTCTCGACGGGCGTGTGAAGACGCTGCACCCGATGGTGCACGGCGGACTGCTCGGGCGCGGGGACAAGGAAGAGCACGTGCGCACGATGGCGGAGCACGGCATCGCGCGCATCGACCTGGTGGTGGTGAATCTTTATCCGTTCGTGCAGACGATCGCGAAGCCGGGCGTGAAACGGGACGAGGCCGTCGAGCAGATCGACATCGGAGGGCCGTCGATGCTGCGTTCGGCTGCGAAGAATTTCGGGCGCGTGACGGCGGTGTGCGACCCGGCGGACTACGAGAGCGTTGCCGCGGAGATCGTCGCGGCAGGCGACACGACGGCGGAGACGCGCGCGAAGCTGGCGGCGAAGGTGTTCGCACACACAGCGGCCTACGATGCGGCCATTGGCGCGTACCTCGCCAAGGAAACGTCGGAGGACAAGGACGCCCTTCCGCCCGTGTGGACGATGACGCTCCCCCGCCAGCAGGAGTTGCGCTACGGCGAGAATCCCCACCAGCGCGCGGCGTTCTATCGCGATCCGGCATTTTCGGAAACGAGCCTCGCCACGGCAAAGCAGCTTCAGGGCAAGCACCTTTCGTACAACAACATCCTCGATGCCGAAGGCGCGCTGGAAATGGTGCGGGACTTCGCGGGTCTTGCTCCGGCCGCGGCAGTGATCGTGAAGCACTCGAATCCGTGCGGCATTGCGCTGGGGGCAACGGCGCTCGAAGCCTACGACCGCGCGCGGGCCACGGACCCCGATTCGGCCTTTGGCGGCATCATCGCGCTGAGCGTGGAAGTGGATGGTGCGCTGGCCGAGCGCATCGGCGAGACGTTCAACGAGGTCGTTCTGGCGCCTTCGTATGCGCCGGAAGCCTTGGAAAGGCTGGCGAAGAAGAAGAACCTGCGCCTGCTGGCAACGGGGGCGTTCACGCCCAAGCAGCGCGTGCCGATCGTGCGCGGCGTGGTGGGCGGCCTGCTCGTGACGGACCGCGATCTCGGCGAGGTGCAGCTCGGCGACCTGAAGGTGGTGACCACGAAGCACCCGACGGACGAGGAACTGAAGGGAATGCTGTTCGCGTGGCGTTGCGTGAAGTGGGTGAAGTCAAACGCGATCGTGTACGCAAGGGATTCGGCGACGGTGGGAATCGGCGCGGGCCAGATGTCGCGCGTCGATGCGGCGCGCGTCGGAGCGGAGAAGGCCCGCACGCCACTGGCAGGATGCACGATGGCGTCGGATGCGTTCTTCCCCTTCCGCGACAACATCGACACGGCGGCAAAGGCGGGCATCGCGTCGGTGATTCAGCCGGGCGGGTCGGTGCGCGATGCCGAAGTCATTGAAGCCGCCAACGAGCACGGCATCGCGATGGTCTTCACGGGAATGCGGCACTTCCGTCACTGAGGAAGCGGAAGGCCCCACTGTGTGCGCAGTTGATTGGCCTGCCAGAGGCAGATGTCCCACAGCGAGCAGACGGGCTGGCCCGTGTACGGCAGCGTCTGCATGTAGCCGGGCGGGCCGTACTCTGGAACGACTATGAGCTGGTCGGCACCCGCCTTCTCGCGTGCAGCCCTGATGCGGTCCCACCACCCCTGGAAGACCTGCTGGTGCCGGGCGAACTCGGGCGCGCGGGGATCGGAGACCTGCGGCCCTTCCTCGTGCCCGACGCGGCAGTGAATATGAACCGATCGCGAGATGGCGAGTCCCATGATCTCGTCGAGGTCGTTCAGCATGTACTCGCAGACGCAGGTCCAATGGCTGAAGTCGGCGGTGAGACGAAGGGCGGGGAACTTTTCGAGATAGTCGCGCGTCACGTAGGGCGAATAGAGCAGGCGATGGCGGTGCGTTTCGTGCCCGGCGGGAATGCCGAGACGCTGCTCGGCATCGAGAACCTTCTCGAAGAAAGCGCACCCTTCGGCGAAGCGATACTTGTCGCGTCCGCTGTGGATGTTGAATAATTGGGGACGGAGTGGCGCGCACTCTTCCATCGAGCGCACCATGTCGTCGGCGCCGTCGTGGATCAACTGTGCAACCCACTGGAGATTGTATTCGGCAAGCAGGTCGGCAAGGCCATCAGGCACACCGGCGGAGACGTTGATCTCCACGCCATCGTAGCCTGCCTCGGCGCAAAGACGCAGTTGCTCGCCGAGCGTTGGAATCGCGTCCATGCCCCACAGGGCCTTGAAGATTTTGATCTGCATGAAACATTCCTTGGGAAAAGGTGGTCCTACTCCCCGCCTGCCTCCGGCAAGTGGCGGACGTTGAATTCGAGGCGGTGCACTGCTCCGCCTTCGCGTTCGACGACATCGAGGTTCAGCACGCCGATGTCGGTGAGCGTGGAGCGGAGATCGACTTCCACGGCTTCGCCGTCCTGGCCGGGTTGTTCCTCGCCCACGGTGGTTTCGAGCGGGCTGTGTTCGACGAATTCCTCGCCTTCGAGATCGAGGATCGCGCCGGGTTGGTCCTGGCGGCGCGAGGTGGAACTGAAGAAACGGAACTCGACCGGCTCGCCCGTCCACATGCACAAGTCGATCGGCTCGCCCGAGATGTCGCGCGAGGTGCCTTCCTCCATGCCGTAGGGAGTGACACAGAGGAGTTTGACGGGGGGCTCGACGCCGGGCACGGCGGGCATAGGAGCCTCGAAGCCCACGTAGTAGCTGCGCGGGCTGCCGCCGCGAATGCGCACGCCTCTCCCGCGCCGCGTGACGCCAATGTAGGCGGCGCCGCGCGAAACAGCGAGATCGAGTTCAGGACTCGGGAGAACGCGCGGCGGCGCGGCACCGGATTCGTGGCACCACGAGGCAACGACGTCGAAGATGCGCTGGCGCAGCGATTCGGCGTGGAAGACGCCGCCGTTGAACAGAATCGCCGTTGGAAGAATCGGCGCATCCGCCGCGCGGCCGGGAAGGAACTCGGCCGCGGTGTCCTGGTGCAGGCCGAGGAAACGCGCAAGGTGGCGGGTAACGGCACCGTCGGCGGCGTAGGGCAGGCCACCACCGCGAAAGCCCGAGCGCTTGGGGCGCGCCGGGCGGTCGGAGAACTTGCAGCGCGGGAAGAAGCCGTCGAGCAAAAGGGCGTCGAGGCGCTCGCGAGGAAGCTCGGTGCGGATGGAGCCACCGATGACACTGCTGCCCGTGCCGAGCAATGTGATTGGAACGGATTGCAGCGTGTCGTCGCCAAGGAGTTGCTCTTTGGCAGCGCGGCAGTGATGCGTAAGGGCCATCATCTGGAAGAAGTCGAGCGTGGTGCCGCGCTCCTGTTCGAGGCGGGTACGCACATCGAAGGCGAGGGCGAGGTCCATGTTGTCGCCGCCGAGCAGAATGTGCTCGCCGACGGCAACGCGGCGCAGTTGGAGCACGCCATCTTCCTCGGTGACGGCGATGAGCGAAAAGTCCGTCGTCCCTCCACCGACGTCGATGACGAGCACGAGGTCGCCGACGCGCAGTTTCTCGCGCCAGTTTCGTCCCTGCGACTGAATCCAGGAGTAGAGCGCGGCCTGGGGTTCTTCGAGAAGATGCAGGTGAACGAAACCGGCGCGCTGAGCTGCTTCGACGGTGAGATTGCGCGCCTCGGCGTCGAAGGACGCGGGCACGCACAGCGTGATTTCCTGGTCGCCGAGGTGGTCGGCGGGGAAACGGTGGTTCCACGCCTCGCGCAGGTGCGCGAGGATCATCGTGGCGACTTCGGCGGGCGAGCGTTTGGCGTCGGCCTCCTCGCTCTGCCAGGGCAGGATGGCCTCCTGCCGCGAAACGCCGCCGTGACACAGCCATGACTTGCTCGAATGAATGTAACGGGTGGGGACTTTGGCGCCCTGCTCGCGTGCGAAGTGCCCGATGGCGGTCTTCGTCTCGGCGCGCCACGGCAGGTGCAGGCTGTCCGGGGGGAGTTCGCTGCCAGCAGCCACGTAGACCGCCGAAGGAAACGTCGGGCGGTCCTCCACGGCGCCAGGCGCGACAACCTGGGGAACGGGGAATTCGCTGACGGGAATGGCCTCGGCCACCTCATCGACGCGGGTCGCATCGACAAAGGACAGCGCCGTGTTCGTTGTGCCAAGATCGATGCCTACGACATACTTGCCGGGTGCGGACATCGTGCCTCCAGTGGGTGAAGAATAAGCGGGGTCAGGCAATCTCTACCTGAGCGGGAGCGGCGACGCGCGCGTCGGCGCCCGCCGGAACAGTCGGCAGATCGATCCGGGTGACGCGCCATCCGCAATGCCGGAGCGTCCCGGCATAGGGGGCGTCGCCGGTGACGTTGCCGGAGACGGAAATCGCGGAGGGGTCGAATCCAGCGGGGACGTCGATGCGGGCGCCCTCCTGGCCTTCGACGATCGGTTCCAGCGTCAGGCGCTCGTCGAGCACCTTGCGGCAACCCGCGTGGATTTCGCGGACGGCGGCTCCCACCTCGGCGTCGCCGAAGCCCGCGATGTTCTCGCGCAGAAAGTCGATCAGGCGCCCTTCCTTCTGGAAGAGTCCGAGGAGCTGGATGGCGGGTTCGCCCGATGCCTTGAAGGCGGAATCCGGCGGGGGCGGCGCGGCGGGAGCGTCGCCTTGTGGCTCGCCATGAAACAGGACGCGAAAGAACGCGCGAAGTGCCTGGATGGGATGCATGGAACGCAATGACCTCCGAAAAGCGGCGCAAGTGCCGCAGCATCAACGGTACAGGTAGACTTGCGGCTCACCGCTGACGGGCAAGCACGAAGAGTCCGCCGCACCCGGGTGCAAGATTCGTGCGGGAGTCGCGCTTTATCGCCGCCCTGCCAAGCACGCGCACAAAACAATTCCCCGGCACGCGGCCGGGGAACGGGGGGACGACGGGCAGAGTACGGAATTCAGCGCCCCAGGCGGGCCACTTTTTCGTCGATCATCGACTCGTAAAGGTAGCGAAGGCGGCAGTACATGCGCCCCTCGGGGCCTTCGAGCACGCCGCCGCGCACGAACATCAGCCACGCATAAATGCACGCCGCGCGAAAGGGCAGGCGGCGCGAGGCCTGCTTGCACCATTGGCGGCGTGCGATGGGATCGCGCAGAGCCTGGGCGAGCGTGTAACGGCCGCGCGCGGCGAGGAATTCGGCGGCCTCGCGGTCCGAGTAGCTCTCGTGGCGCGCGCGCCAGGCGGCAAAGCCGTTCTCGAAGGGGTGGTGGTGGTACGGCGCGCGCAGACAGGGGAGCTCTCCGAGTTCCGGCGGCGCCTTCTGGCCGTGGCCGATCTCGACGAACTCAAAGGCACCGGCACGCGTCAGACGCGTTTGGTACGCGGGGAAGCCGGAGGAGCGCGGAATGGCGCGCCCACGAAAATGCGTCAGCGACGCAATATTGAAGGCAACAGCGCCGTGTGCGGGACGCAGCCGGGCGATTTCGCGGGCGAGGCGGGGGGTGAGACGCTCGTCGGCGTCGAGATGCAGCACCCACTCGCCGGGCTCGAAGGCTGTGCGCAGGCCGAAATTGCGCTGGGTGGAGAAACTCTCGAACGGGTGATCGAGGCATTCGACGCGCGAGCCGGCTGCGCGGAGAATCGTACGCGTGCCGTCGGTCGAACCCGAGTCGATCACCACGATGCGCCGGGCACGCGCGAGCGAATCGAGGCACGCGCGAATGTGGCGCGACTCGTTGTGCGTCAGAACCAGCGCGGAGAACTTCACGTGACGCGCTTGTCGAAGGGGCGCTTGCGGAGCGGGCGGCAGGGGTTGCCCGCGCAGATGGTCCAAACGGGGAGATCGTTCGCGACAACCGAACCCGCGCCGGCGACGACTCCGTCCCCAATTTCCACTCCAGGCAGGACGATCGCGCGCGCGCCGATGAAGGCATCACGCCCCACGTGAATCCCGCCGACCATCAGAGGGAGGCGGTGCGTGGAAAAATCATGGGTTCCACCGCACAGGTAGACGTTCTGGGCAAGCGTGGCACGCGCTCCGATCACGACGGGGGCGAGGTTGTAGACCTCCGCGTGTGGGCCAATGCACGCGCGGTGCCCGAGCGTCAGGTTCCACGGGGCCTTGATGCGCGCGGATTCGGAAACGAACGGGCGCCCCTGAATGCGTGCACCGAACAGACGAAGCAGAAAAACGCGCCACGGAAAGAGGAACTTCGGCGTTGGACGAAAGAGCAACAACCACACCGCCGACCACGCGGCCATCCGGATGCGCGTGCGAAGCGGCCAGGGCGAATCGTAGGCGGAACGCTGGGCCAGTGGGCGAAGGCGGTCGGTGGGTTTCATCTGTTTCGTGGCACGCTGCCTTTCACGCGAAGGTGGTCGAAGAGTTCGAGGTAGTTTCCCGCAACAGCAGGAACAGAGAACGCCCGCGCGTCCCGGGCGCCACACGCGGACATCCCGGCCAACGCGTCGGGATCATTCACTGCATCACGAATCACGCGCGCAAGGGCTTGTGCGCGGCGGCGCGAGCGATGGTCGAAAACGAAGGCGTTCGCACCCGGGCGGATGAAGTCGCGAAAACAGGCAAGATCGGAGACAACGGGCACGGCGCCGGTGGCCATCGCTTCGAGTGGAGCGACGCCGAAGCTCTCGCCCTTTTCGGCCAGCGACGGATAGCAGAAGAGATGCGTGGTTCGCAGAAGATCGGCGAACGCGGCGCGGTCGTAGAGGGGATCGAGGAAGGTGACGGGCAGGCCCTCGGCGAGAGCGCACAGGCGCCTGCGGTACGCCTCTCCCCCGCCGCCATCGCTCGTCCGCCACGCTCCCGCAATCGTCAGGCGAAACCGCAGCCCCGAGCGATGCAGAAGGTGCGCCGCCTGCAGGAGAACGTGCACGCCCTTCTCGGGATGAATCCGGCCGGCATAGGTAAGCTGGAAAGGTGCCTGCCAGGAACGCGCAACGTCCGGAGGCGAAAAGTGCAACGTGTCGATGGGGTTCGGAACGACGACCGTGCGCGCGGCAGCCGCAGGGCACTCGCGCTGAATCGCTTCGCCAAGGGCACGCGAAACGGCGGCGAGGCAGGAGACGCGGAGCGCATTGTACAGGCGCATCTGGCCCTTGGGCATTCTCCCCACGTTGACGACAACGCAACCGGCACGAGGGCGGAGACGCGCGAGCACGGGGAGCCAGAACGTGTTTGTGACAAGAATGTCGGCGGGCCGCAGGCAGGCAACCGCGTGCACCGCGTAGACAAGGTCCTTCGCAAGATTCACGGCGAGTGATCCGGTGCTTGTCCAGGCGGACAAACGCCGGACGCTGACTCCGTCCCTCATTTCCTCCGCGCGGCCGGATTCGTCCGGACGGCACAGAAGACGAACGGCGTGGCCGCGGCGGACGAACTCGCGGGCAAGGTCCCACCAGAGACGTTCGACCGCGCCGCACGGGGCGGGAGGAATCGGGAAGAACGGTCCGGTGACGATCGTGATGCGCATCTCACTCCCGCCAAAGCGAGGAAGGCTCGGGGCCTTCGCCGAGAATCCAGCGATAGAACATCGCCATTTCCCGCGCCGCCGCGTCCCAACCGTACTCGCGCGCAACAAGATCACGACCGCGTGCTCCACGCTCGTGCAACGACTCGCCGGGCTCGCGGAGCGCTTCCTGCAAGGCTTCTTCGAGCGGTGCCTCGCCGGTTTCGATGCACCAGCCCGCGCCGCTTTCCGCGACGCTGCTCCAGGGCGTGGCAGTGGTGACGATGCAGGGAAGGCCATGCGCGAGGGCTTCGGCGACGGCCATCCCGAAATTCTCGGAATACGACGGGAGGACAAAGAGCTCCGCGTGCTCAAGAGCTGCCACCTTCGCAGCGCCGTCGAGATGACCGGCGAATGTGACACGGCCCGCGTCGATCAACGGAGCGGCCTGCGATTCAAGACGTTCCCCGAACTCCCGCGCCCCCGTGCCCGCAACAAGCAGATGCCAGCTGGAATGTGCCTCGGCAAGGCGCGACCAGACAGCAAGCAACTCTGCCACGCCCTTCTTCGGGTGGAGGCGCGAGAGGAACAGGACAACACGCTTGCCAGCAAGTGCGGGGAACCTCTTCTCGAGAAGACGCCGATCCGATTGAGCGCCGACATCCGGAAGGCGAACGCCGTTGGGGATGACGGCGATGGGCTGGCGGAAACCGAGGCGGCGAATCGAACGCGCTTCGCCAGCGCTCGTCGCATGGAAGGCCGCCGCGTGCGTGAAATTGGACTTCTCATAGAGAAGCCACGCGAGCCTTTTGCGCGCGCCGTGATGACCAAGCGACCACTGCTCCACCATACCACGCGGTGAGATCACGAGTGGCACGCGGCGCTTGCCAGCCAGACGGCGTGCTTCCACGTTGGGCCCCATCCACAAACCGTGATTGTGAACGAGCCGCACCGGACGCGTGCACAGAGGGCGCATGGCACGGCAGAGCGCAGGCGAGAATCCGCGAAGCGAAAAAGCACCCGGCGCGACGAGATGGATCGGAACGCCCGGAGGATTCGCCGCTGGTCCCTGCCCCGGCAGATCGAGTGCGAGAATCACGGGGGCAACTTCCTGGCGACGCAGCGCGGACGCCAATTCAGGGACGGAGACAGCGGGACCACCCGTGAGGCGATTGATGCTCGCCACGACGTGCAGAACCGGAAGCGCGGCTTCAGACATCGGATGCATCCGCCAACGCCTGGAGGCGACGCACGAAAGCGGGGAACCCGAAGCGCGCAATGGCTTCGCGGCGCAGGGCTACGGGATCGCCGAGCAACGGATGACCATGCGTGCCGTTGAGCACGGAGACGATGGCACGCGAAAGTGCCTCGGCATCGGTGGGATCAATCAGCAAGCCGAGGGCACCGTCGACGAGCGGTTCGGCAGAGCCGTCGCCACGCGCGGCAATCACCGGTTTGCCGCACGCGAGCGCTTCGAGGAAGACAATGCCGAAGCCTTCCTTGGTGCTCGGCATGACAAAGTGGTCGCAGAGATTGTAGCAGGCAACGAGGTCTTCGTCGGAAACGCGCCCGGCAAAGACGACCACCTCACCGAGGCCAAGGCGGCGCGCCTTCTTCTCCAGCGCCGCGCGGCCGTCACCATCACCAACGATGACGTAGCGCACACCGGGGCACTCGCGGAGGACGGCAGGCAGAGCGGTCAACACGCGCTCAACGCCCTTCGGACGCTCGCTAGCGCCAAGACGTGAAACGGTGAGCAGAACGCGCTCATCGGCGCGAATGCCAAGGCGCTTCGCCAGGGCGTGCGGGCGCAGCCCGGGGCGAAAGCGCTTCGCATCCAGCGCATTCGGCAGCACGACGCATCGCGACGGATCGACTTCGTGCACGGCGACGATTCGGTCGCGCGTGTGGCGGCTGACGCAAAGGATGCGTTCCGCCCCGGCAAGACCGAAGCGCACCCGAGCGGCGGGACTCCATACTTCAACACCGTGTGCCACCACCCAATACGGTACGCGGCGGATTCCCGCAGCGATGCGGGCCAGCGGCGCGAGGTTTGCATGAGTCGTCACAAGAAGGCGGGGCCGCCGGGCAAGGAGATACGCCGCCGCCTGCATCGCGAACACGGGCGTGCGCAGGAAGAGAGGAAGATGGCCGTAGCCATAGGCGTGGGGGCGTGCGAGGGGCATGTCATTCTTAACGAAGACGCGCAGACGTGGCGGCGGATTCAGGCGGCGAATTGCCGCGAGGAGATGCCCGGACATTCGCTGGATTCCCCCGGGCGAGCGGCGCCATTCGGGAAACCAGAGATGCCATTCGGGCCGGGTCAACGTGCGGTCTCCACAAAGCACAAGGCATCAAGCAGGCCCGCAGTCGCCTGGCGGTGGGAGTAGCGCGCCACACGCGCCCGGCATCGGCGGTTCCACGAACGCAGGGTGGCGTCGCTGGCAAGGGCGCTCTGCAATGCAGACGCGAGGGCACCGACGCTGCCTGCTTCAAAAACGAGTCCGTTTGTTCCGTGCTTCACGAGATCGGCGGCGCATCCGACGTGGGTGCTGACAATCGGAGGAACACCAAGGCACATCGCTTCATTCACCGCCAGCCCCCACGTTTCATGCGGACCGAAACTCGGTAGAACAAAGACGGAGGCGGCCGCATAAACGCGTGGCATCGCCGACTGATTCTGGAACGGGGCGAAGTAAACGTGGCTCACACGGGCAGCCTGGCGGCGCAGTTCCTCCTCAAGCGGACCGGAGCCGGCAAAAAGAAGGGAAGCGTTGGAAAGCCCGGCGCGCTGAAAGGCCGCGAGCAGATCGAGCGGGCGCTTCTTCGGTTCAAACTTGCCGGCGAACAGAACAACGCGATGGTCCTCGGGAATGCCAAGATCCCGGCGCCAGACGCGTGCCTCTGAGCGGGCGTTGTCGCCCGATGCGAAGAAGCGGTCGTTGTCAACAGCGTGCGGACTGAAAAAGATACGGCGCGAAGGGACGCCGTGCGCGCGGTAATACCGGCGGTTTGCGCGCCCCACGGCAAGCACCGCATCGAAGCGGCGGAAGAGAAGGCGGAGTGGCACGCGCTTCAGCGTTTCGCGCCAACCGGTTCGTCGAACAAGACGATGCGAGTCGCCACGAAAAAGCACGGGAGTTCGCGAACCCCAGCGAAGCAGAAAACCGACCAGCGACGCGTAATTGTACGCTGTGAGGAGAACCGCATCGGGGCGCCAGCGGGCAACGCGGTCGTATAGTGCGGGGTTGCGCAGCCCCCAGAAATGATGCGTGCCCGGCTCGGCGGACACGTTCTCCACGAACTCATGGGCGTAGCCATCGAGCAACGGGACATCCCACTTCACATCGCGCTGGAACCCGCGGTCGTGCTTCTCCTCAACCCCGAAATCCCAGAGATAGAACACGCGCACTTCCAACGACTCCTCGGCCGCAAGATGCCGGAACCACGGCGCGTAGTACTGGATCGGATGCGTGGCGACGATGGCCAGGCGCGTCATGCGGGCTCCCCGGCGAGGGCGTCGCTCCAGCGCACCCGGCGCATGACGAGCATCGCGAGCAACAGCGTCGCCACGACGCCCTGAAAGACCGTGCTGAAAAAGACGCCAGCGGACATCTCGGTGTTGATCACGGTGCGAAGAATCACGATGGCGAGAATGAAACGCAACGAGTTCACCGGGTAGCCGCGGACCATGCGCTCGACGGTCCCGAGAAACGCCCCCATCAGCCCGCCCACCAGCACAACACCCAGCAGGCCGAAATTGACGAACCCCTCGTTGAGAAGTCCCCAGCCGATCGTTGTCTTGAAGGTCGCCTCGTAGGTTTGCAGACCGAAGTGGATGTTGATCATGTGCGTGCCCTCGTGCGCACGCGGTTTGCGCGGATTGATGACGCGCGGCACCAGGAGCGATGGGATGATGCGATACGTGGCTCCATGCAGTGGCTCCACGCTGCCGGGCATCCGATCCTGCGCCAGCAGCAACAGGTGCATGAGGCTGACGCGCTCGAGGATGTCGGTGCGGCGCGAACGCGGCAGGGAATCGGGGTCGGTGAACTGGACACTCAATGTATCGAGTCCGGTCAGAGTCCACGCCGCCAGACGCGCAGGAGCGGAGGCGAGCGTGAAGTTCTGGGAGTAGCGCTCGCGCATCTCGCCCTTCCCAATGTGCAACACCGAGAGCACGAGAAACATGACAAGGAGAAAGCGAATCGGGATGCGGCCACGTCCGAATCCAAATCCCGCAAGCGCCACGATGACGTAGATGATGATCGAACTGATGACAAAGTCCGCCGCCAGCAAACCCATGATGACTAGACCGCTGCCCACGTACAAACCTAGTTGCAGCGGATTGAGCGCACGGCGTCCCCAGGCAAAGCCGCCGTAGAAGGCACCGAAGAGCGCCACGTTCGACATGATGATGCGCGAACCGGAGTTGAAGCGCCTCGGCAGCACAAGATACCCGGAGCGCAGGGCAACCTCGAAGACGGCACCCGCGAACAAGGCGGCAAGGCCCAGCCAGATCAGACGCTGCCACGGCAGGATCAGGAAGGTCTTTCCGGTGACGGATGGACGCTCGGACGTGGCGATCCAGCAGGCAATGCCGACGAGCAGGAAGACGCAGACGGTCAGTGCGGCGGCGAACTGTTGCTCCGGCGTGTATTCACTGACTTTCGGATGAACGGTGACGAGTTGCAGGCCATAAACGGGCGCAAAGAAGAGCGCGAAGACTGGGAACAGCGGCATCGTGCCGGCAGAACGTTTCACCCAACGGAATGACGGATAGGCACTGAGCGCGAGAATCGCGAGGCACCCCATTACCGCGAGCGGCTCGACACTGAGTGCGCGCAGGGACGTAAGAACGATCGTCAGCAGCACCGCCCAGCGCAGGACCTGAGTCGCGCGCTGGCGGCCGTGGCGGGTCTCGATCCACTCGGGGTACTCCAGACGCAGCAGCCTTGATGCGCTGTTCATCAGTCGCGTGCAGCCTTCCCCGCCAGAACCCGGTCGAACAGCGTACACTGAATGCGCGCATTGTGCCGGGCCGTGAGGCGGTCGAGAGCCCGCGTGTTCCATTGCGGCTCACTCAAAGGCGATGCGGTCAATCCTTCCAGAATGCCTTGGAGGTGCGCGTCTGCCTCCGGGGCGTCGAACTTCGTGAGTGACGCGACACCAGCGGACTCAAGCAGGCGGGCAACCGGCGTGCCGCCGTGAACGACGGCAGCGAGTGGCTTGCCGGCAAACAGGTACGCTGCGGCCTTGGACGCCGAATAGCCGGCATCGTCCGAGCCCACGAGCATCAGAACGTCGGCGTCGCGCAGAAGACGCAGCGTTTCAAGGTGGCCAATGCGTGCAGGCTGCTCCCGCACGAGGTCCTCCACGCCGTGGCGGCGCGCAACGGGCAGAACGCTTTCAACGCCGGGAACGGCGTAAGATGTGCCGACAAAGTGCAGGCGGACGTTGCTCCACATGGTGGGGTTCTTTTTGCGCACGGAGGCGAGCGCCCGAAACAGGCAATCCAGGGCTGGCCGCATCATCGGCCCACACGCTCCGGCATAGACCCAATGCCGCATCCCGTCGCGTGTGTCGAAGCATGTTTGGCGGGCCGCATGTTCGTCCAGGGCATCGTACTCTTCCTGGGCGAATCCGAAAGGAAGGACTGTGCCCCTGTCTTTCGTGATTGCCGGATAACGCTTCGCAAGCGCGCGAAGGTAGTGCGGCGAGACAGCCAGGAGATGCGCGGCGTTGCGCATCACGTTTGGCTCCAGAAAGGCGGCGACGCACTGGGATAGACGGAATTTCAGGGCGCCTCCGGGTGGCACGATGCCGCGTCGCCGATAGTAATCCGTGCGCCATGGGTCCTGAATGTCCACGACGTAGGGCACGTTGAAACGTCTGAGCCAGCGCGGCCCAAGCGCCGTGACGGCATGTTGCGTCGTCGAGAAAAGCACGAGATCGAAGCGCTGACCGGCCAGAAGCTCATCCCCCGCGCGTCGCATGGCAGGCAAGGCGCGCAGCCCAAGCGTTCCCATTCCCACAAGGCGCGTCCACCGATACGGCAGCGCACGAACGCGATGGACGCGCAGATCGCCGGGGAGCAGTTGCGCGAGGCTTTCGTCGCGTGGCGCCAACACATCGTCCGGATGAATGGCAAGAACCGTGGGCTCCCAACCGAACGCACGATAGTGCGAAAGGCACGCGCGGATGCGTTGATGATCCGGCGCGTTCGTGGGAGGAAAGTGCGGGCTGACGATCAGCAGGCGGCGCGGCGTCATGATGCCAGTGCTGCTTCCGCGCGCTCGACAAGGATGCCGCGCTCGCGTTCCCAGTTGAACTGTTCCTCGAAGGCAAGACGTGCCGCCGAACGGCAGGCCGCGAGGCGCGCGGCATCGGCGACGAGTGAGTCGATCGCGGCGGCGAGAGCATCGGGTGTGCTGCTTTCGAGGAGCACGCCGATGCCCGGGCGCTCGGCAAAGACTTCGCGCTGGCCGGTGGTGGGCGTGGCGATCACGGCAAGGCCGCCGCGCAGATACTCGAAGAGCTTGTTGGTGATCGTCAGATCGCGGCTGCGGACACTCGAATCCTCCAGCGCAAGGCCGATGTCATGCCGGGCAATGGAGGCGGCGAGTTGGTCCGGGGGAACCGAGCCCTCGACAAGAATCCGTCCGCGTGCCTGCTCAGGCGCTTCCGCGAGGAGCGCGTTGCGGTAGGATTCCGAACAGCGACCCCGCAGCACAACGCGCACGGGAGCCGCAACACGATGCAGCGCCTGCATCAGCATTTCGAGTCCGCGGCCGGGTCCGATCGTTTGCGAATACCAATGCAGCGAGACGCCGTGATCGGCGCGCCGTTCTGGCTCGAAATCCGGTTCTCCCTCGCGCGGGAAAACATTCCGAACGACGGCAGGCGGAGGGGCATCAAACGAAGCGGCGATGGCGTTGGACATCGCCAGGGACGGAGCAAGAGCATAGCGGCACGCGCAGGCAAGCTGCTGTTCCCATTCGCGAAGCAGCCCAACCGGGCGGTCGCGCCGGTCGCGCGGCAACAGGTCCTCGGAAAACCAGTCTTCGAAATCAACGCCGACACGGCGCCCCTCCGCGAGCAGTCGCGTGCCCACCCAAAGACCGGCTTCGGAATGCACGATGGTGAGATCGGCATTCTCCTTCCTCGCGGCAGCAAGCATCTCGCGTGCACCATAGCCAAACAGATCGACGGAGGCGCAATGCGCGGCGCGGTACAGCGTACCGGCGATTCGCCTCCGTGCACGCAGGCGAATCGGCGTCAGGCCGCTGCGCAGATCGGCAATGGGCTCGTAGCGCCAGCTTGCGGCGTCCACGATCGCACGATCCCGGCGGGCGAACTCCTCGTCGAACGCAAAGCCACGCACCGTCACGTCGTGCCCCGCGTCGGCAAGCGCACGCGCCTCCTTTTGCGGGCGCGGAGCCATGCACAGATGCGCGCCAATCAGGATCAGGATGCGCGCCATGCCGCCACTCTCCCGGAGCAACCTACGTGGCTGACATGCAGGTTCACCGTCACTTCTTCTCCTGGCGATGACGGCGGAGAGCGCGTGCCCTCCGCACGTGGCCGAGTTTCTGATAACCGGCATCATATAGAATACGCCGCAGACGCCGTGCGGCCTTCCACCCGATCGCGCTCTCCAACGACTTCAGCAGGGGACCGCCGTCCGGCCGGAGCGAGGAACCGCCCAGCGCGCGCACGTGCTCCGCAGCGAGTTCGCGTTCGCGCGGCGCGTCGGGATACGCGCTGAAGATGAAACGCTGCCAGCGGTCGGCGCATGCGCGGCGCGTTTCCTCCGCGTCGTCGCGGGCCAGGAGAGCCGCCGTGCTCAACTCGATTGCACGGTACTGCGACTGCCACGCGCGTGACGATTGGCGATGACTGAGGCTGCCGTGCAGGCCGGAACGATAGTACGAACGGGCTCCTTCAACGAAGAGAACACGCTCGCTCGCCAGAACGGCACGGGCAAAAAACTCGCCATCGTCGTCGAGTGTCAGTTCCTCGTTCCAGGGTCCGCAGGCATCGGCGACGCGTCTTGGCAACAGCCACGCAGCGGGCTGCACCATGCGATTCTCCGCGTACAACAGGCGCAGGAGCGCAACGGGGTCGTGATCGGCCCAGGTCGGTTCGGGGGTGAAGTGTGCGGCCTTGGGATCGTCGTAGAAGCGCGCCCACTCGCCGGAGGCAATGGCAGTACCACCGGCAGCAAGAAGGCGGCGCACTTGGAGTTCAATCTTTGTGGGCGCCAGCAAATCGTCCGCATCGAGAAACTGAATGAAGGCACCGTGCGATTCCGCGAAAGCTCGATTGCGCGCAGCGGCGGCGCCACGATTGGGCGTGCGGATCAGGCGGACGCCGCGCGGCTCGAAGTGCGAAACGCAGGCAGCGCTGCCATCCGTCGATCCATCGTCCACAACGATGATTTCAAGCGATGGCCAGGTTTGCGCGAGCGCGGATTCGAGGCACGCACCCACCCACTGGGCGGCGTTGTGGCACGGAATCAGAACGGAAACCAGCGGCTGGGCACTCATCACGCTTTCAGACTTTCCGCGGCACGGTGCCACGCCTGCTGGAAGTAGGCATGACGCGACTCGGCAACGTAGTGATGAAGGGCGGCGGAGGGCGAATGCACTTCGGCGTCACCGGGCTTTACGACATAACGGGATGCATCGAGGAAAGTCACTTTGCGGCGTGCAAACAGCATCGCTGTGAGGGCCTGTTCCTGGTAGTAGGAACTCCCTTCGCGTTCGAGGAGTTCACGCGTCCAGCGTTCGAGAGACGGCCAGTCGATGCTTTCTCCGTCCAGGCCAACGATCCCCACGTTCAGCCGGCGCGGAAGGGGCGCTCCCACCAGCTGCTCCATCAGGTCGAACGAGTAGCCGTAGGAATCGTCGCAGTCTTTCATGCAAAGCGCTCCGTCCGGCTTTTTCTGCCATCCGAGCAGTGCATCCGGGCGCGACCAGAACAGCATGTCGGAGTCGAGCACGAGGCGTGCCCCGGAGCAGCCCGCATGGATGTCGGTCAGCTTGCGCAGATGCGGATACGCAAGGCGGCGTGCACGAAGCGCGGGGAACTCCGAAGTGGGAAGATGCTCGTCGAGCGCGGCGGCGATTTCCGATGGGGTGCGCACGGAAATGCCTCCCAGGATGCGGCGAAGATGGGCCACGTGCTCCGGCTGTAATGTCCCGTCGTCGTCGATGACGAGATGCAGCGGCCGTCCGGCGTGGCGGAGCAACGTGGCCGCGCAAAACGCCGTCATGTACCAATAGCCACGGCCCGTGAGAAAGTGAATCGCCGCGCCTTGCGAGTCGCGGGAGGCGCCAACGGAAGAGGGACGGAGGCGGGCGGCGGCGCTCTCCATCTCGCGGCGTCCCCGGTGCGAGCGGAGCAGGTTGAGCGCTCCCTCGTCGAAGCAACGGCGCATGAAAGCACGGGGGCGGTAATACGCGCGGTACGCGAGCCGTCCGAGTCCCATGCCGCGTGCGGAGGCGCGCCAGCTCATCGCAGGTTGCTCCGTCCCTCAATTTCGCCGCAACGGTCCTGCCAATGAAGGAACTCGACCGGGCCGCGCCAGGCGTGCAACTGGAGCCACGCGCGCATCTTCAAAGCGGGAGCGAGAAGTGGCGGGACGGGGCGGCGCGGCCGTAGCCCGTGCGCGTCGAGCACGGCGAACCAGGAGCGATGCGATTCGCGCAGCAGGCGCGCAAGATGGGTGCGCGTACAGCGGCTCGCGGGAATGAGATGCGTCAGTGCGAGTTGGGGGAAGTAACCTGCTTCCCAGCCGTTCTCCAGCACCGTGAGGACGAGATCGTTGTCTCCGCCGGAAGAGAGGCGGTTCCCCGTGCGATCGGCGATCACGCGGCCCTTGCGGCTGCGAATCGCTTCAGCGTAACGCCGTGCGGGTTCGCGGCGCAGCACGAGCCCCGCGCCGATGGGCGCGCACTCGGGAAAGTCCGTGGCGGCACCGCGCGGCATCGGAGAAGCGAGAAGCACCTCGCCACCAAGATCGCGCAGGGCCAGCGCCTTGTCGAACTGGCGCACCCAGGCGGGAGGCGGCTCCTCGAACTCCGGCACGATCCTCCCCCCCGCCGCGCCAACGCGCGGATGGGAAGCAAGAATCGCGAGGACGTTCTCCAGGTAATCCGTGGCGAGAACATTGTCGTCATCGACAAAGACCATCGCGTCGGCGACAGACTCGGCGATGCCGCGAAGGCGTGCGAAGGTCAGGCCGGGAGTGGGTTCGCCAACGCGTCGATGCGCGGGATGCCAGGCGCAGTCGATTTGCGCAAAGGCCTCGGTGTGCGTCGAGGCGTTGTCGACAAGAAGGAGTTCCCAACGATCAACGGAGAGCGTTTGCGCGCGCAACGCATCGATGACGCGGCGCAGGCGCTGCGCATCGGGATTGTGCGTGGGAATGATGACGGAGAGGTCGGGGATTGCGGCTACTCTCTTTCGCGAATCACTCGGGCGGGGACGCCGACGGCCACGGTCCAGGGAGGCAGGTCGCGAGTCACGACGGCACCGGCCCCCACGACACAGCCGTCGCCAATCGTCACGCCACCCAGAACGCGCACGCCCGCTCCGATCCATGCGTCGCGGCCGATGCGAATCGGCAGAGGCACGTCCGGTTCGCGCCGGATGAGCTGGCCGCGCGGCGGAATCGTATGGTTGGCGGCGATGATGCTCACGTGGTTGCCGATCAGCGTGTTGTCGCCAATGACGATGCCGCCGTGTCCGTAGAGCGTGGCGAACTGGCCGACAAAAACGTGCGAGCCCGCTTCGATGGTTCCGCCGTAGCAATGAATCTGGGCATAAGCGGCAAGGTGGCACTTGGGACCGAGCTTGAGGCGCCCCCCCCGGCCCACTTCGATCCCCACGTGCCGCGCGATGCGGCACCGCGGCCCGATCTCCATGCCTGCAAGGCGGTGCCGCAGAACGCGCGCTGAGTTTGCACAAAACGCCAGAAGCCTCATCGCGCCGATTCCTCGCAGGCGAAATCGAACCGCAGGGGAACGAGACCGTGGCGGCCTTGCTCGAAGGTGGTGCCGAGGTCATAGAGGTCGAGCGGATCAAGGGAGAAGCGAACGAGATCGTCGGCCGAGAGCAGCATCTCCGCGGGCTTGCGAAGAAAAATCCGAACCGTGTAGTCCCCGCCGGCAAGATAGCGCCGCACATCGCGGCAGGTGAGGACGCAATGCAACGGATCGGTGAGATTCTCCACAATGAAGCCGGTCATTTTCGGCGGAAGCTCGGCGATCCTTACTCCGTTGTAGGTCTGGATTTCGATTCCGATCTGAACTTCGCGAAAGGGGTTGTCCGCGTGCAGGACGAATTCGATCCGGAGTTCGGAAGTGCCGTCCGGCGCTTCGGCCACAGCGGCGCGCGGCGAGCGAATACCGATGCCGTGCTCCTCCGAGTACTGTCCGGCCGGGTCGGCGCCGCTGTCCGCGTGACGTTCGAGAAGCGCGTGCTGGTATGTGCCGATGACGTCGGCCATCGGGCCATCCGCGGCAACGCGGCCCTCGTCGAGCATGATGCCGCGCTGGCAGAGAGCCGCGAGCGTCGCCATGTTGTGGCTGACGAAAAGGACGGTGCGCCCTTCACGGCGCGCGACTTCGTCCATCTTGCCGAGGCACTTCTTCTGGAAGGCGAGATCACCGACGGCGAGCACCTCATCGACAACGAGAATCTCGGGTTCGAGATGCGCGGCCACGGCAAACGCCAAACGCACGTACATGCCCGAGGAGTAGCGCTTGACGGGTGTGTCGAGAAAGCGCTCGACCTCTGCAAAGGCCACGATGCCATCGAAATTGCGGCGTATTTCGGCGCGCGTCATGCCGAGAATCGCGCCGTTGAGGTAGATGTTCTCGCGGCCCGTCAGCTCGGGATGGAAACCCGTTCCGACTTCAAGGAGCGACGCGACGCGCCCGCGCAGGCGGATACGGCCTTCGGTTGGCTCGCTGATGCGGCTGAGCAATTTGAGCAGTGTCGATTTGCCCGCGCCGTTGCGGCCGACAATGCCGATGATGTCGCCCTCGGCCACCTCGAAGGCGACACCGCGCAACGCCCAGAATTCCTCCCAACGGTGCTGCTCGTACCGTCCGACACGGGAGTTGGGACGGAGCTTGCGCGCCAACGTGGAGGCGCCGCGGGCGAGCGACTCGGAGAGCGAACGGTAATCCTTCGCGCGGCGTGCGGCATGCCGGATCACGTAGCGCTTGCCGAGTCCCTCGATGGTGATGATGGGGTCAGACGACATCGGCGAACGTGCGCTCCATGCGGCGGAAGTACCACAGACCCGAAATCAGAACGAGGACGACAAGGCACTGCGAGACCAGAAACGGCTCCCAGTAAACACCGCGGGCGTCGCCAAGCAACGCCCAGCGAAAACCGTCGATGACACCGACGAGGGGATTGAGGTTGTAGAGGAACTGCTCGATGCCCGGCGCGATCTTGTCCGACGGATAGCCGACCGGCGAGAGGAACAACCCAGCCTGCACGACGATCGGAATGATGAACCGGAAGTCGCGGTACGTGACGTTGAGCGCCGCGAACCAGGTGCCCAGTGCCAGGCTGGCAATGCCGGCGGAGAGAAGAAACGGAAGGACGAACAAGGCCCGGGGCGCGAGTCCGACGCCGAACCAGACCATCATGCCGAGCATCAGGATGAACGCGATCAGGAAGTCAGCCAAGCCCACGCCCAACGTACTGGCCGGAAGCATCAGACGGGGAAAGTAGATCTTGCTCAGCAGGCGGGCATTCCCCACGAGGCTCTGGCTGGCAGCGTTGACCGTGGAGCTGAAGAACTGCCAGGGGAGCTGGCCCGCCAGCACGAGCAGATGGAACGAAAACTTCTCCGTGCGCGCCATTCCCGCCAGATTACCGAAAACGAAGGTCAGCACGATCATGTTGAGCACCGGGCGCAGCAACGCCCAGGCAACGCCGATGACCGTCTGCTTGTACCGCACGGCGATGTCACGCCAGGCGAAGAAGACGAACAGCTCGCGATAGCGCCACAGGTCCTGCCAGTAGCGCCGGCCGGCCTTCCCGGCCTCGATGACGATTTCTTCGCTCAGGGGCACGATGCAAATAACCTGCCGGGCCGCCCGAAACAGAGCGGGCACGCGAAGGAGCACGGGGTTGGCTGGCTTGGGGCTGGCGTGAGCAATTCTCCTCCTCCGCGCACGGAGAGGCCTCCGCGCAAGTTGTTTGGTTTCAGGGCATCGCCACGAATCCGAGCGAAACGGCTGCAACGGCTTGGTCGTGCTCCGGAGCCGGTCCCACAGGGCATGGCGCCACGTGATGAAGCGGCCAGGGGCGCGGGATGGTCAACTGCTAAGGGAGAGGTATTGAACTCTCTGCCCTCGACCCCTGCCTTTGCGGCTTCGCCCACGGCGGCAAACGACTCTCCTTCTCTGCGGCATCTTCTGGCTTCTTTGATGTCCCCACGAAGAGCTCAAGCCTTCCAGCTCTTCCTCGATGAGGCGAACAAGGACCTCGCGCTGGAGCGCACGCGCCAGATTCTGATCATGGACAACGCCTCGTTGCACAAATCGAAGTCCCTGCAATGGGGCCGATTCGAGCCCGTGACCTGCCGCCGTACGCGCCCGACATGAACCCGATCGAACGCCTCTGGCTCATCATCAAGGCCAACCGGTTCACCGACTTCGTCGCCAAGACGCGGGAACAGCTGATGGAGCGCCTCGACAAGGCCCGCTGCTGGGCCAAGAAGCGCAAAACGCTCAACCCAAAGACATGCGCGACTCGGCCATGAAAGTGCCTGGCGCTCCAGCTCCTCGGTCGAACCTCACTCGGAAACCCCAAGGCCCATGGCGATGCGGTTGACAAAGCAAATGTAGGAACTGACGAGGACGACTTCGAGAACGCCCTGATCGGTGAGGCCTTGGGCGCGCAGGCACCGGAGACGCCGGCAGCGCGGGGCTCGCCCTCAAGCTCATCGGGCTGGTGGCGACCATCTCCGTCACTGTGGTGATCACCAGAGTAGCCAGAAAAGCGCTGAATGAGGCAACAGCCGGGCCGGAAACGGAAAAGTAGAATGAACGGCTGGCTCCGGGGTGTTCGTGACGACATCGCCGTGGGCACGGTTCTGGCACGGGAGGGGCAATCCGTGCGGTGGCATTTTCCAGTGGCCGAACGAAGGTGGGCACCGGAGAGAAGCAACGCGTGCATGATTTCGACGAGGTGTGGGGCAGGCTAGTGAAGCCGGAGCGGCGCACCCGCATCAGGACCGAGAAATGATCGATCCCGCCAGCCTTAAACTACCAATCCTCGCTGCCTCAGTCGCCACGCTCTGGCTTGCCGAAAGCCTTGCGCCGCACTTCGCCGCGTTCGTCCGCGACATGCGCGCACGGCGGCGGCATGCCTTGCGAAACGCGGGACTGGGCCTGATGAACGGGCTGCTCGGCGTTGCTCTCCTCGGCGCGCTGATCGCTGGGAGCGTCGCCCTCGCCGACGCGTATCAGGTCGGCCTGCTCCGGGCAGCGCCCCTGCCTGAATGGGCGAAGGCCATCGCCGCCCTGCTGCTGTTCGACTGCTGGATGTATTGGTGGCACCGCATCAATCATGTGGTCCCGTTCCTCTGGCGCTTCCACCGGGTCCACCACTCCGATCCACGCATGGATGTAACCACGGCGCTGCGATTCCATCCCGGTGAGATCGTCCTCTCCACCGCCGCGCGGCTGCTGGTCGTGAATCTGATCGGCATGGACCTTCGGTGCCTCGCGCTGTACGAGTTGATCGCGCTGCCCATCGTGGCTTTCCACCACAGTAACATCGCCATGCCGCGCCGCGCCGACAGTGCGATACGCTGGCTCGTCGTCACACCGTGGATGCACTGGGTGCATCATTCAACCGAGCGTGCCGAGACCAACTCCAATTATTCGAGCGTGCTCTCGCTTTGGGATCGGCTCTTCGGCAGCTATCGCTTCAGGCCCGACCCGGACGCGATCCGCTTCGGGCTCGACGAATTTCCGGACGAGACCCGGCACCAGGGCGTTGCGGGGATGCTGAAAACTCCAACGGACTAACGCCCACCTTCCGTGCTTCAGAGCCCGGGCGCCCGGAGCCCCTTGTGGTCCCTGGGCGAATCCCGAGAGGGAGAAGGGAGCGGGGATGGCTGGAGGCAGGCGTTCGTTTGCTCCATGCGAGCTTCGCCTTGCTGGTGCGGGCAGGATGGTGCTGCTCCGTTTTCGCTGCCAAAGGCGGCGGCAGTGGGGTGGGCGGCGCGGAACTGAAACCAGGAGCTGAAAGCGGCGGGCACGGCGTTGCCGGCAGCGTCGTGGACCTCGAACATGGAACGCTCGTCGTCGACGGGGTACTTGCTCAGCACAACTTTGATCGCCATGATGTTGTACGCGTTGATCCAGAAGGCCAGGCGCTCGTTGTGCTCAACGGGCTCAGTCGCCCGGGCCAGCGAGTTGAGAAGCACAGGTCATCGGGTGTCCCTGCATCATGCCGCTGAACGTTCTGAACGGCCTGTGTATACGTGATCGCAGAGAAGCCTGCCATCATCGCCTCCCAGAGAAGGGGTTTGGTGGGGCAATGGACGGACCTTCGCTCTTCCCGGCGATTTTGTAGCCGGGATTTTGATTTCGCCCCATGCTTCAAGGGTGGATCTTCGACATGGGTGTCGTGGATGGCGGTCCCGTCCTTCGCGCAGCCAGGGGACAAATCGGCATGGTGGGGGAAAAGCCATGAGTCAGAAGCACGCTCTTCATCAATCAGGCGGGGCGTTGCGCCTGCTCACGCTGCTGGCCGCTGTGCTGGCACTCGCGCTTTCATTGGAGACCGATGCCGCCGTGCCGCACTGGGCACCGATGTCGGGGACGCTGGACTTCGAAGTCTACAGCAACTACGGGGAAATGGGGGTGCCTCGTCCAGGGAATCACCCTTCCGCGAGAAAGAACCCCGCATGTTGGAACGATGATGAGGGAGGATTCTGGTTCTTCGGCGGTTTCGAATTGGAGCCGACCCTCCTCCTTGCATTTCGCAACGATCTTTGGCGCTTCAGTCCAGCTTCGAACACTTGGACATGGATGGCGGGCACCACTGAGAGAAATCCGCATGGGGTGTATGGGGTGCGCGGAACGCCAGGGGCCGCGAACACTCCTGGCGGGCGCTATCAGAACGCGGCTTGGCGAGACTCGGATGGCTGCCTCTGGCTCTTCGGGGGATCCGGCTATGCCGCTGAAGGGTTCAATACCAAGTCTCTCCTGAATGATCTTTGGAAGTACGATCCGCGTTTGGGCTCTTGGGTGTGGATGGCAGGTTCGGACAAGCCCAATCAGGCTGGAGTCTATGGCCTCGTGGGAGTGCCGACTCCCTCCAACACTCCCGGAGCACGCGCCGAAGCCACCTGCTGGACGGACCCACGGGGCCGGTTCTGGCTGTTTGGGGGCAACGGGGTGGGCGGGACTCACAACGACCTTTGGATGTATGACCCCGGCAGCGAGCAATGGACATGGATGGCAGGATCCGAAGACGTGAACATGGCAGGTGCATACGGGGATCTTGGCGTTCCTTCTCCGAGCAATACTCCCGGGTCACGTACGAATGGTGTTGGATGGCCGGATTCTCAGGGGCGACTTTGGCTTTTTGGTGGGTCAGGTATGGATATGGAAGGCGCCCGCGGGTTTCTGTCGGATCTATGGATGTACGATCCGGAACTGGGAGAATGGACATGGATGAAAGGGTCGGCTATCCGGAATCAACAGGGGATATCCGGCATGATCGGACAGCCAGACCCCACCAGCGTTCCCGGCGCCCGCTGCAAGAGCCTGGCTTGGACAAGCGAATCCGGAGAGTTGTGGCTCTTCGGAGGCGAGGCCTACTCGAGTAGTGGTTTCGCTCAATATCCAGCCGACCTTTGGAAATACGATCTGAGTACTGGCAACTGGACGCTGGTCACCGAGTTTCCAGCCGAGGTCGAGCAGGGGGCATTGGGAGTCTATTCCAAAGCAAACTCTCCGGGGTCCCGATGGAGCAATCATGCGTGGACTGACGAGCAGGGAGCCTTTCGGACGGCCGACCCATCCCGATGGGACTTCTGGTCCCTAAATCCTGCCCTGCTCCAATGGTCGGCTCTCAAGGTTCGGCCAGAGCACCCTCAGCCGGCACTTCACGGCGAACAGGGTACACCGGCGGTGGCGAACACTCCGGGATCCCGTCAGGGAAGTGGAACGTGGGCGGATGCCGAGGGGACGCAGTGGCTATTCGGCGGCGACGCCCCCGAAATGATCTTCCCCTACATCCCTTCCCTGCACAATGATCTTTGGCGGTTTGATCCTCCTACTCGCACGTGGACTTGGATCAAGGGCTCCAAGGAAGCCGACAGGCCAGGAGTGTATGGAACAGTCCTCACACCGGAGGCTGGAAACACTCCTGGTGGGCGTCGCGATCCAGCCACTTGGTCGGATGCCAATGGAGGACTCTGGCTCTTTGGGGGCTACGGTTGCGACGGTCAGGGAAGGCAAACATCCTTGAACGATCTCTGGCGATTCGACGTTTCAGCGGGCAACTGGACTTGGATGGGTGGCCCTTCGGTCGCCGAGCCTCCATTGCGTGGGGTCTACGGCAGCAAAGGAGTTCCGCACCCGTCCAATCTTCCTGGACCTCGCCGCAGCAGCGTGACCTGGCAGGACCTGGACGGAGGCTTCTGGCTCTTCGGCGGCAAAGGGTACGACGGTTCGGGGTGGGAAGGAGAGTTAAATGACCTGTGGCGATATGACCTCGAATCTGGTAATTGGACGTGGATGAGCGGTTCTTCCGCGAGAAACCAAGCGGGTTCCTACGGGGCCATCGAGACGTACGATTCGCTCAATAACCCGGGTGGACGGTCAGCCGCCGTCAGTTGGACTGATCCTGATGGAAATCTCTGGCTCTTTGGCGGAACTGGTTATGATGGCTTGGGAAGTTCCGGGGTGCTTGACGACGTCTGGAAGTACGATCTGCAAAGTGGGGAGTGGTCTTGGAGGGCAGGTGGCTCGACTCGAAACCAACCAACGGTCGCTGGGGAGCAGGGCAGGTCTTCGCCGAGCAACACCCCTGGTGGGCGCTATGGTGCCGTGGCGTGGATGCATGAAGGCCTGTTCTGGCTCTTTGGAGGCGACTCTGCCCCACCCACATCAACGAGCCGCTTCCGATCCGACCTTTGGTGCTTCGATCCGCAGTCTGAGATGTGGACTTGGTACAAGGGACCACTCGGATATGACGAATCTGGCGTAGGAAGCGTCTACGGTGTGAGCGATTCCTCAAACACACCCGGGGCTCGCAGATTCGCAGTTTCTTGGAAGAGCACGAGTGACGAACTCTGGCTGTATGGCGGAGATGGCTACGACTTGTCAGGATGCCGATCGCTCCTGGGCGACATGTGGCGGGCGACGTTCAGCAAGCCCCACGCCGACGAAGAGCCCGGCCCTGGAGACGTTCTTGTCCTGACGGAATTCACGGATGCGTGGGTTTCGCGGTTGCAGGGCGGCGGGCTCGCCGCTCCGGCGCACCTTGGCTTCATCGGTTTTCGGCATGACACGGCGGCGAATTGGTCAACGCTCGCGGGCGATTTCGACGGAGACGGGTTCATTGACCTCGTGACGATCACCGCCGACGGCGAAGCATGGACGGCGACGTTCGACGCTCCCGACGCCTACTCCGTCCCCAATAAACAATCCAGTGGCTGGTACGCCGATCCCGCGCTTGGGTTCAACGTGCTCGCTGGTGATTTCAATGGTGATGGCCTGACCGATCT
>JASGMJ010000024.1 GCA_030156535.1 Candidatus Sumerlaeota bacterium
CGCGCCGCTTTCAGGGCGCGGTCATTGTTGGTGGCCGGACCCAGGGCGGCGCGCCTGCGGCGCTTGCCCTGGGCTAAGGGATTCGGCCCCGTTGGGGCCATTGCGGGCGGAACGTGGCCAGCTCCGGAAGGACAATACCCCAGCGCTGGAAACGCGCAGTCAAGAATGGGAGGGAGCCCAGCGGGAACGGCTGAACGTAACCCAGCGCTTCGGTGCTTGTTGTTTGTGAGAAGTTGCATTGTTGGCCGAGCACATCTCAAAACAGACCCGGTGTTGAGGAGCATGAGGAAGCGGTCATGCCGAAGGAACGTGGTACGCCTCGAAGAGGCGAGATCACACAGCCCAGGGCAAGCGCCGCAGGCGCGCCGCCCTGGGTAGGCGCAGCGTTTCATCCCGCACCCCGAAGGTGGTGCGATCCAAACTCAACGCCTCTTCGGAAAATGCTCGATGTTCCTTGGGCACCACGAACCGCGCTCTCCCCTCCCGCTCTACTCCGCCGTCAGGGTCACGTCGATGTTCTCGCGCTCGCCGAACTCCGCCAGCCGGGCCCGCAGGCGTGCCACCGGCAGACTGCTCGGCACGTCGATCGCCATGTCCAACACAAACACCGGCGCGCCCGAGAACGGCGCCGACATGCGCCGCGTCTCGGCGGAAACCACGTTGATCCCGTGCGTGCGCAACAACCCGGCAACCTGGTGCACGATCCCCGAATGGTCGAGCGAGGTGGCGTGCAACGCATAGCGCAACTGCGGCTCGGCCGCCGCCGCGATGTCGCGGGCGCTGACGGTGCGCAGAAAAACGTTCAGCCGCGCGGACTCCTCGAACGCCACGCGCGTATCGTCGAGCCGTTCGGCCAGCGCGCCTTCCCCCGCCACCAGGATGATCGTGGCGAACTCGCCGGCAAGCTGGGCCATGCGGCTTTCCTCGATGTTGCCGCCGTGCGTGGCCACCCACCCGGCGATGTCCTCGACGATGCCCGGCCGGTCGGCCCCAACGGTGGTAAGCAGAACGTGTGTGTTCATGGGGGAAGCTCCCGCGCAGGAGATGGGATGGCCGAACGCAAACATGGCGCCCACGAGGGGCGCCATGCCTTTTCCTGCCGAGCGGGTGCCCGGTTAGTCGATCGTGAACACGTCGAGTTCAACGGGGAGGGCTTGAAAGACAGCAACACCGTTGGCAATGATGTAGTTAATGTCCTCCACGAGGTACGGGTGGTCGAAGATGGCGATGTCGGCCATCTGGCCAAGGAACCAGCGTGGGTTGGTCGTATCGGTCAATTCCGCTTTACGGCCCACGGTCCAGTCGTTGGTGGTGGTCGCCGAGAAAGCGGTCGTCGTACTGGCCACGGAGACGCCGTTGAAGAAGAGTTCGGCCTTCGTAGCGGCAGTGTTATCCCATACAAACGCCACGTGCATCCAATCGTCATAAGTGCGTGTGCCACCGAGAACGAGCAGGCCGCTGCCTGTTGGATAGAAATAGATCGAGTCACTTGAGTGAGACTCGGACTGGAAGCCCGAGTTCTGCGAGCCGATCAGGCCCCGGCGGCCACTCCCCGCGGCAGGAAAGTAGAACCAGCCGGTGATGGTGCCCTGGGCCTTGTCGAAGTCCAGGCTGGCGCTGTCGGGAATCGTAAAGCAGTCGTCCGTGCCGTCGAATTCCAATGCCTTGGTAATGTAGGCAGGCTTGTTGGCGCCCGCGTTGGCGGTCACCCAGGTGGGGCCTGCTCCCTCAGGGAAGGTCGGTGTGGTCTCGGACGTGAACATGTCGGCGATGCCCGCGTCGTCACCCACCGTGGTCCCCGAGCCTTCACTGAAGTCCCAGAAGGCAACGAGATTGGCGTGGGCGGTATTCACACCGTTTTCATAGAGGGAGAGAGCTTCGGCCCCGCTCAGGTCCGTATCATAGATGGCGATCTCTGCGAACTCGCCGTCAAACGGCCTCTGAGTTGACGAGGAATCAAGGAAACGCTGGCCGAAAACCCAGTCGCCCACGGCATCAGAAGGCTTGGTTGTAAAGGTAGTGTCGCCGGTTCCGCCACTTGCCGTGCGGTTGGTTGTCTGAACGCCATTGACGTAGCACTTCACGCGATTGGGGTTTGCCGCATCACCGGAATCGGCCTCTGTGTAGTCCCAGGTGAAGACATAATGCTCCCAGGCACCGGGCACCGGGGCGTGCTCCGCCATGAAGTACCCTTCGTTGAGATTCGGGTAGAAGTACACGCGCGAGGCAATGCTGCTGCTGGTCTTCTCAAGGGACGGTCCATTGTAGGAGCCACCGTTGACGCAGCGCAGAATGCTCATGCGCGCATTCGCATCAGCATTCATCCAAAGACTAATCGAGCCGCGCGTCTTGTCGAACTCCAGCGATGTTTCCGATGAAACATACAGCACGTCGTTGGACCCATCAAGTTCGACGGCATTCCTCTGGGTCGAAGCAGACGGGGTGGGGCCGTTGGCGTTCATCACGGGCCCGTTCACCACGGGAAACTGGGTGGTAAGCTCCTGAAGCGTTCCGTTGTTCGCGTTCCCCGAGGAATCGATAACCGTGGTGCCACTCGTTTGGTCGAGCTTGTAATGGGCCTTGAGACTCCCTGGAATATAGGTAGGAACCGCGAAAACGGCACTCGCGGCAAACATCCCGAGCGTCAGCCCGCAAGTAGTAAGAACTTTGTGCATGATACACTGCTCCCTATTGGATATGGTGATGACGTTGCCGACAGCACGCGACCGGGCACCTTGTGGCTCTCAGTGGCCCCGAGACCCGATCCCGCCGTCTGCCAACCTCATCACCACCGGGGAACCAGTGGAAACAAACAGGACGCCGCCGTTCCACACACACCCATCAGGACAGAGCGCGAGGGAAACGGCGGCAGCGGATTCAGAGATAACTCTCTCAGAGCGATCCATCCTTTTTACTCCGGTTTCGCATGAAGCCAGCATCTCCGGTGCGCAAGGCACCAGAGGAATGCATGAGACTTTTCGACCTTGAATAGCCGTATTGCCCAAAGTGTCCGGATACGCAACACGATTCTGGCTTCATGCACGGGTCGGAGTGAAGATGCCGGGCGGGCCTCTCCTCCGCCTCACCCCGCCTCCTCCTCGACTCCCGCCTCGATCTCCACGTCTTCCGGTCCCAGCCGCAGGCGCAGGCCGCGCTTGAACCGCGTTTCGATCAGCTCGCCCGGGGCCAGTCCCAGCGACTTCTCGATCCGCCCCCGGTGGTACGGCACCATCTGCTGCTGCACCTGCGAGTCATGCCAGATTGTTGCGTGGATTTCCGAATAGGAAACGACGCTGCCCGCGCGGCGCGCCAGCAGCAGCAGGAGGTCGTACGGAATCGGCGCCAGTTCCACCCGCGCCGCGCCCCACTCCACGACTCCCGGATCGGCCGCCGGAAAACGGAGCCGCGCCCCGGCCAGCGGCGCACCGGGTTCCTCGGGGCCGCAGGGCTCCGTCAGTCCCCCGGCGCCCGGAGCGAACGTGCTTTCCCCGCGCGCCTGCCCGCCCGCCAACGAAGCCGCCAACGGCCGCGCCAGCGCCGCCAGTTTCCCGGCGAGTTGTTCCCACGCCTCCACAACATCTTCCGCGCACCCCAGCACCCCGGCCACGTCCGCCGCCGCACCCGCCAGCCACGCCCCGTCCGACGCCAGGCGCGCCATCTGGCCCGACGCCAATCCGTGCAGCAGTTCGAGTTCCGCGATGCTCTCGCCCGCCAGCCAGTCGTCGAGCAGCAACGCCCGCCGTGCCGCGCGGTGGAACGCATACGGCGCCCCCCCCTGGGCCGCGAACAAGGCCCCCAGCCGCACCGCCAGTTCGTCGCGCCCGTCCAGGCGCCGGCGCAGCCCCGTCGGCCACTGATTGCGCCGGCGGCTGGCCGCATCCACGCACAGCGGAAAACGCTCCCATTCCTCGGCCAGCATCAACGTGAACAGCAGCGCCGGCCGGCACTCCGCCCGCTCCAACCCCGCCAGCAGCGGCCGCCAACGCACCACCGTGGCCGCCGCGAGTGCCGTGCGCGCCAACGCCTCGCCCAACGCCGTCAGCGTCAGCCGCCCCGAGGCGTCCTCCAGCCACAGCGCATCGCGCAGACCGTCCCCGATGTCGCGGCCGAGACGCTGCTCCATCGCCGCCACCCCAAGGCGGCGCGCACCCAACGTTTCGGCGAAGAGAGCGGCAAGCTCGCCGCGCGTGCGGGCCTCGCCCGCAGCCAGCAGCACCGCCACTTCCCCGGTCAGCGCCTCGCCCCCCAGCGGCGAGGCCACAGGTTCGAGCGGCGCCGTGATGAACGCACGCCAGCACTGCTCGGCCGCGAACGCGTTTTCCGCGAACACGAGCGAGCGCCCCACGGCGTCGCCGCCACGTCCGGCCCGTCCGCCCTGATTCACAAACCGCGCCCGCGAAATCGGCACCACCGCCGGCCCAGCTCCCCCCGCCACTTCGTCCACCATCAGCGGCTTCTGGATCACCGCCGCCGCGCTGAGATTCACGCCCTGCTCCAGCGTCGGCGTCGCCACCAGAAGCGCCAGCGCCCCGGCACCAAACGCGCGCTCCACGAGCGCCCGCTGCGCCGCCGGCATGTCCGCCGTGTGCAACCCGATCCCCGCCGCCAGCAGCGTCTCCAGGCGCTCGCGGGACAAGTCGTGCTCCGCGGCGCGCAACTCCTCGAGTGCTTCCTCCGCCGGAGCCGCCGGATGGTTTTCGGCAAGGTCGAACGCCGTGCGCAGCGCCTCGCGCCGCGTGGCACAAAACAGAATCACCGGCCCCAGATGCCGCGCCACCGCGGCGGCGGCCGCAACGCCGTGGTGCTCCGGTTCCGCGCCGTCGGCGGCGGGAATCGGCAACGTCTCGTTCCCCCGCTCGCCCGAGTGCGCCTCGCGCCAGCGATAAACCCCGCTCGACAAGTCCAGCACCCCTTCGCGCAACGGCACGGGGCGCTGCTCCGAACGCAGCAGCCGCACGCCCAGCCACCCGGCCAGTTCCTCGGGATTGCCCAGCACCGCCGAGAGCGCCAGCAGGTGCGGGCGCCGCGCCGCACGGCGCCATCGCGTCAGAAACAGGTCCACCGCCGCCCCGCGCCCGGCATCGCCCACGAGCTGGATCTCGTCCGCCACCACCAACCCGAAACGCCCCAGAAGCCCCGGCCGCGCCCCGAGCAGCGCCAACGCCTTCTCGTACACCGCGACCGTGATCGAGACCGCACCGTCGAGAATCGCGGCGTCGCTCGCCCGCCGGTCGCGCGTGCTGCACGCCACGCGAATCCCCGCCGGACCGTAGCGCGCCGCGAACTCCGCCGCTTTCTCCTCGGCCAGCGCCCGCGTCGGTACCAGATACAACACCAGCCGCGCCCGGGCCAACGTCGCCAAAGCCGCCAACTCTGCCAGCAGCGTCTTGCCGCTGGCCGTCGGCGCCGACACCAACAGGTCCTCCCCGGGATGCAGCAGCGCCGTCTGCTCCAGCGCCTGGCGCTGAAGCGGGTACAGCCGCCCACCCGTCAGCGCCCCGATCCGCTCGATCGCGGCACGCGGAATCCCAAGTCCGGCGAGATGTTCGAGAAGCTCCATGGAAGCGGTACTCCCCCCGAGAGCGTGGACAGCAGGGTGAGGAGAGGACGAAGAACGTCGAGGTGTCAAGGGAAGTTTCGCTTTTTGTTCGCCCTGAGAGGGAAGGGACAAAAAGGACGGAAAGGGACGGGAAAGGACCGAAGTTGGGGAGGGGCGAGGGGCGATTGCTCAGCGGTTTCCTCGGATTCGGCGTCGTGGTGCGCGCTTCCGAATTGCCCTGCGAGGGACTTTCTGCAAGGAGTCTCCATCCCTCTCTGTTTCCGGAATCCCTCCATGGCCGACGGATTCATTCCTCCCCACGGCGGCTATCGCAAGCTGCTCTCTTATCGCAAAGCGGAAATCGTTTTCGATGGCACGGTGTCCTTCTGCGACCGCTTCATCGACCGGCGCAGCCGCACGCACGACCAGATGGTGCAGGCCGCCCGCTCCGGAAAACAAAACATCATCGAAGGCAGCATGGCCTCGGCCACTTCCAAGGCCACCGAGATCAAACTCACCAGCGTCGCCCGCGCCAGCCTCGAAGAACTTCTCGCCGATTACCGCGACTTCCTGCGCACCCGTGGACTCGAGGAATGGCCCCCGGATCATCCCCTCGTCGCGCGCCTGCGCACGCTCAATCGCGTGCCCGACTTCAGCTACGAGACCTTCCGCAAAGGGATCGAAAACCCCGATCCCGCCATCTGCGCCAATGTTCTGATCGGGCTGATTCGCGTGACGAACTACCTGCTTGATCGCCAGATCCGCCAGCTTGAGCAGGCCTTTGTTGCCGAAGGCGGCATCCGCGAGCGCATGACCCGCGCCCGCCTCGATGAGCGCCGCAGGCAACAGCTCGAACGCGAATAGCCAAACGGCCCGTCCTGTCTCTCCTCCCCCCGTCCCTTCCCGTCCCTTCCGGTCCTTTTCGTCCCTTTCCCCCTACCTGATTGGCCCATCCATCCACGGCCGGCGCGTGGGTTGCGCGGCGTCGAACTCCGCCAATGCCTCGGCGATGCGGGCCTGCACGCCTTCGGGAGAAAGGTTCGGCAGGTCGAGCTGCAAATCCACGCTCACCGCCGAAAGTTCCACCGCCTGCCGTCCCACCGTTGCCGGGTCGATCCCGTACTCGTCCAGCCAGCGCAGGATCGCGTCCGGGCTGACGCGGTAGTACGCCGCCAGGTGGCTGGCATTGGAAAACTTGTACGTTCCATCGGGAGCGAACCCGAGGTAGTAGAAGCCAAAAAGTTCGGCGCGTGGCGGGCGGCGGTCAGTCGTCATGCGCCAAGGACAAGACACGGCGGCCGCGCGTGGCAAGGGATTGCGAGAAGCGCGGGCTTGCACACCATCGTGCGAATCATGCCATTAAGAGCCAATGGCGCTCCGGATTATCGCATTCCTGCTTGCGCCAACCCGTCCGGGTTGTTCGCCTGATCGTCCCGGCGAAATACTGCCCGAGTCCCGTGCTCCCGCACTTCGCCCGCAACCATCACCGAATTCCTCAAGGAGACCCGGTCCCATGCCGCGACCCGCCGATGTCATTCACCTGTCCCGCACGGAAATCCCCACGCGCTGGTACAACCTCGCGGCCGACCTCCCCACTCCCCCTCCTCTCCATCCCGGCACGCGCCAGCCCGCCACCGCCCAGGACATGAGCGCCATCTTCCCTGACAACATCATCGAGCAGGAGATGTCCACCGAGCGCTGGATCGACATCCCCGAGGAAGTCCTCGACGCCTACGCCATCTGGCGCCCCACGCCGTTGTTCCGCGCGCGCCGTCTGGAGGCGGCACTGGGCACCACGGCACGCATTTACTATAAGTACGAAGGCGTCTCGCCCGCCGGCAGTCACAAGACAAACACCGCCGTCCCCCAAGCCTATTACAACAAGCAGGCGGGCGTGAAGCGCATGACCACCGAGACCGGCGCGGGCCAGTGGGGCGCTGCCCTCTCGTTTGCCTGCCAGCGCTACGGACTCGGCTGCACCGTGTACATGGTGCGCGTCTCCTACGAGGGCAAGCCCTACCGCCGCACGATGATGAACATGTGGGGCGGCGAAGTCTTCGCCTCGCCCACCGATCGCACGAAAGCAGGACGCCACATCCGCGAACGCATGCCCGACACCCTCGGCTCACTTGGCATCGCCATCTCCGAAGCCGTCGAGGACGCCGTGAGCAGCGAGGACACGAAGTACGGCCTCGGCAGCGTGCTCAACCATGTCATGCTGCACCAATCCGTGATTGGCCAGGAAACCCAGAAGCAGCTCGAATCCATCGGCGAGAAGGCCGATGTGCTCGTCGGATGCGTTGGCGGCGGCAGCAACTTTGCCGGCCTGACCTTCCCCTTCCTCGCCGACAAAATCTCCGGCAAGGACAAGGACCTGCGCGTCGTCGCCGTCGAGCCTTCCGCCTGCCCCACCATCACACGCGGACGCTATGAGTACGACTTCGGCGACACCGAGGGACTCACCCCGCTGCTCAAGATGCACACCCTCGGCCACGACTTCGTCCCCCCCGGCATCCACTCCGGTGGCCTGCGCTACCACGGCATGGGGCCGCTCGTCTCCTCCGCCGTCGAGGCCGGGCTCGTCGAGGGCATCAGCGTCCACCAGCTTCAGGTTTTCGACGCCTGCAAACTCTTCCTTACCGCCGAGGGCATCCTTCCCGCCCCTGAATCGGGACACGCAATCCTCGGGGCCATCGAGGAAGCCAAGAGAATGACAGCCGAAGGCCGCAAGGGAGCCATCGTCTTCAACCTCTCCGGTCACGGATTCCTCGACCTTGCAGCTTATCAATCCTACGTCGGAGGCGAATTGGTAAATTACGACTTCGACACCGGCGCACCAATTCCCAGCTGATTCGCACCGTTCACATCAATATTCATAAAGCATCTTCTTTCGTCCCCCAGCTGGAGACGAAAGAAGATGTTTGCCTTCGGCCTGAGGCTGGCCTAGTCCCCCTTACCATGATACACGAAAAGAAAGGTACTTTACCCCGCGCGAAAGTACCTTATATTTGCATGAAAGGGACAAAACATGCCTGAGTCACAAAACTCCATCGATGTCGCCATGAACTGGCTTATCCAGAATGGCGCCTCATTTGGATTCCGTCTTCTGACTGTCGTACTCATTTTGCTCATCGGCAAGCTCATCATCGGCCGACTGGTCGGAACCGTCGAAAAAGCACTGAACAAGAGCCAGAAATACCCCGTCCTGCTGAAGAAGTTCATCGCCAACGTCGTCGGCAAGTCATTGTGGGTCGTCCTGTGGGTCGTCATTCTCTCGCAGCTCGGCATCGCCGTCGGCCCGCTCATCGCCTCGCTCGGTGTTGCCGGCTTCATCATCGGCTTCGCCTGCCAGGACACCCTCGGCAATCTCGCCGCCGGCCTCATGATTCTGGCCAACAACCCTTTCGAGAAGGGGCACTTCGTGGAAATCAGCGGCATCGCCGGTGCCGTCGACGAAGTCACTCTCATGGCTACGACACTCAACACGCCAGACAACAAGCGCGTCATCGTCCCCAACGGCAAGGTCTGGGGCTCGCCCATCACGAACTACACGGTGAACCCGACGCGCCGCGTCGACATGACAATCGGCATCTCCTATAGCGCCGACATCGGCAAGGTCATCCAGATCCTGAAGGACATCCTCGCCAACGACGAGCGCGTCCTGAAAGACCCCGCGCCGACCATCGAAGTGCTCGAGATGGCCGACTCTTCGGTCAACCTCGTCGTGCGGCCCTGGTCGAAGACCGCCGATTACTGGAGCGTCTATTGGGCCACCCAGCGCGCCATCAAGGATCGGTTCGACGAAGATGGCGTGGAGATTCCCTTCCCGCAGATCGTCGTGCACCAGCCCAAGGAAGTGGAGTCCGGCGCAGCCTGATCCGCTCCCGCAAGAACCCGCGCACATCCGTTGCCGCCCCCGCCATCACACGGGGGCGGTGTTTTTTGGGAACGCCCTGCTCCGCCCAATTTCCATTGGACTCCTGACGCACACGGGGCACGCTGCATTCGTTTTGCGATTTCCGCACGGACAACCATGCGCGAGGTTAACCATGATCTACCAGGGACTGAAACTTCTTCTCGGCGTTTCCAGCTCCATCGCCGCCTACCGCGCGCTCGACGTCGCCAGCTCCATCATCAAGGGGAACGGGGAAGTGCGGGCCGTGCTCACGCCGAACGCCGCGCGCCTCGTTGCTCCCGCCGCGTTCGACGCCATCACCGGCAAACGCACCATCGCCTCGCTTTGGGAGAGCAGCCACGCAGGCGAGATGGACCACCTCGCCGCCACCAAGTGGGCCAACGTCTTTGCGATCGTACCCGCCACCGCGGGCACGATTGCGCGCTTGAACGCCGGACTGGCCGAGGACGCCCTCTCCACGCTCGCGATCGCGTGGCCGCGCCCGCTCGTCATCGCCCCCGCCATGAACCCCACCATGTTCCAGCACGTCACCGTCCAGGAGAACCTCGCGCGGTTGCGCGCCCGCGGCCACCGCATCGTCGGCCCCGCCTGGGGCCCGACGGCATGCGGAGACAAGGGCCAGGGGCGCCTTGCCGACGTGGAGGACATCCTGATCGCCATCGTCGATGAGTTGCGCAACAAACCCCAGCTTCCCGATCTTGCCGGCCAGCACGTTCTCATCACGAGTGGCCCCACGCGCGAATTTGCCGACCCCGTGCGCTGCATCACGAATCCTTCGACGGGCCGCATGGGCATTGCCCTCGCCCGCCAGGCACTCGCCGCCGGTGCGAAAGTCACCATGGTTACCGGGCCGTGCGACCTCACGTTCCCCGGCAACCTCACCAAACTGGTGCGCGTCGTCACCGCCGAGGAAATGAAGCAGGCCGTCCTCGCCCATCTTCCCGCCGCCACCATCGCCATCTTTGCCGCTGCGGTCAGCGACTGGCGTCCCGCCGCCAGCGCGAGCCAGAAAGCCAAGAAGGAAGACGGCCCGAGCGAAATGACGCTGCACCTGGTCCGCACGCCCGACGTCGCCACGGAAGCGAACAAGCAGCGCAAGCCCGGCCAGATTTTTGTCGGCTTTGCCGCCGAAACGGAAAACCTCGTCGCCAACGCGCGCGACAAGATGCAGCGCAAGGGATTCGACCTCGTCGCCGCCAATCCCGTGGCCGTCGAAGGCGCGGGCTTTGCCAGCGACACGAACCAGGCCATTCTCGTGCGCCGCGACTCTGAACGCGAAGTCGCCCAGACCACGAAGGACCTGCTCGCCGTGGAGATTCTCGCCGAGGTTTCCGCCCTCGCCGCCGCACAAACAACCTGAGACACAACTCCGTCCCCAATTTCCAGAAAGGCACCGCCATGTTCCGCATTCGCACGATTGCCCTCGTCCTCTTCCTCCTCCTTGTCCGCCTCTCCCCCGCCGGAGAACACGACTTCCTCTCCATCACACATTACAGCGACGCGCTACAGCGCGAGAAGACCTTCGAGGTCTATGTGCCGAAAGCCGAGGAACCGGCCAATCGCTTTCCCGTCCTTTTCGTTCTTCATGGCGCCTACGGTTCCCAGGTTGACTGGCCCACGAACACGCAAATCAAAGCCATCGCCGACGAGTACCGCATGATCCTCGTCTTCCCCGACGGCAGCCCGTTCGGCTGGTACGTGAACAGTCCCGTTGAGAAGGACATGCAGTACGAAACGTATGTCGCCGAGGAACTCCCGGCTGAAATCGACCGCCTTTTCCCAACGGTGCCCTCGCCCGACGCGCGCGGCATCATGGGGCTGAGCATGGGCGGACACGGTGCGCTGCTGCTCGCCGCCAAGCACCCCGACGTCTTCGGCTCCGCGTCCTCGCTCTCCGGCATCCTGCGCCTCACCAATCATCCCGACCGCTGGCACATCGCGGGGCGACTCGGCTCCTTCGGGGAAAACCGCGAAGCCTGGGACGCCAACTCGGTGTGGGAACAGGCCGAACGCTTCAAGGACGCCGGCGTTGAACTTCTCTTCGACTGCGGCGTGGACGACACCAGCACCGGCGCCATCGGCGACGGCCGCGAACTCCACGAACGCCTTGTTTCCCTTGGCGTTCCGCATATCTGGCGCGAGCACGAGGGCACGCACTCCTGGAAGTACTGGGACACGCACCTGCGCGATCACCTGAACTTCCATCAGGCCACGATGGCGGACCATTCGCCCCAGCACGGATGGGCGTGGCCGCGCTACTTCGGACGAATGAAGGAGTTCTTCGCGGAGAACGCGGCGATGTCGCTCGAAACGCAAACGCACGAGGAACCCACCGTCGTTCTGCTTGGCTCCTCGAGCATTCAGGGGCTCAAGCCCGAGTTGTTCCCCGGCTACCGCGTGATCAATCGTGGAATCAGTGGCGACCTGCTCGGCGTGGCCGATCGCGGCTTGTCAAACCGCATGGAAGTTTCCGTCTTCGACCTCCGTCCCCAATTTGTCGTCATCAAGAGCGGACGCAACGATCTCGGCGACCAGGCGCGCAACGGAACTCCCTCCATTCAGCAAATGATCGAGGAATACGAGGCCATCCTGACAACTATCAAGACCCGCCTGCCCAAAACCCAGGTCGTCGTCACCACCTGCGCCCCCGTGCGCGGCAAGTACGCCCACCTCAAACTTCCCATCGTTTCCTACAACAATGAACTGAAGATTCTTTGCCGCCGCCTCGAAGTCCCCTTCGTCGACCTGCACAAGGCACTCGTGGACAATGACGGCCTGCTCAAGGAGGAGTACTCCCGCGACGGCCTGCACCTCACCGAGGCCGGCGACGTTCTCTGGGCCGAGATGCTCAACACGAAGATGGCGGAACTGGCAGCCAGCACCAGGAAGCAGGCTGAAGACAGGCACGAGGACGATGGATCATGACCCGATCCTACCACCAGTTCGACGACGTTCTTGTCGAGCAACTGCGAGCGGAACCCGGCCACCCGGCGGGATTCCGCTCTTCCTCGATGTCGCCCTTGAAGAGTCCCTGCCCGGCACACCGGAGATGGAACGCCTTCGCTCTGGAAAAGTGGAAGCGAACGTTGAACTGATCCAACGCGTCCTGCACGGACTCGGCTACCGCTTGTCCATCAAACCCGTCGAGGAGTCTGCGGCGTAGCCTCAGCCCCCGCCCATCTCCAGGCGGTACTCCGTCCCTGTTTTGCGTACCACGCACGCGCGCCTGAACACTTCTGTAAGAACCTCGCTCCTCAGCACCCCTTCCGGCTGCCCCTGTGCGAGAATGCGCCCCTCCTTCATCGCCAGCACACGCGTCACGAACGGGCGCACCTCCTCCACGTGGTGCGTCACGATAACGATCCCCGGTGCGTTCTCCTCCTCCGCCATCCGCTCCAGGCTGTCGAGAAACTCCGCGCGTGCCGCCGGATCGAGTCCCGCGCACGGCTCGTCCAGAATCATCAGCGACGGCCGCGCCACCAGTGCGCGCGCAATCAGGCACCGCTGCCGTTCGCCCTGCGAGAGCACGCCCCACGCCCGCGCGGCGATGCCCTCCGCGCCCACACGCGCGAGCGCGCAACGCGCCGCCTCGTATTCGTCGGCGCTAAACTCGCGGTACAACCCCATCGACGCCTCGAAGCCTGACACGGCCACGTCGAGCACGCGGTTGCTGTTGGGAACGCGTGCGAGCACCGCGCTGCTCACCCAGCCGATGTGGCGCCTCAGCGCCGGGATGTTCGTTTCGCCATAGCGTTCGCCCAGCACCTCCACGCGCCCGCTCGTCGGCCACTCGTATCCCGTCGCCACCTTCAGCAAAGTCGTCTTGCCGCATCCGTTCGCGCCGACAAGCGCCCAATGCTCTCCCGCCGCAATCCGCCACGACACGTCGCGCAAAATCGCCGTCCCCTCACGCTCCAGCGACACGTTTTCGATGTTCAACACAGTCATGCTACTCTTCCTCCTCCTTCAGGCGTTCCCATCGTTCCCACGGATACTCGTCCTCCTCCGCCTTCGCCTCCTGCTCATCTTCCTTCGCTCCCCACACCTCACGGACGTCGTCCTCGGTGAGTGACGCGGCCCACGCTTCCTCTTCTTCTTCCTTCTGGTCGGCGGCGCGGCGGCGTGCGCGTTTCTTCGCCCATGCCCAGAACGCCAGCGCCATGATCAGCACCCACAGCGTGGCCCCCGACGAAATCAGGATCATCAGATGCGTGAAGCGCCCGCCGAGCGATTCGCGCATCCGCAGGTCCCACCCGTCGCGAATCGTCGGGTCCCACAAGTTGCCGCTCATGCGCGGCCCGGCCGTTTCGTCCGCCAACCGCCGCATCAGACGCGCCGGAGCACCCGGCCCGTCGCCGAGCGAACCGGCAATCTCGCGCACCGCCAGATAGCCCACGCCATACGCCAGGCTCTGCATCTCGGGATCCGTGGGGAAGCGCGACTCCAATTGTTCGAGCGCCGGCAACTGGCCAAGAGCGTGCGCGCGCGAAACGGCGAGCGACTGCTCCAATCCCCACTCGCCCGCCAGATGCATCACCAGCCCTTCCTCCGCCCACAGCGGAAGATCCCGCCCACCCGGCAGATTCCCCACCAGCAGGTGCCCCAGCTCGTGCGTCATCACGTGCAGTTGCGTCTGCGGATCGCTCTTCTTCCACGCCGCCGCGTTGATCCACACCGTGCGGCGCTCGGCGCTGGCCGCCGCTGCGGTGAACTCCGGCGACATCCCCGTGAACTGGCGGTAGTCGCGCTCGTTCTCCACCCAGACGATAAAGGCCGTTCCCTGCCAGTCCACCCGCGTTGCCGACCGCAGCCGCCCGCGCGCCTGGAATGCCACATCCTCCAGGTGCGCGCTCAACGCATCGTTTTCCCCGGTCCCAACGATCTTCAACGGACCCGGCCGCGCCGCCTGCTGCTCCTGATCCCCCAGCAAGACAACCTGGAACTTATCTTCCGGTTCCTCGATCAAAGTTTGCGCACGCACCGGCCCAGACACCAGCACCAGCAGCGCCACCAACAGGGCCAGCCAGAACGCCAGGGAAAGATGATCGCGATGCTTCATGGGTCAGAATGGGCCAATCGAGTCAATCGAACACTAATACCTCTCCCCGATCAGCCAATCCCGCGCCTGTGCTTGCACCCGCAACCGAAACTCCACTCATCTGTCGATGCGGGGAGACGCCCATGCCTCTGAAACTCCAACCTGCCACCAGCGCCTGGGACGAGCAAATCGTCGCTCTCTTCACCGATCTCGACGTCACCGTCGATCCCCGTTTCTGGGAGCGGGCCTTCTCTCCCGAAGCCCCCGAGGGCACCACCAGCACCCCGCTCCTCGTCGTCGAGAACGACGAGTTGCTCGTCGGCTACGCCGCCGCCCGCCCGCTCGAACTCTTCGTGGAAACCGAGTTCGTCCCCGCCCAGGTCCTCCACGATTTCGTCCTGCGGCCCGGCGAACACGCCAAGGACGCCGGCGCCATGCTGCTCGCCGACTTCGCGCGCCGCGCCGACATCACCCTGTGCGGCGGGGCCGGTCTCGAACCCGCCGCCGTACTCGGGCGCGAAAACTTCCATCTGGCCGGCTACTTCGGCCGCGCCGTCTTCGACCCCGCCAAGGCCACCGCCCAGAAGACCGCCACCCTCCCCCTGCAGCTCGAACGCCCCGAAAACTCCCTCGCAGGCCTCCCGCTCGACCACCTCAACGACTGCCTGCGCACGGAGCGCAAAGTCTTCCGCCGCCGCACCGGCGCACTGCTCGAATGGCTCTTTCGCGGCCCGGCGGCCGGCGAATTCGAACTCCTCGTCGCCCACGAGCACACCGACCTCCACGCCTACGCCGTCCTGCGCACCACCCCCGGGCGCGCCGGCCCCGAACTCAACCTCGTCGATGCCGCCTGCCCCAGCGTCGATGCCCCCCGCCTCGCCCGCGCCCTCGCCGGCATCGCCTCCACCCGCGCCCTCCCCCTCTACGTCACGCTCTTCGGAGAATCGTGGACCGCCGCCTTCTCCGAAGCCGGCTTCGCCCCCCTGCGCCCCCGCTGGCCCCTGCACTGGATCCTGCGCGACCCCCGCCAGCGCGCCATGGGCATCACCCTCCTGCGGCGCGAAGCCTGGTTCCTCACCGCCGCCGACGCCGACCTCGATCACTGGTAGACGCCAGGCATCGGCAAACTCGCCCCCTGCCCCCCGGGGCCGTGCCCTTCCCCGTCCCTTTCGCCCCCTGCCGTCCTCTTGTCCCTTGGTGTGCAATTTTCCTCTTGCCAGCGGCAACCATCTGTCATAGTCACACTATGACAGTTGGATCAGGGCGGTGTCACCACCCTCACTCCCGGAGCACCGCGGCCATGTTTTTTGAGGTCGATCTCCAAAGCAGCAAAGCCGTCTACCTGCAACTCATCGACCAGGTGAAGTTTGCCGTCGCCAGTGGCCGTCTGCGCCCCGGCGACAAGCTCCCCTCCATTCGCGACGTCGCCGTCGCCGTCCGCGTCAACCGCAACACGGTGGCCCGCGTCTACGGCGAACTCGAACGCGAGGGCATCGTCTACACCCGCCCCGGCCAGGGGTGCTTCGTCGGCGATCGTGGTTCGAACCTGAGCGCCGAGGTCCAGCGCCAGCAGCTCCTCGACCGCCTCGACGAACTGCTCGCCCAGGCCCGTCTTTTCGACGTCAGCCGCACCGATCTCGTCGAGCTCATCATGTCCCGCCTCAATGCCGTCTACGGCTCGCCCACACGGGAGCAACAAAAGGAGGAGAAGTCATGACTGCCGCCACGGAGTATGCCATCGCCACGCACGGTCTGGGCCGCCGCTTCGGCCGCAACTGGGTGCTCAAGGGACTCGACCTCGAAGTCCCCAAGGGGTGCGTCTTCGGCTTTCTCGGGCTCAACGGCGCGGGCAAGTCGACGACGATGCGGATGCTGATGGGGCTGCTCACGCCGCACGAGGGCACCATCGACGTTCTCGGGCACGACCCGGCGCGCGACGCCGTCGCCGTCAAGCGCCGCGTCGGCTATGTCGCCGAGAAGCCATGGTTCTACGAATGGATGACGGTGCGCGAGGTCATGGCCTTTGCCGCCCACTATCGCGCACGCGAATGGGACGACGCGTTCGCCGAGTACCTCGTCAACGCCTTCAAGCTCCCCCGCGATCAGAAAATCAAAACGTTCTCCAAGGGCCAGGCCGCGAAGGTCAGCCTGTTGCTTGCGATGGCCTTCAAGCCCGAGCTGCTCATTCTCGACGAGCCGACCGGCGGACTCGATCCCGTTGTCCGCCGCGAGTTCGTCGAGAAGCTCCTCGCCGAATACATGGAGGAGGAGCGCACCGTCCTGATCAGCTCGCATCTGATCAACGAGATCGCGGGCCTCGTCGATCGCGTCGGCATCCTGCACAACGGAACGCTGCTCAAGCACGACACGATCGAGAATCTTTTCCGCCAGACGAAACTCGCCACGCTCACGTTCGAGGACGATGCTCCCTCCACTTGCACGATCCCCGGTCTTCTCCGGTGTCGCGCCGAGGGCCGCACGGCGCGCCTGACGATCGACAACTTCGATCCGTCGGAAACGCCCGCAGCTCTCGGCGCGTTGGGAGCACGCAACGTCGTCATCGAGGACTTCAATCTGGAGAACCTCTTCATCGAACTGACGACCGCCGCGGATGGAGGTGCGTCATGACGGCGACGGGCAGGAACGCCACCACTCCCTCTTCGGCAGTGCGGCAATGCCTTGATGCACGCACCTGGCTCTTTCGCCACACGGGCATCTTTGGCAAGGACGTGTTGCAGTACGCACGCATTCCCGCCGTCATCGGCGCGCTGCTTCTGCTGATCGTGCTGGGGTCAGGCGTGGCCGACGCTGTACTCAACACGGGCTCCGTCACCACGAGTGACGCCGGCGACTTCTTTCGGTTCGGGCTGCTCGCCGTTGCGTTCGTGCTCGGCGTGGCGATGGCGGGCGAAGAGGAAGAAGACGGCACGCGCATCTTTCTCGGGCGTTTGCCCGCGGGCGCGCTGCAACTGCTGCTGCCGCGCCTGGCGGCGGCGGCCCTGTTGTGGGCCGTATGGTTCGTTGTTGCCGGGTCGGCCATCGCGCTTTCCGTGGGGATCTTTCCTCCGAAGTTCATCGCCGATGCTATCGCCGAACCCGGCGTCTATTTGTTCGGCGAAAGCGGCTTGTTGTTCACCATTGCGCTCTTCCTCACGGGATTCGCCGCGACAAGCTGGATCACGCGCAACGTCGTCCTCGCCGCCGCGGTGGGGGGCATTGCACAGATCCTCTACTGGCTCTCCTTTCTGCTTTTCATCGCGCTCTTCATCAAGGACGAGCCACTGCGCTGGAACAGTCTGATCCGCGTGGACGTTCGTGCGTACTCTTTCCATGCACACGTTTCGTGGAGCATGTTGATGGCCGCGGCGCTCGCATGGCGTTACCACACATGGACCGAGGGAGCGCCCACGTTCTGGGAAAGCTTCTTCGACAAACCGTCATCTCTGCAAGGGGGAAGCGCGGGAGAGGGCCGGTCGCTCAGGCTCGACCCCTCCCGCGTTTTGATTCCGCACACCATTGGCTGGGCAATCGCACTCGCCATCGGCTCCTTCACCCTGGCGCGCGAGATGAACAAGATTGCCCAGAACGATCTCGAAGTCTTCGGCCCCCAGCTTGCCCTGATGCTGACGCTGGCGTCGGCGTTCCTCGGCGCCGCCGCGCTGCATCGTGGCGAGCGCGAACCCGGCACGTTCTTTCTCGGCGGCCTTCCCGTGCCCCCGCGTGCGTTCCTGAATGCACGGCTGCGCCGGCTTGCGGCGGCGGCCGTCGCCCTGAGCGTCGTCACCCTGCTGGCATGTGCCCTGGGCGGCGCAATGAGCCCAAAGATGAGCGACGTTTTCGTGCGCCAGATATCGCTCGTCCTCATCGGCACGGTTTCCGTCGCCTTCCTCGGCTTCTGGGCCCGCTACTTCCAGCGCTCGCTGCTCATCGCCGGACTGATGGCGTCGGTGCTCGGATTCGTCTGGATGATGGCGGCATGGCTGCTGTTCTTCTCGCTGAACAGCGGAATCGCCTACACTCTTCCGGAACGGGTGGAGCACGTGGTCTGGCCGCTTGCGGTCATGCTCGGCGTGCCGTTCGCCCTGATCCACGTTACGGCACGTGGCTCCCTCGTTCCGGAACTCAACGAACGTCCCCGCAACGTCGTGTATTTGTTTGTCTCGACGCTCGCCCTGATCTGGGGGCCCGCGCTCATCACGTTCTCACCCCTCGACGCACTCGTGCTGCTCTTTAATTAGGGACGGAGTCAGGAGACCTCTCATGCCATTGCGCACGATCTGGAGAAACAAGCTGCTCCTCGCCGGCCTCGTCGCCGCCATTCCCATCCCCCTCGTCTTCATTGGGGCAACCCGCGGCCTGCCCACGGAACGCATCGCCAACACGTTCCTCGAAAGCTCCCACCAGGTGCTGGAAGACACCTACGGGCCGAGTATCTACGACGAGTACACCAAGTACCTCAACACGGACGACGCAACAACCGTCACCATTCCCCTCGGAATGCCGATCCTCGGCGCCTTCCATGCCGCGGATGCACCGGCGGCGAATGATGAAATGGCGTGGCTTGCCGAACAGAACAGCGACATCTTCGCCTACTACGACGACCTCGCAACACGCGGCATCGCATGGGACTGGATCAGCGAGGATCGCCCCCCGCAGGAGAGCTTCCGGGTTCCAAACTTCCTGACAATCCAGATTGCCACCAAACTGCGAACCGGCATGGCCATCGACGCGGCGGGCGACGGCAACTGGGACGCCGCCATCGAACACGCCACGCAGGCCGCGCATCTCTCCGACCCGGCGCAAGGCAGCTTCCTGATCGGCTACCTGATTTCCGTCGCGGGGCGTTCCATCGCCTACGGCGGTTTCACGCGCCTGCTCGACGAACAACCCACAACGGAGCAAAGCCGCGCGGCCGCCCTGCGTCTCAACGAACTTGCCGCAACGGACCCGCGCTTCACCGACGCCCTCATTCTCGCCGAGTCCGGGTTCATGATGCGCTACCTGGGCAGCTTCGAGAAGAGGGAGGACGTTCCAAAGTTCGTGTCGGGAACCTACGCGGAGGGCATGCTCCTGCTCCAAACCCTCGCCGCCGTGGGCGAGCGCTCCGGCGAGATCGCCGACCCGGATACCCGCGCCTGGTTCCGCCGCAACACCGATGCCCAGCCTGAATTTGCCAATCCAATCAAGGCCCTCTCCATCACGATTCCCTGGACGCGCTTTGCCGTGGCGCGCAAGAAGTTGCAGGACCTCGCCGTGGAAGACCCCGCATTCCTCGCTGCGTCCCCTCTCGCGGGAACGGCGGCGGACGAACTCCCTCCCGAGGAACGCATCTTCCTGCAACGCGCCATGTTCTACAGCAATGTCAGCGATATGTTCACGCGCAGCCGCACCTCCATGACGTATGCGCGCCTCGCCCAGGCCGCCTACGCCGCGCGCGTCCATCGCAGCGAAACCGGTGCGTGGCCCACGTCGACCGACGATCTCGACCCCGCCCTCTTTCCCCCGCTTCCTCCGGGCTCAAACATGGTGACGCCCCCGGAGGGAAGCATCAACGAGTTCATGGACAACCAGACGCCCTACGGGCCGTTCCACTGCGCTGTTCTTCCCGTCGACAACAACCTCGCCAACGCGATCATCGGCCACTACTTGGACTATGGAATCCGCAGCGACTCCGCAAGTGGGCCGAGCAATCTCCTGCTCGAAACACGCGAGGACGGCACCCGCTCGCTCGACGTCCTGCGTGGCGTCTTCGCACAGGAGGGCCAGCAACAGGCCCTTGCCTACGTGCGCCAGAGTCTTCTCGGACTCCCCAACGGTTACGTTCGCCAGGTCGACTTTCTCACCCCCGAAGGCCAGGACATCACCGACGAACAGCTCATCGCGTGGGGCTCCGCCCAGCAGGCCACGGGTTGGGACCGAACGTTCGAGGCAAGCAAACGGAGCTTCCTCCCCGTTCCCGACTATCTGCGCGAGGAGTCCGCCGGCGACACCACCCAGCCGCTCCCCGTCGCAACCATGCGCCTGCGGGCCGAGTTCCCCGGCGAGATGTTCGTCCTGTGGTCCAACGGACCCGACGGCGACGACGACCGCGCGCAAACGATCTACGACCCCACCAACGGCGCCATCTCCAACGGCGACATGATCATCTTCCCCGGAGGACTGTGAAACGGAAGAAGTTTTCAGTTCTCGGTTTTCAGTTCTCAGTTTTCAATGCTGCGATCAAGAGACAGAGTGTCTACCATGTCTTGATCGCAGCCTCGCAGCTCCTTAACTGAAAACTGAGAACTGAAGACTGAAAACTCCCCTAACAATCCTCCAGCCCCGGCTCCTGATCGAGGTCATAGATCCCCATGCGGTTCTCGAAGGGCACGGGCACCGCACCCACGAGCTTGTTGTAGAACCCCTCGGGGCCTGCTCCGCCAATAATGGCGTAGGCATAGCCGAGATCGCGCAACCCCCGCAGGGCCGCGATGCCGAGCGCCGCGCCAATGCCCTTGCCGCGCAACTCGGGGTCCACCCCCGTCGGGCCAAAGTAATTGCGACGCGTCGCCTCGTAGGCCGCAAAGCCCACGATGCGCTTTTCCGCCGTCAGCGCGATGTAGCACGTGATCGGCTGATGGGCGAAACACACGGCCGCCTCGTCCGCCCAGCCGTGCTGGAAATGCTCGCGGATGAAGGCGTCGAGCGCGGGGCGGTCCCACGGATGCGGGCGGCGGATCGTAATGCCCTCCGCGCGCAGCGACTTCAGAAGATCGCCCAGCGGCGGCAGGGCAACGAGCGAGCAAATCATGTCGGGCATGGGGCGAGTTTCCCGTTCTGAATTTTCCGTACCCCGTGTGTGGGGGGGAGGGGACGCGGTTTCGAGTTCGCTACGCCCGGCGCCGGGAGGGGGCAAGGCTGGAGGGCCGCGGAAGTGCCCCCGCTTTGCTGCCAGAGGGCTGCTGCAAAATCGGAGTGCGCCGTGCATGAGCAGTTGAGGAGAAGGGGGAAACGGTCATGGCGAAGCCAGGCGGTACTGCCTCGAAGAGGCAGAATCCCCCAGCCCAGGGCAAGCGCCGCATGGCGCGCCGCCCTGGGAAAGCGCATGGCCTCGTCGCGCACCCCGAAGGTGGTGCGATCCGCACTCAACGTCTCTTCTAAATCGACCCTTGGGATCGCGCCGCTTTCAGGGCGCGGTCTCTGTTGGTGGCTGCACCCAGGGCGGCGCGCCTTGCCCTGGGCTATGGGATTCGGCCCCGTTGGGGCCATCGCGGCCGCAACGTGGCCACCTCCGACTTCTCGGGAAGGACGCCCGACAAGCAGCCCGGACTCCTGCAGGGGTCCAACACACACAACTGTCGGAGAGCCGGTCGATGAAGGCCACAATAAGAAGCCGCCCCCTTGCGGGAGCGGCTCCGGTGTTCGCTTGTCTTGCCCGAAAGGGTGGGACCGCTTATTCCATCGTCATCCAGTCGGTGACGGAGGAAGTGATGGGGTCCGGGGCCGTGATCGACAGGGCGTCGAAGTTCGCACGCACCGTGCCCGTGCCAGCACCGTCGGACTCGCGGTAGCCAACGCCAACGAAGCCCTTCCAGACCGGCTCGCCGGTGAGCGTGTGGATCGCCACGTCATCGACGAGGAACTCGATGTCGCTGCCGTTGCAGTTGATGGCGAGCTTCACCCATGTGTCCGCCGCGATCGCCACCGGCGTTCCCAGCTTCTCGTAGGTGCTCTTGTACGCCTTCACTGCCTGCGCCGTGTTCGCCAGGAAGTCGATGTTGATGCCGTAGTAGGAATCGCCGTAGGTGCTGATCGGCTCGACGATGTCGTAGCTGGCCGCCACGTTGTTCTCGACGTTGGTGACGCGCGCCATCAGGCCGGCATCTTCCTGCACCGTCGTGGTGGCGTTGAAGAAGTAGGCGGTGACCTTGTAGTCGTCGCCCAGCAGGCCCATGAGGTGGGCTGCGTCGCCGCCGCCGGTGTTGTCCTTGATCGAGGCCCATTCCGCCGGGGTCGTTGCGTCGGGGGAGTTGGGGATCGAGGCCGGAACAGCCGTCGCGGCCGTCTCAAGGACGATGTCGACGAACGCGGGGATCCAGACTTCGCCCAGACCGGTGGCCTGGCTGAAGTCTTCCGTGATCGGAAGCGTGGACGTCACCGAAGCCGCATTCGACTCGCCGGGGGTGCGCACGAACATCGTGTGGAAGTCCGTCCAGTTGTCGTCGGTGTCGGCGCCGTCGGGATAGCGGCCGATGCTGGCGTCGATGAAGGGAGCAGTCGGCTCGGGGGTAGCAGCCGAGGTGCCCGTCTGGGTGTTCCACTCGTCGTCGCCACCGAGACCGGTGGGATCGCCTTCATAATCCGTCGCCGCAAGGCTGCCGGGTTCAGCTGTCCCGGGGGTGGTGTCGTACTGGGTGAAGTAGGCAACCGCGTCGATGACCGTGTTGCCCGAGCCCGTGTCCTTCGTGCGCAGCACGATGGCGTCCGGGTCGCCGTTCTGGATCAAATTCTCGTCCGGAGTCACGTCAAGATCAGTGTTGGGGACGGTGGCCGCGTTGGCCGAGATCACGAAAAAGCCGTCGGCGGGGATTGTCTGCCCGGCGAGGTCAAAGGTCTGATAGGCGGTTCCATTGCTCGCGGTGATCAGAACGAGTTCGCAGTCGCTGAGGTCATGGCTGGCCGGGCCGTAGAGTTCGATGAACTCGTTGGCGTCGGTACCGTCCGCGACGACGCCCACTTCGTTGATCACAACCTGCCCGGGGGTGGTAGCGAAGACGGCGGACGATGCAAGCACCGCCGCAACCATGCCTAATGTCTGTTGTACCTTCATGCTACTTCTCCTTCAGAAGAATGGAATATGTGCCAATGTAAGTATAAGGATACGGTGTCACCGGGTCCCGTCAAGGGATTTGCACTGGGCCTGGCCCTAAAAAAAGACGTCAGCCCGCCGACCTCTGAAGGGTCCGCGGGCTGGCATTTGCAGGTGGAGGTTGCCGTTCCCCGCCCCTCTCAGACGATTGTCAGCTCCGTTTTGGCGTCGAAGAGGTGGATCTTTTTCAGATTTACGAGCAAAGGCATCTCGGCGTCGATCTCCGTCTTGATGTGCGGGCCGACGCGGGCAACGAACGGGTTCTTGCCCGTTGTCATGTACAGGTAGAGTTCGGATCCCATGGGCTCGACGATTTCGACGCGGGCCTTGACTTCGGCCGTCGTGGTGCCCGCCGGGACTTCCTCGGCGTCGTGGAAATCCTCGGGACGCACGCCCAAGGCCACGGGGCCACGCTCGACGCCCGCCTCGCGGACTTTCGCCGCGATCTCGTCCGTCAGCGTGATCTTGAACTTGTCTTCCTGGAAGCACAGCTTGCCGTCTTCCTCGATCAGCTCGCCATCGATGAAGTTCATCGGCGGGGTGCCGATGAAGCCGGCGACGAACTTGTTCACCGGCTTGTCGTACAGCGTGATCGGGTCGGCAACCTGCTGCACCAGGCCGTCCTTCATGACGACGATGCGGTCGCCCATCGTCATGGCTTCCACCTGGTCGTGGGTGACGTAGATCATCGTGGACTGCAGGCGCGCGTGCAGCTTGCTGATTTCCACGCGCATCTGGACGCGCAGCTTGGCGTCGAGGTTGGAGAGGGGTTCGTCGAAGAGGAAGACCTTGGGCTGGCGGACGATGGCGCGGCCGACGGCGACGCGTTGGCGCTGGCCGCCGGACAGGGCCTTGGGCTTGCGGTCGAGCAGGTTCTCGATCCCCAGGATGCGGGCGGCCTCCTCGACGCGCTTCTTGATTTCCGCCTTGGGAAAGCGGCGCAGCTTCAGCCCGAACGCCATGTTGTTGTAGACGGTCATGTGGGGATAGAGCGCGTAATTCTGGAAGACCATGGCGATGTCGCGGTCCTTGGGGGGGACGTCGTTCACAACGCGGTCGCCGATCTTGATGGTGCCTTCGCTGATTTCCTCGAGCCCGGCGACCATGCGCAGCGTCGTGGACTTTCCGCAGCCCGACGGCCCGACGAGCACCAGGAACTCCTTGTCCTGAATCTCAAGGTTCACGTCGTTCACGGCTTTCACGTCGCCGGGATAGACTTTATAGAGGCTGTTGAGCGTCACACTGGCCATGGTTCGTTCCTGATAGGGCGTCCTGGAATGCCTGCCGGCCGGAAGTCCTCGCCCCCCGTCGGCCCATCCACAGGCAGTAAGAGGGTGCATTCACGCCCGGCGCCACCCGCGACGCAAGCGGAAGAGGGCGCGCACCGGTGTATGCGTTATCAAACTAACCCGATGCAGACGCATCGGGCTGCAAGTGCGGGTAATTCTTGCGGAAACGCGCCTGGATGGCCTGGAACTCCGGCGTGTTCACGATGAGGTCGCGGCCACTGAGGTCGAGCTCGGCCGTCATTTCCTGCAGGCGCTCGATGCGGGCCGTGGTGGCCGGGTGGGTGGCGAGCATCTGCTCCAGGAAGCCGGGGGTCTGGCCGCCGTACAGGGCGTTGAGACGCTCGAAGAACTTGATGCCCTCGCGCGGGTCCCAGCCCGCCCCCGTCATGGCCTGCACGCCATAGGTGTCGGCCTCGTGTTCGTCCTCGCGCCCGAACTTGCGCATGGCCAGATAGCCGCCGGCCTGCGCCGCGGCACGGGCGGCCTGCTGGGCGGCGTTGGCCTGCACCTGCGAAGCGAGGAAGTCCGTCGCGACCTGGATGCCCCGCGAGCGTTGGAGCTGCAGGATGCCGTGGCGCTTCGTGACGTGATTGATTTCGTGCCCGACGACGGCGGCGACCTGGGCCTCGTTCTCGGCAAACAGGATCAACCCGATGTTGACGTAGCAGTACCCGCCGGGGATCGCGAAGGCATTGACTTCGCCCGACTCGACAAACTGGAACGTGAAGTCCTGCGCCGTGGCGGGCGAGAAATCGACGAGCCGCTGGCCCATGGCCTGCAGCCACGCGTCGGCCTCGGCGTCATGGATCACCGGGTATTCCTGGGCGATCTGCTCGGCGAACTGATCGCCCATCAGGGACTCCACCTGCGCCGGGTAGGTCAGGGCACTGATCGAGCGCTCGGACGTGCGCAACGCCGCGCAACCTGTCAGCACAAACCCCAGCACCACCAGCAGGCACTGCATTGCCAAACGCGCGCGAAAGCTCATGGCAGAAGGACTCCTTCCTCACTGAACAGACAATTGCGGCTCTCATCCTGTTCCCCGGCCGTCCCACCGGCGCAACAGGACGTTCACAACGTCCCGTCCGACGGGTCCATCTCCCGCCCCCCGCTTTCTCCCTCTTCCGGTACAAAGCCCTGCTTGCCCACTGTCACCCTCCCGGCAACGTTCCTCCCATCACCCTGGAAATTCCAGCAGGAGAAACCAGCATGAGAAAGTTTTCGCGTCTTTGCCTCGCGGGTGCCCTTCGCAGCGCCCTGATCCTCGTGGTCCTCGCCGGGTTGTTCGGCTGCCAGACCGCCAGTGCGTCATCGAGCGCCCGGTCCTTCGCAGCGGGCAGCCGTCTCGACGCGTCCTCCGCCCCCCGTGTCCTCACCGGACTCGATGTTCTCCAGCAGGAAGGCTTCGCCCGTCTGCACGGCCGCAACGTCGCCATCATTGCCAACCATTCCTCCATCAATAGCGAGGGCGAGCACCTGCTCGACCTGCTCGTCGCCGACCCCAACGTCAACGTCATCGCCATCTTCTCGCCCGAGCACGGCTTCCGCGGCGATGCCGACGTCCACATCAGCGACGGCAAGGACGAGAAAACCGGCCTCCCCATCTACAGCCTCTATGGCGACCGCCGCGTCCCCCGCGACGAGGACCTCGCCGGAGTCGACACCCTCATCTTCGACATCCAGGACGTCGGCGCGCGCTTCTACACCTACAGCGCCACGCTCGGCAACTGCATGAAGAAGGCCCAGGAAGCCAACCTGCGCTTCATCGTCCTCGACCGTCCCAACCCCATCCAGGGCAACTGGTTCGACGGACCCATCCAGGACGACGACCTCGTCGGCGGCTTCACCGCCTTCGTCCCCATGAGCACCGCCCACGGCATGACCTTCGGCGAACTCGCCAACCTGTACTACAACCACCACGACATTCAGCCCGACCTCGACATCGTGGCCATGAAGGGCTGGACCCGCGACATGTACTTCGACGAGACCGGCCTCCCCTGGGTCAACCCCTCGCCCAACATGCGCTCGGTCGACGAGGAAATCCTCTACACCATGGTCGCCCAGACGGAAGCGAACAAGATCGTCTCCGTCGGCCGCGGCACCGACCGCCCCTTTGAATATCTCGGCGCCCCGTGGATCGACGGCGACGAACTCGCCGCCAACCTCAACGCCCGCAATCTCCCGGGCCTCTGGTTCATGCGCACCACCTTCGTGCCCGCCGCCAACGACATCACCGGCCGCAAGAACTACCCCTATCAGTTCACCGGCGAAATCTGCCACGGCGTGCGTATCGTCGTGGTCGACCGCCACCGCGTCAGCCCCGTCGAAGCCGGCATCCACATGCTCGACGCACTGATGGAAGTGGGGGGCGAGAAGTACTCGATCGACCGCCTGCGCGGCCTCGTCGGCGCCCAGTGGGTTCTCGACGCGCTGAAGGCGGGCGAGGAGCCCTCGGCCATCGCCGCGCGCTGGCGCACGAGCCCCGAGTTCCTGGCCTTCGCCGCCCGCCGCGAAAGCGCCCTGATGTACTGAGCGCCCCGCCACCCGTTGCCTCTTCGCAAAACGGCCCCCGGACGATGAATCCGGGGGCCGTTTGATTGGCAGTTTGTGTGCGGAGAGTGCGGGTTACTCGTCTTCCTCTTCGTCCTCGAAGAACGCCTCTTCTTCCTCGGTGAAGGGCTTGGCCTTCTCCTCGCCGTCCTCGTCCTCGTCGGAGTCGTCCTCGTCGAAGGTCTCGCCGTCATCGGCGGTCTTGGCGGCCTTGCCGGTGAGCACTTCTTTTTCTTCCTCACCGCCTGCGGCCTCGTCGTCCTCGTAGCCGAGAATACCCATCGACAGCCCGACGCCGGACTTCTTGGCCTTCTCTTTGTCCTTGGTCATCTTCTTCTTGTACATCTGGCGGAGCGCTTCGTTGATCGTCTCCATGACCTGCGTCTTGCTGGTCTCACGGACGAAGGCGATTTCGTCGCACAGGAACTTCTTCGCCTGGTCCATGATCTCCTTTTCCTTCCCCTTCAGATCGTCGGACTGATCGAGGATGTAGAGATCGCGCAGGAGGCGGGTGATCTTGGCCGGATCGCCGGACTTCATGATTTCGCGGTAGTTGACGTACTGCAGGCGGGCGTCGGCGCGGTTGGGCGAGGCGGGCTGCTTGAGGCTGGCCAGCACGCGCTTGACGTCCTCGCGGGTCATCGGGCGGCGAATGCCGCGCTTCTCCAACTGATCCGCCGGGACGTAGACATTCGCATTCTGCGCCTCGAAGATGTACATGGTCATGTCCTGACCATCCACCTTCATCATCTTCATGCCGATGACGTTGCAGATGCCGATGCTCGGCTCGACCACGGTTTCGCCCTTCTTGAACTTCATCATGGCTGGAACACCTTTTCGGTGGGTTGACCTCATCCCGGCCCGGACGGCTGGTGGCCCGGACGCATGGGATTGCCCCGTGGGGGGGCGCTGGAAATCTGGCTCCGGCATGGAACTCTCGGGAAGCCGCAGGAGGGTGAATGCGCGGTGGCAGCGGGAAACTCCCCTGCCCGATAGACAAACACTCACCCTTCCAACTCGGAGAGTTGGCCTGCCCGCCCACCCAACCACCCTCTCCCCGGGGGGCACAAGACAATTCCACTCCGTCCGGCTCCACGCAGGATTCTCTGAAACCCGTGGAGCCGGCTCAAAGTGCCCGGACAGGGACGGCTGGACGATTTGGCTTGCGAGGGATTCGGGCACCCTGGGGCAGTGCCCCGCCGTGTGGCTAGCTGGCCGTTGCGCCCTGTGCGGCGTCGGCGTCCTGCCAATCGATCTGCTTGCCGTCGCCCCACAGGTCTTCGAGGCGGTAGAACTCCCGCGCTTCCTGGCTCATCAGATGAACGACGACGTCGCCGTAGTCGAGCACCACCCAACTGGCGTTGCGCTCGCCGTCGACGGCGGGCTTGAAGCCGTCGTCCGCCTTCAGCCCCATGATGATGCTGTCGGCGATGGCGCGCAGTTGCAGGCCCGTGGAACCCGTGGCCACGACGAAGGCGTCGCAGAAGGTGCACACGCCGGTGACGTCGAGCACCACGATGTCCTCTGCTTTCTTCTCGTCTGCCAAACGCGCGGCCCGGCGGGCTCTCTCGGTCGATTCTGACACGGTGTTCATCCGCCTTTCTTCAGCGAAGATTGCAGCCATTCGTACATGGCATGCGTGCGTGGGTGGGCTGGCTGGCCCTTCTTGTCAAGCCGCTCCTGCTTCAATCGTGCCACTTCCGCGGCGGCTTCTTTCAGCGTCAGAGAGCGCAGGTGCGCGCGAATCTGCTCCACTCCGGCCCAGTTGCGGCTCGGCTCGGCAAAATCCGACACATACAGCACCAGCCCGACGTCCCCCAGGTTTGGCGCTCCGGTGGAATGATAGGCGACGGCTTCGAGCACCTCGCGGTCCTCCACGCCATAGACGGCGCGCCCCTCCTGCGCGGAGATCAGGCCATGCCAGACCGGCGCGCACTCGAAGTCATCGCGCGTTGGCGGCACCGCCGTGCAGCCATCCAGCTTCTCGCGCTGTGCGCTCTTCGCATAGGGCTTGCCGAGATCGTGCAGTAGTCCCGCCAGCAGGCAGCGCCCCACATCCACTCCCCACTGCCGGGCGAGCAGCACCACCATTCCCTCCACTCCCATGACGTGGGGCACCCGATGGGCAGGGGTGCGCGCCAACAGGTCCTGACGGATCTGGGCAATCAAACGGGGATCGGTGGCGGTTGCGGGCACTCGGGCGAAGCGTCATCCAAAGGGAGTGGATTCCGGCGGCAAGTCTGGCCCTGTCGTCCCCTTCGCGCAACGGGATTTTCACAGCTTTGCCCGATTCCCCGAGAGATGCCGGAGACCCGGGAGCAACGTCATCGGGAAACCCACGAAGCAGGGGGACCCGGGAGGCTCTTGGGGACAAAACGCCCCGGCCACGGTTGGCGAGGAGTTGCCGGTATACAGAATCTCAAGTCCTCTTGCCCATCCCGCTCCCGCGTCCTTCCCTTGTACTGCAAGCGCCGTCATGGGGGCGGCGCGACAATTGATTCCGCAAGGGGGAGCGACGATGACAACGATGAACCGCCGCGAGGCGCTGAAGCTGATCGGCCTGGGGACGACGGTGGCCGCCGTGGGGTGTGCCACCAAGGGCGGCGCGTCCGCCGAGGCGCTCGACCGCCATCTCGCCATCAAGGAGAACGCGGACTTCTCCTTCGTCCACCTCACCGACATGCACGTGCGCCGCAAGCGCAAGGGCGACGAGGGTTATCGCGCGGCCATCGCACACGTCAACGCGCTGCGCCCCCGCCCCGCCCTCGCGCTCATGGGCGGCGACCTCGCCTTCGACGGCAACTACACGCCCAAGGAAGAGTTCGAGGATCAGATCGGCATCTACAAGGAAGTCACCGCCGGACTCGCCATGCCGTACTACCATGCGCTCGGCAATCACGACGCGCTCGGCTGGTCCTCGCGCCGCAAGTGCGACCCCAACGACCCCGAGATCGGCATGAAGATGATCATGGACCGCCTCGGCATGGAGCGGAATTATTACAGCTTCGACGCCCACGGCTGGCACTTCGCCATTCTCGACACGATGTTCGAGGTGAAGACGGACAACGGCCCCACGTACACGGGCAAAATCGGCGACGAGCAACTCGCCTGGCTGGCGCGCGACCTGGGACGCGCAGGCACACGCCCGAAGGTCGTCGTCATGCACATCGCCGCGTTCTGCGCCATTGGCCAGATCAACGGCGATCCCAACACGAAGGCCATCACGCCCGGCATGGTCGTGGCCGACAACAAGGCCCTGCGCCTGATCCTCGAACGCCACGGCGTGAAGGTCGTCCTCCAGGGCCACAGCCACATGATCGAGGACTACACGTTCAACGGCGTGACGTACCTCACCAGCCCGGCCGTCAGCGCCTGCTGGTGGAGCGGCACGTGGATGGGATTCCCCTACGGCTACACGCACTTGTTCGTGAAGGGCGATCAGCTCACGTGGGAGCGCCCGACCATCGCGTGGAAAACGCACCTGGAACCCGAGGATTCGCTCGAACGCGAGCGCACGAAGGAACGCGCGGAATTCGAGGCGGAACAGGCACGCCTGCTGGCCGAGGAACGCGCGGGGTAGGGCGCTTCCTCAACTCCCCGGCTTTCCCACTCCCGAGGACGCGCTCCTGAGTTCTTCGAGCACGTCCTCGAGTTTCCCGCGCGCCTCTTCCGAAAGGTCCTGGCTGCTTTCGAGAACGGTCTCCAGCGTGCGCTCGACATCCTGCGCGGCGGCCTGCGCTTCGGGCGAGCGGCGCATCTCGCCGCCGATCTCGCGGGCGCGGGCGAAGAGCCCGGCGAGCGACTCGCGCGCGCCGTCCGCCTTCGACGCGGCGGCTTCCTCGAAATCGGCCATGAACGTCGTGACGTTGTCCTTGATTTCCCCCGCATCACGCGTGTCGAGCCACAATTGGAGCTGGCTCATCTCGCCGCGCGTCAGATCAACAAGGCGGTCCCAGGAAGCTGCGGCCTTCTCCTCGCCCTTCCAGGCGAGTTCCTCGGTCCATCCCTCAAGCCCTTCAACGCGCGTCCCCTTGGCAAGCCCCTCGCCCGGCTCGCCCCGATTGACGACTTCGATGTACGGCTCGCCGATCACGGGCGTCCCGGAATGGATGCGGGCCGTCGTGTTGGGCGGCGCATGCAGCGTGTCCGCGAACTCGGGGAAGATACGCACGGCCACCTCCACGCCGCCGTCCTGCTCGTGGACGGCGCGCACGCGGCCGATGTCCCGGCCGTCCAGGCGCACGGGCGCACCCGCGCTCAGGCCGTGTGCATCGCGAAACGTCAACGTGTAGTCCACGCCGTTGGCGCGGTCGATCCACACGATCAGCGCCACGATCGCCACAAAGGCGACGGCGACGGCAAACAGGACGGTTGTCGAACGGCTTACCGTGAATCGCATCGCTGGGTTCGCACCTCCCGTGCACTGGGCATGGGGAAGACTTGCACGATCAGTACCAGATGCGCCAGACGTTTCGTGCTTCTTGACAGGCGTTCAGTAACCGGACTAACTGGCACCATCAGTGAAAGGAGTTCTCCAATGGCGACAGTCAGGGAAGTTCTCGCAAAAAAGGGCACCGACGTGGCCTCGGTCCGCCCGGACGACACCGTACTCGAAGCCGCCCGCCGAATGAACGAGCGGCACATCGGCGCCGTCATGGTGATGGAGGACGGGCGCATCGCGGGCATCTTCACCGAGCGCGACATCCTCGTCCGCGTCGTTGGCAGGGAACTCGCCCCCGCGGAGACCCTCGTCAGCGCCGTGATGACGGCCGAGCCCCACACCATCGGCCCCGACATCACGCTGGAGGAATGCGAAAAAATCATCACCGAACGCCGCGTGCGCCACCTCCCCATCGTGGAGAACGGCCGCCTCCTCGGCATGATCAGCGCCGGCGATCTGCTGCGTCACGAACTCGAAGCACGCAACGAGACCATCAAGGACCTGCACAACTACATGTACAAGAGTTGAGACGGCGGTTCGTGGTGCGTTGTGCGCCGCTGTTTTTTCTCCGTCCCTCCCGCTTGGCCCGCCGTAGCCTCTGGCGAAGGCGGCTGCCTCCGTGATATGGCTGACCCTCAAGCCCGCATCAGCGCGAGTACGTCAGGCGCGCCTGGTAGCGCGTGTGCAGGAGCTCGTGGGACTTGTGGCTCAGCGGCTTCTCCAGGAACTCGTCGTAGAGGCGTTTGACCTCGGGGTTCTCGTGCGACTTGCGGACGGCGAGCCTTTCGTCCTCGGTGTAGAGTCCGCGTGCTCGCGCCTCGCGCACTTCGTTCGTCACGCCGTACGGCTGGCCGCCACCGCCCACACATCCGCCGGGGCATGCCATGACTTCGATGAAGTGGTACGGCGGCTCGTCGCCCTTCTCCTTGGCCTCCTGCACGCGCTCCAGAACGGATTCGACGTTCGCCAGCCCATGCGCGACGGCGACGCGCACGGTCTTCCCCGCGACTTCGACTTCGGCTTCCTTCACGCCCTTCAGGCCCCGGATCGCCTTGAACTCAACCTTCTTCAGTGCCTTCCCCGTCAGAAGGTCCTGGGCCGTGCGCAGCGCCGCTTCCATCACGCCACCCGTCGCGCCGAAGATCGTTCCCGCACCCGAGTAATCCCCGAGAACGCGATCACATTCCTCCTCGGGCAGGTGGCGGAAATCGATGCCCGCCTGCTTGATCATGCGGGCAAGCTCGCGCGTCGTCAGCGACACGTCCACGTCCTGGTAGCCCGAGGCCGCCATCGAGGCGCTGCGGTGGATCTCCCACTTCTTCGCGGTGCACGGCATGATCGAGACGACGCGCATCTTCGCGGGATCGAGTCCTTGCTTCTTTGCGTAGTACGTCTTGGCCAGCACGCCCACGATCTCGTGCGGCGACTTGCACGTGGAGAAGTGGTCGATCATGTCGCCGTAGAACTTCTCCATGAAATCCACCCACGCCGGGCAGCAACTCGTGATGAGCGGCAGTTCGGCGGACTTGTGGACGAAGCGCTGGATGAACTCCGTCCCTTCCTCCAGGATGGTGACGTCGGCGCCGAAGTTCGTGTCGAAGATCGCGTCGAATCCCATGCGGCGCAGAGCCGCGTAGAGCTTGCCCGTGAGATTCGTCCCGGGAGGATAACCGAATGCCTCGCCAATGGCGACGCGCACCGACGGCGCGATCTGCACGGCCGTGAAGAGCGAGGGATCCTTGATGTAATCCCACGTCTTGCCGGTCTCATCGAACTCGACAATGGCACCTGTGGGGCAATGGGCGGAGCACTGCCCGCACTTGACGCACGGCGACTCGCCGAGCGTCACGCCGGCCGCGGCAATGCGCGTGCCGTAGCCGCGATCAAGGAAGCACAACGCGTGGACGTTCTGCATCTCCTGGCAGACCATCACGCAGCGCCCACAGGTGATGCACTTGCGCGGGTCGATCGTCAGCACCTCGGTGTCGTCGTAGAGCGGCAAGTCGGGCACGATGTTCGGCAACGCAACCGTGCGGATGCCGAATTCCGCGACGAGCGTCTGCAACTCGCAGTTCTGGTTCCGCCCGCAGGTCAGGCACTCGTTGGGGTGCTTGGACATGATGAGTTCGACGACCGTGCGGCGCACCTCGACGATCTCCGGATCGTGCGTGACGATCTTCATGCCCTCTTCGATCGGCGTACAGCAGGCGCGCAGCATCCGGTTGATGCCCTCGACCTTGACGATGCAGATGCCGCAGGCGGCCGTCGGATCGAGATCGGGATGCTTGCACAGCCTGGGAATATCGATCTGCACGGAGCGCGCCGCGTCCAGGATCATCGTCCCTTCCGGGACTTCCACCGGGATGCCGTTGATGTGCGCGTGAACTGCCATGGAGTGCCTCCCCGCTATTTGCGGTCGTCGGTGTGCTGGTGTTTCTCTCGCTTTGATTGATGCGCGTTCTAGCGTGCCCCGAGAAGGGCGCGGTACTCGTCCTCGAAGTAGCGCAGCGTGGAGAGCACGGGGTTTGGCGCCGTCTGGCCAAGGCCGCACAGCGATGCCTTCTGCATTGCGAGGCAGACCCGCTTCATCGTGTCCACGTCCGCCCACGTTCCCTTGCCGCTCTGGATTTTTTCGAGCAACAGGCACATCTGTTTGCCGCCAATGCGGCACGGCGCGCACTTGCCGCACGACTCCTCGACGCAGAAGTCCGTGTAGAACTTCACGATGTCGATCATGCTGTCGCTCTCGTCCATGACGATCATGCCGCCCGATCCCATGATCGAGCCGAGTTCCTGGAGACCCTCGTAACTGACCGGCGTGTCGAGCAGCTCCGACGGAATCACGCCGCCCGAGGGGCCGCCCGTCTGCACCGCCTTGATGCGATGCCCCGCGGGAACGCCGCCGCAAATGTCGACGACGATCTCGCGCAGTGTCGTTCCCATTGGGATTTCAACGAGCCCCGAGTGCCGCACCTTGCCCGTCACGGCGAAGACCTTCGTGCCGAAGGACTTGCCGCTCCCCCACTGCGCGAACCACTCTCCGCCGCGCACGATAATGGGCGCGACGTTCGCAAACGTCTCGACGTTGTTGATGTTCGTTGGATTGCCCCACAGCCCCGATTGCGCGGGAAAGGGCGGGCGGGGACGCGGCGTGCCGCGCTTCCCCTCGATCGAGTGCATCAGTGCGGTTTCCTCGCCGCAGACGAACGCGCCCGCGCCCAGCCGCACTTCCAGATCGCACGAGAACTCCGTCCCCAAAATGTTCTTGCCGATCAGGCCCATGCGCCGCGCCTGCCGCAACGCCGTCTCGATGCGATCGATGGCAAGCGGGTATTCCGCGCGAATGTACAAATAGCCCCTCGAGGTGCCCGTGGCAAAGCAGGCGATCAGCATGCCTTCGATCACGGTGTGCGGATCGCCTTCAAGGACGCTGCGGTCCATGTAGGCACCGGGATCGCCTTCGTCGGCGTTGCAGATCATGTACTTTTCGGGGCCGTGCGCTTCGCGCAGAGACTTCCACTTCAGCCACGTAGGATAGCCCGCGCCTCCACGCCCGCGCAGGCCACTCGCTTTCATTTCTTCGAGCACGCCTTCCTCGCGGAGGTCGAAGAGCGCGCGCTTCAGTCCCTGATAACCGCCCCGGGCGATGGAGTCCTCGATCTTCGTCGGATCGATCAGGCCGCAGTTGCGCAGGACAATGCGCACCTGCTTGCCCTGGCGCGCGGCAAGGCCGTCGTCTTCGTAGCCAAGGGTCTCGATGCCGGGAATGGCCAGGCCGGGGATGGGGTTTCCGTTCACCACGTGCTCGGCCACGATGCGCTCGGCGGCTTCGGTGCCGACCTCGCTGTACATGGTGCGGGGCGCGCCCTGCACGTTCACCTCGACGAGCGGCTCGGCGTAACACATGCCGACGCATCCGACGCGCTGCACGTCGATGTCGAGATCGCGGCGGCGCACTTCATCGACGATCGTCCGGTACACGGCTTCCGCGCCCGCGGCGATGCCGCAGGTGCTCGTGCCGACGCGGATCCAGCTTCGCTGGGCGCGCTGGGCGCGGTACTCGTCGCGCAGTTTGTCGAGTTCCTCGAAAGTCAGCTTGGCCACGGGTCACTCCTCCTTGTGGCAACGATGGATCAGCCCCTCGATCGACGAGGGCTGAACCTTGCTCAACGTCTCGCCGTTCGCCACCACCACCGGCGCAAGGCCGCAGCAACCGACGCAGCGCACCGACTGCAGGTGGAATTCGCCGTCGGGCGTCGTCTCGCCCTCCGACACACCCAGGCGGCTCTTCAGCTCGTTGAGCAGCTCGGGCGCTCCCTTGAGATAGCACGCCGTGCCGAGGCAGACCGAGAGGTTGTTCCTTCCCGGAGGTTCCAGCTTGAAGTAGTTGTAGAACGTCACCACCTCGTAAATGCGCGCCAGGGGAACGTCCATCAACTGGGCGATCTGCAGCGACACGTTGCGCGGCACGTACCCATAGCGGTTCTGGATTTCGTGAAGCGCCATGATCAGGCTCCCGCGTTTGTTCCGCCACTTCTGCACGGTGCGGGAGATATCGGGGACCATCACTGCGTCGGGCATGTTGCCTCTCCTCTCGGTTGCATCCGGCGGCGCCGGATTCCGTTGCCTGTGCGGCTACTTGAATTCCGCGAATTTCTGACTTCGGATGATGTCGCCATCCGACAAGGTGCCGTTGCTGGGATCGTAAGCGAGATCGCGGGCGAGATCGAGACGGTCGAGGTCCGGCCCGGCGGACGCCAGAATCCAGATGCCGAACGCCTCGCGCTTGGCCGCAATCACCGGAGGCGCCGAAGGCTGCATCACCTTCTCGAACTGATCAAGATTCGTGTAGAAGTACCGCGCGTAGTACGGCCGCCAAGCGGGAAGCGGCGTGTCGTCCGGGCTGACGAAAATGTCCTCGGCCAGCGTGCTCACATACGCCACCGGCGAAGTAACGGCGTGCCCCAGGAACTTGTGCGCCGCCGCACCCGACGGCGAAGCGTGGGGATCCTGGATCGTTCCGTCCGCGTTGAGAACACCGTAGAGCGGGTAGGTGTTGAAGTCCGTCGCGTAGGCCTCCGCCGCCAACGCCATCGTCCGCATGTCCGCCTGCGCGCGCGAAACCTTCGAACGCGTCTGCGCTTCGAGAAAGTTCGGCACCGCAATCGCCGCGAGCACCGCAATGATCGCGACAACGATCAGTAGTTCAATCAGTGTAAAGGCCCGGCTGTCCGCGTTCATCATGGTGCCCACCCCCGGGACCGTGCTGCCGCCTTCCCTTATGCCTGATGCCCCCGCCGCCCCAATACGTGGCAAACCGGCAGGGCCAGAAGCCCGCCCATCGCCGCCGTCAGCAGTTGCATCGGTGCCACCACCAGCAGAAACGCCACCGGCAGCAAACCTCCAACCACCAGACCCGCGATCCACAACCCGATCACCGCCGTCTTCAGCGTCGCCGCCATCGCCAGCCCCAACGGCCGGCTTTCCATTCTCCGCAGAAGCGCCACAAACAGGGCGTTGCCCGCCCAGATCCCGGGCACCAGCAGCACCAACCCCGCCGAAACCGGAGTGCCAAACAGCGCGCCACCACCCACGGCAGCCACCGCCGGCAGAAGCACCAAAGGCAACGTCCCAAGCCATGAGCGCGACCGCCACGCCGCCAGCGCCAGCGCCCCGTTCACCGCCGTGCCCACCACCGCCTGCGGGTGGCGCAGCAAGAGGGGAAGAACGATGGCGAACAGCGTCAGGGCGGCGAGTTCGACTCCCGCCGCCGGACGGGCGATTCCCCGCGATAGAGCGGTTCTGGAAAGTGCCGTTGCTTGCATGGAAGAGGGCCTCCTAAGATTCCGGAAACACCATATCGGACAAAGATTCGCTGTTTTGTCGTTTCTTGTGCCTCGCTCTGGCCGACGATGGCAAGAGAATCTTCCGCACGAAAAACTCTTCCGGCGCATCTTGACGCCGTTGCGGCCTGATGGGCGCGTCACCAACGCCGAAGCTTGTTGGGACCCTGCCGGGGCGAGGGGGGCGCTCCCTTGCCAAGCGGGCAGCAATGCCCCCTCCTTTCCTGCTTCGTTCACCGTTTCACCGGCCGCAATGCCCCCGGAAGGATCCCCGCACAAACTTTTGTGTCTTAGAGCGGGAAACGTGGAAATTGGCGCATAAATCTTGCTCCCTTCGCGCGCTGGCCGGGACAAGAATCCCGTTGCCGTCAGAGGAAGTTCGGCTCCCCCTCCTGCGTGGCACTTCGCCCGGCAGGCCAACGTTTCTGTTCCCGTCTGCCGACCGTCGGGCAGTGCGGGTTGTGGGGGGTGCTCTTTCTTCGGCGGCGGCGTTCCACTGCCAGCCCAGTTCCTGTCTCGTACCAAAGGAAACGGACCGACGACCCGACGATGTTGTTTCTTCTCTTCCTCCTTCTTCCCTTCGCCGGCGCCCTCCTCTCCCTTGTTCTCCCGCGCGAGCGTCTTCCTCTTTCGATGCCCCGCTGGCTCGCTCTCGGCTTCACGGGCGCGTGCCTCCTCCTGCTCGCATGGATGACGTTCGGCATGGCCGAGCGTCCCGCCGTCTTCGCGTCCTGGATGCCGCAGGTGGGCCTGAACTTTTCGATCTGGCTCGACGGCCCGGCCCTCTTCTTCGCCTGGCTCGTCGTCGGAATCGCCTTCCTCATCTTCCACTACTCGGGCCATTACATGGACCCGAACGATTCGCCGTGGCGGTTTTACGCCACCATGCTCTTCTTCATGGGCTCGATGGTCGGCGTCGTCGTCTCGAAGAACGCGCTCCTCATGTTCATGTTCTGGGAGCTGACTTCCATCTCCTCGTTCATCCTGATCGGGCACTGGCACGAGAAGGCCAGCGCGCGGGCCGGTGCGCTGCGTGCGCTGATCGTGACGGCGAGCGGCGGCCTGTGCCTGCTCGCGGGCCTGGCCGCGCTGGTCTGGATGGCAAAGAGCGCCGGACTCGATCCCGCGATGGTGCTGGAGTGGGACCAACTCTGGGCCAACCGCGAGGTGTACCTCGCGCATCCGGCCGCGGGCGTGGCCCTCGTCCTGCTCCTCCTCGGCGCCTTCACCAAGAGCGCACAGTTCCCCTTCCAGTTCTGGCTCCCCGGCGCGATGGAGGCCCCCACGCCCGTCAGCGCCTTCCTGCATGCCGCCACAATGGTGAAAGCGGGCATCTACCTGCTCGGCCGTCTCTACCCCATGTACTCGGATGCAGGCATGTGGCTGTGGCTCGTCGGCGGGACGGGCGTCATCACGATGTGCATCGGCGGCTTCATGGCGATGTGCGCACGCGACATCAAGCAACTGCTGGCGCACTCCACGGTCAGCCAGCTTGGCCTGCTGACGGCGTACTACGGTTTCGGCGCACATCGCGTCGGCGGCGAGCACCTGCTCCCGCTCGACCTCCTGCTCGTCCTCAGCCACGCGCTCTTCAAGGGCGCCCTGTTCATGCTCTGCGGCGTGATCGACCACGGATGCCACACGCGTGACTGGACGCGCCTCGGCGGCCTGCGGCGCACCATGCCGCGCACGTTCGTCCTGATGGCAATCGGGTGCGCGTCGATGGCGGGCGTGCCGCTGACCTTCGGGTTCGTCGCCAAGGAACTGTTCCTGAAAGCCTCGCTCTCGTTGCACGCCGAGTCGGCACTGCTGACGTGGGGGCTGCCCGCGCTGGCGATCTTCGCCAGCCTCTTCACCGTGGCCTACTGCCTTCGCATCGTCGTTTCCCCATTCTTCGGCGCGCCGCGCGACCCCGAAATCCATCCGCACGAAGGGGGCATCGGGCTCCTGGCCGCGCCCGCCATCATGATCGCGTTGTGCCTGGCCGCGGGCTTGTACGTTCCGATTCTCGAGAAGCCGCTCGCCGCGCTGACCAACGCGGAGTTCTACGGCACGCACAGCCACTTCACCGTCGCCTTCTTTCATGGTGCGGACAAGTTGCTCGCAATTGCCGTGTTCCTGTTCGCCGTGGGAGCGGGGGTTTTCCTGGCAGGCGGACGCATCCTGAAAGCCTACGAGAACGCGGGAAGCCCCATGATCTTCCGCTCGGCCTACGAGGCATTGTTCGACCGCGCGATTCCCGCCTTTGCGGCGTGGCTGGCGCGCACGACACAGGTCGCGTCGCTCTCCACGAATCTGATGCGCACACTGCTGGCGGCGTTCGGGCTTGTGATCGCCGCGATGATCTCGTCGGGCTTTGCTCTCCCCAACATCGACTTCGAGCATATCCCGCTCGTCGGCGTGGCGCTCAGCCTGCTGATGACCGCGTGCCTGTGGCTGGTGGCGACGCATCGGATTGCCTTGGTGCGATTGATCGCCATGGCGCCGATCGGGTTGTTCGTGACGCTGCTGTTCCTGATCTTCAAGGCACCGGACCTCGCGCTGACACAGATCCTCGTCGAAGTCGCGATGCTGATCGTCCTGCTGCTCCTGCTGTTCCATCTGCCCCAGCGCCTCATGCCGCCGCCTCGTCCCTTCGGCCGATTCGGCAAGTCCATGCGCCTGATTCTCTCTGTGACGGGCGGGCTGCTGATGGCCGTTCTTTCGCACGCCGGCTTTGCCAGCACCTTCAAGAACATCCCCACGTTCCAGGGCGAGCCGACCGTGTCGGAGTACTACATCCAGAACTCCAAGCACGCCCGGTACGAGACCGCCGCCGAAGCCGAGGCCGCGGGCTATCCCGCCTTCGCGCCCTATCATCACTCCGGCGGCGGCAACAACGTGGTGAACGTGATCCTGGTGGACTTCCGAGGCATCGACACGATGGGCGAAGTCACGGTGCTCGGCATCGCGGGACTCGGCGTGCTGTGCCTGTTCACGCTGAAGCGCAAGCACGTGCGCACGCCCGAGCAAAAGGCCGCCGCGCTGCTCGACGTGATGCGCGTCAACGAGCGCTACGACGAGGGCGCCGTTGTTGCCCCGATGCCGTTCTTCGCACGGCGCATGTGGCCCTCGCCGTCGCTCATCATGTCCGAGATGGCGCGAGTTGGGCCGCCGCTGATGCTCGTGTTCGCGGTGGTGCTCTTTCTGAAGGGGCACGGCGAGCCGGGCGGCGGGTTCATCGCGGGCCTGATGGCCAGTGCCGCACTCGCCACGGTCTTCATCTCCTTCCGCCGCTCGCAGATCATGCCGATGCATGATTTCAAGTACCGCTCGCTGCTCCCCATCGGCCTCGTCTTCGCGGTGGGTACGGGCCTCGCCGCAGTGCTCTTCGGGCAACCCTTCCTCGCCTCCGTGCATGGCTACGTGGGCTTGTCCGCACTCGGCAAGGTGGAGCTTGCCTCCGCGATGGTGTTCGACCTCGGCGTGTTCCTCGTCGTCGTCGGCACGACGCTGATGATCATCGAACGGTTGGGGAGGGACTGACGCATGGCATTTCTCACGTCCTTCATTGTCTTCCTGCTCTTTGCCTCGGGCCTGTATCTCATCATGCAACGCAACCTCTTCGAGGTTCTGCTCGGGACGAACCTTCTTTCGCACGGCACGAACCTGTTTCTCATCTCGATGAGTGGCTGGCATCCCGACACGCTGCCGCCGATTCTCGTCGAGGCGTTCGGCCATGATCCGTCGCCCTACGTCGATCCGGTCCCGCAGGCCCTGATTCTCACGGCCATCGTGATCTCCTTTGGCGTCACGGCCTTCCTCGTGGTGCTGATGATGCGCGGCGTCGAAGAGACCGGAACGCTCGAAGCCGGCGAACTCGCCGCCGGAGAGGACGAGGAATGAGCAACAGTGTCCTGCTGCCCATCCTGATCCCCCTGATCGGGGCGATCATTTGCCTGTTCTTCCGCGGATCGCTGAAGGTTCAGCGCATCGTCTCCGGCGCCGTGGCCACAGCGATGCCTTTCGTGGCTTTCGCGCTCCTGCTCACGGTGCGCGAGCACGGCGTGATGGTGCTGCGCTCGGGCGCGTGGCCCGGGCCGTTCGGCATCGTCTTCGCCCTCGACCAGTTCGGCGCGATCATGCTCGTGCTCTCCGGCATCGTGCAGGCCGCCGCGTGGTGGTTCCTCGCCGCGGGCGCGCTCGACCGCGAACGCGAAACCTTTCTCCTCCATCCGCTCTTCCTCTTCCTGTGCACCGGCGTGAACTGGGCCTTCAGCACCGGCGACCTCTTCAACCTCTTCGTCAGCTTCGAGATCATCCTGCTCGCAAGCTACGCCCTCATCAGCCACGGCAACGAGCGCACCCAGATCCGCGAGTCGCTCAAGTACGTGATTCTCAACCTCGTCGCCAGCACGCTGTTCCTCGTCGCCGCGGGATTCACCTACGGCATGTTCGGTTCGCTGAACCTCGCGGAGCTCGCCGTGCGTTTTGCCCAGCTGGGCTACCCGCCCGAAACGCGCGTGCTCGGCACGCTCTTCCTCTTCGTCTTCGGCATGAAGGCCGCCCTCTACCCGATGTTCTACTGGCTCCCCGACGCCTACCCCAAGGCGCCGCGCGGCATCTCGGCCTACTTCGCCGGCATCCTCACGAAGGTCGGCGTCTACTGTCTCTACCGCGTTTTCACGCTGTTGTTCCGCGACGAGGGCGCGTTCGCCTCCTGGTTCCAGCCGATCATTCTCGCCATCGGCGGATTGACGATGATCGTCGGCGTGATGGGTGCACTGAGCCAGTTCAGCTTCCGGCGCATCCTTTCATTCCACATCATCAGCCAGATCGGCTACATGATCTTCGGCCTCGGCATCTTCACGCCATTGGCGATTGCGGCGGGCATCTTCTACATCATCCACCACATCATCGTGAAGGCCGCGCTGTTCCTGGTGGGCGACGCCGTGGAAGTGAACGAAGGGAGTCAGTCGCTGAGGAAAGTGGCGGGACTGGTGAAGCTCTCGCCCGCGCTCTCGGTCTTCTTCCTGCTCGCCGCGTTCTCGCTCGCCGGCATTCCGCCGCTCAGCGGATTTTACGGCAAGTACGGCCTCGCCGTGGAGGGCTACGTCGAGGGCCATGCGTTCTACGTCGCCGTCTCGCTGCTGACGAGCCTGTTCACCATTGCCAGCATGGCCAAAATCTGGCGGTATTCCTTCTGGGGTGAACGCCCCGAGGGAGCAGCGAAGAAGCTCTCGAACACCGGCGTTGTCGCGGCGACGGGCGGGCTCGTGGCCGTCTCCGTCGTCGTCGCCCTTGCCAGCGCCTGGATCATGGGCGTTTCGACGGATGCCGCCAATCAACTGCTCGACCGCACGGAGTACGTCGATGCCGTGCTGGGCACACGCGGCGTCGAGGCACTGCAACTTGCCATGAAGGAGCCCGTCGAATGACAACCTTCCTGCTTCTCGCTCTGCTGGCGCTGGTGTTTGCGTTCCTCGTGGGGTTCTCCGGGGCGAGCCTCATCCTCGGGCACATCGTGGGCTTCGTGATTTTGTCGATCCTCCCCCAGCTTCCCTCGCCCGGCTCCTTCTCCGTCCCCAATTTGAACACGGGCAAGCGCCTGCTTCTCTACGGACGCAACGTGGTCATCTTCCTCTTCGACTTCCTGCGCGACCTCACGCTGTCCAACCTCCAGCTCGCGATGGACGTCTGGACGCCCAAGGACTACTTCAACCCGCGCCTGATCGAAGTCCCGGTCGGCGACCTCACCCCCTTCCAGCTGGCCTTTCTGGCGATGCGCATCACGCTGACACCCGGAACCATCAGCATCGACGTCAGCGACGATCAGAGCACCATGATCGTCCACTCCATGTATCCGGGCGAGAGCACCGCCGCGCTCTTGCGCTATCCCATCGACATCCTCAAGCGGGGGTTGTAGCCATCCATGGATCTGTTGCCCTTTCCCTTTCCGCATATCTTCTTCACCGGGCTGCTGCTCGCCCTCACACTGCTGCTGTACCGCGTCGTGCGCGGGCCTCACGTGCTCGACCGCATCATGGCGGCCGACTCCATCACGCTCGTCATCATCTGCCTGATGGGCATCTGGCAGGTGACGGTGGGGACGAGTTTCTTCTTCGACGCGATTCTGGCGCTTTCGGTTGTCGGCTTCATCGGCACGATCGCGCTCGCCAAGTACCTCGAACGCGGAGGGCTGATCCATTGATCGCGGACATCGTCTTCATCCTGATGCTGATGACGGGCACGTTCTTCGTCATCACGGCCGCGTGGGGTCTGGTGAAGTTCCCGGACATCTACACGCGCCTGCACGCCGTCTCGAAGGCCAGCACCTTCGGCTTTGCGTTCATCGTGCTGGCCGTGGCCTTCCGCATGGGCACGGGCACGGACATCACCAAGGCCGTGACGGCCGTCGTCTTCCAGTTCGTCACCACGCCCATCGCCGCACACATGATTGCCCGCGTCGCGATTCAGCGCGGCATCAAGCCACTCGGCCAGAACCGCGAGGTCATTGACTTCCCCGAAACAGGCTTCGCCCCCGAGGATGAACACGAAAAGAAAGAGGCGCGGACCAACTGATCCGCGCCTCGATGATGGAGAGATTTCGGTTCGCGAGCCGGTTACTTCGTCTTCTCGAACGCGGCGCGCAGCGCATTGCCAAACAAGCCGCCCGTCACGTTCTCGCTCCCCTTGTTGATGTACTGTTCGATGTTCGCGCGCTCGGCCTGGCGAATGGCCGCCTTGCGTGAAAGCGCGATGCGGTCCTTGCCCGTCTCGATCTTGAGCACCTTCACGGTCACTTCCTCGCCCACGCGCACCACTTTCTCCGGCGATTCCACGCGCTCCTGATCGAGCTCGCTGATGTGGATCATGCCTTCGAGTCCGGGCGCGACTTCCACGAAAACGCCGAACGGCGCCAGGCGCGTCACCGTGCCCGTGACGACCGAGCCCACCGGGTGCTCCTTGCGGAACTTGTCGATCGGCGATGGCTCCAGCTGCTTGAGCCCCAGCGCGATGCGGCGCTTGTCCGGGTCGAGCTTGAGCACGACGACTTCGATTTCCTGCCCCTCGGTCAGCATGTCTTTCGGATGCGCGACGCGCTCGGTCCAGCTCAGCTCGCTGATGTGCAGCATTCCCTCGGCCGACTCGTCCAGGCGCACGAACGCGCCGAAATCGCGCAGCGACGAGACCGTGCCCTTGACGCGCGCCCCCACGGGGTACTTCGCCGCCAGATCGAGCCACGGATCGCGCGACAGGTGCTTCAGGCTCAGCGACAGGCGCTTGCGCTCCTTGTCGATGGCCGCCACCTGGCAGGTTACGTCGTCGCCGATCTGGAAATGTTCCGAGGCGCTCTTGCGCTCGGTGTCCCACGAAATGTCGCCCGCGTGCAGCAACCCGGTCATGCCTTCCTGCAACTGCACGAACGCGCCGAAGTCCTTCACCTCGCGCACCTTGCCGCGCACCACGGTGCCCACGGGATAAAGTTCGTCGATCATGTCCCACGGATCGCGGTTCAGACGCTTGCGCGACAGCGTGAGGCGGCCGTTTTCGGCCGACACGTCGAGCACCTTCACCTCGATCGTGTCGCCGGGCTTCGCGATTTCCAAGGGATCGCTCACGCGCTCGTAGCTCAGTTCCGAACGCGGGATCAGCCCCTCGGCGCCGTCGAACGAAACGAAAACTCCAAAGTTCAACACGTCCTTCACGACGCCCGTCATCGTGGCGCCGGGCTGAACGGTGTCGAGGAACTCGCGCTGGCGCTTGTCGCGGCGCTCGGCCAGCAGTTGCCGGCGCGAGAGCACCGCGCGCCCCTTCTGCTCGTCGTACTCCAGAACGTATGCCTCGATATCCTGCCCCACCAGCGGCTCGAAGTCCGCGATGCGCATAACATCCACCTGGCTGGCGGGCATGAACGCGGGCATGCCCACATCGACGAGAACGCCGCCCTTGATGACGCGGCTGATGGTGCCGCGCACGGGCACCTTGCGGGCCGCCGCTTCCTGCAGCATTTTGCCCGCTTCCGCGGCGCGCGCCTTCGTGTAACTCAGCTTCGCGGAGCCATCGCCGTTCGTTCCGAGCAGGACGAGGCGCACGCCGTCACCCGGCGCGACAGTGACCTGACCGCGAGCGTCGAGGAACTCGCGCAATGGAATCGGCGCCTCCGCTTTCGCGCCGTAGCCGACGAGGACAACGTCCTCGAGGACCTGGACAACGGTGGCATCAATCAGTTCCCCCGCCTCGCGCGGGGTGGTGCCGGGCAGGTGCTGCTCCAGCAAGGCGGCAAATTCGTCCTCGAGAGGATCGGCGTCGTGGTGTGCTTCAGACATGGTTGGGTTCGGCCTGTGAGTAGTAAGTGACATCGGGGCGTGGTTGCTGGACCAGCGGCGGAGGCTGGTCAACGGGGATTCGCGCCCGCCCCGGGGAACAGCACCCGGAATACGGACCGCCAGCATCCGTTCCACCACCCGTCAGACCGCCCAAATGCCCGACCCCGCACGACGGGGATTTTCACCACGGAGACACGGAGAAAGACAGGAAAGCAAAAGGAAGGAAATGGAGTGAGGCATCTTGATGCAACGCGCATGCAATTCCGGGAGGCGGCCCCCTTCCTTCGGTTCTCCTCTGTCTTCGTGCCGATTCGTGGTTCCCTCTTCTCCTGCCTGGGCCGCTGTGCTTCCCGCGAAAGGGGGCTGTCTCCGTGCCTTCGCGTCTCCGTGGGGAAGACCGGGAGCGCCGTCACCCACCCTCCGCGGCCACCGGGACATCGTTGGAATCCTAGGCGAGATTGGACCGCAACAGCCGCTCGGCTTCCTCCACCTCGATACCCTTGCGGGCCGCGTAGTCCGCCACCTGGTCGTGCCCGACCTTGCCCACGTCGATGTAGCGCGACTCGGGGTGCGCGAAGTAGTACCCGCTCACCGCCGCCGCCGGCGTCATGGCGAAGCTCTCGGTCAGCTCCACCCCCGTATTCTTCTCCGCGCCGAGCAGGTCGAACAGCACGCGCTTCTCCGAATGCTCGGGGCACGCGGGGTAGCCCGGCGCCGGACGAATGCCACGGTACTTCTCGGCGATCAGTTCCTCGTTCGAGAGCTTCTCGTTCCTGCCGTAGCCCCACCAGTCGCGCACCTTCTTGTGCAGGAGCTCGGCGAATGCCTCGGCCAAACGGTCGGCGAGCACCTTCACCATGATCGCGTTGTAGTCGTCGTGGTCGGCCTCGAAGCGCGCCGCGAGTTCGCGCACGCCGTGCCCCGTGGTGACGACGAAGCCGCCGGCGTAGTCGAGGCGTCCGCTCACACGCGGCGCGACGAAGTCCGCCAGACAGCCATACGCCTTGCCCGCCGCGCGCTGTTCCTGCTGGCGCAGGAAACGCAATGTCGCCAGCACGCTCGAGCGCTGCTCGTCGGCGTACAGTTCCACGTCGTCGCCGACGCTGTTGGCCGGATACAGGAAGCACGCGCACGACGCACGCAGCGACTTGTCGCGCACGATCGTGTCGAGCATCCGGCGCCCGTCATCGTGCAGCTCGCGGGCACGCACGCCGAACTTCGGATGATCGAAGATGCGCGGGTAAACGCCCTTCAGTTCCCAGGCATGGAAGAATGGCGTCCAGTCGATATGCGCCGCGATTTCGTCGAGCGGGTAATCCTCGAAGGCGCGGAGGCCGAGAAACTCGGGGCGCTCGATGGGGACGGAGTCCCAGTCGAACGTCAGGCGCCGCTCGCGTGCCTCGTCGAGCGGCACGAGATGCACGCGCTTCGACGTGTTCTTGTGATGCTCGCGCAGGCGCGCGTACTCCTCGGCGATCTTCTCCACGTAGGGCGCACGCGTTCCCGGCTCGTTCAGGCTCTGCACCACCGTCACCGCGCGCGACGCGTCGAGCACATGCACGGTGGGCTGCTTGTAGCCGGGCGCGATCTTCACGGCCGTGTGAATCTTGCTCGTTGTCGCGCCGCCGATCAGCAGCGGCACCTTCATGCCCTCGCGTTCCATTTCCTTCGCGACGTGGATCATCTCGTCGAGCGACGGCGTGATGAGCCCGCTGAGGCCGATGATGTCCACGTCGTGCTTGCGCGCTTCGGCGATGATGCGGTCGCACGGCACCATCACACCGAGATCGATGACCTCGAAGTTGTTGCAGCCCAAGACGACGCCGACGATGTTCTTGCCGATGTCGTGCACGTCGCCCTTCACCGTGGCCAGCAGCACCTTGCCCGCGCCCCCCGTGCCGCTGCCTTCCTTTTCCGCCTCCATGTAGGGCAGCAGGTACGCCACGGCCTTCTTCATCACGCGCGCACTCTTCACCACCTGGGGCAGGAACATCTTGCCCGCACCGAACAGATCGCCAACGACGTTCATGCCGTCCATCAGCGGCCCTTCGATCACGGAGAGCGGGCGCACGAGCTTGAGGCGCGCCTCCTCGACGTCCTCCTCGATGAAATCCACAATGCCCTTGATGAGAGCGTGCTCCAGCCGCTTCTCCACCGGCTCCTCGCGCCACGCGAGCGTCTTCTCCTCCTTCTTCGTGCCGTTGCCCTTGATGTTTTCCGCGTAGGTGATCAGGCGCTCGGTTGCGTCGGCGCGCCGGTTGAACAGCACGTCCTCCACGAGATCGAGCAGCTCCTTCGGAATCTCGTCGTACACGCCGATCATGCCGGCGTTGACGATCGCCATGTCGAGCCCCGCCTGGATCGCGTGGAACAGGAAGGCGGAGTGCATCGCCTCGCGCACCGGATTGTTGCCGCGGAACGAGAACGAGATGTTGCTCACCCCGCCGCTGATCTTCGCGTGCGGACAGCGCTTCTTGATTTCGCGGCACGCCTCGATGAACGCGACAGCGTACTCGTTGTGCTCCTCGATGCCCGTGGCAACGGTCAGGATGTTGGGATCAAAGACGATGTCCTCGGGAGGAAAGCCCGCCTTGTCGACGAGCAATCGGTACGCGCGCTCGCAAATGGCGACCTTGCGCTCGGCCGAGTCGGCCTGCCCCTTCTCGTCGAAGGCCATCACGACGGCCGCCGCTCCGAAACGCCGCAGCCGCCCCGCCTGGTACAGGAACGCCTCCTCGCCTTCCTTCAGGCTGATGGAGTTCACCACGGCCTTGCCCTGGATCACGCGCAGCGCGGCCTCGATCACCGGCCAGCGCGAGGAGTCCACCATGATCGGCACACGCGCGATCTCGGGCTCCACCGCCAGCAGATTCAGGAAGCGCACCATCATCGCTTCCGAGTCGATCATCCCCTCGTCCATGTTGATGTCGATGATGTGCGCGCCGTTCTCGATCTGCTGGCGCGCAATGGCGAGCGCTGCTTCCAGGTCGCCCGCGCGAATCAGCTTCGCGAACTTCGGCGAGCCCGTGATGTTCGTGCGCTCGCCCACAACGGTCATCATCGCGCCGGACTCGATGTGGTACGCCTCAAGTCCCGAGTACCTGCTGACGGGACGCGGCGCCACGGGAACGCGTGGCGCGTGCTTGCGCACGGCCGCGCCGATTGCGCGAATGTGCGAGGGCGTCGTGCCGCAGCACCCGCCCACAATGTTCAGCCAGCCGCGCGCGGCAAAGTCGCCGAGCAACCCCGCCATGTACTCCGGCGTGTGATCGTAGCCCGTCTCCGACATCGGATTGGGCAGCCCCGCGTTCGGGTAAATGCTCGTGAAGCACGTCGCCAGCCCCGAAAGCTCCTCCATGTACGGGCGCATGTCCTCCGCACCCAGCGCACAGTTGATCCCCACCGACAACGGCTTCGCGTGCTCGATCGAATACCAGAACGCCTCGACTGTTTGCCCCGAGAGCGTGCGCCCCGACTTGTCCACGATCGTCACCGAAATCATGATGGGCAGACGCACGCCCTTCTCCGCGAACACTTCCTCGATGGCGTACAGCGCCGCCTTCGCGTTCAGCGTGTCGAAGATCGTCTCCACCAGCAGCAGGTCCACCCCGCCATCGATCAGCCCGCGCGTCTGCTCGGCATACGCCTCGGCCAACTGGTCGAACGTGATCGCGCGAAAACCGGGGTCTTCCACCTTCGGGGAAAGCGACAGCGTGCGGTTCGTCGGCCCCAGCGACCCCGCCACCCACCGCGGCCGCGACGGCTCGGCGTCCATCGCCCCATCCGCCGCGCGGCAGGCCAGCTGCGCCGCCGCCACATTCATGTCGTACACGGCGTCCTGCAAATCGTAGTCGGCCATCGAGATGCTTTGCGCGCTGAACGTGTTCGTCTCGATGATATCCGCGCCCGCGTCCAGGTACTCGCGGTGGATTTCCTCGATCACGTCCGGCCGCGTCAGCACCAGCAGGTCGTTGTTCCCCTTCAAATCGCCCGCGTGCCCGGCAAAGCGGTCGGAGCGGAAGTCCTCCTCCTGCAACTTGTAGCGCTGGATCATCGTGCCCATTGCGCCATCGAGCACCAAAAGGCGCTGGCGCAGAACCTCTTCGATCGGGGGCGGCGTATGCGTGCGGGGTTGCGGACGGGACATGGGCGAGAGAGACTCCGGTTCGATTGGGCCGCTTCGCGGCGGCCTTGAAGACGAGAAGCAATCTCCTCGCCTCAAGGCGCATCAACATATCATGATATCCTGATGCGATGTCAAGGAGAGGAGAACCGGCCCCGGAGCCCCACATGACACGCACCCAAAAAACCGCTGCCCTGCTCGCCGCCATCGTCCTGCTGGCTGGCGGCCTCACCCTGCTCTCCCTGCGCGGTGGGGGCTCCCCCGCTCCGGCCCCCGACTCCGCCGCCGCCGCGCCCACGCCCGCCCCCACGGCCGCCGCGCCCCGGGCCCAGGTCGCCGTGGCCCCTGCTCCGGCAACGCCGCGCCCGGGCGGCCCCAACGTCGTCACCATCATGCCGGACGAAACCCCCGACCCGGCACTCCCCTACCCCGAAGCCGCCGATCCCTTCATCTGGGAGGAAACCCTCGACCGCCTCCTCGCCGAAGCGAACGGCGACGTGATGGCCGTCTACGCCCGCCTCACTCCGATGCACCGCGAGAACCTGATCGACCTGCTGACGGTGCGCGGCGAGCTGCGCCCGTGGCTCGACGACATTTTGGGAGCAGAGGAAGACTCGGCCATTCGCGAATATCTCGTCTTCCGCATGGATCCTGTGGGAATTGATGATCTGGAGAACGGCTTCCAGGGCGATCCCGAACTCGTCACGATCCTCGAAACGCCCACGAAGACGCCCATCGAGGCAGGCGAGTGGCATGCGCGGCTCATGCTCTCGGGCTTTGCGGACGAGGACTACGCGCTGCAACTGGCGCGCGAGTCCGGCGATCTCTTCGGCGACGACGCAAAAGTCTCGGTGGCAGCCAACTCCCTGCTTCTCAAGCTTGCGGCCGGGCGCGACGACATCAGCCGCGACGAACTCCAGCGCGCCGAGGAGACCCTGTACACGTGGCTCGGACCCGATGGCGGGGGGCGCGACCTGCCCGCCGCCGACCAGATCGGGGGGCTGACCGCGCTGGCGCACGCCAGCGACACCGAACGCGCCCGCGCGCTGTACCAGGAACTGCTCGACTCGGAAACCGACCCGCAACTGCGCCAGGCGCTGGAAAGCCTCCTGCGCAACCTGCCGTAGAAGCCGTGCCGGTCAGATAGAGGGACACGAAAAGGGCAGCAGGCCCCGGGGGGGCGGAAAGGCAGGCGAACTGGCAAACTTGGCACGACGCCCAAGTCACGTCGGTTGGGCGCCCGGTTCCGGTTGAGGCCCGCTTGCCGTCTCTCAACAATGGCACCGTTGCCCCAATCCGGAGCGCCCGGCCATGTCCCGTCCCATCTTTCTTCTCACTGATTTCGGCCTTTCCGATCCCTTCGTGGGAATCATGAAGGCCGTGGTCCTGCGCCTCAGTCCCGGCTCTCCCCTCGTTGACCTGACCCACGGCATTCCCCCGCAGGACGTGGTGGCGGGAGCGATGGCACTGGAGGACAGCGTGCCGTGGCTGCCCGGCGATGCCGTGGTGTGCGCGGTGGTGGATCCGGGCGTGGGGAGCGAGCGGCGGGCGATTGCGTTCGAGCGCGGCGGGCAAACTTTCGTGGGGCCGGACAACGGGTTGCTGGCGGCGGCGTGGAGCAGCGGGGCGCGCGCGGTGGCGCTGCGTGCGGGAACGGAGATCGCGCCCGGGCGCTCGGCGACGTTTCACGGCCGCGATGTCTTCGCGCCGGCGGCGGCGCTGCTGGCAGCGGGGGCGGACCTGATGGCGCTCGGCGATGCGATGGAGGGCATTGCCCCGCTGGCGGTACCGGCACCCGAACCGCTCCCCGACGGGTCGCTGGCGTTGGCGGTGCTGGCGATCGACCACTTCGGCAATCTCACGCTGAATCTGCGGCAGACCGATCTGGCGCGCTATTTTCCGGGGGCCACGGGGCTTCATCTTCGGGCGGGTGAGCGGGTTCTTCTCGGGCTGTCGAGGACCTTCGGGGACGTCGAGCAGGGCGAGCCGCTCTTCTACTGGAACGCGGCGGGGCGCCTGGAGGTGGCGGTCAACGGTGGCGATGCGTCGCGCGAGCTCGGGCTTGCGCGTGGGGACGGCGTGGTGCTCTGCCCGGCGGGGCGATCTTGACGCACACCCCGGCGGTGACGTTGGATTTCCCCCACCCCGGTGAACCGGGGGGAGGAGCCGCTCTGGCCACCGAGGAAAAATCGCGTGGAAGTTTTTGAATCGCTCGATGCCATCTCGCTGCCGGATTCCGGAGGGCCGGTGTTTCTGGCTGTCGGAACGTTCGACGGGGTGCATCTGGGGCATCAGGCGCTGCTGAACGATTTGTGCGAGCGGGCGGCGGCGGCCGGAGGCCTTGCCGTGGCCTTCACGTTCCAGAATCACCCGCGTTCCGTCGTTACGCCGAAGGCGTGCCCCCGGCTGCTGTCGCCGTGGCCATTGAAGCGCCGTCTGCTGGGGCGGCTGCCGCTGCACGCCGTGGTGGCGCCGCGTTTCGACGAGATGCTGCGCCGGATGGAGGCGCTGGACTTTGTCGCCGGTGTTCTGGTCGGCCGGTGCCGGGCACACCACATTCAGAGCGGCGAGAATTTCCGCTTCGGGCACGACCGCGCAGGCGGGCCGCAGCTTCTCGAAAAACTTGCCGGGCCGCTGGGGTTTTCGTACCAGTGCCTGCTCCCCGTGCTGGGCGCGGGCGAGCGCATCAGCAGCAGCCGGATTCGGGCGGTGGTGGGGCGCGGCGAGGTGGAGACCGCAGCGGCACTGCTCGGACGCCCGCACCAGTTCTCCGCGCCCGTGGTCAGCGGCGATGGCCTCGGGCGCCGGATCGGCTTTCCCACGGCCAACCTTGCCGTCGATCCCGCGATCCAGCTCCCCGCCGACGGAGTCTACGCCGTCCTTGCCTATGTACGCGACGACCCCCAACCCCACCCCGCGATGATGAATCTCGGGTTCCGCCCAACAGTGGGGGGACGCGACCACCGCGCCGAGGTGCATCTGATTGGCTTTGCGGGGGATCTGGTGGGCGCCGAACTCACCATTCAGTTCGTAGCCCGCCTGCGGGGCGAGGAACGCTTTCCAAGCCCCGAGGCGCTGACGCAGCAGTTGGCGCGCGACCGCGAGAACTCGCTGCAAGTGCTCGAAGACCAGCGCGCCGAGCGCTACTGAGGGGCAACGCCCCACAGGCGCGGTGCTTCCCAGCCGAGTTCGGGAGCGTAGGGGCGCCGGCCGTAGATGGGCCGCAGTTCCAGCGTCACGTTCACCGCGCTCCCCGCGTCTGCGGCCGGCAAAATCCCCGCCGCCGTCACCCACCCGTGCGTCCACTCGATGGCCCCCGTCATCATCACCCGGCCGTGCTCTCCCTCCGCGCGCATCCAAAGCTCACGGTTGCCCAGCCCCCCGTTGCTCAGCCGCCGCGTCGCAACCACCCACTCGCCCACTTCGGCCTGCTGCGCGGGGTCGATCTCCACGGTGGCCTCGTTGATCAGGCCAGCGGTTCCGGGGAGAATGCCGACTTCCCACGAGCCCGCATCCATGGAGGAAGCTAGCGGGCGCAGGGGAGTCACACGCTCCTCACCGCCCACCGGTTCGGAAAGCACCCCCATCTGAAACGGGAACGTTCGGCCCCCTTCTCTTGTTCCGCCATGCCGCAGCGCCGTGGCGTCGAGACGGTGCGGGCCCGGGGACAAGGGCGCATCCAGGCGGATGTCGAAGATCTCGTCGCGTGCGGTTTTGGGCACTTCCCAGAGGAATGCGGCTTCGCCGTCGAGCAACGCCAGCAGCCATCGGCGTCCGGCGCCTTCGAGCGGCGGCGGCACACGCACCTGGAGGGCGAGGCCGTCGAGCTCCCGCGGCGTTTCGAAGTTCCAGACGCCGCCGGTGCCCGTATAGAGCGCCAGCCAGGGCGAGGCGCTGCGCCGGATGCGTTCCTCGCCGAGCAGGGCGCTGGCGGCCGCGCCGTCGCGGGGAAGAGCGAGCGGGTTGCGGGCGGGCGCGCGCAGTTTCCAGATGCGGATCGTGCGGTCGATGGGCCAGTGCTCGTCGGGTGTGCCGCTTTCAAAAACGGCAACCGCCTCGCCGTTGGCATCCAGCCACGTCTTCAGCAAGGACGCCTGCTGTAATTCGTAGTCCGACAGCGTGAGGAAATACGACGGGCGTTCGTCGCTGGCCAGCGCCTCTTCCATTTGCTGGATCGAGCTGGCCGGGTCGAAGCGCACGAACGAGACGGCCTCGTGCGTGCGGCCGCCCATCTCCGACGCGCGCCACAGAAACCGCGTCGCCCGCGACGTGTAGTACAGCCGCGTGAAGACCCGCGCGTCCGGGGGCGTTTGCGTGCGCAGCCACTCGATGGCCGGGCCGGTGGCCTGGTGCTCGGTGCGGGAGCGCTCGATCTGCCAGACCCCCGAAACCGCCAGAAAACCCGCCAGCCACACGGCCGCCACGGCGGCGACTCCCCTGCCGCGCGGCAGGCGTTCGAAGCATCCGCCGAGAGCCACCCCAATGCCGAGAAACAGCGCCGAGGCAACCGGCGCGATGAAGCGCGGCGAGAAGTAGTGGCCGAAGCGCTGGACCGTGAACGGCAGCACGCACGCCACGAAGACCATGATCGCTCCGGCGGCGGCCCACGGCGCCGGGCCGCGCTGCTTCCACGGGCGCCTGCCCGCCAGAAGCACACAGCCCGCAATGGCCAGCACCGCCCCCGTGATGCCCAGCACGCCACTGCCCGGCAGCGCGTGGTACGTGCCACCGAGGAAATTCCCCAGCGTCCGGTGCCAGAACTCCCACGTCCACGCAAAGGGCATATCCTCGCGCCCCGTGATGCCCGAAGCACGCGCCAACCGGTCCCACAGGAACGGCGCCGCCGCCGCCAATCCACCACCAAAGACGAGCACCAGAAGGAGCTGGCGTTTGTCCGTGGCCTTGACGGGAAGTGGCAAGCGCTCGACATTCGTCAGCATCCACGCGGCCGTCGTCGCTGCCAGCGCCCCCACGGGGAGCGCGCCGAGCGGATGAAAGCCCACGGCGAGCGCCGTCGTTCCCGCCGCCAGCGCGAACCGGCCCCAGGCGGGACGCTCGCGCCCGGCAAGAAACCAGTCCACCGACACCGACGCCAGCACTCCAGCCAGCAGCAACGGCGCGTAATGATTCGCGTCCTGGCTGTAGTAAATCGCGAAGGGGGCCATGGCCAGCAGCGTGCCCGTAACGGCACCCGTCACGCTCCCCAGCCGCCGCACTCCCCAGGCCGCCGCCACGACGGCCGCCGCGATGCCGAACAGCGCCGACGGCAGCCGCACCCAGAACGGGCCGTCGCCCAAATGCACGGCCAGCGCCTGCGTCAGCAGCGTCAGCGGATGGCTGGAGCTGCCGCCCGGCCAGGCCACGCCGAACTCGCGCGCCACACCCCAATTCAGAATCTCGTCCATCCAGAGCGAATCGCTTCCCAGCGTGGGAAGCCGCGCGGCCGCAGCGAGAACCGCCACGCCCAGCACCACGGCCCAGCCGGGAGGACCGGCGGCGGGCCGACGGCTGTGCTCCTGCTCTGACTGGCTGTGCGTTGTGTTCATGCCCACCGAATTTCACCCGGGGGCCTGCTGCCGCAAGAGCAACTGCGGGAAGAACGGCAACGCGGTTCGTGACGCATGGTTCGTGGTTCGATGTCCCGTGTCTGCGGAGATGGAACAACACCGGGCCTTGAAAGGAAGGTTATCCAATGAGTCGAGCTGAAAGAGCACTCCGGTGCGGGTCGCGGCGCAGATCGAGCACAGCGCATTTTAACACCGCCGATTCCACCAGGCTTCTGCTCACGGCAAACGCCGTCCTCCTGGGCAAAAGAGTCCCGCAGGGACGAATGATCGTAGCCCAGCACTTCAGTGCTGGGAGCCCGCGAACACCAAAAGGCCGGAGTCCCGCAGGGACGACTGAACGATGGATGTCAAAGCCTCAGAGAACGCCCCGTGCTACCCTTTCCAACAACTCTATTGGTATCCCGAAGGAATTAAGAGGTCGCCTTGGAAAAAGTCTCGTGTCACGGTTCTTGCAACAAAGTGCCTGGGAAAGCACGAGCCGCCATGAGTATCGCCTCTGTATCGAAGTTCACCGCCCGTCCGCTCTGGCAACGCCAGCTTGGCATGGCAGGGCTGTGCCTGGTGGCGCTCGTTGTTGCGTGGTTCGTCGAGCGGTTTTCCCCGGGCGCCGCGTGGGTGCTCTACGGCATCAGTATCCTCGCTGGGATTCGCTACCCGTTGGAGGAAACGCTGGAGAGTCTGCGCGAGCTGACGCTCGACGTGGATTTCCTGATGCTGCTCGTTGCGGCGGGCGCCATTGTTCTCGGTCATCCGGACGAAGGGGCGTTCCTGCTGTTTCTCTTCACGGGCAGCCGCGGCATGGAGTCGTTCGCCGAGGCGCGCACGAAGTCGGCGCTGGAGGCGCTGACCCACGACTTCCCCGAAATGGCCGTGCGCATCGAGGACGGCGTGGAGCGCGACGTTCCCGTCGAGAGTCTGGTGGCGGGCGATCTGCTCGTGATCCGCCCGGGCGCGACGTTTCCCGTCGATTGCAGTGTGACGCAGGGACGGAGCACGGCAGACCTCTCGGCGCTGACGGGCGAGTCGGAGGCGCTGACCGTGGAATTGGGGACGGAGGTCGCCTCGGGTGCTGTCAACGGCATGGGGCTTCTGCGCGCCGAGGCCCTTCGCCCGGCGGGAGAGAGCGCGTACCAGAAAATCATCCGCCTGATTCGTCAGGCTCCGGAACGCCGTTCCCCGGCGCAGGAGTTGAGCGACAAGGCGGGGCGCTGGTTCACCTGGGCGATCCTGACGGCCGCGGCCGGCGGATTCCTGTGGTGGTGGCGCGGGCAGGGACTGGACGCCACGGCGGCACTCTACCGCGCGATGGCGCTGCTTGTGGCCGGATCGCCCTGCGCGCTGGTGATTTCCATTCCAAGCGCCGTGCTCGCTGGCATCACGACGGGCGCGCGCCAGGGGATTCTCTTCCACGGTGGACGCGGCCTGATGAGCGCCGCACTCGTTCGCACCATCGCGTTCGACAAGACGGGAACGCTGACGACGGGCGAACCGGCCGTCAGCAGCGTCGAAGGCGACGCATCGCCGCAATGGCTCGCCATCGCCGCGCGTCTGGCGTCGGCATCGACGCATCCGGGATCGCGCGCCGTGCTGGCGTGGACGCGCACGCAGGGAATCGAGCCGGACGCCTCGGCCGTTGCAGACGTGCAGGAAGTCCCGGGCATCGGCGTCCGCGCGACGTTCGACAGCCAGGCCATTCAGCTCGGCCGCCCCGTGGAAGAAGCTCCGCGCGAGGACGACAACGGCGCGTCCTTCGTCGCGCTCTCGGTGGCGGGCAGGACGGTGGCGCGCTTCCTCCTGCACGAGACGACGCGCTCCTCTGCCTCATGCCTGACGGCCGTGCTGCGCATCCGCGGCATTCGGCTGATGCTTCTCAGTGGCGACCGGCGCGAAGCCGCCGAACTCCTTGCCAGCAAGGTCGGCATCGCCGATGCGCGCGGAGGCCTGCGCCCCGAGGACAAGTACCGCCTCATCGAGGAGCAGGGGCGCCACGGCGCGGTGATGATGGTTGGGGACGGAGTCAACGACGCGCCCGCGCTGGCGCGTGCCGACGTGGGCGTTGCAATGGGGATGCGCGGCAGCGCCGCGGCCCTCTCGGAGGCCGACATCGTTCTGGTGAACGACCGCCTGCTCGACCTCGCCGCCGCGCTCGACCTCAGCGCGCGCACGCGCCGCATCATTCACCAGAACATGACCATCGCCATCGGCGCGGCGTCGGTTCTCGTGGCGTTCGCGCTGGCCGGAAAACTGCCGCTGGCGCTTGGCGTTCTCGGACACGAGGGCGGCACCGTGCTCGTGGTGCTCAACAGCCTGCGCCTGCTCTCGTTCCGCCCAGCGCGCGCGTACCCGCCACACGACGCCGCGCCCCAGTTTGCCGGAAACGCACTCGCCGAAGAGTGAACGCGTGCCTCAGCGCGTGCGCGCTTCCGCCTCGATGGCGCGCGGAAACAGAATGCTGTTCTCCTTGTGGACGTGCACGTGCATGTCGGCCTCGAGAGCCGCAAGCGACGCATAGAGAACGCGCCACGTGTTGCAGGCATGGTCGGGCGGCACGTAGCCGTTGGAAAGTTCGCGGAACTTTTCGAGCGCGTTGCCCGCATCGTCATGCTCGGTTTCCATGCAGTGAATCGGCTGGGCAATCGACGCACCGGGAGCGAACGCATCGTTCGTCCTGCCGCTCTCGATCAGGCGAATCCACGGAAAGAGAATGCGCTCCTCCTTGAGGGCGTGCTCTTCCAGTTCGGCGCGGAACTCACCGAAAATGCCCTGCATTTCCACGAGCTCGGGGTTGTTCGTCCCATGGACGCGGGCGGCCTTCTCCAGCAGCATCGCGATGCGCGGGAGTTCCTCGGTCAGGTAGGCGTGATGCGTCGTCACGATGTTGTCGATCAGCGCATTCAGCGGCGCGGTGGTCCAATCGGCGCTGCCCGTGCTGTTGGCGCGCGCATCGCACTCCGCCAACTCTTCGAGCACGGTCTGGAGCTCGACACCACGGCGCTGGCACGCCTCCTCAAGAGGCAGCTTGCCCCCGCAGCAGTAATCAATGCGATGGTTCTCAAAGACTTTGGCGCGCGGGGAATGCTCGGCGACGAGGGCGCCGACGGTTTGTTGCGGGGAAACGAGAGTGGTCATTGAAAAACACCTCCGGAGACATAAGGCACTAAATGGGTCCAGTTATCCACTTGACGGACGCACGACACCGGGAGACGGTTCCCCGTGCCGCGTCCCAAGGATGCCCATTCGATTGTGGATGTCAAGGTCCATTTATCCAAATTTAGAAACACCCGGGGGAAAGTGCGCCGCAAGGCACCCCGGATTCGACGAAAGCGAAACCACCAATGATCTCAACAACGGGTGAATACGCCCTCAGAGCGGCCGTCTATCTGGCCCAACATTATGATGCCCCACAGACTACCGCGCAGATTGCCGAGGGCACCCGCGTCCCCCAGGGCTACCTCTCCAAAATCCTCCAGGCCATGGTACGGCGCGACCTGGTGACGTCCCAGCGCGGGCTCGGCGGCGGCTTTGTCCTCATCCGCGAGCCGCGCGAGGTCACCGTCCTCGAAGTCCTCGCCTCCGTCGATGCCGCCCCCGAGCGCATCCGCAAGTGCCCGCTGGGTCTTGAAGGCCATACCAAGCTTTGCCCGGTGCATCGCCTGGTCGACGAGGCCATTGCCCACGCCGAGACCGCCTTCGAGTCGGCGGATCTGGAATCGCTCTCGCGCAGCACCCGGGGGGTCCGGGCCCTGTGCGAGGAGAGCGGACCCAAGCAGCGCCGCGCCACCACCACCTCCTGAAAGAAAACCACGCCGCCACGTTCGGTTTTCCTTGCCCGGCCATTCAGGATATAACAGTCCATATAATCAGAATACAAAAACAAGGTCTCCGTCCCCTTCATGAAAATCCGTATCCAGGACAATTCGGTCCGCTTTCGCCTCACGCTCAGGGAGGTCGAAACCCTTGAAAAGGAGGGGCGGATCGAGCGCGTGACACGCGTCCTCAATGCGGACGGCCCGGCGGGCGTCTTTCGCTACGCCATTGTCGCCGTCCCTTCCGCCGCGGAGAGCACGCTGGAACTCGACGGCGCTTCCATTGAGTTCCGTCTCGCTCCGGCCGACCTCGCCGTGCTGCTCGATCCCACCCAGGAGGGCGTCTACCTGCGGCGCGAATGGAGCGGCAGGGACGGGGAAACGCAGCGTTTCATGGCCTTCGCCGAGAAGGACCGTCCGGGCTCGACGTGCGTAAAGCCCGAGGCGTGGATTTACGACGCGCAACCGGGCCACCCCCCGGAGACCCGTCCGATTCCGGGCCGCAATGCCTGAGCCGCAATGCCTGAGCCGCGTGCAGGGAGCACGAAATCATGAGCGTTTCGAGCATGGTGCAACATTTCGTCCGTCAGCTTCATTGGGGAGCGGTGCGCAACGCCCTCGTGGCATCGGTGCTGCTGGCGGTGGCGATCGTCGTCGGCAGCCGCAACCTGCATGACTTCGACGCGGCGCTGGCGGGCTACACATTCGCAACGCTGTTCGCGACGTTCGGCATCGTATATCGTTATTCCGTGTGGCTGACCAAGCCGGCGACGCGCCGGTTCTGGCGGCGCGGTTGGCAGATGTGTTTCTCGCCGGCGTTGTGGCGTGGCCTGCGTTCGCCGCGCATTCTGGCGGGCGCGGTGCTCTCGCGCCTCGTCATCCAGGACTTCGTCTGGCGGCGCGGCGCGTGGCGCTGGATGGGGCACATGCTGATTGCGGGCGGGTGCGTACTGGCCGCGGCGATCACGTTTCCGCTCGTGTTCGGATGGATTCATTTCGAGCAGGGCGCAATGGGGCCGGACGCGACGTACATCGTGTGGTTTTTCGGTTTCCCGGTGCATGAGCTTCCGCTGGAGGGCATCCCGAGCTGGTTCGTCTTTCACGGCCTGATCGTCGCGAGCTTTCTCGTGATTCCGGGCGTGATGATCGCGATGTACCGGCGCATGACAGACCACGGGGCCGTGGCGGTGCAGCGCTTCTCGCGCGACCTGATGCCGCTGATCCTGCTCTTCTCCGTCGCGCTCAGCGGGCTGCTGCTCTGGATCAGCTACGAGTTTCTCGAAGGCTACTTCTACAGCGTGCTCGCACAGTTCCACGCGTTCACGGTGATCGGCACGCTAATCTCGCTCCCGTTCGGCAAGTTGTTCCACATCTTCCAGCGCCCGGCGACGCTCGGCGTTGCGTACTACAAGTCGCCGCTGGCCGGGCACGAGCAGTTGGCGTGCCCCGTCACGGGCGAGGCCTTCGCGCCAGCCCTTCAGACCGATGATCTGAACGAAACGCTTCGCGAGATGGAATTCGATTTCACGGCGGAGGGCAATGAAGCGCCGACGTGGAACGAGGTCTCTCCCAAAGGGCGCCGGATGCTGATCGGCCGCGCCCACTCCCGCGCCCGCGAGGGCAGGTTCTCCTGAGAGGAAGCCATGGCAAACCCATCAACGACGCAGGACGAATACATCGCGCGCTACGGCCCCCACGTGTCCGACACACCCGTCAGTGGCTGGACGGCCGACATGGTGCCCGACGAACTGGTGAAGACGCACTGCTGCTTCTGCGGAATGCAGTGCGGCATCCAGTTGGCCGTGAAGGACAACAAGGTCGTCGGCTTCGAGCCCTGGGAGGAGTTCCCCTTCAACGAAGGGCGGCTGTGCCCAAAAGGCGTGAAGCGCTACATGCAAACACACCACCCCGACCGCCTGACCGATCCCCTGATCCGCACGGAGAACGGATTCCGAAAGGCGACGTGGGACGAGGCGCTCTCCCTTGTTGTTTCGCGAATTAAGGATATACAGGCCCGGAAGGGCAATAATGCCTTCGCAATGATGAGCGGCGTGTCGCTCAGCAACGAGAAGAGCTACCTCGTCGGCAAGTTCGCGCGTCTGGCACTGCGCACCGCCAACCTCGATTACAACGGCCGCTTCTGCATGGTCTCGGCCGGCGGCGGAAACAAGAAGGCGTTCGGCATCGACCGCACGGCGAACTCCTGGGAGGACATCCCCAAGGCAAAGGTCATCTTCCTTTCCGGCACGAACGTCAGCGAATGCTTCCCCACGCTGACCCACTACATCTGGCAGGCGCGCGACAACGGCGCCCAACTCATCGTCGTCGATCCGCGCGTCACGCCGATCGCGCGCACCGCCGAATACCACCTCGCCGTCCGCCCCGGCACGGACAGCGCCCTCAACCAGGCGCTGCTCCACGAACTGGTGCGCAACGACTGGATCGACCACAAGTTCGTGACGGAGAACTGCAAGGGGTGGGAGGAGCTGAAGGAATCCGTGCGCGAATGCACGCCGGAGTGGGCGGGCGCGATCTGTGGCGTCGAGCCCGCGCTGATCCGCCGCGTGGCGGAGGTGTGGGGCACGGCGCCGACGAGTTTCCTGATGCACGCACGCGGCATCGAGCAGCACACCAAGGGCGTCGAGAACGTTCTGGGGCTGATCAACCTCGTGCTGGCCACCGGGCGCATCGGCCGCGAGGGATGCGGCTATGGCACGATCACGGGCCAGGGCAACGGGCAGGGTGGACGCGAGCACGGGCACAAGTGCGACCAGTTGCCCGGCAATCGCGACATCGAGAACCCCGAGCATCGCGCGCACATCTGCAAGGTCTGGGGAATCACCGACGACGAACTCCCCCACAAGGGAAAGACGGCCGTCGAGATTTTCGAAGCCATCCACGAAGGCGAAATCGCGGGACTCATCAACATCTGCTGCAACCCGCTCGTCAGCCATCCCGACACGAACTACGTGCGCGAAGCCGTCGGGAAGATGGAGTTCTTCTGCGTCATCGACTTTTTCATGAGCGAGACGGCGCGCTATGCCGACGTGATCCTCCCCGGCTCGCTGCACGAGGAGGAGGAAGGCACTTCCACGACGGCCGAAGCACGCGTCGTCCGCATCCGCGCGGCCGTCACTCCCCCCGCGAATGCGCGCACGGACACGGAAATCCTGCTGGAGATCGCGCGGCGGCTCGACGCCGAAGACAAGTTCACCTACGCGGACAACCGGGCGATCTTCGAGGAACTCCGCGCCGCCAGCAAGGGCGGCACCGCGGACTACGCCGGCATCACGTGGGAACGCATCGAGAAGGAGATGGGCGTCTTCTGGCCATGCCCCGAGATCGGACACCCCGGCACGCGCCGCCTGTTCGAGAACGGACGCAGCTACCACCCCGACGGCAAGTTTCATCTGCATCCGACGCCGTACCGCCCGAGCTTTGAAGTGCCCGACGCCGAGTACCCACTCTACTACACGACGGGGCGCAGCGTTTACCACTACCTGAGCGGCACGCAGACGCGGCGCATCAAGTTCCTGGTCGAGAAGTGTCCCGGGCCGGTATGCGAGATGCACCCGATGCTCGCGGAAAAGCTGGGCTTCAAGGAACGCCAGATCGTGACGCTCGAAACGCGCCGCGGCAGCATCACCGTTCCGCTGCGCGTCACCGAAGGCATCCGGCCGGACACCGTCTTCGTGCCGTACCACTGGGCCGAACGCCTTGCCGCGAATCAACTCACGGTGCGCGCACTCGATCCGATCAGCAAGATGCCCGAGTTCAAGGTCGCCGCCTGCCGCGTGCGCGCCGCCAACAAAGAGGAAGCCGACCGCCTGCGCGCCGAGTGGAAGACCCTCATCCAGGAGGCTTCCTGATGAGCAGTCCATTCAAGGAATTCTTCATCGACTTCCAGCGCTGCATCGGATGCGACGCCTGCGCCGCCGCGTGCTCGGAATGCAACACGCACCGCGGCGAGCCGATGATCCACGTCGACAAGACGGACCCCGGCCACAGCCCGCAAACGACGCCGATGGTCTGCATGCACTGCAAGGAACCGGCGTGCGCACTCTCCTGCCCGGCCGACGCCATCAAGATCGACGAGAACGGCATCGTGCACAGCAGCCTCAAGCCGCGCTGCATCGCCTGCCGCAACTGCGAACTCGCCTGCCCCTTCGGCGTCCCCAAGATCAGCGAGAACATCCAGCAGATGCAGAAGTGCGACATGTGCTTCGACCGCACGAACGCGGGGAAGAAGCCGATGTGCGCGACGGTCTGCCCGACGGGTGCACTGTTCTACGGAACGCTCGACGAGATCCGCGCGCTGCGCCCGCAAAGCAAGCCGATCAACCGCTGGCGCTTCGGGCGCCAGACCGTCGAGACGCGCGTGTGGGTCATGGTGCCGACCGATGTGGATGAAATGGTGGTGGACTGGCCCGAGCTCATGGCCGGCGCGGAAGGCCCCGTCGATCTCGCGATGAAGCTGAAGGAACGCTTTCAGCTCGAAGGCATCATGGACCCCGAGAACCACGAGCCGTTGCCCGAGTCGCTGGGCAGCGAAACGACGACCTCACCCGGAGAGGCGGAATTCCTGTGAGCACGCAAAGCAAACCAATTCCGAAGTGGCGCGAAGACTTCCCCATCGAATCCGAGGGCGACGACTTCATCACACGCCGCGACTTTTTGCGCTTCCTGACGCTGGTGAGCGCCGGCCTCGCCGTGGGCAACGGCGCCGTTCTGGTGAAGTCCCTCGCGGAAAGCGAAGGGCCGTTCCCGCGCCTTGAACTCGGCGCCGTCAGCGACATGGAGCCCGGCACCTGGAAGGTCTTCAACTACCCCGAGGACCACGTGCCCGCGATTCTTGTCCGCCGCGAAAACGGCGTCTACATGGCCTTCCATCAGAAGTGCCCCCATCTTGCCTGCCCCGTTTCGTACCATCCGTCGGAGGAAGGCGAAGGCGAGTGCTTCCGTTGTCATTGCCACAACGGGCGTTTCGACATCGCGACGGGACAGGGCACGCACGGTCCGCCGCGTGAACTCCGTCCCCTGCGCCAGATTGTTCTCGAAGAGAGTGACGGACGCCTGTTCGCAACGGGACTCAACGAACTTCACTTCACCTGAGGATCGAGCATCATGCCCATCGGCAAACCGCAATTCGACACGAGACCCGGCGTGACGGCCGCCGCAACGGCGCGGCTGTGGATCGTCGCGATGATCTGCGGCTTCCAGTACTGGTTGCTGGCCGCTTCGATGGAGGCCGTACACGCAGGAAACCGGGGCATCGCGCTGCCGGCGTTTTTGGGCTCGCTGTTCTGCCTCGCACTCGCGGTGGGCCTTGTTCTCACCGGCGAACTCGGTGCGTACAACGTCGCCAAGGAACTGCGCGACCAACGCACCCCACCGCGGGAACCGTGAGGAAACACCGCGAAGACAGAAGAGAAAGAAACCACGAATCGCACGAATATGAAGTCCCCCAGCGAGGCAGATAGAGAATGCAAGATGCGTGGCAGATAACTCCAATAGAGTCCCGCAGGGATGACTGAAGGATGAATTAAGTGGATGTAATCCCGGAAAACCCGTGGCGTTTCGCACTCTTTGGAACTGGCCGTTCAGTCGTCCCTTCGGGACTCGTCTTTTGTGCCGACGGTGTGTTTTCAGGGTCCAACACTTTCTCGAACAATGAACCGTGAGCCACGCGAGATTGAACTGGAAACCAAGGATTTCTTCCGAACGACGAACCACGAAGCACGCCCCAAAACTGAAAACTGAGAACTGAAAACTGAACACTCTTCACAACCGCCCGGGAGGAACGGATGACGACACAGCGTGAAATTAGGGGGACGCCGCGCGAGGGATTGATGGGCGCGACGCTCGGATTCTTCTTCGGCTTTGCCGCTGTGGCACTCTTCGGACCGACGGCGAAGATCTTCAAGGAGGCGATGGGCCTCGACGCGCGCATGGTGGGTCTTCTCGTTGCCATGCCGGCCCTCTCCGGTTCGCTGCTGCGCATTCCGTTTGCCGCGTGGGTGGACACGACGGGTGGGCGCAAACCGTTTCTCGCCCTGATGTTTCTGTCGCTCTTCGGAATGCTCGGTCTCACGACGCTGATCGCGTTGCGTTATCCCGACAACCTGACGCAATCGCTCTATCCGCTCCTGCTGGTGCTCGGGCTGCTGTGCGGTTGCGGCATCGCGACGTTTTCCGTGGGCATCAGCCAGGTTGCCTATTGGCATCCGCAGAAAAAGCAAGGGAGCGCGCTGGGTTTCTTTGGTGGTGCTGGCAATCTCGCGCCCGGCATTTTTTCGTTCATCCTTCCCGTGGCGTTGGCCTCGCTTGGCCTCAAGGGCTCGTATCTGATGTGGCTCGTGTTCCTGGTGATTGGAACGGCGCTTTACATGAAGATGGGGCGCAACTCGTGGTACTTTCAGTATCGTGCCATGGGAAACGATATTGAGGAGTCGCGTCGGCTGGCGCGCACACACGGACAGGAGTTTTTTCCCGCAGGGAGCAGCTTCGACAGCCTGCGCATTTCCGCCACGATCTGGAAGACGTGGGCGCTGGTCGCGATTTACTTCACGACGTTCGGCGGTTTCATCGCGCTGACGGCGTGGTTCCCGACGTACTGGCAGGAACGTTTCGAGACGAGCGTCGTGCTGGCGGGAACACTGACGGCGGTCTTCAGCCTGCTTGCTTCGATCCTGCGCATTCCGGGCGGCGGTGTTGCCGATCGCTTTGGCGGGGAACGCACGGCGGTTGTATCGCTGACGGCCATGCTGCTGGGCGCGACGCTGCTTTCCTTTTCCGCATCGATGGTGATGTCGATCTGCGGCGTGGTGTTGATGGGCGGGGGCATGGGCATTGCAAACGCGGCGGTCTTCAAGCTCGTGCCGCAGGAAGTTCCGCAGGCCGTTGGCGGCGCGGCGGGTTGGGTGGGCGGACTCGGTGCATTCGGAGGCTTTGCGATTCCGCCGGTGATGGGCGAGTTCGTCAGCATGAAGGGTTCCGATGGCTATGCGCTCGGATTCGTCACGTTCATCGCCCTCGCCGCCTTCTCCATCGGCATCGCGCTCCTGCTCGCCTGGCGCCGCCGCCTCTCGCAACAAGTGGCCCCCTAAACAGGAATCAGATTTCAAACCCTCAACCCTCAACCCTCAAACCCTCAAGGAGCACAACGAATGTCCACCACCCTCTACAAACGCCTCGGCGGCGAGCCCGCCATGCAGGAACTCGCCGAGAACTTCTACCGCAAGATGCTTGCAGACGACCGCGTCTCCGGCTTCTTCGACGATGTCGACATGGACCGGCAAATCGCCAAGCAGAAGGCCTTCCTCACGATGGTCACCGGCGGCCCGAACAACTACACGGGACGCGACATGCGCACCGCCCACGCGCCGCTCGTCGCAAAGGGCCTGAACGACATGCACGTCGATGTCGTGGTGCAGTACCTTGGCGAAACGCTCGCCGAGATGGGCGCCCCTGCCGACGCCATCGAGACCGTGAAGACCACCGCCAACAGCGTCCGCGCCGACGTCCTCAATCGCTGAGCGCATCCGCGCGTTCACCACTCCCCCACCGGCAGTCCGTTCGCGTTTCGGACGGACTGCCGTTCCATCATGTCGTTCAGGATTTCGCCATGCCTTCCGTTCGTTTCGATGACCAACTCATTTCACTGCGCGAGAACGAATCCGTCCTCGAAGCGTTGACGCGCGAGGGCATTGCCGTGCCTTCCTCCTGCCGCTCGGGCGTCTGCCAGAGTTGCCTGATGAGGGCGGATGAGGGCTCCGTTCCCGCGGCGGCGCAGCAGGGCCTCAAGGACTCGCTCAAGTCCCAGGGGTACTTTCTCTCCTGCGTCTGCAAGCCCTCGGAGGATCTTCGCGTGCGGATGCCCGACGCGGCGCTGGAGTTCGATGCCGTGGT
>JASGMJ010000048.1 GCA_030156535.1 Candidatus Sumerlaeota bacterium
TTCCCCACTGTTTTCACGAAAGGCCATGGCACAAAAGCTCCGAGCAGAATTGGTCGTCTACTTGGAAGCAAGAATCAGGGGATAGCGCAGAGGTTTCTAGTTGTATGTTGTGACTTCCCATGGATGTCCTCATTGTTTGCTGCATGGCGCAAGGTGCTTCGCACATTTTGCAGTTTTTGCTGGATTACCAGCGGCCTTCTGGATGCAGACGTTGAAGGCTGCGAGCCCCATAGCACAATCCCAGCTACTTTGACAACGCCTCATACAGATCGCAACAAATCCCCCTTCGCTTCCCGGAGATGCTGATGTTGCGCAGGCTGCTCCACACAACCCAGCACACAGGGGATCCGTCCCGGCAAAGATATTCTGAGCTTGCTGGCACTTGCAGGGATTGGGTTGCATGCCTGTCGAGTCAGCTATTTGATTTGGGTTGCCTAGTGCGAAATCATACTCGCCAATCGATGGCTCCTTTCTAGATATTCGATCCAGATTACTGATTGGATCTTGCGAGAGAAACGTCCCCGTCTCCGGCATGTACCACCTCTGGTACATGTAAACCAGTCCCAGGTCGCCGTCGGTCTCCTTCGTGTTGTGCAACCAACCGTCCGCGCTGGCCCAGCGCCCCGTGGTCCATGACGCGAGAGCATTGCCCCAGGTGTCGCTGTGGCTGGCGGCAAAGGACGTGCCCGCCGCATTGCTCCAGCCCATGACGGTGCCCACCTGGTCGTAGTGCGGATGGCGCACGGTTTCGGCCGACGTCGCCGTGTCGGTGTCGCGCGAGGCGACGATGTGTCCAATCACGCCGGGCTGGAGCACGTTGCGTTGCACCGTCAGCGAATTCGAGAAGCTGAGGCCGTCCATCTTGAGGTCGTCGTCCGCCACGAGCCGGATGCCCGTGACGCGGTTCACCGTGCAGCCCGGCCACGCGGCCTGTGCGTCGGCCACGAAGTCGCGCTCCAGCCGCACCCAGCGCCCTTCGTTGAAGTCGCCTGCCTTGCCGTCGAGCCCCACGAGGTAGTCGTTCCCCGACACCGTGCTGGAGCCGAGATCGGGGCGGTAAACGAGCGCCTTGCGCCCGGCGGAAGTGTCCAGATGCACCTGGAAGGAAGAGGCCGCCCAGCGGGGCGAATGCAGCCACGTGGCGAACGTGCGGCGGCCCGTGATGTCATAGCCGTTGCCCGTCTCGGTGCGCAGCGTCCCGTCGGAAGCCGAACTCGCCACCTCGACGAAATAGATGTTGTTGCGGCGCGCGGCGTCGTACTCGACCTGCCATCCAGTCGGCCCACTCGTCCCCGGTTCCGTCTTCGGCCCGCCGCTCGTGGACGCCGAGCCCCACTTCACCAGCCGCTGAAACGCCGTGTCGGCGTGCGCGCCCGGGGCGGAGACCTTCACGATTTCCTCCGTCAGGCCGTTGAAGAAATAGCGCGTGCGTTGACCGGCGGCGGCCTTCGTGCCCTCGCGCTTGAGAATGCGGCGCCCGGCCACGTCGTACAGGAAGGTGAAGTAGGCCTCGTCGGCCAGGGCCTCGTCATCCAACAGCTTGCGATAGTACGCGCCCACCAGGCGGTCGTCCTCGTTCCACGTATAGTCCCAGTAGTGCACCCACTCATCGGCCGCGTCGGGATTCCATCGGCGCTGCGTCATGTTCCCCTTGGTGTCGAACGCATACGTCACTGGACCGGACGGGTCCGTGGCCTGCATGTAGTAGTTGGTGTTCGCTGTCAACTGGTTCCGGTTTCCGCCGGTGTGGATCGCAGGACGTTCCCAAAGCAGCATACTCTTTGGAGTCAATCGCTCGGTCGTGCTGTTGGGACTCTGGTTCTTCCGGTCGCGGACTTCCCTGCACTGAAGTGCTGGGCGACGATCAATCGTGCCTACGGGAGTCTTGGGCCCGGGCAGACGGCTGGGGAACTCTGCAATGGCAGGGCGTCCTGTGCTTTGCTATTGTCCTGGGACGGTTCCGTTTTCCACCACGCGGCGGCTTGCCGTTGTTGACTACTGGGCTGTGCGGAGCGGGCGCGTGATCGCCGTGGAAGGAGCCACGAAGTACTTGTTCGCGACGCGCATGATGTCGCGGCTGGTGACGGCGCGCAATTCTTCGGGGTAGCGCGCGTCGTACTCGATCCCCAGGCCCATCAGGTGCCAGTACGCCAGGTAGTGCGACTGGCTGGCGTTGGTTTCGTGGCCGCGCAGGTAGCCGCCAACGAGGTAGGCTTTCGCGCGGTCGAGTTCGTCGAGCGGCACGGGTTCGGTGCGCAGGCGTTCGACTTCCGCCCACAACGCCCGCCCCGCCCAGTCCATCTCGGTGGCGGTACCTTCTTCGAGCAGCGGGTCCACGATCTTTTCGCGGTCCAGATACGCGCGCACGGCTTCAGGCGAGGTGCCGATGTAGGCACCGAACGTTCCGGCGTCGCGGTAGCGCGTGTTGAAGGCTCCGACCATGTAGGCCAGACCGCGTTCGTCGCGCAGCTCGCGGAACAGGCGGGCGGACATGCCCTGGCCCAGGATGGCGCCGGCGACGTCGAGCGCCGGGCCGTCGGGGTCGCCCAGCGAGCACGTGTACGTCCCCATCGCGACAAAGCCCTGCTCGACGTCGCGAACGGCTTCCTCGTTCCCCGAGCGCGGCGGCACGGAGGCGAAGGAGAACGCCGTCGGGGCCTCCGACGCCGGCAGCCCCCCCAGGTAGCGTTTGGCCAGCGCCATCGCCTCTTCCCCGGAAATGTCGCCGACGATGGAGAGTACCATGTTCTCCGGCCGGAAGATGTTCGCGTGGGCTTCCATCAGGTCCGTCTGCGTCAGGTACTGCACGGTCACGGGCTCGCCCTCGATGGGGCGCCCGTACTTGCCGGGGCCAAAGAGGGCGCGGCGGAACATCTTCATTGTCGCGCTCGGCGTCTGATCGTCGCGCGCACGAATTGCCGCCAGCACCTTCTGCTTCTCGGTGCGTATTTCTTCGATCGGAAAGGACGGGTGCAGCAGCACGTCCGCGTAGACGGCGAAGGCGTCGTCAAGATCCTCGCGGACGCATTGCATCGAGACGGCAACGTAGTCATAGCTGTCCGAGCATCCGAAGCGCGCGCCCATCCCTTCGAGTGTTTCCGCGATTTCGTCGGACGACCGGCTCTTCGTGCCCTTGGAGAGCACGCGCCCCATCAGGTGCGTGCGCCCCAGCTTCTCCTCGGGGTCCGAGACGGCTCCGGGCTGGGCCAGGCACGTCACCGCGACGATGGAGTTGGAGGGAACGCGCTTGTGGATCACGGTGAGGTTGTTCGGCAGGCGGGAAAGCATCGGGGGAGCGGGTTCCTGTTGGGCGGGGGATGTGAGGACGGGGGATCCTAGGACGGGGGCAGTGTTCTTCTCTGCGCCGGGGGGCTTCTCGATGCGGGGCCGTTGGAGCGCCGTGCATCCCGCCAGCAAGACGAGCAGCGGGAGAAGGACGAGGCGGCAGAGGACTCCGATCGGGGGCATGGGTGCTTCTCTTCGGTGTCAGAAAGTGGCGGCGGGCGCGGAAGCCGGAGCCGCACTGCCCGGACGCGCCACGTACAGGCTCGCACGTTCACGCGCCAGCAGGCCGAGCACCCCACGCACGTCGTCGGCCGTGATGGCTTCCACGGCATCGGGGTAGTTCACGAGCAGCGCGGGATTGCCCAGCATCGCGAAGCTGTAGCCCACCAGCGAGGCCTTCCCCGTGTTCGTCTCGGCGCGATAGAGGTGGTCGGTCACGATCTGGCGCTTCGCCCGGCTCATCTCCGCGGCGGACGGACCGCCCTTTGCCAGGCGTTCGATTTCCTCGAACAACACGGCCTGAATCTCGTCGAGCTTGTCGGGATCGCAGGTGCCGTAAATCGCCAGAAAGCCGGGGTGCTGGTTCGTCATGAAGAGGCCGGAGAGCGACGTGACGAGGCCCTTCTTCTCGCGCAGCAGATTCGTCAGCCGGGCGCTGCGCCCTCCGAACAGCAGACCCTCGGTGACGTCGAGCGCGGCCATCGTCTTTGTGTCGCGCGCGGCAACGCCCGGGAACGTGAGAAAGAAGTACGTCTGCTGCCAGTCGCGCTGCCATGTCAGCGCCTCGGGGGCGCGGAACTTCGTTTCGGGGGGCGTCTCGCGCCACGGGCGCGTCTCTCGGCGAAACTGGCCGAGAAGCCGGTCCAGTTGCGGGCGCAACGTGGCGGGATCGAAGTCGCCCGCCACGACGAACGCCATGTTCTCCGGCGTGTAGAAACGCAGGTAGTGGTCGCGCAGTTGCTCGCGGCTCATGGCGGCAACAGTTTCGGCACTGCCGATCACCGTGCCCGCATAGGGCCCCGACTCGTAGGTGCGGCGCATCACCTCGTCGAAAAGAAACCCGACCGGGTTATCCTGCTTCTGGCGGATTTCCTCGAGAATGACCGAGCGCTCGCGCTCGACCTCGCGCGCATCGATCAGCGAATTCTGCAACACGTCGGCCATGTCTTCGAGCGCCGCGTCCAGATGCTCGCTCGGCAACGTCATGTAATAGTGCGTGTAGTCCGAACTCGTGGCGGCATTCAGATAGCCACCGAGCTGCTCGATCCGGCGGTCGTAGTCACCAACGCCCAGCCTCGGCGTCCCCTTGAAGAGCATGTGCTCCAGATAGTGGCTGATGCCGGCGATCTCGGCGGGTTCGTCCTTCGATCCCACGCGCACCCACATGTCGAGGGTCACGAGCGGGACCGCGTGGCTTTCAAGGGCAAAGACCGTCAGGCCGTTGTCGAGTTTCCAGGTTTCCACAGTGGTTTTCTCTTTGAAGCGTTGGGAGGCCGGGCGATGCGCGCAGCCGCCAAGGACCAGACAGAGCATCGCAAGTGTCAACGCCGGGAGGATGCGGCTGGGGAGTCGGGATGTCACGGCGTTTCGGGGCCCCTGCTCGGAATCTGCGGGGATCGTGGAGCCCGAAAGCGAGGGTGCCAAGGGGGGAGTTTGACAAGAGCAGGGAGTGTCCTCCCCTTCGGCGGCGTCTCTTGCGCGCGAACACCCCTAAACAGACAAACCTACGCGAAAAAGGCTTTATCCCACAAAGGACCCAGAGTAAGGATGAGAACGCCTGAGAGGCAACCGAATGGGAGGCGCGAACGGCGCACCGCAAGCCATTGGCCGTTCGCTCCGCACAGTGGGGTTGACAGGCAGGCAGGGGATGTAACAACATCGCCATATGACAATGTGAGGATAAAGAGATGGGAAAGTTCCAGGAAGAGGCCTTTGATCTGATCGCCGGGCATCTTAAGGCGCTGGCCGACCCCCTGCGTCTTCGAATTCTCGATCAGATTCGGGAGGAACCGCACTACGTGAAGGACATCGTCGCCGCCGTTGGAGCCGCGCAGCCCACAGTCTCCAAGCATCTGGGCATCCTGCGCCGCGCCGGCATCGTTGACACCGAGCGCAACGGGACCCTCGTGCGCTATCGTATCCGCGACGAGCGCCTCTGCGATCTGTGTGATCTTCTGATGGAAACTGTGGTAAACCGCATTCAGCGCGACAAGTCGGCGTTCGAAGACGACCAACAGCCCTTTCGCCGCCGCGAGAAGGTTGAGGCATGACCGATAACGAAGGTGCGGCGCAGGCGGAGAATCTCCCCGAACCGGATGGGACTTCGCGTGCGCTGGGCCGATTCTGGACGTCGCTGGGGCCGCTGCTGCTGGCGGTTCTGGCTCTCTTGTTTGGCGTCGTCGCGCTGGTGCTGACACCGCGCGAGGAAGAACCACAGATCGTCGTTCCCTTGGCGGATGTTTTCGTGGCCGCGCCGGGCCTTTCCGCCGCCCAGGTCGAGCGCCAGATCGCCACGCCCCTCGAAAGCCTGCTCACCCAGATCGACGGCGTGGAGCACGTCTACTCGATGTCGCGCCCGGGACAGGCTATCGTCACGGTGCGCTTTTTCGTGGGCGAGGACCGCGAGGACTCGCTCGTCAAAATCTACAACAAGATCCAGTCGAACATCGATCACGTCCCCGAGTCCGTCTCCAGTTGGGTGGTCAAGCCCGTCGAGGTGGACGACGTGCCGATCGTGGTGGCGTCGCTTTGGAGCGACACGCCCGAGCGCGTGGGGGCGTTCGAGCTGCGCCGCCTCGCGGAGGAAGCCGCCGTCAGTCTTCAATCCGTGGACAACGCCAACCGCGTGGTCGTGACGGGCGGGTTGCCGCGCGAAATCCGCGTGGAACTCAACCCCGAGGCGCTCGCCGCGCGGCGCACCGCCGTGACCGACGTGCTGTGGGCCATCGGCGTCTCCAACATAACCCGGCCCGCGGGCACCATCGAGCAGGCCAACGAGTCGCTCGCCGTGGAGGCCGGCACGTTCTTCCGTTCCGCCGCAGACCTGCGCGACGCCGTCGTCAACGTCGTCGATGGCCGCCCGGTCTTTCTCGGCGACGTCGCCGAGGTGATCGACGGAGCCGCCGAACCGGACAACTACACGTGGATGGGCTTTGGCCCTGCGCGCCGCGAAGGCGATCCGGGCACGGGCATCTACCCCGCCGTTTCGCTCGCCGTCGCCAAGCGCAAGGGCTCCAACGCCGTCTGGGTTGCCCGCGACGTGGAGGAGCGCCTTGCCGAGTTGCAGCAGACCCTCTTCCCCCCCGAAGTTCACGTGCGCATCATCCGCAACTATGGCGACACGGCCAACGAGAAGGTGAACAATCTGGTCTCCAGCCTGTTCATCGCCATTCTCACCGTTGCGATTTTCATTGGTGCCATCATGGGTTGGCGCGCGGCGCTCGTTGTCGGACTCGCCGTTCCGATCTGCTATGGAGCAACGCTGGGCATCAACCTGCTGACGGGCTATACGATCAACCGCGTGACGCTGTTCGCGCTGATTCTGGCGCTGGGCCTGCTGGTCGATGATCCGATCACGGGCGTGGACAACATCGACCGCTTTCTGCGGATGAGGAAGTTCACGCAACTGCGCTCGATCGCGCTGGCGATCCAGGAAGTGCGTGGCGCGCTCATCATGTCCACCATCGCGATCGTGCTGTCGTTCCTCCCGATGTTCTTCATCACGGGGATGATGGGGCCTTACATGGGGCCGATGGCGATCAACGTTCCGCTCGCCGTGACGATGAGCACCGTCGTCGCCTTCCTTATCACCCCGTGGATGGCGCGCAAGTTCCTGCGCGCACCTGCCGACACGGGGACGGAGTACGACATCCGGCGCACGATGGTGTACCGGCTTTACGCGGGCGTGGTGCGTCCGATCGTCGCATCGCCCGCGCGGGCGTGGATGTTTCTCATAGTCGGCGGCGTGCTCTTCCTGATTTCCATGGGGCTGACGGCGTTCCGGCTCGTGCCGCTAAAGCTGCTTCCGTTCGACAACAAGGACGAGTTCCAGATCGTCGCCGAAATGCCCGAGAGCGCGACGTTGGAAATGACGGATGCCGTGCTGCGCGATGTGGCCGCTTTCCTGCGCACCGTCCCCGAGGTGAAGGAGTTCGCGGGCTACAGCGGCCTTGCCTCGCCGATGGACTTCAACGGCATGGTGCGGCACTATTACCTGCGCAATGGCGGCAACGTCGGCGATCTGCGCGTCACTCTGCTGCCACGCCTCAAGCGCGAACACCAGTCCCACGAAATCGCGCTGCGCATCCGCCCGGCCATCGACGAAATCGCGAAGCGCCACGGCGCGATCCTCAAGATCGTCGAGGTGCCTCCCGGTCCACCCGTCCTCGCCACCGTCGTCGCCGAGGTCTATGGCGACCCCTCGACCCCCTACTCTGAAATCCAGAATGCCGCCCGCGTCGTTGCCGAGCGCCTGCGGGCCGAAGCTCTCGTTACGGAAGTCGATACGTCCATCGAGGACGATCAGACCAAACTTGTCTTCGTGACCGACAAGGAGAAGGCCGCGCTTTCCGGCGTGGGGACGGAGGACATCGCCCAGGCCGTCGCCATCGTCACGGAGGGACAGCCCGCGGGATTCCTCCAGATTCCCACCGAAGCACAGCCGCTGCCGATCCTCGTGCGTCTTCCCATCGAACGCCGCAACCGCCCGGAGGACCGCGACGCACTGCGTCTGATCGGCCGCCCCGGCATCACCAAGATCCGCGAGAACGGCGGCGTCTCTGATGCTCCCCAGCCCCTTGTCCCCATCGGCGAAATCGGCACTCTCCAGGAGAAGCTCCAGGACAAGACGATCTACCACAAGAATCTCCGCCCCGTCGTCTACGTCTATGCCGAGATGGCCGGACGCGCCCCCGCGGACGCGATTCTCGACATCGCCTGGGACCGCACCCACGCGAAGGAAGGCGATGCCGAGCGCCCCGTGGCCGGACGCACCTACGCGGCACCCGGCGCGGGCATCGCGTGGTCGCTGCCCCCGGGCACGCGCGTGAAGTGGAACGGCGAGGGCGAATGGCAAGTCACCGTCCGCGTCTTCCGCGATCTCGGGCTGGCGTTTGCCGCCGCGCTCGTCGGCATCTTCATCGTTCTCACGCTGCAAACGCGCTCCGTCCCCATTGCGCTCATTATCATGCTCGCCATTCCGCTGACGGCCATCGGCATCATGCCGGGCTTCTGGCTGCTCAACTCTGTTGGCGAGCGCCTTGTCGGCGGCTTTCCCAACCCTGTCTTCTTCACGGCCACGGCGATGATCGGCATGATCGCGCTCGCCGGCATTGTCGTACGCAACTCCCTCATCCTGATCGAGTTCATCCACATTGCGCTCAAGGAGGGAATGGACTTCAAGGAGGCGCTGCTTCAGGCGGGCGCCATCCGGATGCGCCCGGTGTTCCTGACGGCGGGCACGACGCTGCTCGGCAATCTCGTCATCACGCTCGACCCGATCTTCAACGGCCTCGCCTGGGCCGTGATCTTTGGCATCAGCGCCTCGACCTTCTTCACGCTGGGGGTGATCCCGGCGGTGTACTACCTCGTGTATCGCAACCGGCCCGGCCACGGCGTCGTGGGTACGCGGCAGGAGGAAATGTAATGCAGGAGTACGAGCGATGAAAAACCTGATGCGTGCCCTCGCGTTTGTCGTGGGCATCGTGCTGCTCGGCGGCGTGATGGCATGGTTTGCGGGTGTCTTTGAAGACCAGGTGGCCCCGGGCACCGTTGCGCCGCCCGCCGAGAAGCACACGGGCACGGAAGTCACCGTGCGCCTCGTCGAGGACCCCATCGTGGAACTCGCGGCGGGCACGGTGCGCGCCCGCGAGGAAACCGTCCTCTCCTCGCGCATTGCCGCCCGCATTGAATCCGTTGCCGTGCGCTCGGGCGACAGCGTCAAGGCCGGCGACGTGCTCATCCGTCTCGACGAACGCGACCTGCGCGCCCGCGTCGATCAGGCGCGCCAGAGCGCCGAAGCCGCCATCGCCCGCCACGACGAGGCACGCAGTGCATACGCCCGCGCCAGGGAACTCTTCGACAGCGGCGTCAACTCGCGCGCCGAACTCGAACGTGCCGAGGCCGACGTCAAGACCGCCGAAGCCGATCTCACCCGCGCCCGCCGCGCCATCGACGAGGCCGAAGCCACGCTCAGCTTTGCCGTTATCGAGTCGCCCATCGACGGCGTCGTCATCGATCGCTATGCCGAACCCGGCGACATCGCCTCGCCCGGCATGACGCTCGTGCGCCTGTACGATCCCGCCTCGCTGCGCCTCGAAGCCGACGTGCGCGAATCCCTCGCCGGCGGCCTGCGCCCCGGCAGCGACATCGCCGTGCGCATCGACAGCCTGGGACGCGAAATCCCCGGCATCGTCCAGGAAATCGTCCCCGCCTCCGATCCCGGCTCGCGCAGCTTCGTCGTCAAGATCGCCCTCAGCGACCCCACCGGCCTGTACCCCGGAATGTTCGGCCGCCTGCTGATCCCACGCGGCACCCGCAGCCTTATCGTCATCCCCGCCAGCGCCGTCGAGCGAATCGGCCAGGTGGAGTCTGTCTACCTCGCCGGAGAAACGACACGCCGGCGCATGATCCGCACCGGCGCCACCCGCTCCGACGGCACCATCGAAGTCGTCAGCGGCCTCGCCCCCGGCGATGTGATTTTGCAGTAGGGTTGTTCTGTTCCGCGGGCGCTCTCTATTGTTCGGCGGGCGCCTGCCGCAGCAACTCCGTCAGATCGCGCAGATTCGCGTCCTGCGTCGCCGACAGCCTGAGCTGGTCCGCTCCAAACCGCTCGTACAGCTCCGCCACCGCCTCCTCGCGCGTACACCCGCGTACCTTCGTCAGCAGATCCACCAAATCCCCTGGCTGGTGAATCGAACACAGCGAATACTCGCAGTGATACGTATTCCGCCTCGGATTCACCACCAGCGTGCGGAACAACGTGTCCCCGTGAATCGGGCAAAACAGCCGCCACAGCCCCCCCGCACGAATCGCCTTCTCGGGATAGTACCCGAGCAGGCGAATGAACTCCTTCACATCGAGTGAGGAATTGATACGCGCGCAGACGGCGGAAAACTCGCGATCGTTCATCATTGTTCCGTGGCCCTATCCTGTCGTCAGAGAGTGCTGCCACCCTGGCAAGAAGGGCGAGGAAAAAGTCTCGCCCGGCCTGCATCGCAGTGTACCCGCCAGAGAATCAGCAAGGCAGCGGATGCTCTTCAGATCCCCGGGATCAGGGCGTGCGCTTGTCCGGGCATTGGCTTGCCGATGGCTTTTGACAGGGCTGCGGGAAACGTGGCAGCGCAACGTTGGCCAAGATGAGTAGCGAAGCTTGGCACAGAAATCGGCAACGATGGGCGTGTCTGGACCGCCAACTCTTTCCCCTGCAATTCCCCTTCCCCTTGTGTGCCAGGGGTGCTTGGGTGGTCCGGTTCGTTCAGCCAACGGGGGGTTCCATGCGCCATGGGTGAAACGTTACTCGCGCCGAAGAAAGAGCGGTTGCTCTCGCTCGATGTGTTCCGGGGAGTCACCATCGCCATGATGGTGCTGGTGAACAACCCGGGCACGTGGAGTTATCTGTACCACCCGGTGGAGCATGCGCCATGGGATGGCTTTACGCCCACGGACTTCATTTTCCCCTTCTTTCTCTTCATCGTCGGCGTCGCGATGACGTTCTCCTTCGACCGAAGGCTGAGGGAGGGCGCAAGCAAGGCCCGTCTGCTGGAGCAGGTGGTGCGGCGGACGGTGATCCTGTTCCTGCTGGGGCTGATTCTCCAGGGCTTTCCGAACTTCCGCCTGATCGGGCCGTACATTCTGGTCATTGTGGGGCTGGGGCTGCTGTTCGCGCACGAGCCACCGTTTGGGTTCAGCCAGAGCAGCAAGGCCGCAACGTTCAAGGCCTTGGGGCTCGGGGTGCTGGCCGTCGCGGCGGGGTGGTGGATTCTGGATTTCGGACACTTCAACGGAACGGTGGTGGGCTACGATCCACACAAGTTCCTGTGGCCGATGACGAACGACGCGGGTGGCCGGGTGCTCAGGGTGCCCGGCGTGCTGCAACGCATCGCGCTCTGTTATTTCTTCGCCTCGCTGATTATGATGGCGACGCGCACCACGGCGGGCCGCGTGGCCTGGGTGGCCGTGCTGCTGGGGGCATACTGGGTGATTTGCCAGCACGATTTCGTGGCGCGCTGGGCGGGGCACGAGCTGGGGGCCCTGGGGGGGCGGCGTGATGCTCCGATGGGCGTGCCGTTCCCCGGCCTGCTGCATGACTGGATCGACACGAAGCTGCTCGGCGCGCACCTGTATGGCGCGCGGCCGGATCCCGAAGGGTTGCTGAGCACGATCCCCGCGATCGGCACGACGCTGTGCGGAATTCTGTGCGGCACGTGGCTGCATCGCAGCGACCTGACGAAGGAGCAGAAGTGCCTCGGCCTCTTCTACTCGGCGGGCTGGCTGATTGCCGCCGGGCTCTTCTGGGGCTATGCCTTCCCCATCAACAAGAAGATCTGGACGAGCAGCTATGTGCTCGCAATGGCCGGCTTCGCGCAGGTGTTCCTGGGCATGTGCATGTACCTGCTCGACATTCGCGGCAAGAAGGCGTGGGCCACGCCGTTCGTCGTCTTCGGAACGAATGCGATCTACGTGTTCTTCGCGTCGGGAATTCTGGCGCGCTGCATGTACATGATCACGTGGGCCAAGGAAAGTGGCGAGGGATCGTGGAACGTGAAGTCGTGGATTTGGGAGAACGCGTTCCAGAATCCGGTGCTGGCCGGGTTCGACCACATCGGGTTCACGTTCAGCGACGCCGCCCAGATGAAGTTCGCGTCGCTGCTGTACGCGGTGTGCTACATCGTCGTGTGGCTGGGGCTGACGTATCCGCTGTATCGCAAGAAGATCTTCCTGAAGATTTAGAACAGTTCGCGGGGGCGGGCACTCGCTTGGCGGGTGCCCCTACTCCACGCCGAGTTCGCGCAACTGCCTGCGGATGGCGGCGAGGGCCACGGGCGTGCCGTTCATTTTCTCGCGGTCGATCCTGCCACGGTATTTGTCAACGTTCTCCAGGAACGTGCGCACCTCTTCGGGCGTCACGTGGTCCATTTCGGCCCACGCACCCGCGCCCGACTTCGACAGATAGTGACAGTTGAAAATCTGCTCGTCGTTGTTTGGCTCGGGGAGCGCGAACACCGGCTTGCCAAAGTACAACGCCTCGCCGATCAGTTGATTCCCCGACGAGCACAGCAGCGCCGTGCACGACGCGAGATCGCGCACGAAGGCATGGTTGTCCACCTTGCAGTAGGTGATGTTGCCCTCGGGCTCCTGTTCGCCGAGGCCATAGAGGCGGACGGGCAGGCCGCAGCGCCGCAGCGCCGCCATGATGTTCGGCGTACCGAATTTCTTCAGGTAAACGAGCAGGAACCCGGCGTCGCTCGTCTGCGCGGCAATCACTTCGGGACGCAGCAACACACCCGCGTGCGTCACGCGCCCGCGCCATTTGGGTTTCACCGGTGGAAAGAAAAACTGCGAGATGACGGCGTGCCGCTCCTTGCGATGGTACAGCCGGACAACAAACCCGATCAGCCACGCGCGCAGGCGCCAGTACGGCGGCAGCAGGGTCAGCTGGTCGGCGACGAACGTGTGCTGGTGGTCCACGCTGATGTAGGGAACACCGGCGCGCTCGGCCGCCCTCGGCAACGCCGGTTCAAAATCCACGATCACCAGATCGGGCGGGTGGCGGCGCAGATAGCGCTCGAGCTTACCCACCAGGCGCGGCAGCCGCAAAAAGTACCGCATCCCCCCCAGCAGCGTTGCCACGGAATCGAGGCGCTTGTCCGCCGTGTATGCAAAGCGTGGACACGGAATGCGGTGCACGCGCACGGCTGTGCCGCGATAGATGGGGGCCAGCAGATCGTAGGCATCGCCACCGGCGAACAGCTCAATGTGGTCGCCCGCGTCGCGCAACGGCTCGACCATCGAACGCACCCGCGTCGCGTGCCCGCGCCCCTCCCCCGCCATGCTGAAGTAGATCGTGGCCAACGGTTGCCTCGGTCGAGTGATCAGTTTTCAGTCTTCGGCCCACTGGCCCGTTCGTTTTTCGTGATTCGAGCAGAATCCCGCGGGTTCTCACTTCCAGCGAAGGCGGCTGGTAAGTTCATGCGTTGGGCCTTCGGTTACGCCTCGTGCACGCGCGTCCAGGAGACGACTTCTTCCTTCCACGCCGATGGTTCCAGGCGCGTCACCAGGAACGCCTCGAACAGTTCCTCGATCAGGCGCGTCAGGTGCTGCAACGCCTGCACACGCATCTTCAGGTACTCGTTCTCGTCGGCGATCTTGGGCACGGGCAGCTTCACCGACTTGATGTCGAACGTTTCGCCATCGAGCGTGAACGCCCACGTCGCGTCAACCACCGAGAACTCGAACTTCGCGCGCCGCAGCCGCTTGCCCACCTTCAGCGCCGCGTCCACTTCCGGCGCCGTTGCCGCCTCGTCGCCCGCCAGCGTCACCTTCGTCGCCTCGCCGTGCGCCGCCTCGAACAGCATCGGCCCCTTCACCTCAACGCTCAGTTCCGGCTCGCTCGGAATCGCCGGCAGGGAGCCTTCCTGGCCACGCGCGGCCAGCCACGTCAGAAAGTCCGGCCCCAACGACGCATAACGTTCCATCAAATCCAGATTAGTCAGTCCGCCCGCCATCATGCACCCTCCCCTTGGCCCGCCACCGCTGCCGTCGCCGCGTGGAAGTTCTCCTCAAGGCCTTGCTGCGCCATGAACTCGTAACCCATCATCGACGGGAAGCGCGGCACCAGCGTCAGATCAAACGTGCTCGCGAACAACTCGGCCAGCCGCTCGCACAGCGCCTTGCTCGTCGCACCGACGAACACGTCGCCCGTATTCAGGTCCCACACGAGCTCCGTGAACGAAATCGTCGGCGTCACTTCCGACAACATCCGCACGGTCAGCTCCTCCTCGATCGCGAGGCGGTTCTGGCGCGAAAGGCGTTCGATCGCGCGCTCGCGCCGCACGTCGGCGAACAGGCGGTCGCGCCGTGCCTTGTACAGCACCTTGTTGAACGCCTTGCGGTCGCGCCGCACACCGAGCAGCACCAGATTGCCGTCGACCAGGTCCTCCCACTCGAACTTCTCGGCGAGCACATCGCGCGGATTCACCCAGCCGAACGACTCGCGCTCGCCGCGCTCCGCATCGATGGGCTTGTAGGCATAACGGCGCACAGCCATCGTGGCCGTGCGGAAAAACGTTTCGGGCAGTTCCCCATCCACAACGAAACGGCGGACGGACAGCGCACCACTGCGAAAGGGCATTGGCAGGACCTCACGAAATTCCGGGGCGACCACATCCGGCGGACGCTCATCCCAACGACGCGACCCCCGGCGGTCAAGCCAAGGTGGGAACGGGGCGTGGAGAACAGCGTGCCCCGGAAGGAGACGGGAATCCCCGGGCACCCACGGGGATGCCGGTTCTTCCAGCCAGTGCCGGGGCCAACGCTGCCAAACCTTTCCCTACATCGAGAAGCGGAACTCGAGTTTCACGCTGCCAGGCGCGGCATTGCCGATCTGTTCGAGCTTCTGATTCATTTTGCCGAACAGACCGGGAGTCGGCTTGGGCGTGAGGACCAGATGCACATCCTCGGCGCTGATGCCGAGGCGCGACTTCATCGCCTCGATGGCTTCGTCGAGCGTTCCGAGCTTGTCGACCATGCCGTATTCCAGCGCCTGGTTGCCGCTGAAGATGCGGCCGTCGCAGTAGGAGCGCAGGTAGTCATCGACTTCCTCGTCGGTGACGCTGGCAACGGGGCGTCCGGAATTCCGGGCGATGACGTCGCGGGCGATTTCGGCGCGCGCGTCGTAAACGACGGCGTAGAACTGCTCGTAGACGTCCTGGATCATGTCGTTGAGGAGTGCTTTTTCCTCCTCGGTCATAGGGCGTGAGCCCGATCCGATGTCCTTGAACTGGCCGCTCTTCACGGTGCGCGGTTCGAGGCCGATCTTGTCGGTGAGTTCCTGGTAACCCCAGAAGCTGAGGATGACGCCGACGCTGCCGGTGAGGGTGCCGGAGTTGGCGTAGACTTCGTCGGCGGCCATGGCGAGGTAGTAGCCGCCACTCGCTGCAACGTCGCCCATACTGACGACGACCGGTTTCTCGGCGGCGAACTTTTCGACGGCGTGGTAGAGGTCCTGCGTGGCGCTGACGCCACCACCGGGGCTGTTGATGCGGATGACCATTCCCTTGATGGAGGGGTCGTCGGTCCAGCGTTCAACGGCTTCGCGCAGTCGCTTCGTATCGGCACCGTAGGCAGGGCCTTCGCCGAGAACCCCTTCGACTTCCAGGATGGCGATGCGCTCGCCGAAGGGAAGAGAGAACCCGCCCGAGGCCATGCCGCCGCTGAGGGCGGGGCCAGCGAGCAGGGCGACGAGGCCCATGGTAACAACGAAAAACAGGACGATGAGGCCGATGATCAGGGGCACGGAACTGCGCTTCATCCGGCGTGGATCGGGGGCGTTGAAGGGAGGGCGGCCGACGGGGCCACCGGGCACCTGGGGCGGCGGGCCCTGGGGGGACCATTGTCCGGGGGGCGGTCCCCACTGGCCCGCGGGACGCTGTCCGTGGGGAGGCGGGGGGCCTTGGGGGGGACGGGCGTACTGCGGCTGCTGCCAGGGCGGTACGCCTTGCGGAGGCGGCCCGGCGGCGGGGCGGCCGTATCCGGGAGGAGGCGGGGGTCCCATGGGACGCGGCGCCTGAGGGGGTTGCTGGCCTTGGGGCGCGGTGTTCTGGGGAGTGGGGGTGGGATTGTCCCGCGGTGGATCCTGCATATTGTCTCGCTTCCGTGGAGGTGGGGAACTGCTGGAGAGCAGCGCTCCCTTCGGGCGTGAGCCTGCGTCAAGGACTACGCAATCCCCAAGCCGAAATTCAGCAGGTGCATGGAAAAGACCCCGGGCTGGTGGGGCCCGGGGTCTTTTCTGGTCTCATTCACGCACTTGAGGGAAGCAGGAGAAGGTTACTCGTAGAGGTTCCAGTTCTCAGCACTGGCCTGAGCGAGGATGGATTCGACCTTGAGGTTGTCGAACAGATAGAAGTTGTCGCTGGCCGGGTTGGCGCTGCTGGAGAAGTTGTCGAAGCAGCCGAGGTAGGGGAGCAGTCCGGTCATCGGCGTGCCGGCATTCGGGGTGAACCAGTTGGCGTACTGCAGGGTGGAGCCGTCCGGGAGATCGAGGTCCACGCGAACCTGACCGCCGAGGATGGCGATCTTGTAGGTGATCCACGCCTTGCCGGGAGCGCCGGCGGTTTCCCAGTAACCCGTCGTGGCAAAGTCGGTGTCCGGGAAGGTGTCGAGCCAGGCTTGGTCGAGGTTGTTGACCAGTTCGTTGGCACCCTGGCCGATGAGGTTGGCCAGTTCTTCGTTTCCGCCCGCAGCGCCGAGATTGCCGCCGGTGGTGGGGTTGGTGCCGTCGCCGTCGTGATAGCGGTAGTCCTGGCCCGCGCCACCCTCGCCGGTGTGGGCGAAGAAGAAGCCGGAGTACAGGTCGTGCACGCTTGTGCTGTAGTTGCTGCCACTGTAGGCGGCCAGTGAGGTGTCGTCACCCGCGCCGAAGGCGAGGAATTCGGTGGAGCCGCTGCCACCAGCCGCGCCGCCGTTGTAGTTGATCCAGGCGTCGAAGGTGATCAGCATGTCGTCAGCCGGAGTGAACGAACCCGCAGTCAGGTAGACGCCGATGGCGTTGACGGCGGTGGCGGCATTATTGACGCTCATCTGCAGGCCCTTGGTGCCGGCGGCACTGGGGGCGGCGGGGATGGAGGTGGGGAACCCCGAGTCAGCCTGGGCGAAGGTGGAGTAGTCGTAGACAAAGCTGATTGCGTTGTCGCCAGTTGCCTTCTCTGCGACGGTGAAGTCGGCGGAGACGTCGGTCTCGAAATCAGTCGAATACAGGACCGAATCAACGACGTAGCCTTGGGCGTAAAGGCTTCCTGCTGTGAAAACGGCTGCTGCCGTGGCGGCGCAAACAAGATACTTCTTCATGAGGATTGTTACTCCGGTGTGGTCTCTCCCTCCACCCGGCTCCTCGCTGTCAGAGACACCACAAATCCGGCAGAAACGGCCGGACACAACATAACAGTGATGACTCATGATCCAACTATTGTCTAAGCGGACGCCTACGCGCAAGGCTAAATTGTCGTTGTTTCTGTAAAAACATGCCCGGATATGAATCGAGTAGGGGGACGGGTTGCCCCGTCCTCCCTCTCACACCACCGGACAAGCTCTGCGGCATCCGGCGGTTTCGTTTCCTCTGAGCATCAAGTAC
>JASGMJ010000025.1 GCA_030156535.1 Candidatus Sumerlaeota bacterium
AATGCGCTGAAAAATCACTCAACAGCCGCTACAAAACAACGCTCTGACAACTCAGTGCGGAAGAAATGGCTGGGCGGGAGGGTTGGTCAGAGGTTTCTTAGGATCATTCCCCTTAAAATCTCGTACATAAAGAGTCGTATTCAGAGGAAAAAAGTCTTTCGTTATAAAGAAGACCTTACCAATTGTACCATATCGACCGGTTACAACTCCCGGTGCTTTCACCTTCACCTCATTGTGACTTCCAGATATACCGGATGAAGACACTACTGGCACTGAGCCATCTACTCTTCTTCGCGAGGGTAGATCATAACCCCTCTTTAGTTCAACTACTTTGCCGAGTTGAGTTTGGACCCATTCACCCGCCATAGCCCAGCCCCTCGAGATTCTTCCGAATGGCCGCTTCCAGCCGGGCGGATTCATCGAATTGCTGATAGAGCGTTGTGGTCAGGCGCTCCATTTTCTCCTCAAAGGGTTCGCCGTCGTCTTCGATTTCTTCCGCGCCAACGTAGCGCCCGGGGGTGAGAACAAAGCCGTGCTCTTGAATCTCTTGCTTAGTGGCTGACTTGCAGAACCCGGGAACGTCTTCATATTCCCCCGCGCCCTTCTCGCCTCGCCAAGCGTGGTAAGTCTTTGTGATGCGCTCGACTTCTTCGTCTGAAAGCTCCCGGTGGGTGCGGTCGATGAGATGCCCCATTTTTCGGGCATCAATAAACAGCGTCTCCCCATTGCGTTTTCTGAAGCGTCCGTTCCCTTTCGTTCTGCTCAGGAACCAGAGACAGACGGGAATGCCGGTGGTGTAGAAAAGCTGACCGGGAAGAGCGATCATGCAGTCCACAAGGTCCGCTTCCACGATGGCTTTGCGGATGTCCCCCTCGCCCGAGGTGTTGGAGGACATGGAGCCGTTCGCCATCACGAAACCAGCCACGCCCTTTGGCGAGAGGTGGTGGATGAAGTGTTGCACCCAAGCGTAGTTGGCGTTGCCAGCGGGCGGAACGCCGAAGCGCCAGCGGGCATCTTCCTTCAGCCGGTCGCCGCCCCAATCGGACATGTTGAAGGGAGGGTTGGCGAGAATGAAGTCCGCCTTGAGGTCTTGGTGAAGATCGTTGTGGAAGCTGTCCGCGTTCACGCCCCCGAGGTTGGCGTCAATGCCCCGGATGGCGAGGTTCATCTTGGCAAGCCGCCACGTGGTGGAGTTGGACTCCTGACCGTAAATGGCGATGTCTCCGAGCCGCCCGCCGTGAGCGAGGACGAACTTCTCAGACTGGACAAACATGCCGCCGGAACCGCAGCAGGGGTCAAACACGCGCCCCTTGTAAGGTTCGATCATTTCAACCAGCAGACGCACCACGGATGAGGGCGTGTAGAATTCGCCGCCGCCCTTGCCTTCCGCCGAAGCAAACCGCCCGAGGAAGTATTCGTAGACGCGCCCGAGGATGTCTTTTGCGCGGGCTTCCTTGCTGCCAAGCCCGATGGTGGAAATGAGGTCGATCAGTTCGCCAAGCCGGGTTTTGTCCAAAGAGGGGCGGGCGTAGTCCTTCGGGAGCACGCCCTTGAGGGTCTGGTTTTCCTTTTCAATGGCGAGCATGGCATCGTCGATCAGTTGCCCGATGTTCTTCTTTTTGCCGGTCTTCGGGTCTTCGTACTCGGTCTTGGCGTGAGCTTGAATGAGGGACCAACGGGCTTCCTTGGGCACCCAAAAGACGTTTTCGGCGGTGTATTCATCCCGGTCTTCCGGGTCCGTGTATTCGGTCTCCCGGGTGGCTTCCAGAGCGTCGTACTTCTCCTGAAAAGCGTCGCTGATGTACTTGAGGAAGATCAGCCCGAGGACCACGTGCTTGTACTCGGAAGCGTCCATGTGCCCCCGCAGCTTGTCCGCAGCCGCCCAAAGGGTTGCCTCGAAACCGAGATTGCCGGAGTTGCCATTATTCGCGGCGGATGAACCCTTACGCTTTGCCATCTGAACCCTCGTTCCGTTCGTTCTGCTCAAGCCATCGGTCGATGGCTGCCTTGCGGAAACGCCACTGCTTGCCCACCTTCTGACCGGGAATTCTCCCCTCCTGAGCAAGCCGGTAGGCAGTGGAGCGGGGAATCTTGAGGTAAGCCATCAGCTCTTCGAGCGTGAAAACCTGTTCTTCTGGCGAATCGGGCATGGCGTATCCTGCGAGAGGCTAGTGCTCGATTCTGCTCGTAAATGTGTGAGTGGGGTCAATCAGGAAGGGGGAATCCGTGCGCCTTTCTTGCCGAATGGCAGAGCGAGGCAGCGCAAGATTCCGATAGAGGGGAGACTTTGAGAAAGAGGGGAATTCGCCTCCCTGTCGGATGGCAAGTTCCGGGGTTAGCGCCAGAAAACTTCCGGGGTTGGTTCTTACGCATGTGCTTGAGCTTAGAAGGATTAGCCGCAAAGAGAACCGGGGTAAGGCTCTTCGGGCTCAGGGCGGGCGAGGCTGGCGGCAACCCCATCCAAGCGTTTGAGGGATTTTCTTCGCAAAGCGCGATTTCCCGGCACTTCGCTCCTTCGCCAAGGCGAGGGTCGGGTGAAGAGGCGAAAACGGCTCAGAGGGCGGTTTCTGCCCGTTCTTCGATGCTTCGCCACCGGGCGACGATGGCGGGAACGAGGAGCGAGGCTAATTCCCTGCTGCTTAAGTGATGCCTTGCCTCGCGCGTTGTTTTACGCGCACGCGATCAACGCGCACGCGCGTGAGTATTTTATTACTGTATAGTGAGGGGGAACGGAACCGGACACAGGCGGGCTTCAGGGCTGGAGAAGCCGGAAGGAGAATCAGGCAAGCGCAAGAGCCAAATAAAGGCGGGTGAATGCGTTAGTGATGGGGCGCGGCAAGAAGCTCCTGAGTTGCCCTGCCTTCTCCTGTTCTGCCCGGGGAAAGAGGCTGAACCGGACGGTTTGCTTTCTCCACACTTTCTCCAGTTTCTCCACGGTGAGCACTCAAAAGGAGCCTAAATCCTTAGATTTCAGGCTCCTTCCATCCCTTGCCAAGGTGGAGGTCGCGGGTTCGAGCCCCGTGTCCCGCTCCATTCAAGTTTCCAGACACAACACCTTGTTTTGTCCCAATCGCCAAGACGGTGCGTTGCACCGGCGCTGGGGAGTACCGTGAGTCACGCGTTCCGGGAAGACCGGGAAGTCGCGCGTGGGAAACCGCGCCGTTTCGTCATGCTCGGCTTCTATTCCCAATGCCGTGCGGCGTGGTAAGGCATAGTCTGCGCGCGGCAAAGTGCTGAAAACGTCGGTCCGTCCTTTTGCCCTCGTCTGTATTCTTTCTCTGGCGGTCGCAGCGGCTGTGGGTACCAGGGGCAATGCCGTGCCAATAGCGGAGAAGGTTGACGGCGGGAATTCTGTACGTCCATAAACACGGTATGTCGGCCGAGGCAAATGTCTGCCGGGTGCCAATCCACCGTTGATTGCGATTTTCGGCGACTCATCAGGAGGGAGATAGTAGCATGACGAATCCAGCAGTGGGTACGATCAGCTTTGGGTGCGATCACAAAGCCGGGAAGGCTCTGCGATTCTGCGCCAAGCCCCTTCGGCTGTCGCTCTTGGTTATCGGCCTGGCGTTGGCGGTCCAGGTGTCCGCGCGGGCGGAGATCCGGTCGGTGACGGCCAATCCGGCGGAGGATTGCTCGACGCAGATGAATATCGGGTGGCATGCGGGTCTGGATGAGGTGAATTGCAGGCTCCTCTACACGGAAAAGTCTGATACGGCCTGGGCGCACGCAACGACGGTCGCGGGAGTGTCGCAGCGATCCGAGGTGTTCGACGGGATTGATTCCAAAACGCCGGACGGGAAGGACTGGAAGGAAGAGGCGAAGTTCCTCGACTACGGCGTGACGTTGACGGGGCTTAAGCCGGATACCGAGTACATGTACAAGATTGTGGGCGGTGACGGCGTGGGGGCGGACACGGTGCGGTACTTCAAGACTGCAGGGGCGAGCGAGTTCAGTTTTCTCTGGGTCAGCGATGTGCACGCCTATACACCGCTCCCCAATCGCGTGAAGAATTTCAACAGGGTGATCGAAGAGGCGATCAAGATTGAGCCGAGCGTGGATTTTGTCTTCTCGACGGGTGACATGGTGGCGTGGGGCGGAAGCTACTCGTTCTGGGCGGATTTCTTCGAGCAGCCGTTTGCGTCGCAGTACATGTTCGCCGATGTGATCGGTAATCACGACTGGATGATGCGACGCAACGGCGGTAAGAGCGAATTCTTCGCCGTGACGCATCACAATCCCATGAACGGCTATGCGGGCCAGGAGGGTGTCTGCTACTGGTTCATCTATGGCGATGTGCTCTTCATTACCCTCAACAATGAAGTGATGAGGACCAGTCCCGAAGAGCTGGCCGCGGCAAAGACCTGGGCGGCGAGCGTCATCGAGAAGCAGAAGGGCAACTACAAGCGCATTTTCATCGCCCAGCACTACCAGTGGTTCAACGGGCGCAACGGGCGCTCGAGTTGGTATGACCATTGGAAAGACTTCTGCGATGAGCACCATGTGACACTGGCACTGTCCGGCAATGTTCACGTCTACCAGCGTACACACCCGCTATACGATGATCAGGTCGTTGCGGATGGGCTGGGGACGGTCTACATGGTGGCGCCATCATCTGATGGCGAACGGGGTGTCGAAGCAGGGCCGCTCACGGCAAATGCCGAGAAGCTGGCGTTCACGTATTCGAGCCACGCGCATTCGAGCGCGACCTCAGTGAAAACGATCGGCTGCGTGCTGGTGGACGTCGGCCCCGAGAGCATCAGGACCCGTCTGGTCTACATCGACGACGAAAACCGGGTACAGATTGCTGACGAGCACACGATCGCAACGCTGCCAAGTGACGTGCCCCGCCCGGGCCTCACGGACAAGCAGCCGGCGGCGGCGACCGAAACGCCTGCACCAGAAGCGACCTCCGGGGCGGCGCGCTGAACATTTTCGCCGTCCCAGTCGCGCCATGCCGGACAAGCGGGCGTTTGGCAGCGGCTCGGAACCGCAAACATCCCGCAGAAGCCGGCAAGAGATTCGAGCTGCAGACTATCGGCGCGTGCCTCGCTGCGCGCCGAGCTGACGGGCAATCTGTTCTCGCAGGGCAGGATGCGACGAACGCACGGCGTGAGGGGTGATCGTGCCGCCCTCTCTCTCCCAAGAACATTCCGGGTGAGGAAGAGACCGTGCTTGCTCCCCGCGTCCGTCTTCTCCAGACAGGTTGGCGCTGGCTGGCCCGGCGGAATGAATACCGCAGGAGACCGGGCGTAGCACTCATGTGGCCCCGGACGATGTGCCCGTGGAACACGCGCGAAAACAGAGGTACCCCGCCCTGGCGGGAGAGGCCGAGTTGCTGGAGCGCGCCCGCAAGGGCGAGCGCGAGGCTTATGGAACCGTCGTCGAACATTATCGCGATCGCCTCTATGCCGCTGCTGCCGCGTTGCTGCGCGACCACGAGGAGGCCCGCGACGCCAGTCAGGAGGCGTTCGTCCGCGCCTACCAGAATCTCCACCGCTTCGAGCTGCGCCGTCCCTTCTATCCCTGGCTCTACCGCATTCTGCGCAACCTGTGTCTGGACCACCTGCGCAAGCACGGCCCCGCGCGCAGCGTCTCGCTGGAATCACTCGTCGAAGAACGTCATGTCCAGTTCTCTGATGCCGACGGCAAGGGGGGAGCGGGCTCGGCCACGGGTATCCGCGAGGACCTGCATCGCCGCGAAATGGCCCGGCACTTGCGCTCCTGCATTGACGATCTCAAACCGGAATTCCGCGAGATCATCCTCATGAAGCACTTTCAGGACATGGCCTACAAGGACATCGCCGAGGCGCTCGACATTCCGATCGGCACGGTGATGTCGCGCCTGTTTCACGCACGAAAGGCCCTGGGGACCTTGATGGAGAAGCACCGCGCCTGAAGCGCGGCACGGAAAACCATGATGGCAGAGCAACCCGACATCGCGCAGACCCTGATGGCCTATCTCGACGGCGAGCTTTCCGCCGACGAGGCCGCGGCGTTCGAGGTCTTTCTGCAGGAGCACCCGGAGTGGCGCGACGAAGCGGCGCAACTGGGCAGCGTGGTGGAGGCGGCGGACGAGCTCGTTCCCCGCCCCGCTCCACCGGAAACGTGGGACAACTACTGGGAGGAGATCGACAGCCGTCTGGCGAAGCCGGTCGGCTGGATCCTGCTCGGCGTTGGCGGGGCTTTACTGGCGAGCTACGGGACGGTGAAGATTCTGCTGCTCGCCGAGAATCCCTGGATCCGCGTGGGTCTGGCGGCGTTGCTCGTGGGATTCTTCCTGCTCTTCCTCAGTGTCGTGCGCGGGCACCTGACCGAACGCCCCCGCGACCGTTATCGGAGAATCCACAAATGATCGTGACGACCACTGACACCGTGCCGGGCCGTGAATTCGACTGCTGGGTGGGACTTGTAAAGGGATGTTCGGTGCGCGGCGCTCATGCAGGCGACGACATCATTGCCGGAATGAAGAACGCCCTTGGCGGCGAAGTTCACGAATACACACGGGTTCTGGCGCAGGTGCGGGAGCAGGCTCTCGACCGCATGATCCACAACGCCCGGGCATTGGGAGCCGACGCGATCGTCGGAGTTCGGCTCTGTTCAAGCGAGATTGGCGAGGGTGTGGCGGAGCTGATCGCTTATGGGACGGCAGTGCGGCTCAAACCGGTCAGCGCCGGTGCGGATTGACGCTGCGCGTCTCTTGGAATCAGGACCCCTCGGGTCTCCAAGGCAGAGCGTGGGGATACGGAGTCCGCGTCTGGAACGTGCATGTCACCGGTTCCTGATCGTCGGGTGCGTGGAGGGTGTAGGTGCCACCGGACGGACATTCGGGCATGTTGCGCAGGTAGTTTTCCTCGCCGACAAGGTAGGAGAGCGGGATCGTCAGGACGAACTGTCCCTGAACATTTTCCTGGATGACGTATTGTTGGATGGCCTGGTCGATGCGGATCAGGTTTTCTTGGCAGGCCGTGACGCGGGCGCGTTCGCGCGAGCGAATGAAGCCGGGTACGGCGACGGCGATCAGGATGCCGATGATCGCTACCACAATCATGATTTCAATTAATGTAAAACCCCGTTTGGCCCTGGTCATGGGACCCCCTGTGTTACAGTAGTCGCACCTCTTTGTTACAGTCTCGTAGGTACAAGAAAGGGGGGGCGATGAAGTGTCGCCCCCCCTGTCCTCCACCCCGAAGGGCGGGCATTTCATACCACTAGCCGGTCAGGAGATCAGGATTCCGTGCCGGGGTAGGGGTGGTCGTCGATGCTGCAGGTGACAGCCGGGCCCGTGCCGTTCAGGGTGTAGGTGCCGCTGGAGGGGCACTCGGGGGTGACGCGCAGGTACTCGCCTTCGCCGACGAGCGCGGCGATCCCGCCGAGTTCAGTAACAGCTGCGGCCTGATCTTCGAGGTTCTCCTCGAGGATGTACTGCTGCACGGCGCCGTCGATCTTGGACTGGTTTTCCTGGCAGGCGTTCTTACGGCTGGTTTCACGAGCCTTAAGGAAGCCGGGGACTGCGATCGCGATCAGGATGCCGATGATGGCAACAACGATCATGATCTCAACAAGGGTGAAGCCTTTTTTGGTGCGAATCATGTGGGATGACTCCTTGGGATTTTTGTGGGGGGTGACCCGTTTCGCAGGGTTCTCTAAAGCCACTGGAATGCCAATAGCGCGGCACTCAAAAAAACCTTCCTTTCGAGAACTTAAGAAAAGCAAATTCAAGGATGTGTGTGGTTGTTTTTGGGCGTAAAAAACAAGCGACGGGTTCTCGCCCCGATTTGTCCCGTGGGTAAGAACTGTGCATGGGAAGGGGGTTACACATGGGGGTGTTTCCCCGGTTACTCATCGAAGAGGTGATAACGCACCATCTTGTTGTGCAGGCTCTTGCGGCTGATCCCCAGCAGATCGGCGGACTCCTGGCGATGCCCCCCGGTTTTCTCCAAGGCGGCCAAAATCAAATGTCTTTCCACGTGATCGTTGATCAGGGAGAGGCGATCCGACAAGGGAGTGTCGAAGCTGTTGGTGTCGAGAAGGGACTCCATGTCCAGTTCTTCGAGCACCTCATGGCTGATGGTGGCATCGGCTGCCCGGTGCCCGCGTGCCGAGCCAGGGTCCGACGAGGCGTCGCCTCGCAGGACCGGCGGGAGATCCTCGGCCGTCAGGACGTCGCCGTGGGCGAGGAGCATGGTGCGTTGGAGCAGGTTCTCGAGCTCGCGCACGTTGCCGGGCCAGGGGTAGTCGAGAAAACGCTGGAGCGCGTCCCGGGTGATGCCCCGGATGTTCTTTCCCAGACGGGGGTTGTAGTGCTCGATGAAGTGATCGACGAGCAGCGCGATGTCCTCGGGGCGCTCGCGCAGGGGGGGAATATAGACGGGCATCACGTTGATGCGGTAGTAGAGGTCCTCGCGGAATTTCCCTTCATCGACCATTTTGCCGAGGTCACAGTTGGTCGCGCACACCACGCGGATGTCGACGGGAACGGTCTTGGTGGAGCCGACACGCTCGATTTCGCGTTCCTGCAGGACGCGCAGGAGCTTGCCCTGAAGCGGCAGGGACATGTCGCCGATTTCGTCGAGGAACAGGGTGCCGCCGTGCGCGGCCTCGACCTTGCCGATCTTCTGCTGGACGGCGCCGGTGAACGAGCCGCGTTCGTGCCCGAACATTTCGCTCTCCAGCAGCGTCTCGGGAATCGCCACGGTGTTGACACGGATGAACGGCCCGCTGGCGCGCGGGCCGTTGTGGTGGATGGCCGAGGCGATGAGTTCCTTGCCCGTCCCCGATTCGCCGGTAATCAGAACGGTGACGTCGTTGTCGATGACGCGGCCGATCAGGTCGAAGACGGCACGCATCGCGCCGGACTGCCCGACGATGCTGTCGTAGCTGTAGCGCGAGACGGCTTGTTCGCGGATCTCCCGCAGCTCTTCGAGCATCCGCGTCTTCTCGATGGCGCGGCGCAGCACCACGCGCACTTCGTTGATGTCGAACGGCTTGGTGAAGTAGTCGTAGGCGCCGTGCTCGAGTGCCTGCACCGCCGTCTTGTTCGACCCATGGGCGGTGATGAGCAGGACGGTGAGATCGGGACGCGCGGCGCGCATTTCCTTCAGCGCCGTCAGGCCGTCCATCTTCGGCATTCTGATGTCCATGATGACGGCATCGAAGCCGCGCTTTTTCACGAGTTCCACGGCGTCGGCGCCGTTGGTGCATTCGATGGGCTTGCAGCCTTCGCGCCGGAGTAGTTCGGAGAGCACGAAGCGGATGTTGGCCTCGTCGTCGACGACGAGCACCTCGCGCGGACGGGCCACTCCTGGACCCGAAGGGCGGCTGGGCGGCTCAACGGAGAAACGATGTTCGGGCATAGCGGATCGGCCCCTGAAAATCCAAGGCTTGCATGAGAGTCATTAAAGTTCTGATCAATTTCGGCAGGCGGAACACCGGAGGCAAGGGGGTTCTCGCCAGCGGCTTGTTTCGTTGTCCACGCCCCTCTCCCAACCGCCGGAAGCCCCCCTGTCCCCAGCCACCAGGCACGCCCTCAGTACGTGAAACACGACCCGCCGATGAACTCGCGCAGCAGCGAATGGCGCGGCACGTATTCCGACTTCAGCGAACGGAAGTAGCCGAGGAACTTGATCAGGCGTGCGGCCTCGGCGTACTCCGGCGCCGTCTGCTTCACCCGGTTCAGCACCGGCAGCGCATACGGCTTCAGCGCGGACAGCTCGTAGGGCAATGCCGAGTTGAAGATCACATCCGCGTTTTCCTGATACGGGAAGATGTTCTTCTGCTCGCCGCGGCGCACCGATGGCCAGCGCTTGATCGTGTCCACCGCGTCGTATCCGCGATAGTTGAAGTCGCGTACCATGCGGCGGATCAGGCGCGCATCGCTCGACGAAATCCGGTTGTGGTCGTCGATGTTCAGATGCGTCAGCGGGCTCGCGTAGATCTTGAACTTCAGCCCGTCGGGAATCGTCGGCAGCAGATCATCATTGAGCGCGTGAATGCCTTCGAGGATCAGGATTTCCTTTTCGCCGAGCTGGTGCTTCTCGCCCTCGACGCTGCGTCCTTCCTGGAAGTTGAACTTGGGCACGACGACCTGGTCGCCGCGCAGCAGTTGGCGGATGCACTCCTGCAAGCGCGGGATATTGATCGCGTGCAGCGACTCGAAGTCGAACTCGCCGTGCTCGTCCTTCGGCGTGTCCTCGCGGTTGACGAAGAAATCGTCCAGCCCGATGACGACAGGCCGGTAGCCCAGCACGCGCAACTGAATCGCAAGGCGCTTCACCGTCGTCGTCTTGCCCGAGGATGATGGCCCCGACAGCAGGATGATGCGTGGCTTGCGCGGATGGTTCTTGATGGTGTCGGCGATGCCGGCGAGGCGCTTCTCGTGCAGTGCTTCGGCGATCAGAACGTACTCGCGCACGCGATTCGAATCGATCAGCGCGTTCAACTGTGCAACGGTTCTCCAGCTCAGCACGCGCATCCACTGCTCGTATTCGCGCAGCACGTCGCGCATCTTGCCGTAGGGCTGGTGTGCAGGGATTTCGTAGGGGCGCGAGGGCTCGGGGAAACGCAGCACAAAGCCCGGATGCTCCAGCACCAGTTCGAAGACCTTCAGCGACCCCGTTGTCGGAGCGAGCTGGCCGTAGAAGTGGTTGATCTCGCCGCCCAGCCGGTAAACCGACACGGTGCCTGGCGGCGCGTACTTCAGCACCTCCGCCTTGTCCAGATGCCCCGCCTTGCGGAAAATCTCGATGGCCTTCTCGACGCCGTACTCCTCGCGCACGATCGGCTCGTCCGCTGCCACGATCGCCCGCATCCGGCGCGCGATTGCCTGCACGTCCTTCTCGCTCAGCGCCACCACGTCGCCAAGCACGCCCTGCTTCTGGTACAACTCGGCGTAGTAGCCCTTGTTGATCGAGTGATTGATGTAGATTCGCAGGCCGGGGAACAGTTCCGCCACGGCGCGGATGAGCACGAACGAGAGGCTGCGGCGATAGATCATGCCGCCGTCCGTCGAATCCAGGTGGATGGCTTCGAGCGTGCCGTTCTTGTCGAGTGGGCGCGTGAGCGACGTCACCTTGTTGCGGAAGCGTGCGGCCACCACGGGATAATCGGAGACCGGTTCGGCTGCGGCGAGTGCCACGTTGGCAGGCGTGCCCCAGTCGAATGGGCGCGTGCTTCCGTCGCTCAGCGTGATGCGCACCTTGCGGCCCCCCGAGGGGCGCTTGTCCCTGGGCGGTGCGGGTGCTTCCTTCTTGGCGCTTCCCTTGTCGACAGGGGGAACGAAAGCTCCGTTCTTGAACGTGTTGCGGCGGCCTCTCTTGGCCATGTGTATCCTCCATGGGACATTCGGATTTTCTTGGGCACGCCCGTGGCGCACCGCGTCAATCTCTTCTGCGAACAGGTGGTCAAGCAGTCATGGCGTTTGCGTTCTCGCCGCTTGCTTGCACCTGGGAGTGATTCGTGGTGCGCCAGAAAACTCTGTCCCGAATCCGGCAGGCAGGAACACCGTGCTGCCTGGCGATTCGAACCACGAATCACGAACAACGAGCCACGCTCTACCTCAGCATCTCGATCAGCCGCACGGCATCGCGTGTTGCCGCCACGTCGTGCGTGCGAAGCATCGAGGCGCCGTGCAGGGCGCACCACGCCGCTGCGGCAAGCGAACCGGCCAGCCGGTCCTCCGCCTTCTCCCGTCCCAGCAGCGGCTTGAGGAACGACTTGCGCGATGCGGACACCAGCAGCGGATGCCCGTCCACCTCCAGCGTTTCCAGATGGCGCAGGATCTCCAGGTCGAACTCCTCCCACGGACGCGCCGTGTTGCGAAAGAACCCGAGCCCCGGGTCGAGCACCACGCGGTTTCGCTCCACGCCCGCCTTGTCGGCGCGCGCCAGCGCCTGGCTCAGCCGCTCGGCGACAAGCAGAGCCGGTTGGCGTTCATCGCGCGGCCTCTCCGCGTTCTCCCGTGCCATCAGCACCACGCCGCATCCGCGTTCCGCCGCCAGCGCCGCCATTGCCGGGTCTTCCTCGAATCCTGAAACGTCATTGATCACCGACGCGCCCGCGTCGAGCGCCACGCGGGCCACGCTGGCGCGCATCGTGTCGGCAGAAAGAGGGAGGCCGCTGGCCGAGCGCGCCGCGGCGACGGCTTCGCCCATGCGATCCTCCTCTTCGGCGGGGGAGACGAGCGTCTGGCGGTAGGGTGCCGTGGACATCGCACCGATGTCGAGCACGTCGGCTCCCTGCTCGGCCGCCTGCTCGGCCGCCGCGCGCACCCCGTCGCTCCCCACGGCCACGGAACCGCCGTAGAAGGACTCCGGGCTCGCATTGATGATTGCCATGATTCGCACCGGTCGGCTGCGCCCAATGGCCAGCGCTCCCCATCTTGCCACGCGGCTTTCCATCGCCATTTTCGCCTCACTTTTCCATTCATAGCGCACGTTCCGCGTGTTTGCGCTCCGGTGCGCGGTCTGTGTAAAACTGCCGCAAGGAAAGCAGTCTCAACGGCTTGCCCTGTGGATAACCTGTGGATGAACCGTGAAGAGACGAAAACCCAAGGGAAAACTGGTAATTCCTTGCATCGGCACCTTGAGTCCACAACAGAAATCCACAGCAACCCCGGTGCCCAACAAATGCTTGCATGAGCGCCGCGCAGCGTGGCTCTCTGCTCGCCGCTTCGCCTTGCGGGATTGCTTTCGGCCTTTCCTTTCCCGCCGTTCCCGTTCCCGTTCCGCTTCCCGAGAGGAAGTGATCCCGAGGGCGGAGCCCACTGCTTTCCCGCCTCGTCCCCCGTGTCTATGCAGGATTCCACCCAGTCAGTCCCGCGCACCAGTCGTCCCGCGCCCGAAGCGCGCTCGGTGCCCTGTGATCCCGATGCAGAGCGCGCCGTCCTTGGCGCCATTATTCTCGACCCCGAGGTTCTCCCCGAGGTCGCCCGCGTTCTCAAGCCCGAGGACTTCTACGAGGCCCGCCACCAGACGATCTTCCGCCGTCTGATCGACCTGCACGAAGCCAGCAAGCCCATCGACCTCACGCTTCTCTGCGACACCCTGCGCAAGAAGAACGAACTCGAGGCCGTCGGTAACTACATCTACGTCGCCCAGCTCGTCGACTTCATTGCGGGCACCAGCGCCGCGCCCGAGCACGCCCAGCTCGTCGCCGAAAAATCCACCGCCCGCAAGCTCATCGCCGCCGCCGACACCATCCTCGCCGACGCGATGAACGAGTCCTCCGAGCTCAGCGACCAGATCGAAACCGCCGAGCGCCTCATTTTCGAGGTCAGCCAGAACACCAACAGCAGCCGTTTCCACAGTGTCGGCTCGTTGATGCCCGATACCATCAGCGAGATCATGCACCTGTACGAGACCCGGGCGCCCGTCTCCGGACTCTCCACCCACTTTTCCGACCTCGATGCCCTGATCGGAGGCCTCGAGCCCACCGCGCTGGCCATTCTCGCGGCCCGCCCCTCCATCGGCAAGACGGCCTTCGCACTCAACCTCGTGCGCAACGTCGCCGTCACGGGGCGCACGCCGGTTGGCTTCTTCTCGCTGGAAATGGGGGCCGACCAGCTCAACATGCGCCTGCTGTGCACCGAGGCCCAGATTTCCAGCCACCTCGTCCGCCAGGGCAGAATCAGCGAGCAGCAGTGGGAGAAGCTGCGCGAGACGGCTTCCCGCCTTCAGGAAGCCCCCATCTACATCGACGACTCTGCAGCGCTGACGCTCATGCAGTTACGCTCCCGCGCCCGCCGCCTCAAGGCCCAGCGCCCCGACCTCGGCCTGCTCGTCGTCGATTACCTGCAGCTCATGAAACCCCCGGATCGCAGCAAGGGCGGCGGCCGGCGCGACTCCAACCGCCAGCAGGAAGTCGCCGAACTTTCCATGGGCCTCAAGGCCCTTGCCAAGGAACTGCGCGTCCCCGTCATGGCCCTCAGCCAGCTCTCCCGCAGCATCGAGCAGCGCGGTACCAAGAAGGAACCCGCCCGCCCCCAGCTCAGCGATCTGCGCGAATCCGGCGCCATCGAGCAGGACGCCGACATGGTCATCTTTATCCATCGCGAGCGGAAGGAAATTCAGAAATCCGAAGATGGCAAGATCCTCGACCGCCACCTTCCCATTCCGACGGAAATCATCGTCGGCAAAAACCGCAACGGCCCCATCGGGACCGTCAACATGATGTTCTTCCCTGAAACAACTCGGTTTGGGAACGCACTGGTGGACTGAAGGGGGGCCGGTTGACGGCGCTCACTCGTCCTGAAGCAGCGACTTGATCTGGATCTCCGCCAGATCCTCCTCGGTCTTCTCGTGCATCTCTTCCAATTCGTCCAGCTTCGCCTGGAGCTTCTTCAATTCCCGGGGTTCCTTCTTCACCGGTACCGAGGCGGGTGCCACATCCCCGGCCAGCGGGGTGCCTTCGGGGAAGGGCAGCGGCGCGTAGGAGCGCCATGCGTAGCCACCGGCAACCCCGGCAGCCACAAGCGCACCCACCCCCAGCCAGCGCAGGAACGCGGGGGATTGCGATTTCTTCTTGCCGCGGCGGGCGGGGGGCATGGCTGACCATCTCCTCGTGGGGGCGGACGTGCCCCGAGGCAAACCCCCTCCCCGGCAACACTGTCAAGATCGATGCCGCGCGAATCACCTCAGGATTTTTGCATGACAGCGCGCCGCTGGCGTCCCAGAGTAATGGAGCCCCGGTCTGAGAACCGGGGAACGGCTGTGTGCCCGTGCTCCCCATCCTCTTACCCCCTGTCACCCAAGGGCTTTGGACTTGACCGCATGGCGAACCCACCGAATCCTCCCCTCCGCGCGATCAGGTTCGGCGCTGTTAACTCCAGCGTCGGCAAGCTCTTCCATTTCTGTTATCGGAATTTTGTGGTAAATCCTTTCGCGACAACGCCTCGGGCACCGAGAGAGGGATGCGTGCGCACCGCGCGGCAGCGGACTGGTGCGTTTACGCTCATCGAATTGCTCATCGTCGTTTCCATCATTTCGATTCTGGCGTCGATTGCCGTGCCCAACTTCCTGGAAGCCCAGACCCGCGCCAAGGTCGCCCGCGTCAAGGCCGACATGCGCAGTGTCGCCACGGCCCTCGAAGCCTACGCGGTGGACAACAACAAGTACCCCCCTCGCAAGCCTGCTCGCACCACCGCATTCCGCGTGATTGGCGACGCCAACACCCGAGCAGAGGATTTGGCCCGCATTACCACCCCGATCCAGTACATGACCAAGGTTCCCATCGACATTTTCGAAAACCGCCTTGCCCCTCCGAACAATCTCTTCGACTACTGGGATAGCGTCATTCTGGACGGGATCGCGGGCGACTACACGGGTACGCCGCCGTGGTGTCTCGTCTCGATCGGCCCCGATGGTGAAATGGGGATGTTTGCCCAGTGGGGGAACCTCCCCTATCAATCGGCCAATCTTGCCGGGTACAGGTCAGATTACGATCCGACGAACGGTACCATCAGCGATGGAAACATCTACCGCGGCCCGAGCAACGAGACGGCGGTGGATATTCGTTTTTAGTCAGGAACAACCGGGCCAAAAGGCCTGAGAGAAATTCTCGGCAAGGCACGACATCCGAAGGAATGGAACGAGGATGACCAACCAGACAGGCCGTAAAAAAATGGGAGATGCCGCCATGCGCGCATTCGCTACCCGCATTGTTCTCGCCGCACTGCTCCTTGTGGCGGCAGGCACCGCACGGGCGTCCGTCGCCGTGCCCCTGACCGTGGAGCAAATGGCCGCCGTGGCCCAGGACGTGGTCCACGCAACCGTCGAGGAAAGCCAGGTTGGCGTCTACGACGGCAAAATCTACACGCGCCATCGCCTCGCGATTCACGAGTCCCTCAAGGGCGCCAACAAGAGTGGCGGCTCGATGGAAATTGTCGCCATCGGCGGTGACCTCGGCAAGCTCTCCGCCGTCGCCCCCGGCATGGCGACGCTCGACGAGGGCGAGGAAGTCATCCTCTTCATGAGCAACCCGGCCAAGCGCCGCGCCCAGAAGGCCGCCAGCAAGGCGCTTCCCGCGCTCGACCCCAACTCGCCCTTCAACCAGTCGCCCCAGATCATCGGCGGCTTTCAGGGCAAGTTCGAGGTCGTCCGCCGCAGCGTCGAGAAGACCGAAGGCGACAAGACCGTCACCGAAGAGAAGGCGGTTGTCTTCCGCGCCAACCCCGGCAAGCGCGCCGGAGCGGACGGCTACCCGGACCTGGATGCCTTCAAGGCTCAGGTCCGCGAAGTCGTTCAGACCACGGACAAGGCCAAGATCGACAAGCAGGCCATTGCGACCGTCGGCGTCGTCGATGTCGTGGCCAAGAGCGATAAGGCCACGGCGTTGCGCTTCTTCGATCCCATCGGGGGCATCGGAGCGAAGGCCAAGTCGATGCCGAACAAGAACGCCGCCTTGGCCGAGGACAAAGCCCCGGCCACCGAAACGGAAGAAAAGAAAGACTGAGGGACCCGGGCCACGGCCCGGCTTTGAGGATCGAAGCACGCCGTTGTGTGGCATTCCGAAATGCGGAAGGAAACGAGCTCGACGATGCACTTCTGGAAACGGTTTTCAACGGGCGCACTTGCTGCCCTGGCAGTTCTCGGAGGCGCCGGCATTGCCCATGCAGGCGCCGTCATCCATGTTGAGACCGTCGAATATCTCGACGGCGACGACAGCAGCGACGACACTCTCGTCACCCGGCCGTTGCAGTGGGACGAGGATGACCGCGAGAACCTGCTCATCACGCTTCATCGCGATGGCGGGTATGGCGTTCTTCCGGCCATCTTCATCAACCACACCATCAACGGGAATCCGGACGACGAGGTCTTTGGCGCCATGCAGCGCGCCATCAGCCAGTGGAATGATGCTGGCTCGGACTTCACGTTCGGCGAGTCGCCGATCTTCTCTGACCAGCAGATCGTCTACGATCCCATCAACCTGCCCACCGGGCCGGTTGACGTCCGCCTCGACCGCTACAACACCGTCACCTTCCTCGACGGCACCTTCACGCCCGCCGAAGGTCTCTTCTACGTTCCCATCGTCTTCTACTTCAACGAAGAGTGGGACCCCTCCGAAGATACCATTCTTCCCCAGCAGCTCGTCGACATCGCTGGGCTCGGCGAAGAGGAGGTCGACGATACGACCATCATCTTCAGCCGCGAAGCCGATCTCGAACTCGCCCTGCCGCGCAACAAGACGTGGAAGGCCGGCAGCATCGTGGACGCCGACGTGTTGTTCTCGCCCTTTGGCGACAACAACAACGGCTGGTACCTGCTGCCTCCGGACAGAGGATCGATCGGAACGCTCGACCCGCCGCTGCGCGAGCAGGACCTCCTCGGCCTGGCCGACGTGCAGGCCCTCTTCACCCGTGCCCTCGGCGAAATGGCCGGGCTGGGCACCTCGCACCTCTTCCTCTCCACCATGACGTCCTTCTACATCACCGACGCCGAGGACGACAACGGAGACTTCCTCACCGATCCCTATGATTTCCGTTCGATCGAACTCGACGACGAAATCACGCTGAACATGAACTACCCGGGCGGCGACTACGAAAGCTCGCCCGGCATCGGCGGCAACCTGCTTGATGGCCGCTCATTCGACTACTCAGGCTTCGATGTCACCGACGACTCGGTTGCTGGTATTCCCCAGCAGATCGTCTACTTCGGCATTCCGTGGACGGGCAAGGTGACGCTCGACACAGTGGCCTTCCAGAACCCGCGCGCCGCGTGGGATGGCACGGAGTCCGTCAATGTCGGGCCCATCCACCTCGTCGCGCACACGGTCTCCGGCCAGCGCCAGATCACAGCCGCCGGACCGAACTCCCCCTTCAGCGAACTCGACCAGAACGGCGCCTACGCCATTCGAGGCCTCTCGGCCCGCCCGGACTGGTATGTCTTCGCCGCGCCCTTGGAGTTCAGTTGGGACACCCCCTCCGCCGACCAGCTTGATGAGCCAGTGGACGACGAACAGAACAGCTTCCCCGTGGAGTTCTTCGGCGGCGTCGAGGAACCCGGCCTCCGTTTCGGCCGTCTGAACATGGGGCAGGGGGCTCTGGATTCCGACGACGGTGACTACACCACGATCCAGAACTCCTTTATCAGCTACACCACGCTCGCCAGTGTGGTCGACAATGACGGCAGCCTGACGGCTGGCGACAGTGAACTCGACATCGAACCCAACGGCCAGTTCTCCTTTGGAATCCGCGACGGCCTGCTCTTCCAGAACCCTGATGGCACGGTGACTGCCGTTCGCCTGATTCGCCAGACCCCTCAGGGTGCGCAATTCGTCGATGACATCGTTGCCTATAACCTGACATCCACGGGCACTGGCTATAACAACGAGCCCGGCATCCTGACCGTCGATGATGCCTTCGACACGATGGAGATTGAGTTCGGCATCGAGGATCCCCTCGGCAATCCAATCGGCATCCTGACACAGCGCACCGAACTTGTTGCCTATCCAGATTTCAGTGGCGTGGAGAAGCGCGGCTTCAAGGTGAGCTGGACGTTCGAGAATACGTCGAGCGTCTACGCCTACCGCTTCGGCATCGCGCACCTGTACGACCCGGGCATTGGCCTTTCTGCCGAATCGAATGCCAGCTCCACGCTGTACGTCAACGACACGCCCCAGTACGTGAGCACGGGCTTTGGCGGCGCGGGCGAAGACCCCGTTCCCGTCTCCGTCGACTGGTACGACAGCGTTGTTGCTCCCTACTTCCAGTTTTCGATTCTCGCCGCCCTTCCCGGCAGCGGCCTGACGCCGCCCGACCGCGTCCTGACCGTCGATCGCGATCGTGCCGACAACAGCCCCGACACGATGTGGAACATCGAACCGGGTCAGTCGCTTCTGGCGCCTGGTCTTGAGGACACGACTGTCAGGACCGGCGTCCTGATGCGTTGGGACCCCATCCAGGTGCTCCCGAGCGCTACCCACACGATCACCACCGGCGCCACCTACATCAGCGACCCCGATATCGTGGACAACTATGTCCGCGAACTGCGCGACAAGGAAAACGGCATTCCGCGCACCTCGCCCGAGGAATCCTACGCGGACGAGGCCCGCATTGCCTATCCCATCGACCTCACCGACCCCAACGGCACCGGCCTCGACTTCGTCGCACCCGTTGACGTCATCACCAACACGGGCACCCGCCCGGTCTTCGAGGGCGACGACTACGACGGCGACGGGATCTCCAACGACCTCGACAACTGCCCCTACCGCCCCAACCCCGACCAGGAAGACGCCGACCTCGATGGCATCGGCGACGCCTGCCAGGGAGACCGCGATTCCGACGGCATCGACGATCCCTTCGACAACTGCCCCGACATCCCCAACAGCGATCAGAGCGACAGCAACGGCGATGGAATCGGCGACGTCTGCGACCCCGACCTCGATGGCGACGGCATTCCCAACAACATCGACAATTGCCCGTACACGCCGAACCCCACCCAAGCCGACCTCGACAACGACGGCATCGGTGACGCCTGCGAAGGCGACCTCGACAACGACGGCATCCCCGACCAGTTGGACAACTGCCCGACTGTCCCGAATCCCTCGCAGCGCGACATCGACGGCGACGGCCAGGGCGATGCCTGCGACCCCGACCGCGATGGCGACGGGATCGCCAACAGCATCGACCTCTGCCCCGACGTGGCCAACCCCGACCAGCTGGACGCCGACGCAAACGGCTTCGGCGATGCCTGCGAGCCCGGCTCGCTCGTCCTCGAAGACCGCTCGCCCGCCAGCGTTGTCCCCTCCCTCGCCCAGCTTCCCGCCGCGAATCTCTTCCTCGCAGGCGCCGCATCGGGCGACATCAACGGCGACGGCTATCCTGACCTCGTCCTTGCCGTTCGCGCCCGCGGCGATACCCCCGAGTCAGGCCTGACCAACCGCATCTACCTGAACGACGGAGCCGCCAATCCCGGCTTCTTCCGCGATGTCACCTTCGGCGTGAACGGCCTGATCGGCGACAAGGATGACCGCCTGCGCCTGAGCCAGAACAGTACCTCGCACATCGTTCTCTTCGACTTCGACCTCGATGGCGACCTCGACATGTACGAGTTCAATGCGGATGGCCCCAACCGCCTCCTGCTCAACATCGACGTCGATGACGACACGATCAACCCCACGCCCGACGATGATCCTCTCGGCGACGGCTTCTTCCTCGACTTCTCCGACGTCGCCCTCCCCGGCGTTCTCAACACCAAGGGCTCGCTCTTCGCGCCAGCCTTCACCTCCCCTGACGAGTCCACGCGAGGGCGCGTTGCGGACATTGATGGTGACGGTGACGAGGACATCATTGTTGCCAATCTTGATCGCGGAAGTGACTTGGCTGGCTCGATTTGGGATGCTGTTCATCAGCAAGTTGATGGCGACACAATTCACGGTCCGTCTTCCGAGCAGCCATTGGACCCCGAAGGCAATACCATCAAGTTCAGCGAGCGTATCCTCATCAATCGCCGCAACGAACTCCTGCAATCCATCCTGCGCGACGATGTTGCCCAAGAAACCTGCGTGCCGGCCGACTACATCGTCCAGCGCATCCCCCGTGGCACTCCTGACCCCTTCCTGGCGGCTTTGGCTGAATGCCCCTTCCTGCGCGACACCATCTTCGAGTCGCGTTCAACACCGGACGAAATCCTGATCAACGGCTTCTGGTTCCGTGACGAAACGCTTGGATTCGACGGAATCTTCAGTGGCGCAGGCCTTGGCAGAGCCGACGCAACTGACGACCGCCTCCCGCCTCTCCTTCCGGACTTCTATCCTCTCCCCGACGGCACGCCAACCCGTGCATCCTCCGAAATCGACTTCTCCTACACAACCGAAGTGGCGGTGGGACGTTTCTTCGTTCGCGGCGGCGCCCCCGACATCATTGTTGGCAATCTTCGCGGCCCCGTGAGCAACAGCCGTTTCTCCGGCTATAACCCAATCCTCCAGAACTTTGATCGTGATGGCAACTTCATCCAGGATGGGTATTATTGGGAGCGGAACTTCGACCCCCAGTACAGCGACTTCCTGCAGGGTATTCCCGATGGCGTTGACGACGGGTGGTACGACCCCAACGGCGTCTTGGCAGATGACATCCCCCTGCAGGTCACCGAGACGATGTCCGTTCAGATGGCGGACCTCTTCAACTCCGGCTTCGCTGACTTCCTGACGGTTGACGCGTCATCCAGCATCATTCCGGAGACTTCCGACGGACATTACGTCATGTCACACCTGCCCAAGGAAGAACAGTATATTGCCCAAATCAGCCGTGCTCAGTTCAACGGGTTCGCCGGTGGAGCCTCGTCCGGACTCATGGCCACCACCCCGGCCGTCGGTTTTGGCGATGTCGTCAGTTTGGTTGATGCCCAGTTCTTTGAAATCCAATCGTACTACTCGCCCGTTGGCCGTCCGATTCATATGGCGACTGCCGATTTGAACCGGGATGGCTCGCTGGATGTCATCGTGGCGAATGATGCCCCTCAGGGAGCGAGTCTTAGTACACTGACGAATGACGGGGGGATCGTCGGTCTCTTCTACAATCAGCTCGATGAGAATGGAGCTGCGAACGATGCTGCCGCTCCTGCCTTCAACGTGCTGGGCCAGAGTTCGCTTCAGCCGAATCCGAATCTGTCGGGCGCCTATGTTCTTCCCGTCGACGTGGATATGGACGGCGATCTCGACGTGTTCCTTGCCAACCCTGGCGGGCAGTCCCGCCTCTGGATCAACAGCCTGTATCGGCCGGATCGCGCCCCGAATCCCCGAATCAGCTCCGATGAGCCGATCTTCGCCGACAACACACGTCGCTGGATCGACGATCTGCACGCCTCGGGCATTCCGCTTGTGGGTTCATCCGGAAATGTCATTTCCGGCATGACCTCCTATTTGGCCGAAGGCGACATTGACAGAGATGGTGACCCCGACCTTCTCGTGACGAACGGACAGTACCTTACGGACGTTGGCGATACGTCCTTTGTGATGGCAAATCGTGGCGAGCCCAAGCATGCGGGTTACACCGTGTTCACCGAGACGAATACGGCCCACCCGGCTGGCCGCCTGTCCACCCCAGGCTTCCCTGTCGGTCTCGAGAGCCAGGCCGCGCCTGGAGCTGCCGGCAAGTTCTTTGACTTCGACAATGACGGCGACCTTGACATTGTCATGGCCTATTACGGCACCCGCAACGCCATCTACGAGAACCGCAATGCGCTCGGCTCCACGTCCGCAGCCGCACCGCAGCTCTACGAAGGCGACAGTACGATGCAATTGTACGCCACGGCCTTCGGGAACGGCTTCTACGACACAATGAAGGACTACGATGTCGTGGAATTGCGCGATGCCACCTTCCCGGCTGCTCAGGTGGCTCTGGAAGGACTCGGCGACGGCGTCTTCGAGGACACGCGCCTGCGCAACAGCCTCGACCGCCTTCCCTCGCTCATCAGCGACCAATTGGAGTTCACCCAGGACATTGCTATCGGCGACGTCAACAACGACGGCTATCTCGACATGTTCTATGCCAACGCCAGCCGGCTTGAGGGCATTCCCAATGTGCTGCTGATGAACAACCCGACGTCTCTGGATCCGTCCGACCCGCTCTTCTACGTTGGCCGCCGGTTCGAGGATGAATCGAAGAACCAGATCAACGGCATCCCGCGTCTGCCGCAGGTCGAATACCTCGACACGTCTGGCCTGCCGACAGGCCAGTTTGACGTGCAGCCCGACGACACCGTCTCCGCAAACTTCTTTGATGCGGACGGCGACGGCGACGTGGACCTGCTTGTCCTGAATCGTGTCGCGTCGGCACGCGCCAGCAACGACTACAACTGGGTCGAGGAAATGCAGCTCCTCATCAACCAGGGAGGGGCTCAGGGCGGTAGCGTTGGAACATTCCTCGCCCATCCGGACTTCCCGCCCATCGACCCGAGCACGGGAGAGCGCCTGCGTATCGAGGCCGCACGGGCTGGCATTGCCGACTTCGGCCGCAAGGGCGACATCTCGGAAGACATGGATGGCGACGGCCAGGTGACGGCCATTGAGATCACCAACTTCAACAACATCATGAAGATCCTGCAGGCGGAGGAAGATGCCGGTGCAGGACGCTTCCCCGGTGGTGTTGTCGCTGTTACCTGCCGTGCCGATGGAACATACTCGATCCCCGTAACCGAACTCGTGAACGCCGAGTACTATCCCTGCCAGCCAGACGGTGTTGTTGTTACCCGCAAGGATGGCACGCGCCTGACCCGTCGCGCACCGCGCTACATCGACATGAACAACAATGCCCAGTTTGACCTCATTCTGGACGTTGTCGTCGTTACCAGCGAGGGGCGTGATGTCTACCTGTCCAACGATGGCGCCGGGAACTTCACGCTCGAAACAGACACGGTCTTTACGAGTGACGTAAGGCGCCAGTACCACGACATCGCCGTTGGCGACGTCAACTTGGACGGCTGGCTGGACTTCGTGACGGCGACGGAAACAGGGCAGCCCGAAACGGCGTCTGCTGATTTCTGGCTCAATCTCGGCGTGCAGGGAGTGCCGCGTCTCGAACGCCGCACCAACGAGATTCCCAATCCGCTGACAACCGGAGCGCCCACGGGCTTCGAGGAAAACGACGGCAACGCCCGCGCCGTGCTCCTGTTCGACCCCGACGGCGATGGCGATCTTGACCTCATGGTCGGCGAGAATGGCCGCATCAATGGTATCCGTACGTTCTCGGGACTGAATGTGTTCTACGAGAACCGCATCAACGGCCAGGGCTTCAAGGCGCCCTCGAATCGCGGTTACCTGCGTGTGCCCGAGTCGGGAACGATCCCGGCGGTCCAGCTTTCGGTTACGCTGGCCAGCCCCAGCTCGGTACTTCGCGGCTCGGATGCCGACGTGCGCATCTACGGCGAAGGCATCAAGCCCGGCGCGTCGGTCTCGCTTGGTCAGGGCATTGAGTTGCTGCAGCCGCCCATCGTCCGCAGCGATTCGGTCATCGACCTGCGGGTGCGTGTGGCCAAGAACGCCCTTACGGGCTCGCGCGTGGTCCGCGTGTTCAATCCGGACGGCGAAGCGGCCGCCTCGAAGAGTAGTGTGTTCCGCGTCGTCGAAGAAAGTCCCAGAACAAGCGTTGGAACCGACTGGCAGCTCTACAACTAACGCAGAAACGGAAGACGGATCATGCGTTTGGCAAAATCGTACCGCCTCTCTCTCACCGCCCTTGCCCTCTCGGGCATCGCCGCTTCGGCCGTTCTTGCCGATCCGATGGTTCCCTACGGCGAGGCGATCATTTCCCGCGAGTCACTTGCGCGGAAGTCAGCTCTGCCCACTCATCCCGTTATCAGCGACGACTTGTACACCATCGTACGGGAGATTCGGGCCCAGAAGAGCGTGAAGGCGCAGGGTGCCTTCATTGACAAGCTCAACGCCACGCGCCCAAAGCCCCTCGCGGTGCTCAAGCGCGACGATCCCTCGAAGATCGAGGTCACCATTCATTTGGCGTACCGCGATCCCTACACGATCGAGGTGCTGAAAAAGTCCGGTGCCGAGATCGAGATCGAGGCTCGGCACGCCCCCTTGATCCAGGCTTACGTTCCGCTCGACGTTCTTGAGCAGATCGCCGCTCTCCCCAACGTCCGCCAGATCACCCGTCCGAACTATGCGCTTGCCACGGCGGGCAGGATCACCACGCAGGGCGACCAGGCGATGGCGACCACCGTTGTGCGCAACTACGCCGACGATGCCATCAATGGCGTCACCTACGACGGCAACGCCGTGAAGATCGTGGTGGCTTCCGATAACCTGTTCCTTGACGGCTCGTCCGTATTTGGCCCCGGCCCATGCAACAACCTCCAGTTGGTTCGCGACACGGAACGCCCGGTGGGGATTCAGTCCGAACTGCCCATGGGCGTTTATGACCGCTGTCCCAGCGAGCCTTCAACCGAGGGTACTTCCGTTCCTCCCTCCGGTTTCTTTGGCGGTATCCCGATCTCGCCGGCCACGCACGCCGATCACGTTCTGGTGGCGCCGACGGATACGGCCGAGGATATCGAATATAACTTCTTCCCCGAAGGCGCCGCCATGATGGAGGTTATCCATGACGTGGCGCCTGGGGCAGACATGCGTTATATTCGCGGGCGGACGGACCTTGAACTCATCGAACGCCGCAACGTCGTCAGCAGCCTTGGCTTCCCTGTCGATGTGATGGTGGACAATCTGGTCTTCACGGGGGCGGGGCGCTACGACGGTTCCAGCGCCGTTTCACGTTCGGCGACGGAGTTCTCGCGCACACGCAACGTCCCCTTCTTTGTCTCTGCGGGCGGAGTGACGCCCCAGGGGGATTCGACAACGGTGCGTGTCGAGCGCTTCCCTCTTCAGATCAACGGATTCTTCAACGCTGATCCGCGCGACCAGCGTGTCAAGATTCACTCTTGGTCGGCCGGCAGTGCCAGTAACCGCGACGAAGCCCTGAGCATCGACGGCGTTGCCGGCGAGCCCATCGAGATCACTCTCGTCTGGGACGATTACTGGGACGACGTCGAGCCGCGTGCGACCACGGACTTCGATCTCTTCCTGATCCCCCGTAGCACCCTGTCGCTCGACCAGGCCGTCGCATCCTCGCAGCGCTTGCAGAACGGCAGCGGCGTCAATCCTGTCGAGCGGCTCGTCTATCTGCCACTTTCCGACGCGCCTCTGGCGCTCGTCATGATCAACAAGAATGGCGGGCAGAACGTTCGGACGCTCTTCACACTGGCCATCGAACAGGGCCAGGTGGCCGAGAGCAAGTACATGACGCATGGCGTCGCACTGAACAACTCTGATGCCCTCGATCCCGTGATTTCCGTCGGCCACATCGATCTGGAGCTCGGGCTTGAAGACGTGGCCTTCGATGTTATGCCCGGCATCGTTCCCGGCTCCACCCCGCAGGGCGAGTTCATCACCTGGTTCGAAGGCCAGACCTACCCAACGGTCGTTGGCTACAGTTCCGTCAATACCTACACCACCAACTATCTGGTTTCCGCCCGCAACTCGCGTCAGTTGGAAGACCCGCTGCCGTTCATTAACTCGTTCACGGGGCCGTCGGCGGCCACGGCGCACCTCGCCGGTTTCGCGGCCATCCTGCGGCATCGCTTCCCCCAGATGCCCGCCCGCCGTGTCTACCAACTCTTCACCGACGTGTCTGGACAGAGCGATACAGGCGAGGTCATCGCGCCTCTCGCGCGTGACATCACCACGGAGGAAACCCTCGCCTATGCCAATGCTCCCCGCTATTTGCGCCCCAACCCCTTCCTGATTTACGATAATCTCTCGAAGGGCAAGGTGGACCCCTATAACACTGCCGCCAAGAATTCGCTCTCCCTTGTGGAAGTGACGGACGAGGGCGGCCGCGACAGCGATTGGATCCCCTCCACCACCCCCAGCAGCGTCGCCGCCTTTGATGTTCCCGAATACAGGGTCAGCGATCTCGGCCTGGAAATGAAGGCGACCTCCGACTTCTGCTTCGGCTACTGGGAGAGCCCGGTCCTGACGGTGCAGGGGGCCGATGATGAAAGCCCGCGTTCGACCCTGCGCACAGACCGCGTGTATGTTGCCGAGGCCCGCGTGGGCTCCACCGGCACGGATCCGCTCCGCGTCCCAGACTTCCGTCTGCGTCTGACGACGACGGCGGGCGACGAAAGCTCAATGGTCGTCATCGCTGACGTCTCCGAAGGAACCGACAACGCACCGACCACGATCGGCGGCAAGGTGTACCAGGTGCACTTCCGCCCGTCCAACGAGGCCGTTGCCCAGCAGGGCGTGCGCTTCTACTTCGAGATGCTGAACTTCACACCCAGCGACGATCAGGATGTATCGTTGATCCTGCGCGATTTCTCGATCCGCGAGCTTCCGCTCCCCGAAGAGGCTCCCTGATCCAGGGTGCAACCCCGTGGTAATCCGTTGCCCGCCCTTCGGGGCGGGCTTTTGTTTTCCCTCATGGAGTGCCGCTCTCTCGACCATACCGCTCTTGCGGACGATGTCCGTTCGATTCTCGATACCGCCCTCGACGACGCAGGGCTGACGGGGCCGCTTTTTCTGGCCGGGAATCCGGCAATCTTGTGCCAGCCCCGCGTGGCGGCCGTGGGCACGCGCGAGCCTGCGCCGTGGACGCTGTCGGCTATCGAGGGGCTGGCCGCATCCCTGGCCTCGCTGGGAGCGTGTCTCGTCAGCGGCGGGGCCGTGGGCACCGATTGCGCCGCGCATAGCGGCGCGCTGCACGCGGGGGGCGCGACGGTCGTCGTGGCACCGTGCCCGCTCGAAGACATCTCGCTCTCCTCCTGGCGCTCCGCGCTTTCCGGGCGCTGGGACTTGGCGCGGACGCTCTTCCTCTCTCCGTTTCCGCGGGGAACCCGGCCGCGTCGGGGTCATCCGCTTGTGCGCAACCGGCTCATCGCGACGTTGGCGACGGCGGGAGTCGTCGGGGCCACCGGACTTACCGGGGGCACGAATCACTTCATCCGCCTGGCGCTCGACCGGCGGATGCCACTCTTCTTTCTTGATTCACGGCCCGAGGATCCCGTTCTGCGCCAGGCATTGGAGACGTTGCACTTGCGGGGCGCCGTTCCCTTCAGTGAGGACGAGGCGCTGGAGGCGCGTGCTCTCTCTGCCAAAGTGCTGGCGGCGGCGGCCTCCTTCGAGCGCCGCGTGCGCGAGCAGGGCAGTGCCCAGTTGCGCTGGTGCGAGGATGAAGCCGAGTATCTGACCGGCGGCAGCAACTGACTCCCCGTTCCCCATCGGACCCTCCCGTGTTCGCCCAGGTCGCTCTCAATCTCCCGCTCGCCCAGCCGTACACGTATGCCGTGCCCGAAGGCTTGCGCAGCCGCGTTGCTCCCGGAGTCCTTGTCTCCGTTCCCTTCGGCAAGCGGGCGCAGATTGGCTGCGTCGTTGCGCTCTCCGACGATGCCGGCGGCGTGGCGGAGGAGCGCATTCGCTCCATCGAAGACGTCGTCTCGCCGGAGTACCGCATCGGCCCCGAGCTACTCGCCCTGGCCCGTTTCGTTTCGGACTACTACTTCGCCTCGCCCGGCGAGGCGCTCGCCTCGGTTTCTGTGGTCGGCTTTCGCGATGTAAAGTCCCAGCGCGCCGAGTTCCTGCGTCTTGTCGACGACTGGCGCGAGCGCTCCACGGGGTCTCTCACGCCGAAGCAGCGTGCAGCCTGCGAGCGTCTCGAAGAAGCCGGCTTCCCGGTCGAACCGCGCCAGAATCTCGCAAAGGCCGCCGGTGCCGGACCCTCCATCATCAAGAAGCTGCTCGATCTTGGACTGCTGGAGGTTCACGACCCACCCGCACTCGAAGAACAGCCCGCCTCCCTCGACTTCGCTCCGCACCTGATGCCCACGGCCGAGCAGCAGAGCGCTCTCGACGCGGTGCTCGCCGCCGTCGCCAAACCCGAGTTTCGCGTCTTTCTCCTCCACGGCGTCACGGGGTCCGGCAAGACGGAGATCTACCTTCAGGCCATTGCCGAGGCGCTGCATCTCGGAAAGACGGCATTGTGTCTGCTGCCCGAGATTTCGCTGACGCCCCAGACCGTCGCGCGGTTCCAGGAACGTTTCCGCCAGGAGATTGGCGTCTTCCACAGCCAACTGACGCGGCGCCAGAAGCTTGAACTGCACCGCCGCATCCAGAGCGGCGCCGTGCGCGTCGTCATCGGGGCGCGTTCGGCCGTGTTCTCGCCGCTCCCGAAACTCGGTGTCCTGATTCTCGACGAGGAGCACGACGGCAGCTACAAACAGAACGAAACGCCGCGCTATCACGCACGCGACGTTGGCATCGTCCGCGCCCAGCGCCTTGGGATTCCCGTCGTGCTGGGTTCCGCGACGCCCAGTCTGGAATCGTGGCACAACGCCATGGGGGGAAAGTACGAACTGCTGCGCCTGTCCACCCGGGCCGCCGGAATCGAACTTCCCTCGGTGCGCACCGTTGATCTGGCGGCCGAGGTCCAGGACCAGCCGCGCCCCTCGCTCTTCTCCGGTGAACTGATCGCCGCCATCGCCCAGCGCCTTGAGGCGGGGGAGCAGACGCTGCTCTTTCTCAATCGGCGCGGTTTTTCCAACTTCCTCTTCTGTCCGTCGTGCAAGTGGGTCGCCAAGTGCGACGAGGACGACGTTGCCCTCACGGTGCACCGCCGTGTTCGGCGTGGCCAGCAGGCGAGCGATTCCCAGGCAGACCTCTTTGCCGTTACGACCGACCCCAAGGACTTCATTCTGCGTTGCCACTTTTGCGGGTCGCGGCGCGATGCCCCCACGAAATGCCCGGAGTGCGACAGCGATGGGCTCATCACGGTGGGCGCCGGGACACAGCGCGTCGAAGAGGAACTCGCTGCCCAGTTTCCGCAGGCCCGCCTGATGCGCCTCGACCAGGACACCGCCGGTGGGCGCGAGAAGTTCCTCGCCGCGTGGGAGCGCATCATGTCCGGGGAAGCCGACATCATCTTCGGCACGCAGATGATTGCGAAAGGGCTGCATCTGGAGGGCGTGTCCCTCGTCGGCGTGGTGCTCGCTGACATTGGACTCTTCATCCCCGACTTCCGGGCCGAGGAGCGCACATTTCAACTGCTGACGCAGGTGGCCGGACGCAGTGGACGCATTGCGAAGGGCGAGGTCATCTTCCAGTCCTACATGCCCACGCACACGGCGATTCGTTTCGCGATGGCGCACGACACGGAAGGCTTCATGGCCGAGGAGCTGATGCGCCGGCGCAAGCTGGGCTTCCCGCCGTTCACGCGGATGGCCGCAGTGACATTGTCGGATGCCGACCGCGACCGCGCCTACGAGGCCGCGCGGCGGCTGGCGTTTCTTCTTGGCCGGCTCCGGTCGAGCGTTCGCCCCCCGGCGCGCATCACGGTCAACGGCCCCACCGTCGCTCCGCTGGCGCGGCTGGCCGGGCGGTTTCGCTACCGCATTCTGCTGCGTGCCGAAACGCACCGCCCCGTCGCCGCCGTCCTGCGGGCCGCCCTCGCACATCCCGACTGGACACTGCCAGGGTCCACGCGCCTCACCATCGACGTTGATCCCCTCGATTTACTGTAGTTGGCTGCTCCACCGTGAGGTGAAAATGAATGCCTCTCCCACCGGTCCCGTAGCTATCCCAACCCCTTCGACCGCTCGAGCATGACGTCTTCTCCCCGTCCTCCCCGCTCTTCCTCCCTCGATGCCTACGACGGTTCGAGCGCTGCCTATGGCCTAATCGACCGCGCCGTTGGAATCCGCAAGGGCTTTGGCGACGATGCACGTGTTGTGCGGATCGCGGCGCGCTCGGGACTGCGCAATCATCTGAACCTGCTGATTCCCGGTCTGGCCGCTCTCTTGATTGCCGGATTGCTGCTCGTGGAGAAGTTCGGGTTTCGGGCCGACTTTGGCCCTGCCGCCGCTGCCTGGCGTGTGTTCGTCATCGACTTCGTGGTCTTCTTCTTCGCGGCTCTTTCCGGTTGGAACATGGTGCGCACCTGGCGCGAGAATCCCAATCAGGTCGAGGAACTCAGCCTTTCGCCGCTGCCGCCCAAAGTCGTCGCTGCCACGTTCACGGCCGCGCCCGTCATCGCCTGGGGCGTGGTACTCTTTGGCGTCGCGCTGTTTGATCTCCTCACGCCGTCCATGGCCATTCGCGGGCTGCTTCCCTTTTTCGAAGGTGGCCCGGTGGATGCCACGGCACTGTTCATCGACGTTTTTCCCTCTCTGGGTGTTCACCTGCTGGTGACTCCGTTTTTCCTTCTGTTCCACTTCGAGTCCGCACGTCTGGCGCACTGGATGTTCGTGATCCATGCCGTGCCGCGCGTCAGCCTGCGGCGGGCGGGCTTGCTGAATCTGCTGGCCGTCGGGGGAATCGTTGCGGGCCTCTCGTCGGTGGGAGCAGCGATCTCCCTTTTTGTCGTTCTCTTCATCGGACTGGGCGGTGCGATTCTGGGCGTCGAAGTCTTCGAGAGCACCTCCACATGGCTCTTCGCCTCGATTCCGGGGCTCATCACCGTTGCCTTCCTCAAGCGCCAGATCACACGCATCTACGAGTCATCGTTCCAGCGCGCCTGGCTTCTCTTTCAATGGAACGGTGCAGGAGAATCGACCCAGCCGGCGCAGTACGCCAGCCACTACCACGACATTCTTCCCTTCTGGGAAGCGTATTTCGCGATGGTCGAGGAAGAGAACGCCAACGTCTCGCCCCACAAGCGCACCGCCACCCGGCGCTTCCAGGAGATCGTTGCGAAAATCGAAGTCGAACGCCGTGCCCGCCAGGCCGCCCTGCACCCCGATCTCGTACCCGCCCCCGAGGCCGACGACGTTCAGCGCGTGTAGAAGCTCAGGCTCTCCATCTCCAACGCCAAATCGACGTAGTGGATCTTCACGTGTTCGGGCGTCTGCAAGCGCACGGGGACGAAGTTGAGGATGGCACTGATTCCGGCCGCGATCAGACGGTTCGCCACTGCCTGGGCGGCTTCGCTCGAAACCGTCAGGATTGCGAACCCGATGGCGTGCTCGGCCAGGCGCTTTTCCAACTCGTCGATGTGGTAGACCGGGATTCCGGCCGCGCCGATGCGTGGGGCGCTCACCTCCTTGTCGAAGGCGCAGACGATCCGGAAGCCCTGGCGCGTGAAGCCACCATAGGAGAGAAGGGCCGTTCCGAGATGGCCGACGCCGACGAGAGCCACCTGCAACTCGCGATCAGTTCCGAGAATTCTCCGCAGGTTTCTGCGCAGGTCGCCCACCGGGTAGCCGAAGCCGGGAACGCCGAATTGGCCGAAGTACGCGAGGTCCTTGCGTACTTGGGCGGAAGTGAAGCCCAGCAGGCGGGAAAGCTCGCTGGAGCTGACCTTCTCGGCCTGCTGGCGTTCAAGTTCCTGAAGGGCGCGGGCGTAGAGCGAAAGCCGCTTGATGACCGCTGCGGGGATTTTTCGGCCGTCCAAGCTGGAGCCCGAATCCGCCGGCGTGTCCGGGTGGGAAGTGCCCCGCGGGGCTTTCGGCCGTTTTGCCGTCATGAGAGAAACCGCCCGGTTGGAAGTCTGTGAAAACCTTCACGGGAGCGGCATTCGCGGCAAGCCGAGAGTGAAACGCGAGGCGATCGCAAGATGCCCATGCTGCAGGAAAAGCGGCCGGCCTTCATCAGAGTGAAAGCCGGCCGCGAGGTTGTCGGATTGATTGGAGGAATGGCGCGCTCGCCGTCAGATCGTCCGCCGCGTTACCACCGGCATGACCGAGCGGGTTTCTTCACCATCGGCGCTCGACGCCTCGACGGGGAACTCGAGCGTTCCATTCGGCAGCGCCATGCGCACGCCGAACGTTCCGTCGGCATTCAGGCGAATGTCGCGCCCCATGAAGCGCACCTTCGCGTCCGGTTCCGTGGCGCCGTAGACGATCACTTCCGCGTCCACGACGAGCCAGAATCCGCGTTCACGTTCCGCTGCCAAGTCGTGCTTCGAGAGGCTTCTGACCATAAACTCGCTGCCGAGCAGCTCGGCGCTGAAGCCGCCCCAGCTCGACGTCTGTTCCGCCAGACGCTTCTGGAGTTCGGCGACGAAGTCCGCGCTGCTCAGGTGCGAGGAGACCGAAACGCCGCCGGACATGCGGAGCAACTGCAAGTGGCTCTCTTCCTCGGCCGGGCCCCAGCTCCAATCGAAATCGTCGGAGAGGCGGTGCGTCGGCATCGTAAACACGTTGGAGCGGACGATGGTGCGGAACGCCCCCTTTTCGCCGAGAGCGCCGAGTTCCACGAGGAACTCGCGCCCCGTTCCTCCCACGTGAACGTACCACGAGTTCGTGTAGTCCATCACGGGGACGTCGACTTTGGAGTGCGCGCGCGAGCGGTCGTTGCCCAGTCCCGTGACGTCATAGAGGCGAAGGACAAGCGGCTGGCCGGTGGCAGAGAGTTCGAACTCGCGGCGCGTTGCCTCGGAAATCTCCCAGTACACGAAAATCCAGTCGGCGTCGCGCACGAGGACGGAAATCCGGGTTTCGTCGTAGCCGTCGGGGAGGGGCGGAATGTCGAGCACGCCCGCAGCCGAGTCCGTACGCGGGCGCACGGACTCTTCCACCGAAGACTTTGCCTGACGATAAAGGATGCTGCCATTGATGGTCGAGCCGGCGGCCGCACGGCGGCGAACGGGTTCAATGCGGCCGCTCTCGCCCGTTTCCACGCGGTCCATTATGTGACGCACTGCCGTCTTGGCGGCGACGGGGGTAGAGGCCGTGATCTTCGAGGCGGAAGGTTTGACGCCCTCGAGCTTGCTTGCGGCCTTCTTGGGTGCGATTGCGGAGCCGGGTTCTGGGGTGGAGACCGGTGCTTCCGGAGTGGCCGTCTTGCGGACGGCTTTCTTTGCGGCCTTCTTCGGCGCGGCCTTCTTGGCGGCAGTTTTTTTTGCCGCCTTTTTTGTGGCCTTTTTTGCGGCGGGTTTCGGCGCGGACGCGGTTTCCGCAGCAGCCTTCTTCACCGCCTTCTTGGCGGCGGTCTTCTTCACGGCGGCCTTCTTCGCGGCTGGCTTGCTGGCCGCTTTCTTGGCAGCAGGCTTCTGGGTGGGAGCGGCGGCTTCCTTCGGCTCCGGCTGGGCGGCTGCAGATTTGGGCTCGCCTTTGCTTTTTGCTGCTTTCTTCGCCATGATCCGTTCTGCTCTCCTGAGTGTTCCGCGATTCGTCCTGGTGCGCGTTGGTCTGGTCCAGGTGATTGCGGCCCGGATGCCGCTCAATGCCAGCGTACCTCCCGGGTCTCCCTGTTTCCATCTGACTCCACGTAGTATGCAAAGCGTTCGCCACTTCGCCAGCGAAAGCCGGTCTCTTGATTCGATTTACTCGACAACGGTTTATAGTCCGAGCCGCAAGCCCTTTACCTGCTGGCCTGTCAGCCATTCCTCGTGGAAAAGCAGCTCCTCCCCGGCCATTGGGAGGGGGAAACGTGGGGTCTGTGTCTCGAAAGAGCGGATGGAGAGATGCTCCGATTCGCTCAACCGGGGCACTTTGCCCCGCTATTCGCTCAGGTGCATCGATTCGGTCACATTGCAGTAAAGGCTTTTCAGAGCGCGAGGCGGAGGGAGAAAGACGCCGGCTCTCCGCCCTCGCAATCCTCCTTGACCTGCGGCCGGGGGCTGACTACCACCACCCCTCTGTGCCCACCCCGGGCTGGAAGCGAGGTGAATCTCCACCCATGGCCACCATCCGAGTGGAAGAAGGCGAGCCGATCGATCGCGCTCTCAAGCGTTTCAAGAAGGAATGCCAGAAGGCCGGCATCCTTTCCGAGGTCCGTCGCCGCAAGTTCCACGAGAAGCCATCCGTGAAGAAGAAGCGGAAGCAGGAAGCCGCAATGCGTAAGCTGCGGCGTCGCATGCTCAAGCTTCAGCGGCGTCTTGAACGCTCCTGACCGGGATTCACCTCCCACTAACCCTGTACCCATCCTCCGGCGTTCCCTATCATGGGGAACGCCGGATTCTTTTCACCCCGCCACCCGGGCGGCGGATTCTTCCGCGCAGGCGAATCAAAAAAGCACGAATCTTGAAAAACGCCTGCTTCCCGTATGTCTTCCTGCTGGACCACCGGGAGACGCCTGCCGTTTCCTTTCTCCCCAAATTGTTTTGGAAGTCCTTTCGGTATGATCCCCGTCTTCACCCTTCCCCGCGACCGCTCGGCCATCGCCGAGCGTCTTGCCTATAATCCGACCGAAGACTCCGCGACCCGCAAGGCCGTCGAGCGCATCGTTGCCGACATTCGCCGCGGAGGCGACCGCGCCCTGCTCAAGGCAACGCATCAGTTCGATGGCGTCAGGCTCGCGGTATCGGACCTTCGCATTCCCGAGACGCAGCTTGAAGAAGCCTGGAAGGCCCTGCCCGCCAGCCTGCGCGCCGCCATGCGTCTGGCTGCAAAACGCATCCGCGCCTTCCATAAGCGTCAGTTGCGCAAATCGTGGACAATGACCGACGCGCAGGGCTTTCGCCTGTCCCAGCGCTGGACGCCCTTGCAGAACGTCGGCCTCTATGTTCCCGGCGGTGCCGCCGCGTATCCCAGCTCCGTGTTGATGAACGCCATTCCCGCCCAGGTGGCCGGGGTCGAGCGCATCGTGGCAGTGACACCTCCGGCGCGCGAAGGGGTGTTCGGCTCCGCAACGCTGGGCGCCCTGTACCTGGCAGGTGTCACCGAAGTCTATCAGGTGGGCGGAGCCCAGGCCGTTGCCGCGCTCGCGTATGGCACCGAGACGATACCCCGCGTGGACAAGGTGGTCGGCCCGGGGAATCGCTATGTGGCGGAGGCCAAGCGCCTTCTGTACGGAACGATCAGCATCGACATGGTGGCGGGGCCGAGCGAAGTGATGATCCTCGCCGATGCCTCCGCGCCGCTGGAGTGGATTGCGGCCGACATGCTGGCGCAGGCGGAGCACGATCCCGCCGCCCAGGCCGTAGCCGTGTTGATCGGCCGTAAGGACGGCAAGACGCTCGCCCGTGAAGTTGCCCGCCAGGTGGCCGCCGCGCCGCGCCGCGCGATTCTGGAGAAGTCGCTCCCTGCCTGCGGAGCGATCATTCAGGTGAAGTCGCTCGACGCGGCTATCGAACTGGCCAACGAGAAAGCACCCGAGCACCTGGAACTACTGGTCGAGAACGCGCGTGCGGCTGCCAAACAGATCCGGCACGCGGGATCGATCTTCATCGGCCGCTACTCCGTGGAAGCGATCGGCGACTACATTGCCGGTCCCAATCACGTTCTCCCCACCGGGGGCACGGCGCGGTTCTTCTCGCCTTTGTCCGTGCAGGATTTCCTCAAGCTGACGCAACTGATCGAGTGCGGGCCCAAGGGAATCAAGGCGGTGGGGGAGCAGGCCGCCGGATTTGCCGACGCCGAAGGGCTCGATGCCCACGCACGCTCGATCCGCTACCGTCTTGAATCGTTCGACAGAAAGCGCAGCCGCTCATGACTTCCCGCACTCCCGCCATCCCCGCTCCCCGCAAGAGTGTCGCGGGGATGAAGCCCTACCTTCCGGGCGAGCAACCAGCCGATCCCGCGATCATCAAGCTGAACACGAACGAAAACCCCTATCCTCCGGCTCCCGGGGTCACCCGGGCGCTTCATGCACTGACGGAAGCACGTCTGCGCAAGTACCCCGATCCGGTATGCCGCCGCCTGCGCGAGGCAGTGGGTGGGAGTCTGGGCCTTGCGGCGGAGAGCATCATCGTCACCAACGGGTCCGACGAAATCCTGAAGATGGCCGTGGAAGCCTACGTCGGCCCCGGGGATTCCGTGGGCTATCTCTGGCCGACGTACTCGCTCTATCCCGTTTTCGTGGAGGAGGCTGGTGCGAAGGAAGTGCGCCTGCCGTGGAAGGAAGGCGGCCCTTCGCAGGAAGAGGTGCTGCTCGACGCGCCACGCGATCTGCGCCTGCTGTACATCACGAATCCCAACCCGCCCATCGGGCTGCCCGTGGATTTGGCGGTGACGCGGCGGGTGGCGAAGGAGCGGCCGGAAACGCTGGTCGTCGTCGACGAAGCCTACATTGCCTACGGAGGCGAGTCCGCCGTGGCGCTGGTGCGCGAGGGCCTGCCGAACGTGCTGGTGACGCGGACTTTCTCGAAGTCCCACAGTCTGGCGGGGATGCGCGTGGGCCTTGGCCTCGCGGTGCCCGAGCTCATGGACGTGCTTTACCGGGTGAAAGATTCCTACAACGTGAACGTGGCGGCGCAGGAAGCGGCGTTGGCGTCGTGGACGGACGCAGAGCACACACGGGAAGTCGTGGAGTGCGTTTGCCGGACGCGCGCGTGGACACGCGAGCGGCTGGTGGCGCTCGGATTCGATGTTCCCGAAAGCCAGGGCAATTTCTTGTTTGCCCGCCGGGCCGATGCGGCGGAGCTTTTTCAGCGCCTTCGCGGAAAAAAGATCCTCGTCCGGTACTTCGACACCCCGGAATTGCGCGGCGGCCTGAGGATTACCATTGGCACCGACGAAGAAATGCGTGCTTTGGTGGGTGCCTTGGAAAGCGCGGAGTGATCAGCGGCAGGGAGTGTTTCGACCAAGGCGTTTATTCGCCGGGATTTTGGGGTTGCGCCTGACTGTTGTCAGACCTAGATCGTGGGGCGTGAACATCAGGGAAGCACTGGAAAACCGGCAGTAAAAGAAGCTATCTTGAACGGGAGTTCGTCCGGAATGACGCAGAAGAAAACCGCCCGTCTCCTTGTATTGGCCACTCTGGCCTTGGGCCTTGCCATCGCTGCTCCGCATCAGGCCAGCGCGGGCGGTCCGCTGTACCGCACGACCTACCCCTCGAAAGTGACCCACAAGTTGTGGAGTGGGGTCTCCAACATCTTTTTCTGCTGGTGCGAGATTCCCATCGAAATGAACCGGGAGATCCAGAACACGGATCCGTTCACGGGGACGTTCGTGGGACTCGGCCAGGGCATCGTTTATACGGGGCGCCGTCTGGGCCTCGGCGTCTTCGATGTCGTTACCTGCCCGTTTGACATCTACGACAACAACTACCAGACGATTCAACGCACCGAGTTTCCGTTCATCGACGAAGTAGAATAACGGTTCCCCGCAGGAACCGATTTCATTACCACCGCCCCGACCCTAGGAGGACATCCGGTCCATGAGCCTGCGCCTCACCCTTCCCCGTCTGATGCTGTTTCTGGGCTTCTTTGCCTTCGCAACGGCGATCACCGCCGTTCCGACCACCGCCTACGCCCAAGGCGACGAAGACGTCTACCGCGAGAACACCGACGTCCAGAAGATGTTCCACAAGCTGGGACGCGGCATTTCCAACGTCCTGCTCGGCTGGGTTGAAATCCCGAAGAACATCGCCAAGGAATGGCGCCGCACCGAGCCGTTCACCGGCACCATCGTCGGCTCCGTCAAGGGCATCGGCTGGGCTGTCGCCCGCACGCTGTCCGGCGTCTACGAAATCATTTCGTTCCCCTTCCCCGTTCCGCGCAACTACGAGCCCATCATGTATCCCGAGTTCGTTCTACCAAGTGTCTGGGGCGAACGCCTCCCGATCTATCAGGATGAATTCCTGGCCTCGGAGTCGGGCAGGAGCGCCGCAATCTCCAACAGCAGCAATCAGCCCACCTACGGGCAGACGTTCAACCGCGAGAGCGCCGCGCGCAGCTACTGATCCCGCTCCCTTCCATCAGAAAACGCGAACCGGCTCCCCGAAAAGGAGCCGGTTTTTTTGTGGTGTGGGAGGCACACTTTTCTACTCTTCGATGGGCCGGACGGTCAGCCTGTTGTTACCGGAAATGGTGGCCAGCCGCCCATCTTCGAGAAGCACGGCGTCCATGACCTGTTCTCCGCCAGCGTAAGTACCGGTGCTCTCCCAGCCATTCGGTCCCGGCTGCCAGCATCGGACGCCGCCCCACCCCTCGATGACAAGCAGGGTCCCCGTGCGCGCGTCGAAGCGGGTGCGCTCCACATGATACTGATCCTGGGGAGGGGGGATGATCGGGATTTGCTGGGTGACTTCAAACGGAGTTTCCGCTGGGCCGGGGCGCCGGGCGATCCACGTTCCAAAGGCACGATCCGTGAAGGCCGCGTACGTCCCATCCGTTGCAGCCGAATCCGCAAAGCTGTACGCGGGAAGATGCTGACGGCGATGGGGGCGCCGGGGGTCGGATACATCAAGCACCCAAAGCCCCGCGTTGTGGGCGTCACTGACCAGTAGCGTGGTCTCGTCGTAGAAGGCGGTCTCCTTGGCGTAGTCGACGAACGGGTAGCGCCCGACGAGGCGCGGCGGCTCGTCCCCCTCCGGCCAGTTCCAGATGCCAACCCCGGCGCCGCCGGAGGCGACGGCAAGCACGTTGCCGCGCAGCGCTAGGCCAGACGGTATCCCTTCGGCGGGAACCTCGAAAACGAGGTGCGGCTGCTCCTCACCGGGCAGGAAGCGCAGGAGGCGCAGCGTTGAGTCCCGTCCTGCGAGCAGAACTCCGCCGTCTTCGACTTCCAGCGTCCCGAGAGTCTGATAAGCCGCTGTATTCAAGACAGGCGGCTCTCCCGTCTTTCCGGGGGTGGAATCAACCCAGGCAAGACCGTTGAGCCCGAGGCCTACGATGAAGCGTCCCTCCACTTCGTTCAGGGTGAGCGGGAGTGCGGGAAGTGTGACTTCCCATCGTGGTGGCGCTTCCGGCTCGGCGGCAATCGGCTGGGCGGGCGCAAGCTGGCCGAATGCCAGAGCGGCCAGGGCAAACCGCGCGCGGGGCTTCGTTGTCCGTGGCTTGTGGTTCATTGTTCGAAGTCCTGCGCCGCCAGAGATGCTTGGCGTTCCGGCGGGCGCGCCAGCAGCTCTTCTGTCAGAGAAGACGGGTCTTCGCCCAAGTGGGAGGCCCGGGGCAGGCGGTCTGGCCGCTGTGTTGCTCTCATCGGTCTGGCTTTGTCGTTGACGCACTGGCGACCCCCCGTAGCGTGAGACGGCTTTCCCGCGAATATGCGGAGACCGCCCACAGATGATGCAAGGGCCTAACGAAACCCGTTCCCGATGAACCCAGACCGCAAACCTGTCCCCGTGGCGCTTGGCCTTTGCCTGCTGAACTGGTTGATTCCAGGGGCGGGGTTTCTCGCCGCCCGCGATTTTCGCCGGGGAATCGTGCTTTTCGTCCTCCTGAATGCGCTGTTTTTTCTCGGACTGGCCTATGGAGGATACCTGACAGTGCCGGCCCTGCCGCGCACCGAGGGGTTCAATATCGTCGCGCTGCTGACGTTCCTCGTCCAAGCCTGTCACGGTGGCGGATGTGCCCTGATCCTGCTGGCCCAGAAGACCGGCGGTGCCTTGGGAGGCGTTTTCGCCAAGAGCGGCGGAGCCGCCTATTCCGACCTTGGGGCCTTCCACTTCCTTGTCGCAGGCGGGCTGAACTACTTTGCCACGATGCGGCTGTACGATCTTCTCGCGGGTGATCCGGGCGAGACGGACAAGGATGGAACTTCGGCCGAAGAAACGGCGAAAGAAGAGCACGCCGGAGGTGCTGCATGAGCCCCGGGATCGTCTTTCTAGGCTCCGCATTTTATCTGACCTTGGCGGTCGCTTTGGTCATCAGCTTGCTAGATGTAGGATTGACGAACGCATTAACCGTTCAAACACTTCGTCGATGGGGTAAATTTCTGCTGGGACTGGCAATTCTTGCCATGGTTGTGCAGATTCTTACCTTGTTGAGCTAACCAGGCTGTCCTGCAGCTTGCCCAAGGGATTTCAGGGGGTGTTTTCACTTGGCGAGCTCAACACTTGGCGAAGCAATGAATGGCAGCGATTCTCAAAGTGGTATCGTGTCTACGGACGAAGATGCCCAACTCAGGAAAGGAGAGTTCCGACTTCCATGAGGAAACTCCAAGGCTTCACCCTTATCGAGCTTCTGATCGTTGTGGCCATCATCGCGATTCTCGCGGCGATCGCTGTTCCGAACTTCCTTGAAGCTCAGGTTCGTTCCAAGGTCTCGCGTGTTAAGTCCGACCACCGTTCGCTTGCGACGGCGATCGAGGCCTACTACGTGGACAACAACATTTATCCGGCCGTCTCGATGGATGACGCCGAGGCTGCAGATGCGATCGTGACGACCGACAACAAGGGCCGTACCTTCCGTCTGCGCAACGCCACGCAGCTCAGCACGATCACCTCGCCGGTGGCCTACATCACCAGCTACTTCGGTGATGCGTTCGCTGACACCCGCGGCCTTCCGTTCCGCTATTCTGCGGACCGCGCTGGCTGGATCCTCGGCTCCTTCGGCCCCGACGGCGACGAAGGTACCGGTGGCGACCTCCAGTGGGCTGATGGCACGACGCCTTACGCGGCTCGCGTTGGCACTGGCAACACCAACGACGCCGCTGTCGAGACGATCTATGACAGCCGCAAGTCGCAGCCTTCCGACGAGTTGATCGCTGGCGAAAGCGGTACGGCGGGTTTTGGTGCGTACACCTACGACCCGACCAACGGCACAGTGTCTCAGGGTGACGTGTGGCGCGTGAAGGAGTAATCCTTCCCCGCGTTACGCTCATTGTCATTCAAACGTGGCCGTCCTTCACCGGGCGGTCACGTTTCTTTATGGCCACAGCCTTCCGGCGCTTGCGCCACGCTTCGCGTCTTGGGACGCTTTTGCCCCGAGGAATTTTCCATGCGTATCGTTCCGGACCAGGTTCATCCCGCCATTGCCCGCGCCCGTTTGCGACGGCGCATCCTGTTGGCGCTCTTTGGCGTTTTCCTCGTCGGAAGTCTGCTGGCTCTGACGTTTGCTGGATTGCATTCGGCGAAAGTGCTCCCCCCTCCCGACCACCGGGCCATGGTTGCCTCAATCCGTCCCGATGCCATTTGGTACTTCCAATTGCCCGTGTTGTCCGAACGCTGGATTGCCGAGCATCAGGAAGAGGCTGTGACCTGGAGGGCAAAGGCGCGTGTGCTGATGTCCACGCTGCATTCGCAGGGAGCCGTCTTTCTGTTTACTCCTCCCGAGGGCAGCAGTGCTGAGGTCTGCTGGGCGGTTCATTTGGGCATTCGCCGTCCTCAAAGGGTTTACGTCCAGAAGCTGCAGGCCTTCCTCGAAGAGAGAGCGGCGAGCGGGGTGCTCGGCAGCCGAGGTGCTTTCGTAAAGGTTGGCACGCAGGAAGCATGGATTTGCAGCGACGAGGCGACGTTGGTGCGCGTCACGTCCACGTCGTTCCGCCGCGAGGGAGCTGCGCCGTTGCCGGGCTCGGTGACGCGTGCGGGGTGCCCGCTGATCTACGAAGGCCTGGCGGCGTTTGCCCCCGCGGAGCTTCGTTCGGCCGCCATCGACGCTGGTCATGCCGGTGACGGCCTGCTGCTTCAGGCCGAATGGCTGGAAGAGGCGGACGGAAATTCCGTGGCCCTCGCCATCATCGATCCTCATGCCGCCCATCCCACTGCCAAATCAGTTGCCGTTCTCCCCGCACGCGGGGTCAGTGTCCCCTTCGTCAATGCGAAGAAGGCGGGAAATGAAAAGCATACCGAGTGACCAGCCCATCCGCGTGGTACGCGCCATTACCTGGCTCCCCGTTGGGGGGATCGAGCGCCGTCTCGTGGCCGTTCTGCCCCGGCTGGCCGCGCTTGGGTTTGATATCCGGCTCGTTTGCTTGCGCGAGTTCGGCCCCCTCGCCGAGGAAATCCGCGCGGCCGGAGTCCCCGTGGACCTCCTGAAAATGAAGACACGCCTGCATCCTCCTGGCCTGCGGGCCTTTGCCGCCTACCTGCGCGAACACCGCACGCAGATTCTCCACGCCCACATGTACCGCGCGTCCGTGCCCGGCACGGTGGCCGCGCGCATGGCCCACACGCCCGTCGTCTTCGGCCAGGTTCACAACGTCGGAACGTGGGAGTCCTCTCGGCAGGTCTGGACCGATCGCTTTCTCTGCCGCTGGCGCACGGGGATGATCGCAGTTTCCCAGGCCGTGCAGCGTGACGTGTGCGCCACGCTTGGCTTGCCGGAGGAGCAGGTTCGCGTGCTCTACAACGGCATCGACACAGATCATTTTTTCCCGGATCCGCAGTTGCGGGCGACGGCGCGGCGCGAGCTGGCCCTGGATGACGATACGGTCGCCCTGCTTGTCCCTGCACGCCTGCACGCAAACAAGAATCCCCAGGGCGTACTCACGGCGTTTGAAGCAGCCAGCGCCCGCGCGCCACACCGTGCCGTATTGCTCTTCGCGGGCAAGGGGCCGCTCGAAGAGGAAGTGCGCGCAGCGATCGCGCAGCGTGGCCTCGCAGAGCGCGTGCGCCTGCTGGGCAGCCGCGACGACATGCCCGCGCTCTACAACGCCGCCGACGCCGTGGTGCTCTCCAGCTTCAAGGAAGGCTTCTCCAACGCCGTCGTCGAGGCTCTTGCCTGCGGCAAGCCCGTGATTGCGGCCGACGTGGGAGGGAACAAGGAAGCCGTGAATGATGAGCGCGTCGGCTGGATTCACGAGGCAGGCGACGGCGAGGCCCTCGCGCGCCAGATGGCCGAGGCGCTGGCCAATCCCGCCGCCCTCGTTGCCCGCGCGGACGATTGCCGCGCGCGCGCCCTGGTCTTCAGCCTGGATGGACTCGTCGAGCAGACCGCCACGCTCTACCGTCAGGCGCTGGCCGCCGCAGAACGGAACGCCCAACAATGACGAGCGCCCCGTTTCCGCCAAACGACGAGCAGTATCCACGCCCCTCCCCGGACGACCCGTGGGTTCGCGCACTCGCCGCACTCTTCGATTACGACGAACTGCACGTGCGCCAGCGCGTCTTCACACTGTCGGAAAAGTACGAGTTCACCGACGCCTACGGCCAGCCGCGCTTCTTCGTCGTCCGTCCCCCGCGTCTCGCCCTGACAATGGCCCTCGCCGCCGTCATCGGAATCCTGAGGATCGGCATCCTGATCCTTGTCGTTTCCATGCTCATGAAGGGCGGGTCCTTTGGCATTGGCATCGGGATTCTGATCGTCACCAACTTCCTGCTCAACCTCACGTTCGTGCTCGCCGCTCCCTACCGCCACATTCAGGTCTACGCCGACGAGTCGGAGGCCTGGCGCCTGATGACGATCACCCAGGACAACAAGCTCGGCCTGACGCGTGATTACACGATCTACGATTGCTTTGGCGAGGAAGTCGCCCGTCTGCGCCGCCACACGATCTGGAGCATCTTCCGCGCAAGCTGGCTGGCGGAGACCCCCTCGGGCCAGCCCATCACACGCGTGCGCGAGGACTCCTTGCTTCGCGCCCTTCTCCGGCGCTATCTTGGTCCGCTGTACGGAATCCTGCGGACGAACTTCAATTTCGAGTATCCTGACGGCACCATCTATGGAAAGTTCGACCGCAAGCTGACGTTGACCGATCAATACCTGCTCGACCTGAGAGGCGATCCTGACAGACTGGTCGACAGGCGAGTGACGCTCGCCGCCTCCATCCTGCTCGATACGGGAGAACGACGCTAATGACAGCCCCCGAACTCGCAAGCCGCCTGCGCCTCGTTGCCATCACCAACCGCCTGATCACGCGGGGGAATTTCGAGGACATCACCCGCAAGCTGATCGACGGCGGCGTGACGGCCGTCATGCTGCGCGAGCGCGATCTTTCGCCCGCCAATCTCTACCAGCAGGCCGTGCGTCTCGCGCCTCTGTGCCGCGAGGCCGGCATCACGTTCCTCCTGCACAACTCGCTCGAAGTCGCTCTCGCTGCCGGTGCCGACGGCGTGCATCTCGGGCACGGATCGATTCCGCCCGCCCGCGTGCGCGCGCTGGCTCCGCCTCCTTTCATCGTGGGCTACTCGGCACACAGCGAGATGGAAATCGAACGCGCCACCCAGTGGGGCATGGATTACTGCACGTTGTCTCCTGTCTTCTATCCAACTTCGAAGGAAATCAGCAATCCAATGCTGGGCCTCGAAGGCTTTGCGCGCATTGCCGCGCAGACGCCAATGCCACTCGTGGCACTCGGCGGCATTGCGCCTTCCAACGCACGCGCCTGCATCGAGGCTGGTGCCGTTGGTGTGGCCGCCATCGGAACGCTCTATGGCGCCGAAGACCCGCGTGGCGCCGCAGCAGCCCTGATCCAGGCGATTGCGGGCTGAAGAAAGGGGATTGGGCGTGAGACCGCATCGTCTCCGCAGGCGAGCCGACGCGGCCGCGCTTGTTCTTCTCGTTCTCCTCCCCGTGCTCTGGTGGAACCCGCTCTTGCGCGGTTTTCTGCCGGACTTCATGGACACCGTCACGCAACTCTATCCGATGCGCGTTGCTGCGGCCGGCCAGATTCGCTCCGGCGTTCTTCCCGTCTGGCTGCCGAATATTTTCAGCGGAACGCCGCTACTCGCCAACCCACAGATCTCCGTTCTCTATCCGCCGCAGTTTCTCTTCTACATCGCGCCGGGCCCGTTGACCAACGGCCTCGTCTGCCTCTTTCACTACATCCTCGGCGGCTTTGGGGCGTTCTTCTTTGTGCGTTATTTTGGCAGGGGAGCAACGTTGCCCGCGCTCTTTGCCGCACTCACGTTTCAGTTCAGCGCCATGCTCGTCAGCCGCATTGCTCTCACGCCGCACCTGTACACAACGGTGTGGGTGCCGTGGATGCTGCTGGCCGTTGAGGTCGCCGTGCGCGAACGCGGATTCCTGCCACGTCGCGGCGGTGTGGCCGTGGCCTGCCTGTTGGCGTTGCAAATTCTCGCCGGAGCGCCCCAGATCACCTACTACACGGCGGGCGCGCTTGCCCTCTACTGGTTGGGGCGCGGTATTGCTGAGAGCCGTTCCTCCTTGCCGCGCCGCATTGGCGAAGTTCTCGTGCAGGGTGCGTTGACGGCCGCACTCGCCTTCCTGATCGCCGCCGTGCAACTGCTGCCCACGCTGGAATTCCTGGGCGAATCGGAACGCTCGGCCATCGCACTCGACCGCCTGCGCGAGCAGGGCCTCGGCGGCGGCTTCACCTGGCGTGCTCTCGTGGGCTTCACGGGGGCGACGATCGAGGACACCGACAGCATCAACGCGATTGGCCCCGGCGCCATCCTGCTGGCGCTCGCCGCGCTGCTGCGCCCCCGTGCGCGCCGCGTGGCGATTCCACTCTGGATCGTTTCCGTTCTGGCGTACCTGTTGTCGCTCGGCGCATTGGCGGGTGTGTGGGCCAGGCTGTTGCCAATGTACGAGAGCTTCCACGCGCCGCGCCGCGCGCTTGTGCTGTGGTCGATCTGCGGGCCTCTACTGGCTGGTCTGGGCGCGTACAACCTCGCGGTGGTCTGGCGCGCGAGGAAAGCCAGCAGGCCGTTGTTTGCCGTTCTCCTCCTCGTGCTGACGGCAGGGACGTGGTGGATGCTTCCACGGCTGGAGCGCGTCTTTTGCACGCCGGAACGTTTTGCCCCCGATCCCGCCGTTGCCGACGTCATCGGAGAGAGCCGCTTCCTCGTGATCGACCCAACGTTTCGCTACTCCTACGATTCGCGGCGCGACGACTATGGGCGCTCGCTGATGGCCGATCTCGCGTGCTGGCACGGAACGTACGACGTAAACGGCTACGATCCGCTCGTGGTGCGGCGCTACGCCATGGCGCGCGATCTCGCGTGCCTGCGCTCGGGCAAGTTCTACCCCTCGCATGGCGTCTTCCTCACGGATCCCGCCTCACCCGTGCTCGCGTTGTTGAATGCGCGCTACCTCGTGGGGCGCTTCGATCTCTTCGAGCCTGGATTCGTAATCCCTGGCACGTCCATCGACCAGGAGGCCATCGCCGCCAGCGTCGAACTCGTCGTGGACGACGAACGCTGGCCGCTCTTCCGTTACCTCGACGAGCGCCCGCTGGCCTGGACGGTTCGCCGTGTGGCTCCCGCGCCTTCCCCCGAAAGGGCTCTGCAGGCCGCCATCGTCAACGACCCCTTCGAGGTGGCTTTCATCGAGGAGGACCTCGAGTTCTCCGCGCCGCCCGCGCCGCCGCTTGGCGCAACGCGCCCCGATGCGCGCCGCTTCCATCTCGAATTCGACGAGCCGCTCGAACGCGAGACCCTCGCCGTCGTCTCGACCACATGGATGCCGGGTTGGTCGGCGCGCTCGGATACGGGCGAGCGTCTCGTCACGTTGCCGGTCGACGGTTTCCTGACGGGCGTGCTCGTGCCCGCCGGAGCCCGCGACGTCACGCTCTCATACCTGCCCGCTTCTCTGCTGCGCGGAGGGGCGCTTTCGCTGGCCGGACTTCTGCTGGCCGGAGTGCTTTGGGGGCGAAGGCAACGGAAACCGCTTGAGGTAGTGGAGCCAGCAACTCCGCATTCCTCACGTTGACAAGTGCGGGATGCTGGCCGGACCCTTCGCGCCTTCGTCTCCTTGGGGGCGGCGGGGAATTTGATTTTTGCCGTCTTCGCGGCAGGATGCGTGACCAAAGGAACAGCAATGATGCGCAATACCCAGAACCTCCGCGTGGCCCAGTTGATCCCGCTGACTTCCCCTCAGCAGCTCAAAATCGATCAGCCCATCTCCGACGTCATCAGCGAAACTGTCGCCGCCAGCCGCGAGACAATCACCCGCATTCTTCAGGGCACCGATCCCCGCTTCCTGGCCGTCGTCGGGCCATGCTCCATTCACGACGAAGCCAGCGCTCTGGATTATGCCCGCCGCCTTGCCCCTCTCGCCGAAAAGCTTGCCGACCGCCTCTTCGTCGTCATGCGCGTCTATTTTGAAAAGCCACGCACCACCATTGGGTGGAAGGGGCTCATCAATGATCCCCACATGGACGACACATTCGACATCGAGGAGGGCATGAGGATTGCCCGCCGGTTGCTTCTCAACATCGGCGCTCTTGGCCTCCCCGCAGGGACGGAGATGCTCGAGCCCGTCACGCCCCAGTACATCGACGATCTCATTTCCTGGGCCTCCATTGGAGCCCGCACCACCGAGTCGCCCACCCACCGCCAGATGGCCAGTGGCCTCTCCATGCCCGTTGGCTTCAAGAATGCCACAGACGGCAACATCGACATCGCGATCAACGCCATGTCAGCAGCCTCGCACCCCCACAGTTTTCTGGGCATCGATGACAGCGGCATGACCTGTGTCGTGCGAACGACCGGCAACGACGCCGCGCATCTGATTCTTCGTGGCGGACGCAGCGGCACAAACTACGACGAAACCAGTGTCCGCGAGACGATCGAAAAGCTCGAGAAGGCGAAACTCAACACCGCAATCACCGTCGATTGCAGCCACGCGAATTCCAACAAGGACTACCGCCGCCAGCACATCGTTTTTCGCAGCGTCATCGAGCAGCACGCCACGGGAAACAAGCGCCTCGTCGGCGCCATGATCGAAAGCAACATCAACGAAGGCGCCCAGAAGCCGAGCGCCGACAAGGCCAGCCTGCAATACGGCGTCTCCGTCACCGACGCCTGCATCGGCTGGGAGGAAACCGAACGCCTGCTGCTGTGGGCGCACGAACGCCTCGGCCAGTGCGCCTAGGCCAGCGTTGATCGCCACAAAAGAAAAGCGGCCGCCTCGATTCACCGGGGCGGCCGCTTTGCATTCTGAATGGAAGTCCCGATGGGATCAGCCCTCGGCCGATGCCTCCTCCGACGCTTCCTCCGCCTTCTTGACCAGCGGGTATTCCTTCTCCACGTCGATGCCAAGGCGCTGCAGTTCCAGCCGCGCCGTGCCCACCAGCGAGAACAACTGCGCCTGCTGGTCGAGCTGGCGGACAAACGCGCGGTTCGTCGCCACGGCCGTCTCTTCGCTGATCGGTTCCAGCGGCTTGTAGCGCAAGTCCATCACCTGACGGTAGTACTTCTCCGCCTCGGCGGGTTGATTCTGGAACGCAAACAGGCGGCCCAGCGCCAGCAGCGCCTCGGCCCGCATGAACGGCGGCGCCTGCTCGTCTTCCGCCACTTCCTCATAGGTGCGGCGGGCATCCTGCTGGAACGTCGTCGGATTGTCCGGACGCGCCACCAGGAAGAACATGTTCTCGTACGCGCCCGCCAGAGCCAGCTTGCCCTTCGCAATGTCGAACGGCGTCTTCGCTTCGGCAACATAGCGCGTGTAGGCGTTGATGGCTTCGTTGGTATTCGGTGCGCCCTCGCGCGAGGAAGCAATGTCGTCGCCCGCGGAGTAGTACGCATTGCCTTGCAGCAGCAGCGCCTGCAGGGCGAGCGACGTGTCCGGGTACTTCTCGACGACGTTCTGCGCCAGGGCAGCCACTTCCTTCATCGCCGACTGCCGCTCGGGTGTCGCCCACTGATGGGCCTGCATCGCCTCGCTATACTTGTCGAGCGCCTCGGCCAGTAGATCGTTGGCCTCGGCCAGCGACTCCTGCCTGCGCGAGTGGAACGTTCCCACAAGCGCGTAAATGGCCAGCGCCACGACAATCGTGCCGAGGATGAACTTGATGTTATCGCGAATCCAGTGAACGGCTACATCCGCACTCTCGAGAACCTCGTCGTGCTTGAGTTCTTCGCGGGTGATTTTGATCTTTGCCATCGAACGTCCAAATCGTTGAGCTGGGGGCACTTGCACCCGGCGGGGAAAATGCGGTCCTCCCCTCCCGGCAAGAGGGCTAGCAGGCACGCATAGGCCCCCGGCCAGAGCAAGCCGAATCCATAGCACCCCGTGGTTCGTGATTCGAGCACGGGTGTCCCGCCCCGTGATCGGGCTCCTTGTTTCTTTTCAAGCCCCTTTCGCTCGACTTTCGCTTTTCCCGCTTGGCCAGCCAGGCCGCTCCGTGCTCGGCTGATGGGGCACTTTCGGAGACTGCCGCCGTGACCACTCCGCCGAAGACCATCATCCACGTCGACATGGACTGCTTCTACGTTTCCGTGGAGCGCCTGCACGACCCCTCGCTCATCGGCAAGCCCGTCGCCGTGGGCGGCCCGTCGAGTGGACGCGGCGTCGTCTCCTCCGCGAGCTACGAGGCCCGCGCCTATGGCGTCAGATCCGCCATGCCCTGTTCCCAGGCTCTTCGGCTCTGCCCGCACCTGATCATCGTCTCTCACGGCTTCGGGCACTACGCCGAATACTCGCGCCGCGCCGCCGCCGCCTTCCGCTCTCTCACCCCGCTCGTCGAAATGGCCAGTCAGGACGAAGCCTATCTTGACATGACGGGAACCGAGCGCCTCTGGGGGGCGCCGCTGGCCATGGCCGGGCGCCTGCGCCAGACTGTTTTCGACGAAACCCGCCTGCCATGCTCGCTGGGCATCGGGTCGAACCGCATGATCGCCAAGATCGCCTCCGCGCTCTGCAAGCCCGCCGGGCTGCTGTGGGTGCCCGCTGGCAGCGAGACCGCCTTCCTCCGCCCCCTGCCCATCCGGCGCATTCCCGGCCTCGGCCCCAAGGCGCAGGAACGCCTCGGCGCCCTTGGTATCAAAACGATCGGTCAGATACAGGAACTCGGCGAGAACGAATGCGCCCGGCTCTTCGGCAACCAGGGCGCGGAACTCCACCGCCGCGCTCTGGGCCAGGCCTCCGCCACCGTGGGGGGTGAGGAAGCGGCCAAGTCGATCAGCAACGAAACGACGTTCGAGAAGGATTCGGCCGACGCCGATTTTCTGAACGGTGTTCTGGCCGCGCTGAGCGAAAAGGTCGGCAGCCGCCTGCGTGCCGCCGGGCTGCGCGCCCGCACCATTGGCATCAAGTACCGTTATGCAGGGTTCGAGACCCACACCGCCGCCGTCACGCTTGCCGCGCCGACGCACGACGACCTGCTCATCTACCAGACGGCGCGTGATCTTCTGGCGGCCCGGCGTCATCCCGGCCGGCCGCTACGCCTGGTCGGCGTGGCCACCACCAATCTCGGCGGAGACGGCGAGGGGCAGATGGACCTGCTGAGCGACGGCGCCACCGGTGAGCGCCGCGAACGCCTGCTCGGCGCCATCGACGCCCTGCGCGCCAAGCACGGTTTCGCCTCCGTCCGCTCGGGCACCAGCCGCTCCAACTGGCGGGAGGAGTAGGCGCTGCCGATCCTACCTCGGTTGCGTTCCGGCCGCCGAGAGCAACTGCCCGGCGATGTCCTTGTACGACATCACTTTGGTGTGCCGGGCGACTTCCGCCCCCTGGGCATCGTAGAACACCCACGTCGGCACGCGATAGACGCCGAGCTGCTGGGTCAACTGCGGGTACTCCTGCGTGTCGATCCAGGCGAACTCGGCGTAGGGGAGCAGTTGCGAGAATTCCTCGGTCTTCAGTTGGGCGATCTGTTGGCGGCACGGCTCGGCCTGCGCCAGATTGAAGTAGATCACCATGGGCTTCTTGTTTTTCTGGGCGTTCTCGCGCGCGGCGGTGGGCGTCTGGAATCCCGCCAGCGCCTGCGAAGAGAGGCGGGTGTCGGCGATATACGAGAGCTTCTTGGCGTCGTCACGCCCGGCCGTCAGCCCACCCCCGGCATCGGGTGGAGGAAAGGCGGAAACCGTGAAGGAGTGGGCGGCCTCGCGCTCAGCCCAGGTGCGCTCGGCGATATTCCGGGCCTGCCCGGAAAGCCGCATATAGAACACGCGCTCGGAAGCCTTGATCGGCGTCTTGGTGGGACGCCCGGCGGGGATGTAAATGCAGCCGCGCCGGTAGTCCGGTGCCACGCAATGGTAGACGCGCACGGGCAGCGAATTGGGCCGCCGTTGCCACGGCACCAGGCCGTTGGGCGTCGCATACGTCCACCAGATGTCGTTATTGACCTGCCCGCCGGCATAGCGGGGGGCGAACGTCATGAGATAATATCCGGCCACGGTGGCCGCGCCGCTGTACATCCCTCCCGGCAGATCGTTCGATTCGCGCCGCCAGGCGCCCAGCTTGCCCGTCCCCAGAATCGGCGACGAAAGCACATAGGGCAGCGGCTTGACATCCTCCGGCTTGAGCGAGGCGTCGCTGCGCCCGCCCCAGACATAGACACGTCCCGCGGCCACACCCGCGTGATGAAACCAGACCGGGTAGGGGAGTTCCGGGCCGGCTTCCCACTTGCCGAACGAGCCGTCGGAGTAAAGCTGGTTGGTGATCACCTTGCTGTGCACGACGTCGTGCGAATCCTCGCCTCCGATGACGTGAATATGCCCCGGCGTCGAAACGGCGGCCGTGGCATCGAACCCGTCGCCAAAACGCTCCGTGCGTTGCCACGGTGTCAGTTGCCCGTTGGGCAGCGGCTTGGACCACAGGGCGTCGCCATAGGCGGTGTTGTTGCCAAGGATTTCCGACGCTCCACCAATGATGTACACGACATCGTTGAGCACCAGCGTGCTGTTGGCAATGTAGAGGCGCGGATTCGGCAACTCCGTGGCGGGAGACCACGGGCCAACACGCCCGTCGGGTGCCAGCGGCGCCTTCATCACGCTCTTGGTGACCTGGTTCTTGCCGTCGGCTCCGCCAAACACATAGAGGAAATCACCCATCACTGCCGTGCCATGGAAGTGGCGCGGCTCGGGCAATGGAGTCGTCTCCATGATGTTCTGAGCATTCGCATTCAGAATGAGCAGCAACAGGGCGGCCGTTGCCGCCAACCTGCGAAGTGACATTACCCTCACCTCAAAACGGGGAGTTTCAAATGTAATACGTCGATCCTGACAGCGTTGGTCGTGGAGGCAAGCGAAAGACGTATCTGCATTCGGGGCGTTCGCAAGGCGGAGGATCACGGTGTTGTGCTTCGGCGCTCGGTTTGCTCAGCTTAGCGGGCCCAAGCCTCCCTCGCTTTCGCCTTCGCACGGTTACGGCAGGGTAAACGCAGGCCTTGACTCCAGGGGAGTGAGGAAGATCCTGCCTGTGTCCCGCCATTTCCCCTCGTGTCAAACGGGTCTCCGCTTGCGCGGGTCCGATGCGTGACGGAATCTTTGCGACCGGCCCCGCGCACCCTCATGCCTGCGGATCGACCACGAATCTTCGCGAATCGTGGGGAACTTGGGAGAACACCTTCGTGTCGAATAAGGCGACATACGGTTCCGGCGGACTGAGCCGCGACGAGGAACGGGTCCTGGTGGAACGCGCACAGGCCGGCGACGAGCAGGCGCTCGAAGAGCTGCTGGCGGCGCACCAGGACCTCGTTTACCGCACGGCTCTGCGGTTCACCGCTGGGTGCGAGGAACCGGCGTTCGAGCTCGCTCAGGAAGTCCTGATCAGCGCATTTCGCCACATCAAGAAGTTCCGCGCCCAGAGCCGGTTGAGCACGTGGCTTTACCGGATTACCGCGAATCTGGCCAAGAACCGCTATGTCGTTGTGAACCGCGAACGCGCGCGGTTCACGAGTCTGGACAACCCGTCCTCGGGCGAGAACGACGTGCGCCCGAGGGAATGGCGCGATGCGGGAGTTGGTCCCCGGCAGCAGGCCGAGGGCAACGAGGCGATGGAAATTCTCCACGAACGCCTGGGCCGGCTGGAGCCGGAATGGCGCGAGGTGATTGTGCTGAGGTACTTTGAAGATTTGAGTTACGAGGAAATTTCCGAGGTGCTCGACGTTCCGTTGGGCACAGTGAAGTCGCGCATCAACCGCGCACGCCGCATGCTCCGAGAGTTGATGGAAGACGTCATGGAGGAGGGCCACGCATGAGCCGCGAACGTTTCGACGAATTGCTCGACGATTGGGCGGAAGGCCGCCTGGCGGGCAGTGACGCGCGCGAATTCGAAGCGCTCCTGCTGTCCAACCCCAACTGGCGTGGCGAGGCCGAGTGCCACCGCTCGTTCCTGCAACTCGTGCGCACCGCCCCCCGCCCCACCGCACCGCCGCGCCTGATGAGCGAGGCTATGCGCCGTGCACGCTCCGGCGAGGAAATCCCCAATCCCTACGAGATGCACCAGAAGGTCATCGACATCCAGCAGACCATTGAGGCCAAGCGCCGCAAGCAGTCCGGCACCTCGCGCCGCTGGATCTACGGTCTGGCTGCGGCGCTGCTCGTCACCGCCGGTGGCTATACCGCCTTCCAGATGACGATGGACGCCCGCGACGCAACGCCCTCGGCCACCGAGTCCCCGGCTGCCGAGTCCCCGGGCGGCGAGGCAATGCCCGCCGGCCGCGGCCGGATGATCGCCGACGCAAGGAAGGTTCACAGTGACGAGGAACTCGTCACACTTGAATCCACGGCTTCCCAGACGGAAATCGAGGAACGCAACGGGTTTGAGCGCAGCTTCTTCTCCCACACCACGCGCGACGATTCGGCCAACCGCAAGTCCGTGATTCTGGCCCAGCTGCTGAACGAGGAAATCGGTCCCGCTCCCGCCCGTGAAGCCCGTCCGGTCGCCGCACAGCCTTCTGCTACCGGGGCAGCTGCGGCCACCGACCCCCTGCTCATGCCCGACTCCGCGCCCAAGGAGCTCGCACGGGCCGAGTCCCCCGCATCGGCAGACGACCTTTCCAAGGTCATGTCGGCGTTCGCCCCCCCCTCGCCCTCGCGCATGAAGCGCGGTGCACCTCCGGCCGCCAAACCCGCCGAGCCCACTCGCGAGGAAGTCGCCTACTACGACCCCAGCGAAGGAACCATCTCGCACGGTGACGTCTGGCGCGTGAAAGACGGACCGACCGCTCCGGCACCCGAATTCGCCGCCTCCGCACGCGACGAACTCCCGGCGGTCTCAGGCACGCTCGATGAAAAGAGCCCCGCCCCCGCCGCACCAGCCAGCGCCCCTGCCGCCCCTGCGATTCCCGAACGCGACCTCATCTTCCTGATGGAACAGGGCCAGCAAGCAGGCGGCTTCATCAGCGCCATGAAGACCGCTACGGGTGAAACCAAGGCACCCCTCGGTCCCCACGTTTCCGAGCAACGCCACGCGCGCTTCATCAACCTGCCGCGCGACGGCGCGCGCGAGCTGACGCTCGTCTTCGCCGACCGCAAGAGCCTCCAGGCCTTCCTGACGCGCGTGCGCACGCTCCCTCTGCCCGCCGCCGGAGACCAGACAGGCTCCACGCCCGCCGACTATCTCGACGTCACCCGCTACACCACCCTCGTCAGCCAGGACGAACGCACCGGCTACATCACGCTCGCCATCCGGCCGCTTCTTCCTTAGCACGGACGCTTTTCGCTCGCCCGGCAACCCCTCAACGCGCAGAAGTCCCTCACGATGACCGCGCGCCCTCTCAACATCCTGCTCGTCTGCCGCAGCTTTCCCGCCCACCGCGCCGGAGGCATGGAGTGGCACGCCCAGGACATCGCCGACGGACTCGCCGCCCGCGGCCACACCGTCCACATCGCCACCACCCGCCTCCCCGCAACGCCCGCCCTCCGCCCCCTGCGCACCAACGGCGAAATCATCGAGATCGGCGGACGCGGCGACGGACGCTACAGCCTCGAATTTCTTCGCCGCCTCCCCGCCGAAGTCCGCGCCCTCTGCCGCCGCACCAGGATCGACGTCATTCACGCCCAGGGATTCGCCGGAATCCCGCTCGCCCCCGGCCGCCGCGCGCTTCCCCCCGTCATCACCACAATCCACGGCACCCTCTTCAGCGAAACGCCGCTCGACCGCCGCGCCTGGCCCACCCTGAGCCCCCGCCAGCGCCTCGCCGCGCTCTGGCGCTTCAAGCATCGCCTGGCCGCGTGGCCCCTGTGGCGCGCCTTTCTGCGCTCGGGCATGCCCTTCATCGCCGACAGCGCCTTCACCGCACGCGAACTCCGCCGCGAAGGAGTCCGCGCCCCTGTCGCCGTCGTCCCGCTCGGCATCGACCTCGACCGCCACCCGCGCGGAGCCCGTCTCGCCTTCGATGCGGCAACGGGCCGCCTCGTTGCTCCGTCCCTCATTTCCGGCGAGCCCCCGCTTCTCCTCCTCGCGCTTGGCCGCCTCGAACGCATCAAGGGCTTCGCCACCCTCCTCGACGCCTGCGCACACCTGCCGCGCACCCGCCCTTGGCGCCTCGTCCTCGCGGGCGACGGACCCGACCGCGCTCGCCTCGAAGCACGCGCCGCCGCGCTTGACATTGCCGACCGCGTTTTCTTCGCCGGCCGGCTTGCTCCCGAGGCGCTTGCCGACTGGATGGCGTCGGCCGATGTTTTTCTGAACCCCGACCAGGGCCAGCCCGCCTTTGGCCTCGTACTCGCCGAAGCCCTCGTCCAGGGCGCGCCCGTTCTTGCCAGCCGCGTTGGCGCGCATGGCGAAGTGCTCCGCCCCGGCGACGGCCGCCTCCTCCCGGCGGGGGAGAGCCACGCCTGGACCGCCGCCCTCGCGGCCGCCCTCGACCGCCTCCCCGAACCCCCCGCCCGCCGCACCCGCCGCGCCCACCGAGCCCGCACGCGCTTCACCCGCGACGCCATGATCGACGGATTGGAGGCACTCTACCGAGGATTCCTGTAAACCCTCTCGCCCTCCCGCACACATTCGCACCCAAATATCCGCTATATTTTTGCGATGCAAAAAATGTTTTGCGCCTTTGTGGGATGGCTTTTGACATGCACGGGGGGGCTGTGCCAACAATGAGCTCCAATACTTGCATGCACTTCAGCTTAGCTTCGGCATCATGATGATGAAGAGAAGGATACGCCCATGTCCCCAAGACGAAACTCATGGATAGGAGGTCATCCGAACCAGACGGTTCAACAGCCGCCAAGTTTCAGGCGTCGTGGGTCGGTGCTGGTTGCGTCGGTGATTCTTATTACCATCGCGGGACTTGCGGTTGTTTCATGGTTGATGTTCATCAACGATGGCGCGCGTTCGGCCGGACGTGCACGTTCACAGGCACATGCCTTCTACGCTGCCGAGGCTGGCGTGGAGCGGGTTGTTGACTACTTTAACAATCCTAGTGATTTTGCGGGGACGCCTCCAGACGAGTACGATGAGTATGAGACTCATCCGCCCGCCTATCTCTTAAGTTATCCGATTCAGCCCGCCGCCTATGGTTTCTTTGAGCCCTATATTCTTGACTATGCCAAGGATTCGGACGGCAAGCCGATTAATTCCGATTTCGAGGAAATCTGGGATGAGTCTGGCAGGCGGATCATTAGTGGCGAAGAACCGATCATCACGCGATTCACCTATTTTCGGAATTCTGCGGGGGCAGATCCGGCCACGGTAAGCCTCACCAGCAAAATCGTGTCGATGCAACTGGACGCAGCGGCGGATTCGTTGCTGGTAATGCGCGATGAGAACGGTCGCGAACAGGCGCGCGTCGTATCGCTTGAGGTCCAGCACCCGTCCGAACTGTCGAGTGAGGAACTCGCGCTGGCCACCGCTGAACGCCCCATCGTGTGCAAAGTCGTTGCAGTGGGCGAAGCCAACGGCGTTCGCGTGACCGTAGAAACCATGCTCACGGAAATCCAGTCCCCGTTTTTTCATTCGCCCGCCGCTATTATCTCCGAGGCTGCCGTTGAGTTCTCGGGGAACTTCAATGTCTACTGGGGCGAAGTATGGGCTCATGAGGACATTAATCTCGACAATGCCATACTGAAGAAGCTTCCACGTCTCGATCCCGATAACCCGGATTTCGAGGAGCCGAAAGGCAAAAACCTCGGAAACGATCCATGGTTCCGCATGCGCACCGAAGGCGTCTTCAAACAGGGATCGAAGTACGCCGATGGCCGTGAATACGATGGGTTTGCCAACAGCCCGATTTCCAAGCTCAGCAACGAGGACGTGTACTACATGCCCTACGATGCCGACTTCCTCGGGAAGAAGAAGGGGAAACTGAATCCCGACTTCGTCAACCGTGAAAACCTGACCCAGAACAGCGATCTCCAGTTCCCGCATTACGACTACGATCAGTGGAAGGAATACTTCCTCGCATACGACTTGCCGTACTACTGGACCGATACGAGCGGCAACATCTACGGCAAGGACCGCGACCCCGACAGCAACACGTTCGGGCAGATCGTAAGCAAATCATACGGCGACTGGTTTAGCATCGACCCGGACGATCCCGACTACAACAACTATACCGACCAATTTGCCTTCATCGATTCCGTCCCTGTCGACAACAACGGCAATCCAGCCCCGCTTGTTGATGGCATTCCTGTGCTGAACTCCACCTACTTTCCCAGGAATCCCGCCGAGCCGATCGCCCGAATCCCAACCATCAAGGTCTCGGGCCAAAGCCTCCACACACGCGGCGTCATGCTCAGCGCGGCAAACATGAACATGACTGGCCAAGGCAATCCACCCAGGTCTGACGAACTTCTCGATGAAAACGGAAACAGACTCGTCCTCATGCCCAACGGCGATGAGCCCCCCGATGAATTCAAGGTCTTCCACAACGGCTTCTTGTATTCATGGGGCACCTTAGCAGGAGGAGGGAATAGAACATTCTACGGCAGCGTCTATGCCGTCGGAGGCTTCGGCGCTTCGGGCACTCCGAGCGTTTACTACAACGTGAAGATGAAAGACGGCTCCTGGCTGAACGTCAATCAGTCGCGCGTGCGGCGCAACCTCTGGGCCGTAGAGAACGGCGGAGCCCCGGCAGCGGAAGGAGAGGAAACATGAGCCTCCTCCCCCTTCGCCGAGCCTTCACTCTCGCTGAAGTTCTCATCACCGTCGCCATTGTTGCCGTCGCGGGTCTCGCCATCATCTCCTCCCTCACGGCCGGCGTGTACTTCCAGCAATCCATCCGCGAGGAAAACGGCGCCTTGCGTCTAGCAACCGACGTGATCGAAGCCAGCAAGCGCGAACTGTTCCGTGATCTCGAACGCCAAATCATCAATCCCGTCACAATTGACGACCGCGGCACACCAGAAACGGACGATGACGTCACCGGGCGCGCCGAACTGCGATTCTATCGAATCGACGGAACGGAAGTCGGCATCCCCGGAGGCCCCCCCATTCCCGGCGAGGGCACCATGATCCGTGTCGAAGCCACAGTCCGCTGGGCCCCCGCCGGAAGACGCCACTCCAAAGTCCAGGAAGTCACGCTCGCGTCCCTACTTGCTCCCTGAGGAGTCCTCCAACATGCTCACCGCCATCAACCACCGCCTCCGCCTGCCCCGCCGCGGGCTCAGCATTCCCGAGATGGTCATTGCCATGGCCGTCTTCTCCACCGTCGGAATCTTCGTCTCCTACGTCGTGCTGGCAACCGCACGGCGCTCCAAGGCCACCTTGAGTCAACTTCCCGCTGACGCCACTGCATTCCGCACCGCAGAGCGCGTTCGCTCCCTCGTCATGCCCGCCCAACTTGGCTCCGTTGCCATTTCCGACTCCGGCGCCTCCATCACCTACCGCAATCCCCCTGCCGGAACAACCAGCCGCGTCCAATTCGACAACGCCAACCGCCAATGCCTCTATGTTGCCGATGTTAACGCGGGCGGAAGCGTCGTTGTCAGTCGCGATGTCGAGGGCAGCTTCGCCTTCGAAGGCAGCCTCAAACGCATTCGCATCAACGTCACAACATCCGCTCGTGCGTCACGGCGGGGCACCATTGACCTGACCTATAGCGACATGATCACCGTGCGAAACTGACGGACAAATGCACCGAAACGGCATCAGAGCGGGACGCGTTGAACGTTCTTGATTGACCGCCCCGCACCTTTCCCCTTACCACTCCTTCGTTCCCGAGCGGGAATAGCTCAGTTGGTAGAGCATCAGCTTCCCAAGCTGAGGGTCGCGAGTTCGAGCCTCGTTTCCCGCTCCATTCATTCTACTGCACTTACAGAACCCTCTTCGGACTCAGAAGCGCCGTCAGAACCGGAAAGTTGCAAAAAGTTGCAAATTTCCCCCGCAGGGGCTTGGGTTTCCAAGGGTAACGTCACGAATTTCCGGAACAATTCCATCGCCCGCAGGAGCGCATTTTCCTCTCCTGATGTGCGGGCCGTGAGGCGCGGCACATAGTGCCGATCCGTCACCGTTCCCGGCGAGTGGCCGATGTACTGCTCCCAGATGGTTCCGTGAATCCCTTCCATCTTGGCGAAGGTCGGCAGACAGTTGCGAAGGTCCTTCGGTGCCCAGTCAATCTGCGGATTCCAGCGCAGCATCGCCGTCTTGAGCTGACGGCAGTAGGACTGGTATTCCGTGTAGGGCTCGCCCTTCACCCCCACGAGTACGTGACCGGTGAGTGACTGGACCTTCCCTTCCCGCTCGCGGCGGCGTTCCTCGGCGCGGCGGAGCGCTTCGAGAACCCTGTTCGTGACCGGAATCACCCGGTTGCGATAGACGTTCTTCACTTCGCCCGTCACTTCGATGAAGCCCCGTTCCAGATCGACGTTCTTCCAGGTCAGCCGCAGCGCTTCCTGCACCTGAAGCCCTGCCAGTCCCTGAAGAGCAGCGCCCACTTCGAGATGGGGACGATGCTCCCGGAGGTAGTCGCAGAACGCGACCGCATCCTCCAGGTAGACTGTGGGAGGGGTCTTGCGCAGCTTGCTGCCGATGCCCATCCGTTCGCCGATGTTCGGGAAGCCGTACTCCCGGTGCATGAACCCCGCCGTCTGGAGGAGTGGCTGCATGGAGAGCCGCTTGTGGTTGTCCGACAATCCCTTGAAGGTGCCGAGATACTCGCGGAATACCTGGCGCGTCATCATCCCCCAGTGGATGCAGAGCGGATAACGCTTCTTGAGCCACCGCATGAAACGTTCGGTGTCCCGCAGCCAGGCGCGCCGTGAAGGCTCGCGGCGATTCGTGTTAGCAAGCGTCATGGAGAACGCATCGGCCAGGAGAATGACCTGCTCCTTCGATTCAAGAGCGTCCAGTCCCGCGACGCGGACTGCTTCGTCCAGGGCCGCGCGAAGCGTGGGCGCATTGAACCGGCGACGAAGATATCCGCCGGAGCCGTTCAATCTGATCTGCCAGAGATTCGCTTCCATGGTGCTTTGGTAGAGGTTGAAGAGCGGGCGGCTGCACATCTTCACCCACTCCTTCTCGTTCTTCTTCCTTCTGGTTTGCGTGTCCTTCTTCATGGTGTTCCTCGCTTTCCGAAGGAACACGCTGGCGGCACTTTTCTGCCACAGCGCGTTCGAATGCCGCAAGCACCGTCCTGCCAAGGTACCAGCCGCCCACCGCCTTCAGTCCGTGTTCACGGAGCGTTGCCACGCATCGGCGACCCAGGAGGCTCTCGATATCCGATGGCCGATAGAGTCTGTTTTCGATGATGTCTGCGAAGGTAGGCTTTTGGCTGTTCATCTTTTTGGTCCTTGGTGCTGCGAATAATTCGCAGCGGACGCCCAGCGGCGAGCGAGTAAGGAAGGAAGTGAATCCAGTCAGGGCGGCGCCTAAGCGCCCTCTCTTTTCAGCGTAGCCCTGCTTTTTTGCCGGGCCTGCCCGAGCCCCACAGGGGAAGCTCGCTTCAAAAAAGTGAAAAGAGTGCTCGGCCTTGACGGGAGAGGAACCTGGGTTCTTGCCAATACCAAAGCAGCTTCAGGCGATCCGCATCGCAGGCAGTACGGCGATGCGGCCCCCGCGATTTTTCCTCATTCAAGGCGATGCAGTCCCACGGCGAAGCAGCCTTGAGGCGATACGGCACGCCGCAACGCAGGCGTTCCGCAGCTCTTCGCGAAGTACTTGATCAGACTCAGAAAACGTGCTTCATTCCATCGAATGAAGACCATGACACCATCGCTCAAAAAGTTGGAAGATTGCGCCGTCGACATCCTGTCGACTTCCGCTCAGGAGGCTCGTTCGCTTGGCTTCTCAACGCGCGTCCTCGTTCAGGCTTCGCTGCCGCACAGCGAACCAACGAACAATCCTCGCGCGTGGATTCGCAGAAACGGAAACTACTGTCTGATCATTCAGCCCGGCGTGGATAGCAGTGGTGAATCCCTCGGCTTTCCTCACGGGAATATCCCCCGCCTGGTACTCGCGTATCTGACAACCAGCGTTGTGCGCACGAAGAGCCGCGAGATCGACCTCGGGACATCCCTCTCTGCCTTTATGCGCGAGATTGGTCTATACAGCAACGGTCGCGACATCCGCCGCGTGAAGGAGCAGCTCGCTCGCCTCTTCTCTGCGAGCATCACCTTCCGCTTCGACGACGAGAAGGCCCGCTTGATCGGCGGAGCCCATCGCCCTATTGCCCGTGAATTTCAATTCTGGTGGGACGACCGCCACCCGGAGCAGCAGACGCTCTTTCCCAACTTCGTTCGCCTCGACGAGGAGTTTCACCGCGAGATTCTGGAGCATCCCGTGCCGATGGACCTCAGGGCCATTCAGGCGCTGAAGCAGTCATCCCTCGCCCTCGATATATACACCTGGCTCAATCACCGCATGAGCTACCTCGACAAGCAGGTCCGCATCCCGTGGAAGAGCATTGAGCAGCACATCGGGTCCGACTACAAGAGCACGCGGGAGTTCAGCCGTTGGTCGCGGGAAGCGCTTATCAAGATCAAGGCGATCTGGCCCGAGCTTCAGGTGGACTTTGTGCACGGCGGACTCCTTCTCAAGCCCAGCCGTCCGCATGTGCAGCGCGTCTCTCATCAGGTTCTACTGCCGACGAAATAGCCACGTGTATTCTCTACACATTCACCTCCAAACGAAACGATCGAAAGGCCGTGACGGTCACTTTCGCGGGCGATTCATAGCGGCACGTGTATTCTCTACACATTTGGACTCGGAGGCTGCCCTGGAATGATGGTTGTGAAGCGCGTCTGTGGATAAGAAAGTTATCCACGTGCATTCTCTACACATCGCAATCCCGCAGTTTTCCGTGAGCGCCGCGTGCATTCTCTACACAGGGCACGTGCATTCTCTACATCGCATATCCCTATAGTATTACCTATATAATTCTACCTGTTGTATGCGGCAAACTACGGGGATAAGTTCAGCCAATAGGAAAAGAGGTGGAGGATGGACGGAGACGAACGAACGAAACCCTCAGGTAGGCTGACAGCCGGAACGCTCATTCCCCCCTTCCAGCGGCTCTCTGGACGCGATTATGGGGATGCTGAACAGCGGGCTGAGGTGGGTGGCTCTTCAGAACGTCATTCCAATCCTGACCGGCCACGGGCGGCAGATCGACGACCAGTTGTCTGCCGGTAGTGCCGATGAATTCCCGGGCGCGTTCCACATATTCGAGCCCCTGCTGATCGTGATCAAAGGCGAGCACTACTTTCCCATCGGCAGGAAGCATTTCAATCGCGGCGAGTAATGCCGCGGGAGTCTTCGGATTCCACGCGCCCGCCGTGCTTGTATAGACAGCGTTCAGGCCCTTCAATGTGTAGTGGCTGAGGGCATCAATGGCCGACTCGGCGACGACCAGAACAGAATCACCTGGCAGAACGTTCGACATCCAGAGCGCCTTCTCACCCCCCGACGCGAATCCGGTGAAGCCACGATTCTTGATTTCATAGCCGGACAACCCTTCCTCATCACGATGCGGAAATACGGCGTTGCGGCGAGCATCAAGATAGACGCAGCCGTTCAATCGCGGATCGGAAAGCACATGAGGTGGGATGCCACGCTCTTGGAGATAGGCGTGCGCACTGACCGGTTTCATCCCAGAGAATGCCCGCAAGACACGCTGGCGATCCTTGGAGGATGGCACTACCTCAAGACGCAGCGACGACTGGCGATGATCGGGCACGGCCTGACCTTCCACCCACGCGGAAAGCTCACCCTTCACCTTCCCAAGGTTGCCCCTGCCCTTTCGGTTCAGAACGAAGTCAATGATCGTCCCGTTGTCGGAGCCGTTGTGAACAGAGAAATAAATCCAGTGCCCGCTGGCGCTCTTCGCGATGACGACTTTGTCGCCGTCCGCAGCCTTCATCACGACGGATGACCGGGAGCTTTCGTGCTTCACCAAGGCGTAGCCGCAGCTCCCGGCGTACTCCACCAGGTTGATATCTGTCTTGAAGGTATCAAGTCGCGAATCATATCCCATGCGTCACTGATAGCACAATGGCGCACCCCGGTAAAGTTGGTGTGATTGGACAATCTCCGCAGCGCCTGCTATACGGCAATCAGGTGCGCCGTTCCTGCGGCGCGTCGTATATACGGAGGACAATGCATGATCATCAGTTTCCTGAACCAGAAGGGCGGCGTTGGCAAGACGACCCTGGCTATCAACGTCGCCGGTGAACTGGCCCGGAAGGGCAGCCGTGTGCTGGTGATCGACGGCGATCCGCAGGGCAGTGCCCTCGACTGGGCTGCCGCGAGGGAAGGGGAGCCAATGTTTCCCGTGGTCGCCCTGCCACGCGCCACCATTCACCGCGAGATCGAGCAGTTGCAAACCGGCTACGATCACGTCGTCATCGACGGACCGCCGCGCGTGACGGAACTTGCCCAGAGCATCATCATGGCGTCCGACCTGGTGATCATCCCCGTGCAGCCAAGCCCCTATGACGTGTGGGCCGCCGATGAGATCGTCCGCCTGTTGAAAGAGTACTCAATCCGCAAGCCGGACCTTGTCGCCGCCTTTGCGGTGAACCGCAAAATCGCAAACACGGCAATCGGGCGCGACGTGGCCGAAGGGTTGGAGAGCTTTGCCCTGAAGGTCTTCAATACGAGCATCAGTCAGCGCGTCGTCTTTGCTGAGAGCGCCGCCGCCGGAAAGATCGCCGCCGAGATCGCCCCGGATCACCCAGGCACCCGCGAAGTAACCGACCTTACCAATGAAATCATGGAGTTAGCAGCATGAGTAAGAAGATTAAAATCGGCCAGAAACCAACGCGCCTATGGGAAGAGGAAGAGGGCGGTGCCACCGCCAAAGGCCCCACCAAACGCCTGACCTTCGACGTGGAACTCGACCTCCATCGCCGGATGAAGCTGGACTGTACCCGCCGGGACGTCAAAATGAGCGACGAGATTCGTCAGCTCCTGGAGGAACGCTGGCCAGAAAATGCTGCGTAGCCTCAGATTCAAGTCGCCTCCGCGCTGGTTTCTCAGGCGAATTAATCAGGGCTGGCCGCGTGCCGCATCCGGCCTCCCTCAAAACTATTGCCCAGCTCCCGTTTTCGTGGCACAAAACACTGGTTTTGGTGGAGATACGTGGCTTTGCCCCGCACCATCTCGTGACGGGAGCAGATTAGGTCCGGCGGAGGTCATTCAAGGCTTCGCCTGCCAAGCACCCGAGAAACAGTGAAGGGATCGTGATGACGACAGCAGAACGCCACCTTGAAGATCAGCTGATCGAGAAGCTCCTCAGCTTCAAATACGCACACCGTCCGGACATCCGCGACCGCGCCACCCTGGAGCAGAATTTCCGCGAGAAATTCGAGGCGCTTAACCGCGTGCGGCTAACGGATGGCGAGTTTCAGCGCCTTCTCGACGAGATCATCACCCCCGACGTTTATACTGCCGCCCGCACCCTTCGCGAGCGCAACGCCTTTACCCGCGACGACGGCACGCCCCTCAACTACACACTGGTCAACATCAAGGAGTGGTGTAAGAACACTTTTGAGGTCGTCAGTCAGCTCCGGATCAACACGGACTACAGCCATCACCGGTACGACGTAATCCTGCTGATCAATGGAGTTCCCGCCGTCCAGGTGGAGCTGAAGACCCTCGGCATCAGCCCCCGCCGAGCGATGGAACAGATCGTCGAATACAAGAACGATCCCGGTAACGGCTACACGCGAACACTTCTTTGCTTTGTCCAGCTCTTCGTGGTCAGCAACCGCACCGAGACCTTCTACTTCGCGAATAACAATGCCCGGCACTTTGCCTTCAATGCGGACGAGCGCTTCCTGCCGGTTTATCAGTTTGCCGCCGAGGATAACCGCAAGATCACGCACCTCGACAGCTTCGTGGAGAGCTTCCTCGCCAAGTGTACGCTCGCTCAGATGATCAGCCGCTACATGGTCCTGATCGCCAGCGAGCAGAAGCTCCTGATGATGCGCCCGTACCAGATTTACGCCGTCAAAGCCATCGTCGACAGTATCCAGCAGAATTGCGGCAATGGCTATGTCTGGCACACTACAGGGAGTGGGAAGACCCTCACGTCCTTCAAGGCATCGACCCTTTTGAAGGACAATGGCGAAATCGAGAAGTGTCTTTTCGTGGTCGACCGTAAAGACCTCGACCGTCAGACCCGCGAGGAGTTCAATCGCTTCCAGGAAGGATGCGTCGAAGAGAACACCAACACCGAGACGCTTGTCCGTCGCCTCCTGTCCGATGACTACGCTGATAAGGTGATCGTCACCACAATTCAGAAGCTGGGCCTCGCACTCGACGGCACCAACAAACGAAACTACAAGGAACGCCTGGAGCCTCTGCGCAAGAAGCGCATCGTGTTTATCTTCGACGAGTGCCACCGGTCGCAGTTCGGCGAGAATCACAAGGCCATAAAGGAGTTCTTCCCCAACGCGCAGCTCTTTGGGTTTACCGGCACGCCGATCTTCGAGGACAACGCGACCTATCAGCAGATTGAAGGGCAGCAGGCATCCTACCGAACCACAGAGGACCTTTTCCAGAAGCAACTTCACGCCTACACGATCACGCACGCCATCGAGGATCAGAATGTCCTCCGTTTCCACGTGGACTATTTCAAGCCGGAGGGCAAGAAGCCGCCGAAGCCCGGCCAACCACTCGCCAAGCGAGCCATCGTGGAGGCCATTCTGGAGAAGCACGACGCCGCCACCGGCGGGCGTCGCTTCAACGCCATCCTCGCGACGGCTTCCATCAATGACGCCATCGAATACTTTGAACTGTTTGGCACCATTCAGAAGGACCGGGAAGCCGCCGATCCTGATTTCAAGCCGCTGAATATCGCCTGCGTCTTTTCCCCTCCCGCCGAAGGTAATCCCGACGTGAAGCAAATCCAGGAGGACTTGCCACAGGAAAAGGCGGACAACCAGCAAGACCCGGAAGCGAAGAAGAAGGCCCTGAAGGCCATCATCGCCGACTACAACGCTCGCTTCGAGACCAACCACTCCATCGGCGAATTCGATCTCTACTATCAGGACGTGCAGAAGCGCATCAAAGACCAGCAGTTCCCCAACAAGGACATGCCGAAGAAGGGGAAGGAGAAGATCGACATCACCATCGTGGTCGATATGCTCCTCACGGGATTTGACTCAAAATATCTGAACACGCTGTATGTGAAACCTCTGACCAACCCTCCCGCCCAGCCATTTCTTCCGCACTGAGTTGTCAGAGCGTTGTTTTGTAGCGGCTGTTGAGTGATTTTTCAGCGCATTC